>NZ_KB911465.1:90859-539466 GCF_000383495.1 Mycobacterium sp. 360MFTsu5.1 | reverse complement strand
GAATTACGTGATCTGGGGCCGACGCTCGAACAGCTCGCCAACGCCGGGCCGGCCATGACGCGGGCGTTGAGCTTCATTCCCACGGTGCCGTTCCCGAGCGACACCATCGAGAAGTGGCAGCGCGGCGACTACGCGAACCTCACCGCGATCGTCGACCTCACCCTCAGCCGCATCGATCAGGCGTTCTTCACCGGTACCCGCTGGGAGTGCGACCTGACCGAGCTGGAACTGCAGTGGGGCCGCACCATCGGCCAGTTCCCGAGTCCGTGCACCGCCGGCGGGCCGAACAACCCGGGTAATCCGCTGACCATTCCGTACCGCTGGGATCAGGGGCCGTAAATGCATCTCGACAAACGCGTGAGAATTCAGCTCGCGATCTTCGCCCTCGTCGCCCTCGTCGCGGTGACGATGATGAGCCTGATCTATATGCAGTTGCCCGCCAAGCTTTTCGGCATCGGGCGCTACGTGGTCAAGATGGAGCTGCCCGAGACCGGCGGCCTCTACGCCACCGGCAACGTCACCTACCGCGGCACCGTGGTGGGCCGAGTGCAGTCCGTCGGGCTGACACCGACCGGCGTGCAAGCGGAGCTGTCGCTCAACTCGGGCACCGACATCCCGTCCGACGTACAGGCCGACGTCCACAGCCAGATGGCGATCGGCGAGCAGTTCGTTTCCCTGACGCCGCGCAGCGCGAATTCCCGGCCACTCAAGGACGGCGACGTCATCCCGCTGGCGCACACCTCGGTGCCGCCGGACATCAACACCGTCATCGACTCACTGACCAAGGGCCTCAAGGCAGTGCCCAAGGACAACCTCAAGACAGTCATCGACGAATCCGCCACGGCTGTCGGCGGTTTGGGGCCGGAGCTGTCGCACATCGTCAAGGGCGGCAGCCAGCTCGCCATCGATGCGCGCGCGAACCTCGACCCGATGCTGAGCCTGATCGATCAGGTCAAACCCGTGCTCGATTCACAGAACAACACCTCGGGCGCGATCCAGGCATGGGCGGCGAACCTCGCCACGGTGACCGGCGAACTGCAGGCGCAGGACAAGGCCGTGGGCACCCTCCTCGACAAGGGCGGCCCGGCATTCGGCGAGATGGGCCAGCTGTTCAACCGGCTCCGTCCGACACTGCCGATCCTGCTGCAGAACCTGGTGTCCATCAACAAGGTGGCGATCACCTACCAGCCGAACCTCGAACAGCTCCTCGTACTGCTGCCCCGCACAACCGAAGCGGCACAAGGCGTTACGTTGGCGAACCGCGACACCAAACAGGCCTACAAAGGTGCGTACCTGAGCTTCAACCTGAACCTCAACCTACCGCCGCCATGCACCACCGGGTACCTGCCGGCCCAGCAGATGCGCAACCCGGCGCTAGAGGACTACCCCGAACTCCCGGCGGGCGACCTGTACTGCCGGACCCCGCAGGACGGCATGTTCAACGTGCGCGGCGCCAAGAACCTGCCATGCGAGACAGTGCCCGGCAAGCGCGCCGCCACCGTCAAACAGTGCGAGAGCAACGAGCCCTACGTGCCGCTGGGCGACGGCTACAACTGGAAGGGCGATCCCAACGCCACCTGGACCGGACAGGACGTGCCGCAACTGCGGCCGGGCCCGGCGCCGCCGCCTGGTGCGCCACCACCACCGGTCGCCGTCGCCGAATACGACCCGGCCAGCGGGACGTACCTCGGCCCCGACGGAAAGACCTACACCCAAGCCGATTTGGCCCACACGGCTCCGAAGGAGAAGACATGGCAGAGCATGATGACGCCGCAACCGGAGAGCTGACCGACGGCGGTGGAGTCGCGGTCCTCGAGCCTGGCATCGATGACATCGACGAGACGGATGCCGATGACGCCGGTGACGCCGACGTCATCGAGGAAAGCGGGGACGACCGCGCGAAGCCGAAGCGGGTGCGCAGGGTGGCGGCGGTGGTCGGGCTGGTCCTGGTGGTCGCGCTCAGCGCTCTGGTCGGCTGGTTGACGGTGCGGACGCACCGCGCGAGTGACGTCGATGAGCGGCAGAGCCAGATCGTCCAGGCGGCACGCCAGGGCGCACTGAACCTGACGACCATCGACTGGCAGCGCGCCGATGCCGACGTGCAGCGCATCCTCGACAGCGCGACGGGGGAGTTCTACGACGACTTCGCCAAGCGCTCAGCACCTTTCATCAAAGTCGTCAAGGAGGCGAAGTCGACGTCCACCGGCTCGATAACCGAGGCCGGGCTGGAATCGGAGTCGGGTGACTCGGCGCAGGTGCTGGTCGCGGTGGCCGTCAAGACCTCCAATGTCGGTGCGCCGGCACAGGAACCACGCGAATGGCGGATGCGCCTCGCGGTGCAGAAAGTCGGTGATGTGATGAAGGTGTCGAACGTGGAGTTTGTGCCGTGAAACTGATCAAGTCCCGCGGCGCTGACGTCGCCGCTGAAAAGTCCATCGACGCAGCAACTTCAGAGGATGAGCGCACAGCCGAAGAACTCGACGGCGCGGTGGAGGCCGACGCCGCAGAGACCACCGACGCGGCCCCTGTCGCCGGGCGGCGCCGCGCCGCGTGGGCGAATGTGGCGGTCTACTGTCTGCTACCGGCGCTCGTACTGGCGCTCGGTGGCGCTGCCGGCTACCTGCAGTGGAAAGACGTGACCTTGAGCCAAAACGACACGGCCAAAAAGGAATCCACCAAAGCTGCCACCGACGGCACCATCGCCCTGCTGTCCTACAAGCCCGAGACGGTCGACAAGGATCTGGAAGCCGCCAAGAAGTACATGACCGGCAACTTCCTGAACTCCTACACGTCGCTTACCCGCGACGTCGTCATCCCCGGCTCCAAACAGAAGAAGATCTCGGCTGTCGCCACCGTGCCCGCGGCCGCGTGGACCAAGGCCACCCCGAGCCATGCGGTGGTCATGCTGTTCGTGGACCAGACGATGATCATCGGCGACAGTGCCCCGACCAGTACCGCGTCGAGTGTTCGGGTGACCCTCGACAAGGTCGAGGGTCGTTGGCTCATCTCGCATTTCGATCCGATGTGAGCAGCATGATCCGACGGTGGACTTATGGGTTGCTCGCCACTGCCGCGGTGGGTGTCCCTGCGCTATGCGCGCCCGGGGCGGCCCACGCCGATGCGACGGCGTATCTGATCGGTGTCACTGTGCGCCCGGGCTACAACTTTCCGAACGCCGATGCGGCGCTGGGCTATGGCTACGGCATCTGCGACAAGGTGGCCGCCGGTCAGCCGTTCGCCCAGGTGATGGGCGACGTACGAGGCGATTTCGGCACCGACGACGACTACCAGGCGTCGTATCTCATTTCGCAGGCCGTCAACGAACTGTGCCCCGCGCAGATCTGGCAGCTGAGAAATTCTGCGGCGCACTACCAGTCGCCGCCGGGGGTCCATCCCTGATGCAAAGGAATCCAACATGAGGTGTCGACGACTGGCGGGGTCTGTGTTGGCTCTCGTGCCGCTGGGCGCTGTGCTCTGCACGCCGCTCGCGCACGCCGACAATGGCAACACCCTGATTCCGAACAACAAGCGGCTCAACGATTCTGTCGTGTCGAACGTATACACCGTGCAGCATCAGGCCGGCTGCACCAACGACGTCGCCGTGAATCCGCAGCTGCAGCAGGCGGCCGCGCGGCAGGCCAAGGACATGATGGCCAACCGGGACCTGGATGGGGACATCGGTTCTGACGGCTCGACGCCCCAGGTGCGGGCCGAGCAGGCGGGCTACCGGGGCGGGCCGGTGGCGCAGACGGTGGCCACCAACCCGGCGCTCGCGATCAGCGGAGTCGAGCTGATCAACCAGTGGTACTACGACCCCGCCATCAAGGCGATCATGGCCAACTGCGCCAACAACCAGATGGGCGTGTGGTCCGAGAACAGCCTCGACCGCACCGTCGTGGTCGCCGTCTACGGCCAGCTGCCCGAACCGCCGCACCGCGACGAGAAGGAGGGCGGCGCCAACAATGGCTTCGACCCGAGCCCCGACTACGACGGCAGCGACGAGGTCGAGTACTTCTTCAACTGGTTCCCCTGGGCCCTTCGGGGCGTGTACCCACCGCCCGCTCACCCACCCGCGTAGAAGAAATATGCCCGGCGTTGAACCAAAACCCCGACCATGGACACCTGCCGACGAGAAACAACATGTTAGGCGATCGGTGATCATGTTGCTGCGCACAGTATTCGCGCTCGTTGTGCTTGTGATGGTGGTGTGGAACTCCGCCACCAGTAAGGCCGCCGCCGGTGTCGATACGCCGATGGTGCCCACCGCGGCGATGGGCCGCGACCATTCCGGTCCCGTTTGAGGGCGGCGGACTCCATACGGTGGTTCTGCTCGATGCGCGCAACGCCTGACCGGCGTCAGAACTGAGTGACTGCCGCAACGCGATGGGTCAGCTGGCCGACAAAGGTATCTCGGTGGTGGCTCCGTCGGTGGCGCGTTCAGCAACTACATCCGCGGGGAGCCGGCGACCTTCCACGGCCGACAATGGCCCCCGCGCATGATGAAGATCACATCTGCGTGGCGCACGTCGGCGCGCAGGCTGCCTTCGGCAGCCCCCGGGTATGACGTTTCGCGTCGTGGGGGTTCTTGTTCCAGGGTTCGCCGTTGGGGTCGCCGAGTTGCCGGTCCTGCCGATCGTGTGAGCGAAGGCGCAGCAGTACGTCGCCAGCCCCAGCGGTCACAGTGCCACGGGCGTTCTCGAGACGGTGTCCCACGTTGATGAAAACCTTGGTGTTCGGATTCCTCATGGACTATGGGGCTTCCCCCAAGTCGTTGCGATGCAACTGATTAACAGGACTCGCCACGGGCCCACAGCGAGTCCACGGCGGCGATCAAGATTGGCCTTCTGAACTCGGGGTGGCCGGGGATGTTTGCGATCGAGGCGACGAACGCCAGAATCTGCTCGGTAGTGAGGTCGTCGCGCAGTTCGCCGGACTGATGCGCCGGCTCAACGAGCGACTGGGCCGCGGCGACAACACGGGCGAAACCATCTTGGAACGCCGGACTGGTGTCACCGGCAAGTTCGAGCAACTCGGTCGCCAAGATGCGCTTTTGAAGGAAATAGTCGTAGAAGCGATACAGCCATGCCCGCAATCTCGCTGCGGCCGTCGCACCCGGGCTGGTTTCGGCCGCACGGCAGATCGCGGCGATCTCCTCGCCGTAGAGGGACTCCAGCAAGGTGCGCCGGTCGGCGAAATTGCGGTAGAGAGTGGCCGAGCCGACATTGGCTCGGCGCGCGATCTCGGCCATCGACACATCTGCCGCGGGATCTGCGAAGGCCGCCCGCCCGGCCAACAGGATCTTCTCGCGGTTGCGTTGTGCATCGACCCTACGGCGGGCGGGCTCCTGCGGTGTCATGCCGGTCACCTCGAACTTCGATTCCATTCTCGACAAAACGGGGAGGCTGTCCGTATTGTGGAAGTGGGCGCCCTCCCCACTTGAGACTACCTAATCCGAACCCCCGAGGAGACCTGTGATGACCCACAGTGTGCTGGACGTCGACGCTGCCATTGGCCGAGCGACCGCAACCGTGTCGGTGCGACCCTTCGTCCTCCCCGCCCCCCAGCGCGGCGATGACCTGGAGCTTCGCATCACCGCACCGCAGGAAGGCACAGACTTGCCGGTCGTCCTGTTTTCCCACGGTTTCGGCTTTTCGATGGACGCATACGGGCCTCTCACCGACTTCTGGGCAACGCACGGCTTCGTCGTTATCCAGCCCACGCACCTCGACTCGGTGTCACTCGGCCTGGCGCCCACCGATCCGCGCGCCCCGCATATCTGGCGTCATCGGATCCAGGACCTGGTGCACACCGTCGATAACCTCGACGCAGTCGTCGCTGCCGTCCCGGGCCTCACCGATCGCGTGGACGCCAACCGGATCGCCGTAGCCGGGCATTCCTACGGCGCGACCACGGCCAGCGCACTACTCGGAGCACGCGTGCTACCCCCTTCCGGCGACGCGGACGAAGATTTCTCCGACGCCCGCATCAGCGCCGGGGTGCTGTTGTGCCTTGCCGGTTTGGCAGCCGACGATCTCACCCCGATTGCCGCTCAGATGTTTCCTTTCATGAATCCGGCCTTCGAGCACATGGCCACGCCTGCGCTCATCGTGGCCGGTGACGCTGACCAGTCACCGCTGTCGACGCGTGGACCAGACTGGTGGCTGGACGCCTACCGGCAAAGTCCGGGCAGCAAGGAACTCCTGACCCTCTTCGGGGCCGACCACGCGTTGGGCGGGATTCATGCCTACGGGACGGTCCCGCAGTCGGCATCGGACAATCCACCTAGTGTGGCTCTTGTGCAGCGCATCACGACGGCGTACCTACGCACCGCTCTTCATGTCGACGAGACCAGTTGGCCCGCAGCACAATGCGATCTAGCCCACCAATCTTCACCTGACGGCCAACTCGCCGTCCGATGAGTCGCGGCGTGCAAGTGACCAGCGTTGTCCGGTACGAGTCGTGTTGCTCAGCTGCGGCGTTTGTCCACGTAGACGCCCTCGGTTCGGAAGCGCAACATCGGTTCCGCTAGCCGCATGCGCGACTCCGCCGGCGATTCTGGCGATACCGAAAACGGCCTCGGCGGCATCAGGCGGAAGCGATTGGTCGCACCACGTGACGAATCAGGCTGGTGGTCCAGTTCGGTCGGCTCGCCAGTTTCCATCGGAATGCCGAGTCTGGCTTACGTGCCATCGAAAATGACGCTGATTTGAGAAAAAATTGGTGTGACGTCGAGCAACGAAGCTCGATCTACCCCCGGTCAGTCGGCAGGATCAGGCGAGAACCTAAAACCTCGATACGAATGTTGCGGTATGAGGCGGCGTCCGGCTTGAGCTTTCTTCAGGTGGCCGGTCAGTGTGTCGGCGTCGTCCTTCGTCATACCGTGTGCGATGCAGCGGTCATGGAACGCGGGTGCCGGTACGCGATCCGCTGACCATCGATCTCGGACCTCCATAAGGTCTGACTTGAACTTGGCCTCCTCATTCCACTTGAGCCGATTCCGGTAGCCCTTCGCCCACCGTGCCAGATGCTCGATGATTTGCTCGACGTCGTCGGGAAGCTGCGATGTCATGGCGGTTCTCAGTTGTCCAGAACGTAGGTCATGCGGTCGAGGATTTCCTTGAGCGGTGCGGCTTGTTCGAAACCGTTCACCACTGTGGCTAGGCCAATCTGCCAGCGGGTGTAGTGGTGTTCGGGTTCGCCGTACTCTGCTGCGGTATAACCGGGTTTGTCGGGATAGGTAGTCCGGGGGATGGGCACGTAGTGGCGGCCACCGTCGGCGACGACAAACAGCACGCGATCGACCAGCGCGCCGCGGTAGAAGACGTCCGTGTACATCCGGGAGACGTCATCGTCGGGGAAGATTGGGAGGAAGTCGCTGAAGTCGAAGTCGCGGCCACCACGTGGACCCCAGAGGGATTCGTCTGGGTCCCAGCCCCAGGCGATGCTGATATCGATGTCGGCGATCAGGACAGCGGTGTTGCTGTGGCCCTTAGCTTCTGTCTGGATGTCAGATTCGCCACGTTCGCTCGTGAGGGAGTAGCGGTAGACGGGGCCGGCGGCGTCACCCCAGCAAGTGATCTTGTTCCACTCTTCGGGGCTGGACTCAATGATTTTCTCCCGCAGAGTATGTAGGTCCACTGGGTAACCTCTCAAGGCCTAATTGCTTGCCGTTGGTGTTGCGATCGGATGATGTGGCCTGCCGATTCGGCGAACTACCACAATCTGGTGCAAAATGTGGCTATGGTGCACAACATTATGCAACGCACCATGCGGGCCAAGGTCCCGAGACGTGTTTCGCAGACACGCCCCGGGAACCTCCGCGGCTACCACCTCCTTCCTGGTGATCAATGCCTTGAAACGCGGTCCTTAGGCGGTAGCAGTGTTAGCTGCGTCGACGAACGTCCGGTATGCGCATTCGCCCTTGCGACCCACGCACGGGGGGAATGTGTCGTGCCGGTCGATCGAAATGATCGATCCGTACTGGTCGCGCCAGCTTCCGGTCGTGGGGCATCGCTGCCCGGTCTTCCAGGTACCGGCCGGCCCCAGGGGTTGTCCATTACCTTTCACTATCATCACCTCCTTTCATGACCTCCGTTGTCTCACTTGATGCTCGACGCCGGAGGTCGCAGCCTGCCGGTGTCGAAGAACCACTATCGTGCCCAAACTGTGGGTCACAGTGGTTCCGCTTGGAGGGTCGACAAACCGACCCGGAGGCCGCGCGCAACGGCGCGGTGGCGATGACCCAAGGCGGTCGGATCACGGCATATGCCGGAACTCCGGTCTGCCTGGAGTGTGAAGAGCAGGTGCCCCTGCTGTGAGCGGGGCTACCGCATGAAGTTCGACGCATAGAGGGCCTTAGGGATACTGGGCAGCAGATGGCGGGCGGTCATGCTGATCTCCTGTCTGGACGCTGTCAGATATGTGGCGTGGTATCAGGGACCGTACAGCAGGCCACCGACAACACCGGGGAGTCGCTGAGTGTCACATTCCGTGTCGCGCACATAAAGAAAGACCCCCACTCCGAGAGTGAGGGTCTTTCACCGCTGCTGTATCCGTCAGGCACCACACCACGACAGTTCCAAACAACCGCGTACGCACAGCATGCCGCACGGCACCGACATTTTGGCGTGTTTTCGGCAGCGAGTTGCACTACAAGTTGATAGTGACAGTGTCGGACATCACGCTAATTTTGTGACGGCCATCACTCATTTGTGCGCTTCGGCAGGCCGGCATATCCGATCTACGCTGCCCCAGCCGGTCGACCCCTACGTCGGCTGACCTCATTGGCCCGGGAGCCGCCGAGTTCACGGACTTGCGTGCTCCTGGTCGGCCGGTCGGCGCTCGTGACACACCCGTACGTGAGCTTTGCTCGGTAGACACAACTTGGCGTCCATACCTAAAACGGACAACATCGGCATGGTCTACCGCAAGCACCTGGTCGTGTTCGGCCCCCGCTAGGTGCTGCTGGCCAGTGAGGAACCGCTTGCGCCGGCTCCTCACTAGTCGTCGTGTGGCCCGGGATGTCACGCGGCGGGCTGTTGCTCTTTAACAGTCGGCTCGAAGCGATCACTGCGACTGAGTCAATCGTCCTTCCAATTGGCGTCGACTTTTCGGCTCGGCTGTACCCTCGGGGGCTCACCAGGCATCTTCGGATAGTCAGGGGGAAAAGGCATTTCGATCGGGTTTGCTTCCCACATATTGAGGAGTTGATCGATCGAGTGTTCCTTGTCATCCATGTCGACCCAAGGGTCTCCATTCTCGGCAAGGTATCCAGGAACCGTGGATACGTTGAACTCCCTTGGTTCCGTGAGGCTTTCGAGGTCAGACCAGGCAACGGGCGTCGAGACCGGAGCCCCTTGATGCGCCCGGGGTGACCAGGCCGCGGCGATCGTTCTATCCCTGCAGTTCTGGTTGTAGTCAACGAAGATTCGGTCCCCGCGTAGTTCCTTCCACCACTCTGTCGTCACGCGCTTATCGCGTCGCTCCAGCTCTCGGCCGAAGGCAATAGCTGCGTGGCGTACATCGATGAAGTCCCAGTCCGGCTTGATCCGTACGAAGACATGTACTCCTCGGCCGCCGGAGGTTTTGCAGTAACCGGTGATCCCTAGCTCGTTCAGCAGATCGCGAGCTGCGAGCGCCACGCTGGCAACGTCGCGAAATATGTTGCCCGGTTGGGGATCCAAATCGATTCGCAACTCATCTGGTCGATCAACAGAAGTTGGATCATCCGTACGTCGGACCGGCCACGGATGGAAAGTGACGGTCCCCATCTGGACACACCAGGCCAGGACAGCAGCTTCGGTCGGACATACTTCCGTCGCTCGCCTCCCGGACGGAAACGTGATCTCGACGCCCTCGACGTAGTCCGGCGCCCCGCGGATCATGCGCTTTTGGTAGAAGCCTCCGTCATCCGCGCCTCTACCGAGCTTCATTCCCGGGTGCACGCCGTTCGGCCACCGCTCGAGCGTCGTGGGACGCTGCAGCAACACGCACAGAAGTGGCTCGTGAACCGCTACCGTGTACTGCACGAGATCGAGCTTGGTTATCGCTGGAGTGATGTCCGTGGCTGGAAAGACAACGCGACTTGCGCTGGACACGCGCAAGGATCGTGTTGGCGCGCCTGGAGATTCGATCTCGATCTCGATCTCGACGTCGTCCCGTTTGGCCATCTTCGCAGTCCTCGCCTCGTCGACCGGGTGCTGGGGCGCGAGTGCGGCCCGACCCCGAGCCCAGTCTTCCAGCTCAACGAGCGATCCTGCGGTTCTACGTACCCAGTCGACGAGAATATGGCGGAACCATCCTGAATGGCTGCGTCGCACCTTCTCGCCATGCTCCGCGAAGAACGTTGCGGTATCGGCAAATGGACGCGGAGGCTGCCGCTGGTGCGGTTGCGGCACAGGAAGGCATCGAATGAGCACCCACCGCACAGGTCTGAACTACCCGGAGAACCGAACTATCCCAAGATGCCGGGGGAGCCGAAGCGGGTGCAGCCGAGCAAGGACCGGGACCTCAAGGGGTCCTAGGGCGAGGTGATCACGGGGAACACGTGTGCGCCGCGCCCTGCGGGCTGGGCAGGGCCTGGAGATCATCGGTGCCGCAGCCGAGCACCGCTCCCGAGATCAGCAGTGCCAGCACAGCGAGGTAGCGAAGCGGTTTCCCGGGCGCAAGACGGCTACTCAACTGGTGTCCCGGCGAGTCGCTGACGCCAACTGAAATATTTTGCTGTTGTCGCACGATGCCACCTCGTAAGCATGAATATCACCTGGTAACCGGCACCCTACCGGTCGGCACGTTTTAGTAGCCAAAAATCGCCGAACAAGTTCGCTGAGATCGTGCGTCTGCGCATATTGACGTTCGTGTGGGCCCCGAGGCCATCCACTGGGTAGATTGCTGCCCATGACTGGAAGCTGGGGCACCGTGTTGACCGGGCTGGTACCGCTCGGACTGGTGGTGGCGCTGTCGCCGATCACCGTCATCCCGGCGGTGTTGGTCCTGCAGGCGCCGCGACCCCGGCCGACCGGTCTGGCGTTCCTCGCCGGCTGGGCGGTGGGCCTGGCAGCGGTGGTCGCGGTGTGTGTCCAGCTGTCGCATTCGCTCAGTGGAGTGCACAAGTCGCCGCCGGAGTGGGCTTCGTGGCTGCGGGTGGTGCTGGGCGCCGCGCTCATCGTCTTCGGCGTCTATCGCTGGTTCACCCGGCACAACAGCACTGATTCGCCGGGCTGGATGAAGAAGATCGCGACCGTCACCCCGGCCCGTGCGGCGGCGATGGGCGTGGCGCTGGTCGTGGTGCGCCCCGATGTCGTATTGATCTGTGTGCCAGCCGGATTGGCGATCGGCACCGCGGGGCACGGCATCGAGGGTGACTGGCTGGCTGCGGCCTTCTTCGTGATCGTCGCCGCGTCGACAGTGGCGATCCCGACACTGGCCTACGCCATCGCCGGTGCCCGACTCGATGACACGATGCGGCGACTCAAAGACTGGATGGAGAAGAACAACGCCGCGTTGATGGCCGTGATCATGGTCGTCATCGGGGCGATGGTGCTCCACAACGGCGCGCGTGCGCTCGGGTGGCTCTAGGAAGCGCGCGGGTCAACCGCAATGGGCTGAAGAAACCCCGTGCGCGCTGTCGAGCGAATGCTCAGGTCAAATCGCTGAGCATCCGCCGACAGTGTGAAGAAAGATTTGTGGGCTGGTGCGAAGTGTTCCGCACCAGCCCACTGAGCTTTACGGGCTTAGTTAGACCGCGGTGACTCCGGTTGCGGCCGGGCCCTTGCTGCCCTGACCGACCTCGAACTCGACCCGCTGGCCCTCGTCGAGGGTGCGGAAACCGTTGCTACGGATTTCCGAGTAGTGGACGAACAGATCCTTGGAGCCGTCGTCGGGAGTGATGAAGCCGAAGCCCTTCTCACTGTTGAACCATTTCACAGTTCCCTGTGGCATATACCAACTTCTCTCATGTAGAGCAGGACGTTAGGAAGAAAACGTCCGCGGGCATCGTAGCTCAGTTCGATATCGCTCCGCACCCTGAACTGCACATATCGATGCCAGGTGTGAACCGGCATCGCGCTGGGTACGGGACACCTAGGAGTGCGCCGGCCTCCGCTTCATGCCGGCCCCGGTACGGAAGTGACGGACATGCGACTGGTGGCAGCCGTGCTCGCCGTCGTTTCCGTCGTCATGGCGGGGGCCTGCGCGCCCGCACAGCGCGTTGACCTGGGCCGGGACGCGGGATACCTCATCGCGGCGATCTCCGGTGAACCCGACCAACTCGACCCGCAGAAGACCAGCGCGTACTTCTCCTTCGAGGTTCTCGAGAACGTTTTCGACACCCTGGTGGAGCCGGACGCCGATCTGACCATGCGGCCTGCCCTCGCGCAGTCGTGGGACGTCACGCCTGATCAGCGGACCTGGACGTTCCACCTGCGGCCCGGGGTGACGTTCCACGACGGCAGCCCCCTCACCGCGGCCGACGTCGTCTACTCCTACCGGCGGATCATCGACGGCAAGCTCGCCAACGCCGACAAGCTCAGCGCTGTCACCGACGTCGCGGCGGCCGACGACCACACGGTCCGGATCACCGTGGCCCACCCCACACCGAATCTGCTGACCAATCTCGGCGGGTTCAAGGGTGTGGCGATCGTGCAGCGCCGCAATGTCGAGGACGGGCAGATCGCCAGCCACCCGATCGGCACCGGGCCGTTCGCGTTCGTCAGCCAGCGCAGTGGAGATGCGATCACGCTGCGCGCAAATCCGCGTTACTGGGCCGGCGCCCCGCGGATTCCGGGTGTGACGTTCCGCTTCATCAGCGAGCCGTCGACGGCGCTGTCGGCGCTGCAGGCCGGTGAGATCGACTGGACCGACACGGTGCCGCCGCAGCGGGTCGCCCAGCTGCGGGGCGACGATTCGATCCACCTCGCGGTGACGCCGAGCAATGATTACTGGTACCTGGCGCTCAATGAAGCCCGGCCGGCGTGGCAGGACGTCCGGGTGCGGCAGGCCATCGCGTACGCCGTAGACCGGGCGTCGATCGTGCAGGCCACCAGTTACGGTGCGGCGCAGGCCAATCAGCTCGCGATCCCGCAGGGCAACCCGTGGTACACGCCCTACGACAAGTATCGCTACGACATCGAGCACGCCAAAGCACTACTGCGGAAGGCCGGCTCGGCGCCGACCGCGATGGACCTGTTGGTCACCAGCGAGTATCCGCAGACGGTGACCGCCGCCCAGGTGATCGCCGACAACCTTGCGCCGCTGGGCATCCGGGTCACGATCCGCACCGTCGATTTCGGGACGTGGCTCGACGAACAACACAGCGGCCACTTCGACATGCTGATGATGGGCTGGCTCGGCAACATCGACCCCGACGATTTCTACTACGCGCAGCACCACACCGGCGGTGCGAGCAATGCCCAGAAATTCTCGGACCCGCACGTCGACGCGCTGCTGGATGCCGGCCGGACCGAGACCGATCAGCAAGCGCGGCACCAGGATTACACGCAGGCGGCGACGCTCATCGCGGACCAGGTGAGCTACCTCTACCTGTACAACCCCGCGGTGGTCCAGGCGTGGTCGCCGCGGCTCACGGGCTATGAGGCCAGGCGCGACAAGGCGATTCGATTCCGGGACGCGGTGCTCGGCGGTGACCGGCCATGACCATCCTGCGGTTCCTGGCCCGTCGGCTCGTCTACTCACTGGTGGTCCTGGTGGGTGTACTCATTGTGGTGTTCGCCCTGGCCCATCTGGTTCCCGGTGACCCGGTGCGCATCGCCCTGGGGACGCGGTACACGCCCGAGGCGTACAACGCCCTGCGTCACGCGAGCGGTCTGGATCGGCCACTGCCCGCCCAATTCGTCAGCTACCTCGGCCATGCCGCGACGGGCAACCTCGGCGTCAGCTTCCGCAGCGGCGACCCGGTGGCCCAGGTGCTGGCCGAGCGGTTGCCCGCCACCGTCTCCCTGGCCGTGGTCGGCATCGTGCTGGCCCTGGCGATCGCGCTGCCCGCCGGCATCTATGCCGCCGCGCACGAGGGCCGGCTCAGCGACGTGATCGTCCGGATCACAAGCCAATTCGGGGTGTCCGTGCCGGACTTCTGGCTGGGCATCCTGCTCATCTCGCTGTTCTCCACGACGCTGGGCTGGTTGCCGACATCGGGCTACCGGCCGCTGTTCGACGATCCGACGGGCTGGTTGCGACACGTGATCCTGCCGGGCCTGACCGTGGGTCTGGTGGCCGCGGCGATCATGACGCGCTACGTCCGCTCCGCCGTCCTGGAGGTGTCGGCGATGGGGTACGTCCGGACCGCGCGCTCGAAAGGCCTGTCGCCACGGGTGATCACGCTGCGGCACGTCGTGCGCAATGCCCTGGTGCCCATCCTCACCATCACCGGTATCCAGCTGGCGACGATCCTCGGTGGCGTCATCGTGGTCGAGGTGGTGTTCGCCTGGCCGGGCCTGGGCCGGCTGGTCTACCTCTCGGTGGCCGCGCGCGATTACCCCGTCATCCAGGGCGCTGTGCTGCTCATCGCGGTCCTGTTCCTGGCCGTCAACCTGGTGGTGGATGTGCTGTACGCGCTTGTCGATCCGCGGATTCGGCTGTCATGAGGCTGCCCACCAATCCCGTCACGGTGATCAGCGCCGCTGTCGTGGTCGTCGCTGTCGTGGTCGCACTGGGTGCCACCTGGCTGGCGCCGTACGGCATCAACGACGTCGACGTACCGCAGGCGCTGCGACCGCCGAGCGGCGCGCACTGGTTCGGCACCGACGAACTGGGCCGCGATGTGTTGTCCCGCGTACTGACGGGCCTGCAGGCGTCGATGACGGTCGCGGTGGTCAGCGTGGTGTGCGCGGCCCTGGTCGGCACGGCGCTGGGCGTCCTGGCCGGATACCGCGGTGGCTGGCTGGACACCGTGGTGATGCGGGTCGTCGATGTGATGTTCGCGTTCCCGGTGCTGCTGTTGGCCATGGCGATCGTCGCGGTGCTGGGTCCGGGCCTGGGTACGACGATCGCCGCGATCGGCATTGTCTACGTGCCGATCTTCGCGCGGGTGGCGCGGGCCAGCACCCTGGCGGTGCGTGAGGAGCCCTACGTGGCGGTATCGCGCACGATGGGCACCGGGACGGCCTACATCCTGGCCCGGCACGTCCTGCCCAACATCACCGGTCCGCTCATCGTCCAGACCTCGCTGTCGCTGGCGTTCGCCATCCTGTCCGAGGCCGCGCTGTCCTTCCTCGGGCTGGGCATCCAGCCGCCGCAGCCGTCACTGGGCCGGATGATCTTCGATTCGCAGGGTTTCGTCACCCTGGCCTGGTGGATGGCGGTGTTCCCCGGCGCGGCGATCGTCGTCATCGTGCTGGCGTGCAACCTGCTCGGAGACGGGCTGCGCGATGTCCTGGATCCCAAGCAGCGCACCATGATCGAGGCACGGCGGCGATCATGAGCGTGCTGTCGGTCGACAACCTGTCCGTCCGGATCGGGCGCCGCGACATCGTGCGCGGTGTCTCGCTGGCGGTCGAGCCCGAGCAGACGCTCGGTATCGTCGGCGAGTCCGGTTCGGGGAAGTCGACGACGGTGCTGGCCGCGACCGGACTGCTCGACGCGCCCGGTGCGCGCGTGACCGGCTCGAGTGTCCTTGCCGGACAACAGGAACTCGTCGGCGCCCCGGCGCGGACGTTGCGGCGCGTGCACGGCGGCCGGATCGGCTTCGTCTTCCAGGATCCCGGGACCTCACTGAACCCGCTGCTGACTCTCGAACGGCAGATCACCGAATCACTTGAGACACATCGGCATCTGACCCGCCGGCACGCCGGCGTGCGCGCCCTGGAACTCCTGGAGGCCGTCGGCCTGTCCGACCCGCAACGGCGGCTGCGCAGCTATCCGCATCAGCTCTCGGGTGGCCAGCGTCAGCGGGTGATGATCGCGATCGCCCTGGCCTGCGACCCTGAGCTGCTGATCGCCGACGAGCCGACGACGGCCCTCGACGTCACGACGCAGGCCCAGATCATCGAGCTGGTGCGGGAGCTGCAGCGCGGCTTCGGCACCGCCGTGGTGTGGATCAGTCACGACCTGGGGGTGATCGGCGAGGTCGCCGACACCGTTACCGTGCTGCGCGGCGGCGAGGCCGTCGAGCAGGCACCGGTCGACGCGATCTTCGCTGCGCCGCAGCAGGCCTATACCCGCGAATTGCTCGATGCCAGGCCGGTTTTGGGGCATCCTGCCCGCGAAGTCCCGGACACCCCGACACTGCTGGACGTCTCCGATCTGGATGTCAGGTTTCCCGTGAGCACGCCGACGGGCCGGATGGTGGTCCACGCGGTGAAGGACGTGTCGTTCCGCATCCGCCGGGGGACGACGCTCGGGCTGGTGGGGGAGTCGGGTTCGGGGAAGTCGACCGTGGCGGCCGCGCTGACCGGTCTGGTCGCGCCCGATGGCGGTCGCGCACTCCTCGACGGCACCGACGTGCTGACGGTCAAGCGCCGGGACCGCAAGGCGGTACGCCGCCGGATCGGTCTGGTCTTCCAGGATTCGTTCTCGTCGCTGAATCCCCGCATCCCGGTGGGTCTTTCGATCGCCGAGCCCTTGGCGGGCGCGGCCAGGGAGCGTCGCGCGCGGGTGCGTGAGTTGCTGGACTCCGTCGAGCTGCCGGCGGACTATGCGGCACGGTATCCGCACGAACTGTCGGGCGGTGAGCGGCAGCGCGTCAACATCGCCCGGGCGCTGGCCGTGGCGCCCGAGCTGTTGATCCTCGACGAGGCCACGGCGTCACTCGATGTCTCGGTGCAGGCCAAGGTGCTGGACCTGCTGACGCGACTGCAGCAGGAACGTGACCTGACCTACCTGTTCATCGGCCACGACCTGGCCGTGATCGAGCGGATGAGCCACGACGTCCTGGTGCTGCGCGGCGGCGAAACGGTGGAATACCGCTCTGCCGCCGAGTTGTTCGCGCACCCGGAGCATGAGTACACGCGCGCGTTGCTCGCCGCTGTGCCTCCGGCGCGTCCGGGGCGTGCAACGATGACCTGATGCGCGCGGTGATCTTCGAGCAATTCGGTGGGCCGGTGGACGTCCGGTCGGTTGCCGACCCGACGCCGTCGCCCGGCGGCGTCGTGGTGCAGGTGCACGCGACCGGGTTGTGCCGCAGCGACTGGCACGCCTGGGCCGGGCACGACGACGGCGTCGCCCTCCCGCACGTGCCGGGGCATGAATTGGTCGGAGAAGTGGTCGCCGTCGGCGCCGACGTCCGGCGCTGGCAGGTCGGTGACCGGGTCACCACACCGTTCGTGTGCGGGTGCGGCACCTGCGAATGGTGTGCCGGTGGCCAGGCGCAGGTGTGCCCCGACCAGACCCAGCCGGGTTTCACCCACTGGGGCTCGTTCGGTGAATACGTGGCGCTGCACGCGGCGGACACGAATCTTGTTGCGGTGTCGGAAGATATCGATGATGCCGCGGCGGCCGCGCTGGGCTGCCGGTTCGCGACCGCCTACCGCGCGCTGCGGGCCCGCGCCGATGTCAAGCCCGGCGAGTGGGTCACGGTGATCGGCGTCGGGGGCGTGGGCCTCAGCGCCGTCCAGGTGGCGGCCGCCGCCGGCGCCAACGTCATCGCCGTCGACCGCACCCCGGCCGCACTGGAACTCGCGCGCAGTCTCGGTGCCACTGAGACCGTCCTCGCCAACGGCGCCGACGTGGCGCCTGCAGTGCACGAGATCACCGGCGGCGGCAGCCATGTCGCGGTCGACGCGGTGGGCACCGCCGGGACGTGCGCCGATGCGATCCACAGCCTGCGCAGGCAGGGGCGCCATGTGCAGGTGGGGTTGCTGCCCAACGTCGACGGGCATCCGCAGGTGCCGATGGATCGCGTAATCGCCTGGGAATTGGATGTTTTGGGCTCGCATGGCATGGCCAGCGCGGACTACCCCGAGATGCTGGACCAGGTCGCGGCGGGCAAGCTGCGCCCGCAGGCGTTGGTCGAGCGGGTGGTGGGGCTGGCTGAAGGCGCGCGCCTGCTGCCGGAGTTCGGTGCCGCCAGCCCCGTGGGAGTCACGCTGATCGACCCCCGCCTGGCGTGACGGTCAGGGGACCGGCACACCTTCGCGCAGGAAGTAGACGCCCGCGATGGTGCCATCGGGGTGAATCTTCACCCGGAACTGGCCGGGCATGCGGTCCATCTGCAGCGGGACGTTCACCACGGTGAGGTCACCGCGCGGCGTGTCCTCGGGGCCGCCGTGCGACTGGTACGCCCCGAACGTGCGCTGGTAGCCATCCCACACCTGTTGTAATGCCTTGGGGGACAACCGCTTCTGCAGCTCCGGATCGAACCGGGCGGTGACGGCGGCGTAGTTGCCCGCCGCGATGTCGTCGATGGTGGTCAGCGCGACCTGGTCGGGGGCGTCGGCCGCCGTCGCCACCGGTGCCGCGCCGAGTGCGACGCCGATCCCGAGTGCCGTGATGGCGGCTGCCACTGTGCTCCGACGCTGATGCCTGGACTGTTCTCCCCGCCACATGAGGGCCAGCCTATGCGCTCGCGCCCCATTTGCCATTGACGAGACCCCGGGTACCGCCTAGTTTTGACTACGTACGTTGTCAACGGTGACAAGGAGTGCGCACGATGTCCCTGCCGATCCCGGCACGTCATCCCGACCGGCCGCAGCCGGTACCCGCGGCGATCAGTTCGTTCGCCACCATGCTGGCCATCGGGAAACCCGATGCGGCGCAGTGGCGGCGGCTGGGCGAGCGCCTCAACACCGGCGACGAACCCATGGATTCTCTGGTCGCCTGGATGTCGGAGGCGGGGACGAAGCAACTGCGGCCGTTGTTCGACCGTGCGCTCACCGACGGCATCGCCAGCGTGCCGGAGGCGCCCGAGCCACTGCGTCGGTTCTTCGACGAGGTCGAGGCCACGCCGGACTGGGTCGACCCTGAAGCGCTGCGGATCGGCCAGCGGACGCTGCGCCGCGGTGGGGCCGACGGCATGTACATCGCCCGGGACGTGGCGCTGCTGGGCGGCTACCAGTTCTCCGGTTTCAATCAGACCCTCTTGCGGACCGGAGCCCTGGAAAAGGGCTCCAACCAGCGGTTCGCCGAGACCATGCAGTGGGCGCTCGACGTGATCGAGGACGGCGGGCTGGAGAAGTTCGGTTCCGGATACCGGTCCACCGTCCGCGTCCGCTTCGTGCACGCGATGGTGCGCAAACACGTGCAGGCGATGCCGGACTGGCGCGCCGAGCAGTGGGGTCTGCCCGTCAATCAGACCGACATGGCGGCCACGCTGGTCGGCGCCCTGATCGCGCCGGTGCTCGGCGGCCTGGCCATGGGCATCGTCGCCACGCCCGCCGAGCTGAGCGCCATCGCCCATCTCACGCGGTACGTGGGCTGGCTGATGGGTGTGCAGGATGAATGGCTGCCGCGGTCCTTCCGGGACAGCGTCCGCATCCTCTATCACACGTCCACCGCGCTGGCCGTCTCCGACGAGACCACCAAACAGCTGTCCGTTCCGATGGCGCGTGACCCGCTGAGCTGGCATTACCGCGGTGCGGCGGGCCTTCGTCGGCGCCTGGCCTGGGCGCAGCACCTGTCGGTCACGACGGCCTTCCTGGGCCCGCGGGTGATGCGCACGCTGGGGCTGCCGGCCTACATGCCGCCGTGGTATCCGATGCTCCGCATCCCCGTCAACGGTCTCCGCAGCATCGCGGCCCTGGGTCTGCCGGGCGGTTCGGACCGTGCCGCCGACCGCGGTTTTCGTGAGCAGAAGGCTCTGCTGCGCACCATGATCGGCGGGAATGAGGCGACCATCGGGGCGTCGGCGTCCCACCTGCGTGGGGTGGCGTGAGGGCTGAGTACTACGGCAGCGGCGCGACGGGTGCGACGTAGGCCGGCTCCACGGGCGCCGGGTCGCGCCAGGCGTGACTGCCGGACATCAACGTCACGGTGAATGCCTCCAGCAGGCCGACCACGACGACGGGCCACATGGCTCCCGCCAGCACGCTGGTGAGGATCTGGTGATCGGGCTGCTCGTCGTTGCTGAATCGGCGGCCGAGGAGATACGTCGCAAGGGTCACGACAGCCCAGATCGCTGTGTAGGCCTCCACGTAGAGGTGGACCACTGGGCTACTCCCTTTGACCGGGTAACCGCCGCGTGAACAGCTGTGACCGAAGGCTCATTTGCAACTGAATGTGTCGCCAATCTAACTCGCGAAAATGCCCTCGCCAAGGGCTTCGCCGGCCAGCAAAACGGCATTTCGGCACGTCAGGGCGCTGTGGCAAATAGCCATAACGCTCGGTACCCGGTTACCGCCGGTATCCAGCTACTTTTACGGATTAGTAGATTTTTTTGCCAGAAAGTTACGTGTCAGGACGTGAGGACGGCTTTGGCGGTGTGCTGCTGGCCCGCGCGGTCGATCCAGAACAGCTCGACGACGTCGCCGGGGTAGTGCCGGTCCAGCACGCTGGTGAGCGCACCCGCCGAGCTCACCGTGACGGCGTCGATGCTCACCAGCACGTCGCCCGGGACCATCCCGGCGATTTGCGCGGGGCCGCCGCTGATGACGTCGCGGATCAGCACGCCGGGTAGTTGCGAGTGCTCGTCGGTGCCGCCGACACCGACGCCGAGCAGCGTCGGCTGCCCGATGTGGATGTTGTTGGACGCCGCACCGGCGCGGATCTGCGCGGCCGTCGCCAGCGCCTCGTTGATCGGGATCGCGAAGCCCTCGCCGCCCGGACCCATGTGGAAGTTCAGCGTCGCCGCGACCGTCATCCCGACCACCCGGCCGTCGGCCGACACCAAGGGGCCGCCCGAGTCGCCGGCGCGGACCGGGGCCGCGAACTGGATCAGGCCCGTCACCTGCTCGGAACTGCCCGTCAACTCGTCCTTGGCGGTGATGGTGCGGTTAAGTCCGATGACGTGGCCGGCCTCGTGGGTCAGTGAGTTGCCGCTGCCGTCGGCGTTGCCCAGTGCGACGACCTCGTCGCCGACGGCCACCGTCGCCGAATCGCCCAGCGGGGCGACGGGCAGGTCGGCTGCGCCGCGCAGCTGCAGCACCGCGATGTCGTGGTGCCGGTCGTAGCCGACCAAGTCGGCGCGGTACGGCCGCCCACCTACGGTCGCGGTCACCTTGTCGGCGCCCTGAACGACGTGGAAGTTGGTCAGCAGTGCGCCGCCCGCGTCGAGGACGAAGCCGGTGCCGGCGCCGATGGCGTGCTGGTAGTTGATGATGGTGTCGACGCGCGCGGTCGCGGGTTCGACGACAGCTGCGGCCTGGGACGGGTCAGCATGGGTGAGGGGGGCGAGGCTGACGGTGGCCGCGGCAACGGCTGCCGCGGTGACCGCGGTGCCGAGCCGACGGCAGAAGCGGAACCCGCCCATGTGCTGTCCTCCGGACTGCGAGGTGATGGCCCTGAAAGTAGGCCCTTAGGCTCCGCGCCCGAACAGGCCGGAACCTTTGCCGGAGCGGCGGTTGCGCAGCTTACCGGCGGGGGCGTCGTCAGTGGCCGTTTCTTCCGCCTCGTCCTCGTTGGTGTCGGCGGTCTCTTCGCCGGACGTCTTGGCCGCTTCATCGGATTCTGCGGCGTCGGCGTTACCGGCGTCGTCGGCTTCGGTGGTCTCGGCCTTGTCCTTGCTCTCTTCTTCGGCCTCGGCCTCGGCTTCGGTCTCAGTCTCGCTCTCATCGCCGGCTTCGGCGACTTCAGCGGCGACGGCCGGGGCCTCATCGGCGGCCTTGTCGTCCTTGCGTCGGCCGCGGCGCTTGCTGTCGTTGACCTTCAGGGGGGCCGGCGGCGGGGGCGGCAGTTCGGCGACGAAGGCCAGGTAGAACGCCAGGGCGGCGAGCAGAGCCAGGCCGGCCGCGCCGCCGTAGATGCCGAACAGCCAGGTGCCGGCCTGGTCCAGGGTCAGCCAGATCTCGCTGATCGCGGCGCCGACGATCAGGACGCCGGCCGCGATGTGCAGGACGATCGACCAGGTGCGCAGGGTCAGCGCCAGCTGCGGGGTGCCGTACTCCGGCAGGGCGGTGCGCTGGCGGGTGAACAGGACCGGCAGCGCCGACAACGCGACGATCAGGCCGCAGACGATGCGCATCGCGGTGCCGAGGGTGTGCGACCAGTCGCCGGTCAGCTCATTCCAGCGCGGCAGCGCGAAGAAGAAGTACAGCAGCCCGGCAAGGATGAGGAACGACGCGTGCCAAATGATCGCTACCGGCCGCCGCATACTGCTCCTTGAGGGTTTTCGCTCTGATAGTGGGCCGGGGTGCGACCTGCTTGTCAGCTGGTCGCACCCCGGACCGAGTGCGGAGGATAGGGGATTTGAACCCCTGAGGGCTGTTAACCCAACCCGCGTTCCAGGCGAGCGCCATAGGCCACTAGGCGAATCCTCCGTCGACAAGGGTACCCGACCCAGATCCGACGCCCTACTCGTGTGCCACTGGGTGGGTACTACACTCGTGGCCGGACCCCGCGCGGCGTCCATCCTGTGAACTCCCCCAGGGCCGGAAGGCAGCAAGGGTCAATGGGCTCTGGCGGGTGCGCGGGGTCCCCTATGTTTTCGCGATCTGATGCGAAAGGCGCGCCGTGTCGTTTCTGTCCCTCGGCCGTGACGAATTGCAGGCCCAGCACGATCTGCAACAGCGCAATTACGCCGAACTGCAGGCCCGCAACCTCACGCTCGACCTGACCCGCGGCAAGCCGTCGGCCGAGCAGCTCGACCTGTCGAACGCCATGCTGAGCCTGCCGGGGGACACTCCGGCCTCGTACCTGGACGGCAACGGCACCGACACCCGCAACTACGGCGGTCTGCACGGCCTGCCCGAGCTGCGGGCCATCTTCGGTGAACTGCTCGGCCTGCCCGTGCAGAACCTGATCGCCGGCAACAACGCCAGCCTCGAGCTGATGCACGACGTCATCGTCTTCTCGCTGCTGCACGGCGGTGTCGATTCGCCGCGCCCCTGGGTGCAAGAACCCGTCCTGAAGTTCCTGTGCCCGGCGCCCGGGTACGACCGGCACTTCGCGATCACCGAGAGCTTCGGCATCGAGATGATCCCGGTCCCGATGCTCGAGGACGGCCCCGACGTCGACCTCATCGAGGAACTCGTCGCCGCCGACCCGGCGATCAAGGGCATGTGGTGCGTGCCGGTCTTCGGTAACCCGACCGGCGTCACCTACTCCTGGGAGGCCACCCGGCGCCTCGTGCAGATGCAAACGGCGGCACCGGATTTCCGGCTGTTCTGGGACAACGCCTACGCCGTGCACACGCTGACGCACGAGTCGGTGCAGAACGTCGACGTCGTCGGCCTGGCCGCCACCGCGGGCAACCCGAACCGGCCGTACGTGTTCGCCTCGACATCCAAGATCACCTTCGCCGGGGCCGGCGTCAGCTTCTTCGGCGGCTCGCTCGGCAACATCGCTTGGTACCTGCAGCACGCCGAGAAGAAGACCATCGGCCCGGACAAGGTCAACCAGCTGCGGCACCTCCGGTTCTTCGGTGACGCCGACGGCGTGCGGCTGCACATGCAGCGGCACCAGGCGCTGATGGCGCCGAAGTTCGCGGCGGTCGCCGAGATTCTCGACGACCGGCTCAGCGAGTCGAAGATCGCGTCGTGGACCGACCCCAAGGGCGGCTACTTCGTCAGCCTGGACGTGTGGCCCGGCACCGCGAAGCGGACCGTGGCGCTGGCAAAGGACGCCGGCATCGCGGTGACCGCCGCCGGCGCGTCGTTCCCGTACAAGAAGGACCCGGAGGACAAGAACATCCGGATCGCGCCTTCCTTCCCGCCGCTGCCCGATCTGCGCCTCGCCATCGACGGCCTGGCGACGTGCGCGCTGCTGGCCGCGACCGAGGTGCTGCTCAAGGACTGAGGTCCCCGCCTGCGCTCTGCGTTGACCCTGTACCCAGGGCGCATTCGTGCGAGTGCGGTGCGCCGTGGCGTCAGGATCAACGGGTGTCACTGCCGTCCCCACGCTGACTCTGTACTGAGGGCGCAGTTGTGCGAGTAGCGGGGTGCGCAGGAGCAGGGTCAATCGAGATGTGGTGGTCGCGTACGCCAAGCCTGACTGCACGGCGATCTGCGGCCTGATCTTCCGCCACCACGTCAGCTTCGCGGAATGGCAGCCGGCCTACAGCCGGTCGACGACGTCCTTCGCTTCTTTCAGGCCAAGGCCCGTTTCCTCGCGCAGACGCTTGATGGCCTGGATCTTCTGGCCGGCCGCCGCCAGTCGCCTGACTTCAGGGCTGACGCCGGTGCCGCCGTACGACTGCCGGTGCGGCTGGGGCGCCGGCGCGGCGTTGCCGCTGTAGGCCGCCTGTTCCAGAACGGCCACCCGGCGTTCCAGTTCGGTGAGCCGGTTCAGCAGGTCGTCGTACGAGAGGTCGCCTGAGCGTCCGAACAGTCCCATGCGTGCCAGTGTGGTGAATTGACTCGGCTCTTGCGTTGACTACGAACTGACGCCGCATTTGTGCGAGTAGCGGTCTGCGTGGATTCGCAGTCAACGGGCACCAGAGCACGAGTCGGACCCGCTCGGTAGCCTTCTCCCGTGGCTCTCTACCGCAAGTACCGACCGGCAAGTTTCGCTGAGGTAGTCGGGCAGGAGCATGTCACCGAGCCGCTGTGCAACGCGCTGGAATCGGGCCGCATCAACCACGCCTACCTGTTCTCCGGGCCGCGCGGCTGTGGCAAGACGTCGTCGGCGCGCATCCTGGCCCGCTCACTGAACTGCGAGCAGGGGCCGACGGCCAATCCGTGCGGCGAGTGCCATTCGTGCGTGGCGCTGGCGCCGAACGGTCCGGGCAACATCGACGTCGTCGAGCTCGACGCCGCCAGCCACGGTGGTGTCGACGACACCCGTGAACTCCGGGACCGGGCGTTCTACGCGCCGGCGCAGTCGCGGTACCGCATCTTCATCATCGACGAAGCGCACATGGTGACCAATGCCGGTTTCAACGCGCTGCTCAAGATCGTCGAGGAGCCGCCGGAGCACCTGATCTTCGTGTTCGCCACCACCGAGCCCGAGAAGGTGCTGCCGACCATCCGGTCGCGCACCCATCACTACCCGTTCCGGCTGCTGCCGCCGAAGACCATGCGCGGCCTGCTCGAGAAGATCTGTGCGCAAGAAGACGTTCAGGTCGACGACGCGGTGTACCCCTTGGTCATCCGCGCCGGCGGCGGCTCGCCGCGTGACACGTTGTCGGTGCTCGACCAGCTGCTGGCCGGGGCCGAGCAGAACCGCGTCGTGTACCAGCGGGCGCTGTCGCTGCTGGGCGCGACCGACCTCGCGCTGATCGACCGTGCGGTCGACGCGCTGGCCGCCGGCGACGGCGCGGCGCTGTTCGGGGCCGTGGAGTCGGTGATCGACGCCGGGCACGACCCGCGCCGCTTCGGCACCGACCTGCTGGAGCGGTTCCGGGATCTGATTGTCCTGCAAGTGGTTCCGGACGCCGCGGCCCGCGGTGTGGTCGACGCGCCGGACGACGTCCTGGAGCGCATGCGGGACCAGGCCGCGCAGATCGGCACCGCGACGCTGACCCGCTATGCCGAGGTCATGCACGCCGGGCTCGGGGAGATGCGCGGCGCGACGGCACCGCGGCTGCTGCTCGAAGTGGTGTGCGCCCGGCTGCTGCTGCCGTCGGCCAGTGACACCGAAGCCGCTCTGCTGCAACGCATCGAGCGCATCGAGACCCGGATGAACGTCTCGATCCCGGCCTCGGAGGCTGGGACCGTGGCTGCCCCGCGTCCCGCCGCGGTGGCGGCTCCGGCCCCCGCCACGGCACCGGCCGCCGAGTCGTACGCGGAGGCACCGCCGGCTCCGGCTGCCCCGTCTTCGGCGGCGGGCGGCCGGCAGTTCATGCGGAGAAGCCAAGCACCGCAATCAGTTTCGGCACCTGAACCGGAGCCCGCGCCCCCGGCGCCGCCCGCACCCCCGGTATCGCGGCCCGAGCCGCGCCCGGCCCCCGAACCTGCGCCGGTTCAACGTGAAACATCACCTGAACCCGTCGCCCCGCCGGCACCCGCACCGGCACCCGCAGCGCCGGTGCAGCCGGCCGCCGCGACACCCGGTGAGCCCGATGCCGCCGCGGTGCGGGCCATGTGGACGACGGTGCGCGAGAAGGTCCGCATGCGCAGCCGCTCGCTGGAAGCCATGCTCATGGAGGCGACGGTCCGCGGTATCGAGGCCGACACCCTGGTGTTGGCGCACCCGGCCCCGCCGCTGGCGAGACGCCTCAGCGAGCAGCACAACGCCGACGTCATCCGCGAGGCGCTCAAGGACGCGCTCGGCGTGAACTGGCGGGTGCGGTGCGACGCCGGTGCCGCACCTGCGGGGGCGGTCGGGGCTGCGTCGGCCGGTGCCGCTCCGGCGGCAGCTTCGCGCCCCGCGGCTCCGACGCCCGAGCAGCAAGCCGCTGTGGAGCGGGCCGAAGAAGAGGACATGCTGGCCGACGCCGCCAACGACCGGGGTACGGACGTGCCCCGGCGCGATCCTGAAGAGGTGGCGCTGGAACTGCTCAAGAGCGAGCTGGGCGCCCGGCCCATCGGGGAGTAGTCAGGGCGTCCACCACGGACGCAGCGGCAGCCCGCCGTTGGCCCCGTGCTCGTCGAGTTTGACGGCCAGAACCTGGTGCAGCTGAACGACATTGGTCTCGAATCCCACGCGGGAACCGGCCATGTACATGCCCCAGACCTTGGCTGTGGCCAGGCCGACCTCGGCGACCGCGTCGTCCCAGTTCTGCACCAGGTTGGCGCACCAGTCGCGCAGCGTCAGGGCGTAGTGCGGGCGCAGGTTCTCCTCGTGCAGCACCTCGAGCCCCACATCCTGGGCGGTGGCGATGATCCGCCCCGAGCCGGTCAGCTCGCCGTCGGGGAAGACGTAGCGGTCGATGAACCCGCCGATGTTCCCGGGACGGTTGTGCGGCCGCGTGATGCAGTGGTTGAGCAGGAGCCCGCCGGGGCGCAGCCGGTCGTGCAGGAACCGGAAGTACGCCGGGTAGTTGGCGACGCCGATGTGCTCGGTCAGGCCGATCGAGGACACCGCGTCGAAGTTCCCTTCCCGCACATCGCGATAGTCGCCGTGCCGGACCTGCGCGAGGTCGGCCAGGCCCTCGTCGGCGATGGCGCGCTGCGCCCAGGCGGCCTGCTCCGCAGACAGCGTCACACCGGTGGCCCGGACACCCCGCCGGGCGGCGTAGCGGACCATGCTGCCCCAGCCGCAGCCGACGTCGAGCAGCCGGTCTCCGGGCTGCAGCCGCAGCTTGTCGAACACCAGCCGGTACTTGTTCTCCTGGGCTTCCTCGAGCGTGGCGTCCGGGCTCGGGTAGCAGGCGCAGGTGTACGTCATCGAGGGGCCGAGCACCCGCTCGTAGAACGCATTCGACACGTCGTAGTGGTGGTGGATGGCCTCGGCGTCCCGGATTCGGCTGTGCCGCAGCCCTTCCGCCATCCGGCGCCATTTGGGCAACGCCTCCTGCGGCGGCGGGGCGATCGGCAGCAGGTGCTCCAATCCGATGGACCGCACGATGTTCGCCAGCACCCGGATCGGCGGACGCTTGAACTCGACTTTGTCGGCCAGCGCCTTGAGCAGCTCGTACGGGTCGCCCGGATGCACGCCCAGAGGCGCCAGATCGCCTGCGACATAGGCGCGCGCCAGACCCAGGTCGCCGGGCGCGGTCGCCAGGTAGGTGGTGCCGCGCGGGGTGAGCAGGCTCAGTCCCAGTTCGGCGTCTTCGGGGCCGGCCGAACTGCCGTCGTACGCCTCGAATTTGAGGGGCAGCCGACCGCTCGAGAAGCTCTCCAGGACCTCGGCCAGGGTGAGCTTGCCGTCGGTCGTCCCTCGGTCGTCAGTTGTCGTCATTGCCGTTGTACCGCCTTCGCATAGAGACCTAGTAGCCGCGATTCGGGGTCGTAAACGTCTTTGACCTTCTGGTATTCGGCGCCGCCGTAGCGCCGGTCGAAATCCTCGCGCGAGTAGAACGACTCGGAGTACAGGGATTTGTGGCCGCCGCACTCGTCGACCTTGTCCTCGATCAAGCGGTTCGTCTCGCCGGCCACCCGTCCGGCCGGGACCGACGACCAGAACCCGACGTTGACGTAGTTGCGGTGGGGCTGGATCGGATACAGCGGCCAGTGGGTGTCGCCGCGTAACCGCAACGGGCACAACCAGATCGGGGTGATGGGCACGCGCGCCAGGAACCACTCGAGAAAGTCGACGACGCGCTCGACCGGCACCTCGACGTCCTGCACCACCCGCTCGCGCAACGGTTGTTTCGGGGCCAGGAGGCTGCGGCGCTCGATCCGGTCGGCGATGCGGAAGCGCTGGTCGAGGCCCACCAGCTTCCAATAGACGCTGCTGCGCCGGTACCGGCGGGGCCACAACCGCCGGATGAGCGGGCGTTGCGCGCCGAAGGCCGCCGAACACCAGAACCAGTCGGTGTCCCAGCGCCAGAGATAGTCCTGCGTGGTGAGCCGGTCGTGCCGCTCGCCGGAGTCGTGCTGGATGGAGCGGTAGAAGATCTGCCGGCCGGTGTAATCGCTGACCGGGCCGTCGGTCCCGGTCTTCATGCCCAGGCACAGATAGCTCTCGTCGGGCCCGAACACGACGCCGTCGAGGTAGTCCACCGGCACGCCGTCGTAGCCGCCGGTGTCGAGGATGCGCTGCAGCTCGTCGACGAGATCGGCCACCCGGTGAAACCGCAGGTGCCGCAGCTTGACGAACGGGCGCACGGGCTCCAGCTCGATGCGCAGCCGTACCGAATAGCCCAGTGTCCCATAGGAATTCGGGAATGCGTAGAACAGGTCGGAGTGGGTGTGCGGGGATGCCCGGATGAGTTCGCCGGCGCCGGTGAGAATGTCGAGCTCCTGTACGGACTCGTGCGGCAGGCCGTTGCGGAACGACGTCGACTCGATGCCCAGCCCGGTGACCGCGCCACCGAGGGTGATGGTCTTGAGCTGCGGCACGACCAGCGGTGCCAGGCCGAACGGCAGCGTGGCGGCGACCAGCGTCTCGTAGGTGCACATGCCCTGCACGTCCGCGGTGCGGGTCTCGGTGTCGACGGCCAGTACGCCGGTCAGCCCCGAGACGTCGAGCCCCTTGGTCTTGGTGCGCGCACGCGCCCGGAAAAGGTTCGATGTCGGCTTCGCCAGCCGCACCGTCGTGCCCCGTGGGATCGCGCGGTAGCTGTCCAGGAGACGCTGCACGGCCGCCTCGTGGGCGGCCGTCGCGTCGATCGCGACAGCAGTCACACATATACGCTAGACCGAGACCGCGGTCCTCGCGACCGCAAGGGAAGCCGTATGAACAGGAGTTTTACCTGATGGGACAGGTCAGTGCGTCCAGCACCGTGTTGATTCTCGCCGAGCCGGAGAAGGTGCTGGCGGCAGTCGCCGACTACCAGACGGTGCGCCCGAAGATCCTCTCGTCGAACTACAGCGGCTACCAGGTGCTCGAAGGTGGACAGGGTGCCGGCACCGTGGCCACCTGGAAGCTGCAGGCCACCAAGAAGCGCTCGCGTGAGGTCAAGGCCACGGTCGACGTCGCCGGCAAGAGCGTCATCGAGAAGGACGCCAACTCGTCGATGGTGACCACGTGGACCGTCGCCCCGGCGGGCACCGGCTCGACCGTCACCGTCAAGACCGCGTGGCAGGGCGCCGGCGGTATCGGTGGCTTCTTCGAGAAGACCTTCGCCCCGCTGGGTCTGCGCAAGATCCAGGACGAGGTCCTGGGCAACCTGAAGAAGGTTGTCGAAGGCTAGTCCTTCGGCGCACGGAGATTCTTTTCGCGGCCAGTCGGTCGCCCGGTGGTTCGTCGGGCGACTAGGCTGGCGCGCACACCCGATCATCGAAACACCGCGGCTGAGCCGCGAATCAAACCAAGGGGATCGTCATGCAACCCGGTGGCCAGCCCGATATGTCCGCGCTGCTCGCTCAGGCGCAGCAGATGCAGCAGCAGCTCATGGCGGCGCAGGAGTCCCTGGCCACCTCGTCGGTGACGGGTCAGGCCGGTGGCGGTCTGGTCAAGGTCACCATGATGGGCAGCGGTGAGATCACCGCGCTCACCATCGACCCGAAGGTCGTCGACCCCGACGACATCGAGACGCTGCAGGACCTCATCGTGGGTGCCCTGGGCGACGCCTCCGAGCAGGTGACGCTGATGGCGCAGCAGCGCCTCGGCCCGCTGGCCGGCGGCATGCAGGGCATGGGCCTGCCCGGGTTCTGATGTGTTTGAAGGACCCGTACAGGATTTGATCGACGAACTCGGCAAGCTGCCGGGGATCGGGCCGAAGAGTGCCCAGCGCATCGCGTTCCACCTGCTGTCGGTGGAGCCGCCGGACATCGACCGGCTGACCGCGGTGCTGAACCGGGTGCGCGACGGCGTCAAGTTCTGTGCGGTGTGCGGCAACGTGTCCGATGATGACCGGTGCCGCATCTGCAGCGACCCGCGCCGCGACGGCTCCCTGGTGTGTGTCGTCGAGGAGCCCAAGGACGTCCAGGCGGTGGAGCGCACCCGTGAATTCCGCGGGCGCTACCACGTGCTGGGCGGCGCGCTGGATCCGCTGTCCGGCGTCGGGCCGGAACAATTGCGAATTCGCGAGCTGCTCAACAGGATTGGGCAGCGGGTCGACGGCGTGGACATCGTCGAGGTGATCATCGCGACCGACCCCAACACGGAGGGCGAGGCCACGGCCACGTACCTGGTGCGCATGCTGCGGGACATCCCGGGGCTGACGGTGACGCGCATCGCGTCCGGTCTGCCGATGGGTGGCGACCTCGAGTTCGCCGACGAGCTGACGCTGGGCCGTGCCCTGGCCGGCCGTCGCGCCATGGTCTGACGCGCGGCACGGCGGCCTCATCCGCGAGACGGCTGTGCGGGTTTAACTCTCGCCTCGCCGAAACCGCATTCGGTCTGGCCTCTCCACCCATTTTTCCTGCAAAATTACCGTTTCGTCAGATTTGGCTAACGAGCCGGCGCGGTCCGCGCGGGGTGTGTACTGGGAAGTCCGTACCGCTATCGGCTTCGGGCAAATAACTTCGCCAAAGTTGTTGTTTCCTTGGGGATTTCGCGCCGATCGCGCGAATGTGGCGCGCGGCGTTCCGTTGGCAAACACGTGTGTGGGAACACAGTGTGGGCATGTAGCATTCGCCCACGGGCCAACCGTGGGATCGGAAGACCCAATTATCTTGAGCGTCAATTCTTTTGGGGAGCACCATGAGCACCAACCCGTTCGATGACGACAATGGCACCTTTTTTGTGTTGGTCAACGACGAGGAGCAGCACAGCCTGTGGCCCACGTTCGCGGACGTTCCCGAGGGTTGGCGAGTGGTGCACGGCGAAGCCGACCGTGCCTCGTGCCTGGAGTACATCGAACGGGAATGGACCGACATCCGGCCCAAGAGCTTGCGTGACCGACTGTCGGTTGGCCAGCGACTCTGAGCGTTCGTTAGTTCAGGGGTAGTTCGACATTTCAGTGTTTGGGATGGATCTCGGCGATTCGTCGTTGCCTGTCACGCGTGGGCAGTTGGACATCTGGCTCGCGCAGGAAACGGGTCAGTCGGCTGCGGAGTGGCAGCTCGGCATCTTCGTGAAGATTGACGGACCGGTTGACTTCGAGGTCTTCGAGCGGTCGATCCGCCACGTCGTCGGCGAAGCCGATCCGGTGCGGGCGACGTTCGCGGAGTCCGATGGCCAGGTGCGCCAGCGGTTGCTCGACGTCGCCGACATCGAGGTGGCCTTTCACGATCTGACTCAGGCCGACCAGCCGATGGCAGAAGCGCGCGCGACGGCCTCGGCGCTGCAGCGCACCCCCATGCCGCTCGACGGTCCACTGCTGCGCTTCGCCTACTTCCAAGCCGGCGCCGACGAGTCCTACTTCTTCGCCTGCTGCCACCACATCGTCGCCGACGGCATCGGGCTGGCGCTGGTCCTGCAGCGCATCGCCGCCGTCTACTCGGAATCCGTTGCGGGCGCATCGATTCAGCCGTCCTACTTCAGTTCGCTGCGGGATCTGCTGGAGTCCGAGGAGGCGTACGAAGCCTCCGCGGACTACGCCGAGGACGAGGCGTACTGGACGGCCAACCTGCCGGCAGCGGCGACGCGCGAACTACCGCCTGATGACGGCGCCGGCGCCGAGGACGGCTCGTCGGACCCGATCCAGCTCGCTCCCGCGCTGCTGGCGCAGGTCGAACGACTGTGTGCGGCCTGGGACGTGCGCCGGTCCACGGTGCTCATCGCCGCGTGCGCACTGGTGCTGCGTGGCCGGGCCGCCGAGGGGCACGAGGTGGTGCTCGACCTGCCGGTGACCCGGCGCGTGCTGCAGGTCTCGAAGACGCTGCCCGGCATGGTCGCTGGGGTGGTGCCCCTGGTGCTGCAGGTATCCCCCGACGCCACGGTCGCCGAATTCTGTGCACACGTGCACACCCGCACCCGAGAAGCGGTGCGTCATCAGCGATTTCCCGTCCAGGCCCTGGAACGCAAGATCCACGGGCCGGGGTCGGACCGGATCGTGGTGGACTTTCTGCCGTCGGGATTCACCGTGCCGCTGGGCGAGGCCACCGCGGCAGCGCAACTGATCTCGGGTCTCGGACGTGGCTCCGGACTGGCGTTCTCGGGTACGGGCGACGAGCTGTCCGTCACGACGTTCGGTACCCGGCAACTCGACGTCGTGGAACTGGCGGACCAGCTGGACCGAGTACTGACCGCGATGACGGCGGACCCGGCCCAACGGTTGTCGGCGTTGCCGGTGCTCGGTACACCGACTGAGGACCGGCTGGCGGAGCTCGGCAACTGGGCGGCGCTCGCCGCCGAAGCGGCCCGGCCGCTGTCGATTCCGGCGCTCTTCGCCGAGCAGGTGGCCCGCGTGCCGGAGGCGGTGGCGCTCAGTGGCGACGGCCGGCCGCTGACCTACCGGGAGCTGGACGGCGCGTCGAACCGGGTGGCGCAACTGCTCGCCGATCGCGGTGCGGGTCCGGGGCGGCGCGTCGCGGTGATGCTGCCGCGGTCCGCCGAGGCCATCGTAACGATCCTGGGTGTGCTCAAGTCCGGTGCGGCCTACCTGCCGATCGACCCGGCACTACCGGCATCCCGAATCGCCTTCATGCTGAGCGATTCCGCTCCGTTCGCGGCCGTCACCACCACGGCCTTGGCCGACCGGTTCGACGGTTTCGACGGTGTCGTCATCGATGTGCGGGAGCCGTTCGACGGGCCCGACGACTGGCCGGCGACGGCCGGGCCGGAGCCCGACGACGTCGCCTACGTCATCTACACCTCGGGCACGACCGGGACACCGAAAGGCGTTGCGATTGCCCATCAGAACCTGACGCAGCTGATCGCCGCGCAGGATGCCGGCCTGCCGTCCGAGCAGGCCTGGTCGCATTGGCATTCGTACGCCTTCGATTTCTCGGTGTGGGAGATCTTCTCCGCGCTGCTGCGCGGTGGCCGACTGGTGGTGGTACCCGAGTCGGTGTCTGCTGATCCGGCCGAGTTCCATGACTTCCTGATCGCCGAAAAGGTCACCGTCCTCACCCAAACCCCTTCTGCCATCGGGATGTTGGACATGGCGGGCCTGGAGTCGTGCGCGCTGGTGATGGGCGGCGAGGCGTGCCCGGCCGAGGTGGTCGAGCAGTGGGCGCCGGGTCGCACGATGGTCAACGGCTACGGCCCGACCGAGACCACGATCTATGCGGCGATCAGTGCGCCGCTGGCGGCCGGTGGCGGCGCGGCACCCATCGGAGCGCCGCCGAGCGGCACGGCGTTGTTCGTGCTGGACGGCTGGATGCGGCCGGTGCAGCCCGGCGTGGTCGGTGAACTGTATGTCGCCGGTGCCGGTGTGGGTGTCGGGTATCTGCACCGCACCGCATTGACCGGATCACGTTTTGTGCCATGTCCGTTCGGCAAGCCGGGCGAGCGGATGTACCGCACCGGAGACCTGGTGTACTGGGGTGACGACGGCCAACTGCGGTACGTGGGACGCGCCGACGCCCAGGTCAAGATCCGCGGCTACCGCATCGAATTGGGTGAAGTCCAAACAGCTTTGGCCGCACTCGACGGCGTCGTGCAGGCAGCTGTGATCGTCCGCGAGGATCGCCCCGGCGACAAGCGCCTCGTCGGCTACGTCACCGGCCCCGTCGATCCGGTCGAGGTGCGGGCCGCGCTCGCGGATCGCCTGCCGGCGTACCTGGTTCCCGCCGCGGTGGTGGCGCTGGCCGAACTGCCGCTCACCACCAGCGGCAAGCTCGACACCCGCAGCCTGCCCGCCCCGGAGTACACGGGCGACGACTACCGCGCGCCGGACAGCCCCGTCGAGGAGATCCTGGCCGCCATCTATGCCGAGATCCTCGGCCTGGAGCCGGTGGCCGTCAGTGTCGACGACTCGTTCTTCGAACTCGGCGGCGACAGCATTCTCGCGATGCAGGTGGCGGCACGCGCCCGCGCCGCCGGCCTGGCCTGCCGCCCGCGTGACGTCTTCGTCGAACAGACGGTGGCGCGCCTGGCGCAGACGGTGACCGTGACCGACGACGCGGATGACGTCGTCGACGAGGGCATCGGAGCGGTGCCGGCCACTCCGATCATCCGGTGGTTCTCGAGTCTGGATGCGCCGGCCGGTGCTGCGGCCGAGTTCAACCAGACCCTGGTGTTGCAGGCGCCGCGCGGCGCCACCGGCGCCGACGCGGTGATGTTGTTGCAGGCCTTGATGAATCGGCATGCCATGCTGCGGCTGCGGGTCGGCGCCGATGGGGCCCTGTCGGTACCCGAGGCCGATTCCGTCGATGCCCGCGACTACGTCGTCGAGGTCGGCGAGCTGTCAGAGGCCGCGGTGGCCGCGGCGCGGCGCCGGCTCGACCCGAGCTCCGGAGTGGTGGTCAGCGCCCTCTGGGTCGCCCCCAGCCGGCAGCTGGTCCTGATCGTCCATCACCTCGCGGTTGACGGCGTGTCATGGCGAATCCTGTTGGAAGACCTGAACATCGCGTGGGCGCAGCATCGCGCCGGCCAGCCCGTCGAGCTGACGACGACGGGCACCTCGTTCCAGCGGTGGGCCACGCTGCTCACCGAGTACGCACACCATCCGGACGTGCGGGCGCAGGCGGCGGCCTGGCAACAGCCGGCCTCGGTACCCGCGGCGCTGCCGGCCGCGGACCCTGCCCTCGACACCTATGTCACCGCGGGCCGGCTGTCGGTGACGCTCGACGCCGAGCACACCAGGGCACTCCTCGGCGAGGTACCGGCGGCGTTCCACGCCGGCGTGCAGGACATCCTGCTGATCGGGTTCGCTCTTGCGGTGACGGAGTTCCTGGGCACCGGCGGCGCTCCCGTCGGCATCGACGTCGAAAGCCACGGGCGCGACGAGGACATCGCCGACGACGTCGACCTGTCGCGGACCGTCGGCTGGTTCACCGCCAAATACCCGGTTTCGCTGGCGACGGGGGAGCTGACCTGGTCGCAGATCGCCTCGGGCGATGCGGCACTCGGCGCCGTCATCAAGGCGGCCAAGGAACAGCTGCGCGCACAGCCGACGGGCCTGACCTACGGGCTGCTGCGGTACCTGAACGACAACATCGATCTGGACGGCGCGGAGCCGAGCCTCGGGTTCAACTACCTCGGCCGTCTGGGCTTCCCGCAGATCGCCGGCGTCGAAGAACTGTGGCGGCTCGGCCGCGAAGAGCTGTCCCTGGCCGGCGCCGCAGCCCCGCTGCCGCTGTTCCACACCGTGGAACTCAACGCCGGCACCGTCGACACCGACGCCGGACCGCAACTGCAAGCCGACTGGACCTGGGCGACTTCGGTTCTCGACGACGCCCAGCTGAACCGGTTGAGCCGGTTGTGGTTCGAGGCGCTGGCAGGCATCTGCGCACATGTCCGGGCGGGTGGCGGCGGCCTGACGCCGTCGGATATCGCGCCGGCGCAACTGGGGCAGCAGCAGATCGACCAGTTGCAGCAGCAATACCGGGTCGCCGACATCCTGCCGCTGACGCCGTTGCAGCAGGGGTTGCTGTTCCACAGCAGCACCGCGCATGAGCGCGCCGACGTCGCCGCCGAGATGTACTCGGTGCAGCTGGATTTCACGCTGACCGGATCCCTGGACCCGCAGCGGCTCCGCGATGCCGTGCAACGCACCGTCAACCGGCACCCCCACCTGGCGGCCACGTTCTGCCAGCAGTTCGACGAGCCGGTGCAGGTGATCCTGGCCGAACCGGAAATCGCCTGGCGATTCGTCGATTTCGCTGCGACGGGCGTACTCGACGAAGACGAGATTCAGCGGCTGTGTGCTGCCGAGCGCATCGCGGTCGGTGACCTCGCGGGTGAACCGCCGTTCCGGGCCCTGCTGATCCGCATCGCCGCGGACCGCCACCGGTTCGTGCTGACCAATCACCACATCGTGCTCGACGGCTGGTCGCTGCCGATCTTGTTGCGGGAAATCTTCGCCGGCTATGCCGGGCACCGGTTGCCGCCCGCGGCGTCGTATCGGAAGTTCATCACCTGGCTCGCCGACCGCGATCTCGATGCGGCGCGCGCGGCATGGGGTGAGGTGCTCGCCGGTTTCGAGACGCCGACCCTGGTGGGTCCGCAGGACCGGCTCCAGGACCGGCTGGGGCGCGGACAACGCGGCTTTGCGTCATTCCAGGTTTCGGCGGAAACCACGCGCGCCCTCGGTGAGCTTGCGCGCTCCTGCCAGACCACCGTCAGCACTGTGCTGCAGGGCGCGTGGGCCGTGCTGCTGACGTCCTTGACCGGCAGGCACGACGTGGCGTTCGGTACCGCCCGGTCCCGGCTCGGCCAGCTCGATGCGGGCGACACCGAATCGATGGTGGGCCTGCTGATCAACACCGTGCCGGTCCGCGCCAACCTGACGGCGGGCACCACGGTCACCGGCCTGCTCGACCAGCTGCAGACCGCGCACAACGACACCCTCGACCACCAGCACCTGGCGCTGGGCGAGATTCACCGCGTCGCCGGCCACGACCAGCTGTTCGACACGCTCTTCGTGTACGAGAACTACCCGGTCGAAGCCGGCATGTCTGTCGGGGTCGACGACCTCGCCATCGCCGAGTTCGCGAACCGCGAGTTCAACCACTACCCGCTGACCGTCGAGGCGTTCCCGGGCGATGAGCTCGGACTGCACATCGAATACGACACCGAGGTGTTCACCGCGGCCGGTATCGACTCGCTGATCGGCAGGTTCCGCCGGCTGTTGGTGGCGATGACCGCGGACCCGGCGCGAAAGCTGTTGTCCCTCAACCTGCTCGACGCGGCCGAGCAGGCCGAGTTGCGGCGCTGGTCAGGTGCCGGCGTACGGGCGCCGATCGGGCTCGGCCCCGAACTGTTGGCGGCGGCCGTCGCGGTCGATCCGGATGCCGTCGCCGTCATCGACGGCGCCCGCAGCCTGACGTATCGCGAGCTCGACGAAACCTCGAATCGATTGGCGCGCCTGCTGATCGCCGGCGGTGTCGGTCCCGAACGCGCCGTGGGTGTCGCGATGGACCGATGCGCCGAACTGGTGGTGGCGTGGTGGGCCGTGCTCAAGGCCGGTGGCGTGTACGTACCGGTGGACCGCACGCACCCCGTCGAACGCATTGCCACGGTGCTGGATTCGGTTGCCGCCACGTGCGTGCTCACCCGGGACACCGACCAGATCGGTGGCGCGGGCTCCCGTCCGGTACTCCGGGCGGATGCCGACCTGTCGGGTTACGGCGCCGAACCGATCACCGACGCCGAGCGCTCGGCGCCGCTGACGGTCGACAACACCGCTTACGTCATCTTCACCTCGGGCTCGACGGGCGAGCCCAAGGGCGTGGCCGTCAGCCACGCCGGACTGCTGGGTGCGGCTGCGGCACAACACGACTCGTACGGACTGGCTGCCGACGCGCGCGTGCTGATGGTCGCCGCCCCGACCTTCGACGCGTCGCTGTTCGAGATGCTCATGGCGACCGGCGCGGCGGCCGCGTTGGTGGTGGCGCCGCGGGACGTGTACGCCGGCGAGGCGCTCGTCGACCTGATGCAACACCACCGGGTCAGCGCGACGCTGCTGACCCCGACGGTGGTGGCGTCACTGGACCGGGCGCGGCTCGACGGACTGACCACACTGATCACCGGTGGTGAGGCCTGCCCCGAGGAACTGGTGCAGGCCTGGGCGCCCGGCCGTCGCATGTTCAACGCATACGGGCCCAGCGAATCCACCATCTGGGCCACCGGCACCCCGCTGACGCCGGGCCGTCCGGTGAACATCGGCACGCCCATTGTGGGCACCCGCACCCTGGTGCTCGACGCGCAGCTCAACCCCGTCCCGCCCGGCGTGACGGGCGAGCTGTACCTGGCCGGTCCCGCCATCGCGCTCGGCTATGTGGGCCGGCCGACGCTGAGCGCTGAGCGATTCGTCGCCAATCCGCATGGTGGACACGATGATTCCGGCAGCCGCATGTACCGGACCGGCGACCTGGCGCGCTGGAACGCCGACGGCACGCTGGACTATCTGGGCCGGGCCGACACCCAGATCAAGCTGCGCGGCCAGCGCATCGAACTGGGTGAGATCGAGAGCGCGCTGCTGGCCTGCCCCCAGGTCAGCCAGGCGGCCGCCACCGTGCACCACGGCACCGGCGGTGCCCAACTGGTCGGCTACATCACGTTCGAACACGCCACCGACGGCACCCGCGACACCGAGCATGACGCGGAGATCGTCGGGGAGTGGCAGGACATCTACGACGAGCTGTACGCCGCCGCCGACGCGGAAGGTGAAGCGCCCGAGTTCGGTTCGGACTTCCGGGGCTGGAACAGCAGCTACACCGGCGAGCCGATTCCGCTGGCCGAGATGGAACAGTGGCGGGCCGCCACGATCGACCGGATCATGGAACTGCGTCCGCGGCGCGTCCTGGAAATCGGCGCCGGCTCCGGCCTGATCCTGTCCCAGATCGCGCCGCACTGCGAGCAGTACGTCGCGACCGACGTGTCGTCGGCGGCGGTGAACAAGCTGGCACAGTCGTTGCGGGAGTTGGAGATTCCGTGGCGCGACCGGGTCGAGTTCATGGCCCGGGCGGCGCACGTCACAGACGGCCTGCCTCGCGGTCATTTCGACACCATCATCGTGAACTCGGTGGTGCAGTACTTCCCCAATGCGGCGTATCTGACCGAAGTCATCGACAAGGCCGTCGAACTGCTGGCGCCCGGCGGCACCCTGTTCCTCGGTGACATCCGTAATCACAGCCTGCAGCACACTTTCCAAACGGCCATCGTGCTGGCCCGCAGCGAGAACGCCGGCACCGATGCCGCGGTTCTCCGGCAGCGCGTCGAGCATGCCGTACTCGGTGAAGCCGAGCTGCTCCTGGCACCCGAGTACTTCACGACCTGGGCCGCGCGCCGGGAATCGGCTGTCGGACTGGCCATCCGGATCAAGCGCGGTACCGCGGACAACGAACTCAACCGCTACCGGTACGACGTCACCATCCACAAGGCGCCCGCGGCCGGCCGGTCAGTGGCCGACATCCCGACCTGGACGTGGAACGACTGTGCCGACCTGGCCGGGCTGCAGCACCGGCTGGCCGACCTGCGGCCCGAGGCCATCCGCATCACCGACATTCCCCGCGCGGGAGTGCGGATCGACGTCCGGCTGGAACAGGAACTCGCCGGAAACCCCGCGGACACCGAAATCCCCGAGGCGACAACGGAAGAACTGCACCGCGTCGGCGAGCAGGCGGGATACCAGGTCGCCGTCACGTGGGGTGCGGCTCCCGGCAGCGTCGACGCCATCCTCGTCAGCCCGGGTGACACTCCGCTGACCGACCTCTACCGGCCGCTCGCGCACACCGGCGTCCACGCCAACGAACCGCACAGCAGCACCAAGATCAGCGCTGTCCGGAACCGGCTGAGCGCGTGGCTGCCCGACTACATGGTGCCGCAGCACATCGTGGTGCTCGACGAAATGCCGCTGACCACGTCGGGCAAGCTCGACCGCAAGGCGCTGCCGGCGCCCGAGTACACCGACACCGACGGCTACCGGGCCCCGGCCGGTGTGGTGGAGGAAATCCTCGCGGACATCTACGCCCAGGTGCTGGGTGTACAGCGCGTGGGTGTGGACGATTCGTTCTTCGACCTGGGCGGCGACTCGCTGTCCGCGATGCGGCTGATCGGTGCGGTCAATTCGAGCCTGGCCGTGGACCTTTCGGTGCGCGCCCTGTTCGAGGCGCCCACCGTGGCGCAGCTGGCACCGCGCGTCGGTGGCGACGCGACGCGCCTGGCTCCCCTGGAGGCCGGCGACCGGCCCGAGGTACTCCCGCTGTCATTCGCGCAGAACCGGTTGTGGTTCTTCGACCAGTTGCAGGGTCCGTCGGCCATCTACAACCTGGCCGTGGCGCTGCGGCTGCGCGGCCGCCTCGACACCGACGCACTCGGCCGGGCGCTGGCCGACGTGGTAGCCCGCCACGAAAGCCTGCGGACCTTGTTCGTGGCGCCGGAGGGCGCGCCCCAGCAGGTGATCGTCCCCGCGGACCGGGCCGACATCGGGTGGGAGACCATCGACGCCGCAGGCTGGCCCGCGCATCGAGTTGACGACGCCGTGGGTGGGGCAGCTCGGCACACCTTCGACCTGTCGGCACAGATTCCGTTCCACGCCAAGCTCTTCCGCGTCACCGACGACAACCACATCCTGGTCGTCGTGGTGCACCACATCGCGGCCGACGGCTCGTCGGTCACCCCGCTCGTGCGCGATCTCGGCCTGGCCTATGCCAGCCGGTGCGCGGGCCGGGCACCCGACTGGTCGCCGTTGCCGGTGCAGTACGTCGACTACACGTTGTGGCAGCGTGCGCAATTCGGCGAACTCGACGATGCCGACGGACCCATCGCCGCACAGCTCGACTTCTGGCAGGACACCCTGGCCGGACTGCCGGAGCGCCTCGACCTGCCCACCGACCGGCCCTATCCGCCGACGGCCGATCACCACGGCGCCCGTGTGACCGTGCAGTGGCCGGTCGCTCTGCAGCAGCAGATCCGTCGCGTCGCCCGTGAGCACAACGCGACCAGCTTCATGGTGATCCAGGCGGCGTTCGCCGCACTGCTGGCGCGGATCAGCTCGACTTCCGATGTGGCGGTGGGCTTTCCGATCGCGGGCCGGCGCGACGCCGCACTCGACGATCTGGTGGGCTTCTTCGTCAACACCCTGGTGCTGCGCGTCGATCTGGGCGAGTTCTCGGGCGGCGACCCCACGTTCGTCGACCTCCTCGCACAGGTCCGCCGGCGGAGCCTGGCGGCGTACGAGCACCAGGACGTGCCGTTCGAGATGCTCGTCGAGCGGCTGAATCCCGCCCGCAGCCTCACCCACCATCCGCTGGTCCAGGTGCTGCTGGGCTGGCAGAACTTCTCCTGGCAGGCCGGCGATGCGGCCGGGCTGGCCCTCGGCGACCTGCAGGTGACGCCGCTGACGGTCGATACCCAGACCGCCCGCATGGATCTGGCGTTCTCGCTGGGCGAGCGCTGGGACGGCGATGGCGAGCCCGACGGACTCGACGTGATGGTGGAGTTCCGCACCGACATCTTCGACACGGAGAGCATCCAGGCACTGGTCGGCCGATTCGAGCGAATGGTGTTGGCGTTCAGCGCCGATCCGGAGCAGCGGCTGTCGTCGGTGAATCTGCTCGACGACGTCGAGCAGGCCCGGTTGGACCGCTGGGGCAACCGCGCCGTGCTGGGTCGGCCGGCAGTGGTGACGACGGTGCCGCAGGTGTTCGCCGCCCAGGTCGCCCGCACCCCCGACGCGGTCGCCGTGGTCTGCGGCGACCGGTCGCTGACCTACCGGGAACTCGACGAGGCGTCGAACCGGCTGGCCAACCTGCTGACCGAGCAGGGCGCCGGGCCGGGACGGATTGTCGCCCTGTTGTTCTCGCGCTCGGCCGAGGCGATCGTGTCGATTCTCGCGGTGCAGAAGTCCGGCGCGGCGTACCTCCCGTTCGACTCGGCGCTGCCGGCATCGCGCATCGAGTTCATGCTCGGTGACGCCGCGCCGATCGCCGTTGTGACGACCGGCGAGTTCGCCGACCGGTTCGACGGATTCGGCGTCACGGTCATCGACGTGGCGGATTCAGCAGCGTCGACGCAGCCTGACGGCCTTCTTGCTCCTCACGTGCGCAGCACTCCGCCGCGGGGCCCCGCGCCAGACGACGTGGCGCACCTGATCTACACCTCGGGCACCACCGGGACACCCAAAGGCGTTGCGGTCACGCAATACAACGTCGTCCAGTTGTTCCAGGGACTGGAGATCGGGATCGATCTCTCGCCGGAGCAGGTGTGGACGCAGTTCCACTCCTACGCGTTCGACTTCTCGGTGTGGGAGATCTGGGGCGCGCTGCTGCACGGCGGACGGCTCGTGGTGGTGCCCGACGCGGTGGCGCGCTCTGCCGACGACTTCCACGACCTGCTGGTGCGCGAGCGCGTCACCGTCCTCACCCAAACCCCCTCGGCGGCAGCGGTGTTGTCCACCGACGGGCTGGACGCGGCCGACCTGGTCATCGGTGCCGAGGCCTGCCCGCCCGAGATGGTCGACCGCTGGGCACCCGGCCGGACGATGGTCAACGTCTACGGCCCGACCGAGACGACCATGTGGCTGTGCAAGAGCCTGCCGCTCACCGCGGGCTCCGGGGCGCCGCCGATCGGCTCGCCCACGGCGGGCGCGGCGTTCTTCGTCCTCGACGAGTCGCTGCGTCCCGTGCCGCCGGGCGTCGTCGGTGAGTTGTACCTCGCGGGCCGCGGCGTCGGCATCGGCTACTGGCGCCGGTCCGGCTTGACGGCAACGCGTTTCATGGCCTGCCCGTTCGGGGAACCAGGCACGCGCATGTACCGCACCGGCGACCTGGTGTCGTGGCGCCCCGACGGGCAGCTGGACTACTTCGGGCGTGCCGACGAGCAGGTCAAGGTGCGCGGCTACCGCATCGAATTGGGTGACGTCCGTTCGGCATTGGCCGAGCTGCCGGGCGTGGAACACGCGGCCGTGATCGCGCGCGAGGACCGGCCCGGTGACAAGCGCCTGGTCGGCTACATCGTCGGCCCGGCGGACCCGGCCGAGGCGCGCACCGCGCTGGCACACCGGCTGCCGGGCTACATGGTGCCGGCCGCCGTCATCACGGTGCCGGCACTTCCGGTCACCGTCAACGGCAAGCTGGACACGCGAGCGCTGCCGGTACCGGACTACCAGGACGCCGCGCGGTACCGGGCCCCCTCCGGACCGGTCGAGGAAACCCTGACGGCCATCTACGCGGAACTTCTCGGTGTCGAGCGGGTCGGTGTGGACGATTCGTTCTTCGACCTCGGCGGAGATTCGTTGTCCACCATGCGGTTGATCGCCGGCATCAACGCGGCGCTCGACGTCGAGCTGCCGGTGCGCGTGGTCTTCGAGGCGCCCACGGTGGCTCAGCTCGCGGCGCGGATCGGGGACGGAGCGACGCGGCGCGCGCCCTTGGTCGCGGTCGAGCGACCCGAAACGATCCCGCTGTCGTTCGCCCAGAACCGGTTGTGGTTCGTCGACCAATTGCAGGGTGCGTCAGCGCTTTACAACATGCCGGTGATGCTGCGGCTGCAGGGCCGGCTCGATGCCGCGGCGCTGCGAGCGGCGCTGGCCGACGTGGTCGGCCGGCACGAGAGCCTGCGCACGGTGTTCACGGCGACCGGTGGCACGCCCCGGCAGGTGATCGTTCCCGCCGACCAGATGAAACTCGGCTGGGACGTCGTCGACGCCGGCGCCTGGTCCGACGAGCAGCGCACCGACGCGGTGCGTGCGGCCGCACAGTACGTGTTCGACCTGTCCACCGAAATCCCGGTGCGCGCCAGTCTGTTCCGCCTCGCCGACGATGAGCACCTGCTGGTGGCAGTCGTGCATCACATCGCCGCGGACGGCTGGTCGCTGCAGCCGCTCGTCACCGATCTCGGCACGGCGTACGTCAGCCGCAGTGCCGGGCAAGCGCCGGGCTGGACGCCGCTGGCCGTGCAGTACGTCGACTACACCTTGTGGCAGCGTGCGCAACTCGGCGAACTCGACGCACCCGACAGCGAGGTCTCGGCCCAGCTGACCTACTGGACCGAGGCCCTGGCCGGCATCCCCGACCGCATCGACCTGCCGACCGACCGGCCGTACCCCGCGGTCGCCGATCTCCAGGGCGCGACGATCGACGTGGACTGGCCCGCCGAGTTGCAGCAGCAGATCGCGCGCGTGGCACGCGAGCACAACGCGACCAGCTTCATGGTGGTTCAGGCCGCGCTCGCCGTCATGCTGGCCAAGCTCAGCGCGAGTTCCGATGTCGCCATCGGCTTTCCGATCGCCGGGCGGCGCGACCCTGCCCTCGACGACCTCGTGGGCTTCTTCGTCAACACCCTGGTGCTGCGCGTCGACCTCGCCGGAAACCCCACCGTTGCAGAGCTCTTGGCGCAGGTACGGGCCCGCAGCCTGGCGGCCTACGAACATCAGGACGTGCCCTTCGAGGTACTGGTCGAACGCCTGAACCCGGCACGCTCCCTGTCACACCACCCGCTGGTGCAGGTGATGCTCGGCTGGCAGAACCTGCCGTGGCAGCACATCGAGACTGCGGGTGGCCTGGCGCTGGGCGACCTCACGGTCACGCCGTTGCCGGTGGAAACCCAGGCCGCGCGCATGGACCTGGCGTTCTCGCTGTCCGAACGCTGGACTGCCACAGGCGAACCCGCGGGCATCGGCGGCATCGTCGAATTCCGCACCGACGTGTTCGACGCGGCGAGCGTCGAAGCACTGGTGCGTCGGATGCAGGCCGTCTTGGCGGCCATGACCGCCGATCCCGGCCGAACGCTGTCGACCGTGGACCTGCTGACGCCGCAGGAGCGCGACCGGATCGAGGCCATCGGCCACCGGGACGTCTTGACGCGGCCATCGAGTCCGCCCTCGATCCCCGAGCTGTTCGCCACCCACGTCCGTGCCGTGCCCGATGCGGTCGCGGTCACCGACGCGGGCGCAGTGCTGACGTACGCGGAACTGGACGTGGCGTCGAACCGCGTCGCCCACCTGTTGGCCGACCACGGCGTCGGTCCGGGTTCGGTTGTCGCGCTGCTGCTTTCCCGCTCGACCGATGCCATCGTCGCGATGCTGGGTGTGCTCAAGGCCGGCGCGGCCTACCTGCCGATCGACATCACGTGGCCGTCGGCGCGCATCGCGTTCGTCCTCGATGACGCGGCACCGGTGGCGGCGATCAGTCACGAGCCGGATCTGTTGTCCGGCTTCAGCGGAGCCGTCGTCTCGGTCGCGGACGCTGCCGGACAAGCTGATTCAGCGCTGCCGACGCCGAATGCGGATGCGCTGGCGTACCTGATCTACACCTCCGGCACCACCGGCGTGCCCAAGGGTGTCGGGCTGACGCACGCCAATGTCACGCAGCTGCTCGGCACGCTCGACGCGGGCCTGCCGGCCGCCGGGGTGTGGAGCCATGCGCACTCGCTGGCGTTCGACGTGTCGGTGTGGGAGATCTTCGGCGCGCTGCTGCGCGGCGGCCGCGTCGTGGTGATCGGTGACGACGTGGCCCGGTCGTCGGCGGAGTTGCACCAGACTCTGGTGACCGAAGGCGTCACGGTCCTGACCCAGACCCCAACGGCGGCAGCGGTATTGTCGCCGGCCGGACTGGAACACGCCGCGCTCGTCGCGGTGGGTGAGGCCTGCCCACCCGAGGTGGTGCAGTACTGGGCGACCGGCGGTCGCGTCATGGTCAACGCCTACGGGCCGACCGAGACGACGATGTGCGTCGCGATCAGTGCGCCGCTGACGGCCGAGTCGGTGTCGGAAGCCACTGTCGTCCCCATCGGTTCGCCGGTGGGCGGTGCGGCGCTGTTCGTGCTCGACGATTCGCTGCGGCCGGTGCCGCCCGGGGTCATCGGCGAGCTGTATGTCGCCGGTGCCGGTCTGGGTGTCGGCTATCTGGGTCGCGCCGGGCTGAGTGCATCGCGTTTCGTGGCCTGCCCGTTCGGAGCTCCCGGACAGCGGATGTACCGCACCGGCGACCTGGTGCGCTGGGGTGCCGACGGACAGCTGACCTATCTGGGCCGCGCTGACGAACAGGTCAAGATCCGCGGCTACCGCATCGAACTCGGCGACGTGCAAACAGCTTTGGCCGCCCTGGACGGGGTGCAGCAGGCCGTCGTGATCGCCCGTGAGGACCGGCCGGGTGACAAACGGCTCGTCGGCTACGTGACCGGCACGGTCGACCCGGCCGCGGCGCGGGCCGAACTGGCGCACCGGCTTCCGGGCTACATGGTGCCGACGGCGATCATGACGCTGGACCGTTTGCCGTTGACTGCCAACGGCAAACTGGATACGCGCGCCCTGCCCGCGCCCGACTACGTGGCGGGCGACTACCGGGCGCCGGCAACCGCCGTCGAGGAAATCCTGGCCGGCATCTTCGCGAATCTGTTGGGACACAGCCGCGTCGGCGTGGACGATTCGTTCTTCGATCTCGGCGGCGACAGCATCGCCGCGATGCGCCTGATCGCCGCGATCAACGCGGCACTGGACACGGACCTGGCAGTGCGTACCGTGTTCGAGGCGCCCACGATCGCCGGGCTGGCGCCGCGGGTCGGGGCGTCCGCCCCGCGGCGGGACCCGCTGGTGGCAGGGGAGCGGCCCGCGGTCATCCCGTTGTCCTTCGCGCAGAATCGCCTGTGGTTCCTGGAACAACTGCAGGGCCCGTCCGCGACCTACAACCTCGCCACGGTGCTGCGTCTCACCGGAGACCTGGACGCCGACGCGTTGCACGCCGCGCTGGTCGATGTCGTCGCCCGGCACGAGGCGCTGCGGACCGTGTTCGTCGCCCCGGACGGTGTACCGCAGCAGGTCGTGCTGCCGGCCTCGCAGGCCGACATCGGTTGGGAGAGCACCGATGCGACCGGCTGGACCACGGGCCGGCTGGACGCCGCGGTAGCCGATGCGGCGCGGTACGCCTTCGACATCGCCACCGAGATTCCCTTGCGGGCCAGCCTGTTCCGGGTTGCCGACGGCGAGCACATCCTGGTCGCCGCCGTGCATCACATCGCGGCCGACGGCTGGTCCATCACGCCGCTGGCGCGCGACCTGGGCGTCGCCTACGCGAGCCGGTGCGCCGGACTGGCACCGCAGTGGTCGGAGCTGCCGGTGCAGTACGTCGACTACACGCTGTGGCAACGTGCGCAATTCGGGGATCTGCACGACGGTGACAGCCCGATTGCGGCGCAGCTCGACTACTGGCAGGACGCGTTGGCGGGGCTGCCCGAGCGGCTGCAACTGCCGACCGACCGGCCGTACCCGCTCGTGGCGGATCAGCACGGCGCGACCGTCGCCATCGACTGGCCGGCCGAGCTGCAGCAGCAGATCGCGCAGGTGGCGCGTGACCACAACGCCACCGGATTCATGGTGGTGCAGGCGGCCCTGGCCGTGCTGCTGTCCGCCGTCAGCGCGAGCCCCGATGTCGCCGTGGGCTTCCCGATCGCCGGCCGCACCGACCCGGCGCTCGACGACCTCGTCGGCTTCTTCGTCAACACCCTGGTGTTGCGCGTCGACCTGTCCGGTGACCCGACGTTCGCCGACCTCTTGGCGCAGGTGCAGCAGCGCAGCCTCGCGGCCTACGAGAACCAGGACGTGCCGTTCGAGGTGTTGGTCGAGCGGCTCAACCCGGCGCGGAGCCTGACGCATCACCCGCTGGTGCAGGTGCTGCTGGCGTGGCAGAACCTCCCGGGCCAACAGGCGCACGGCGCCGGGCTGACGCTCGGTGACCTGGAGGTGACGCCGGTCCCGGTCGACACCCAAACCGCCCGCATGGATCTGACGTTCTCGCTCGGCGAGCGCTGGGCCGACGACGGCGCACCGGCCGGCATCGCGGGGACCGTCGAATATCGCACCGACGTTTTCGACGCGGCGAGCATCGAGACGCTGATCGAGCGGCTACAGCGCGTATTGGCCTCCGTCAGTGCCGATCCCACCGCGCCGGTGTCCAGGGTCGGGTTGCTCGACGACGCCGAGCACGCGCGCATCGACGAACTCGCCAACCGCGCGGCACTGGAACGGCCCGCCCATGACGTGTCGATCCCGGAACTGTTCGCCGCGGTCGTCGCGCGCACGCCGGACGCGCAGGCACTCAGCTGCGCGGGCCACACCCTGACCTACCGCGAACTCGATCAACGGGCCAACCAGTTCGCGCACCTGCTCGCCACCCATGGCGCCGGTCCGGGACAGACGGTTTCACTGCTGCTGCCGCGGTCCGCGGAAGCCATCGTGGCGATCCTGGCGGTACTCAAGACCGGCGCGGCGTACCTGCCGCTGGATCCGGCACTGCCGGCGTCGCGCGTCGAATTCGTGCTCGCGGACGCGACGCCGGTCGCGGTGATCACCACAGGCGACCTGGCGGACCGGGTCTCAGGTCTCGACATCGCGGTGCTCGATGTGGACGATCCGTCCGGGGCCGCCCAGCCCGACACCGCCCTGGCCGGGCCCGCCGCAGACGACATCGCCTACCTGATCTACACCTCCGGCACCACCGGTGTCCCCAAAGGTGTTGCCGTCGCGCACCGTAACGTCACCCAGCTGATCGCCGCACCAGGCTCGGGCCTGCCGACCGCCGGTGTATGGAGCCAGTGGCACTCGCTGGCTTTCGACGTCTCGGTGTGGGAGATCTTCGGTGCGCTGCTGAACGGCGGCCGGCTGGTCGTCGTGCCGGAGTCGGTGGCGCGGGCACCGGAGGACCTCCACGCGCTCGTGGTGGCCGAGCGGGTCAGCGTACTGAGCCTGACTCCGTCTGCGGCAGGCGCACTTTCGGCCGACGGCCTCGACGGCGTCACCCTCGTGGTCGCGGGCGAGGCGTGCCCCACTGATCTGGTCGACCGCTGGGCCGGCCGCGTGATGATCAACGCCTACGGACCCACCGAGGCGACCATCTATGCCGCGATCAGCGCACCGCTCACGCCCGGTGAGCCGACGGTGCCGATCGGCTCGCCGGTGCCGAACGGCGCAACGTTCGTGCTGGACAGCCATTTACGGCCGGTTCCGATCGGTGTCGTCGGTGAGCTGTACCTCGCCGGCGGCGGCGTGGCGGCAGGCTATCTGCGCCGCGGCGGACTGACCGCCGGACGCTTTGTCGCCTGTCCGTTCGGTGGGCCCGGGGCCCGCATGTACCGCACCGGCGACCTGGTGCGGTGGCGTGCCGACGGCCAACTGGATTACCTGGGCCGGGCCGACGATCAGGTCAAGATCCGTGGCTACCGCATCGAACTGGGCGATATCCAGGCCGCACTGGCGGACGTCGACGGTGTGGACCAGGCCGCGGTGATCGCCCGCGAAGACCGCCCGGGGGACAAGCGACTCGTCGGCTATCTCACCGGCTCGGCCGAGCCCGAGACGGTTCGCGCCGCGCTGGCAGACCGGTTGCCGGCGTACATGATTCCGGCCGCGGTGGTCGTGGTGCCGGAGCTGCCGTTGACCGCCAACGGCAAACTCGATGTCCGGGCGCTGCCGGCGCCCGAATACGCCACGGGTGATTACCGTGCGCCCGCCAACGCGATCGAGGAAATACTCGCCGGCATCTACGCCGCGGTGCTCGGTGTCGAGCGTGTCGGCGTGGACGACTCGTTCTTCGACCTCGGCGGCGACAGCATTTCGTCGATGCAGGTCGTGACCCGCGCGCGGGCGGCAGGCCTGACCTGCCGGACCAAGGACCTGTTCGTCGAGCAGACCGTCGCCCGGCTGGCCCGGGTGGTCGAGGTGAGCGAAAACTCCGGCGCGGAAGCCGATTCGGGTGTCGGGCCGCTACCGGCCACCCCGATCATCGAATGGCTGCGCACCGTCGACGGCCCCACCGACCAGTTCAATCAGACCGTCGTGGTGCAGGCCCCGGCGCACGCCACCGAGGCGGACGCGGTAATCCTGTTGCAGGCCCTGCTCGATCACCACGCCACGCTGCGGATGCGTGTCGATGAGGACGGCGGGTTGAGCACCGCCGAGGCCGGCGCCGTGGCTGCACGCGCTTGCCTGCACACCGCCGACACCTGGTCCGACGACGCGTTGGCCGCGGCGCGCGCGCAGCTCAATCCCGCTGCCGGGGCGATGCTCAGCGCGCTGTGGGTGGCTGACAGCCGGCAACTCGCGATCGTCATCCACCACCTGGCGGTCGACGCCGTGTCGTGGCGAATCCTGTTGGAAGACCTGAACATCGCGTGGGTGCAACACCGGGCCGGACAGCCCGTGGCATTGCCGGCGGTTGGCACCTCGTTCCGGCGGTGGGCGGAGGTGCTCGCCGAGCACGCCCACACGGATGACGTCGCCGGTCACGCCGCGGCCTGGCAGCGGATCACGCAGGCACCGGCTGTGTTGCCCGCCGTGCAGCCCGCTGTCGATACCTTTGCCGCCGCGGGACACCTGGCCGCCGAACTCGACGCCGAGACCACCACGACGCTGCTGAGCGCAGTGCCCGCGGCGTTCCACGCCGGGATCAATGACATCCTGGTCATCGGATTCGCCTTGGCGCTGGCGGAATTCGCGGGAGAGCACGGCGGGACGATCGGCATCGATGTCGAGGGGCACGGGCGTCATGAAGACCTGGGCTCCGACATCGACCTGACCCGCACAGTCGGCTGGTTCACCACCAAGTCCCCGGTTTCGATCACCCTCGGGGACATCAGCTGGGCACAGGTGATCGCCGGTGACGCGGCGCTGGGCGCCGTCATCAAGGACGCCAAGGAGCAGCTCCGGGCACTGCCGGACCCGCTCAGCTACGGATTGCTGCGGTACCTGAATCCCGTTGTGGACGGCAATGATCCGGCCATCGGCTTCAACTACCTCGGGCGCCAGGGTGGCACCGCCGAACTGTCCGAGGACCTCTGGCGCATCGGGGACCGCACGTCCACCGCGGCCATGGCGATCCCCATGCCGCTCATGCACACCCTGGAACTGGGGGCCGGCGCCGCCGAGACGCCGGACGGTCCACGGCTGCATGCCAATTGGACCTGGGCGCCGTCGGCACTCGACGCGGAACAGGTGACGCGCCTGAGCCGGTTGTGGTTCGAGGCGCTGTCCGGAATCTGCGCCCACGTCTCGGACGGCGGCGGTGGCCTGACACCGTCCGACATCGCGCCGGCCCGACTCAACCAGCAGCAGCTCGATGACCTGGAACGGTGCGGCGGCGTCGCCGACGTACTGCCCCTGACCCCGGTGCAGGAGGGCCTGCTCTTCCACGCAACCACCGCCCAGAGTGGCGGTGACCTGTACGCCGGACAGCTCGACATCGGCGTCACCGGCCGGCTCGACGCCGTCCGGCTGCACACCGCCGTGTGTGCCGCGGTCGCCCGCCATCCGCATCTGGTGGCGGGCTTCCATTCCAGGTTCGGCCAGCCGGTCCAGGTCATCCCGGCCCAGCCCGAAATCGGCTGGCAATACCTGGAACTCGACAGCGACGCGCAGGTGGCACACATCCGCGCGACCGAGCGTGCGGCGGTATGTGACCTCGGTGCAGGGCCGGTCTTCCGGGCCGCGTTGATCCGGGTGGCACCTGACCGGTACCGGTTCGTGCTCACGAACCACCACATCGTGCTCGACGGCTGGTCGATGCCGATCCTGCTGGCGGAGATCTTCGCCGGCTATCACGGTCACCGGCTCCCGCCGGCCACGCCGTACCGCAACTACGTGGGCTGGCTGGCCGACCGGGACCACGGCGCGGCCACCGCGGCATGGGGTGAGCTGCTCCGCGGCCTCGATACGCCCACCTTGGTCGCCCCCGCCGGCCGCACGGAATCGGGGCCGCGCGGCGTCGAGACCGTCACGCTCCCGGCGGAAATCGCCACGGCGGTGGCCGATTTGGCGCGGGCCCGGCACACCACCGTCAACACCGTGCTGCAGGCCGCGTACGCCCAGCTCCTGTGCTGGCTCACCGGCAGCCACGACGTGGTGTTCGGCACGACGGTCTCCGGCCGACCCGCGGAGGTCTCCGGCGTCGAATCGATGGTGGGCCTGTTCATCAACACCGTCCCGGTCCGCGCCAACCTCACCGCGACCACCACGGCGGCCGAGCTGCTCGATCAGCTGCAGGACGGATACAACGAGACGCTGGACCACCAGTACCTGGCGCTCAATGACATTCACCGCATCACCGGTCAGGACCAGCTGTTCGACACGCTGTTCGCGTTCGAGAACTACCCCGTCGACACCGCGGCCCTGTCGAGCGATGCCGAGCTGGCCGTCACCGATGTCGCCACCCACGAATCCACGCATTACCCGCTGACCGTGCAGGCGCAGCCGGGCCGCGAGCTGACCATCCGCGTCGAATACGACACGACGGTGTTCGATACGGCCGACATCGCGGCGATGGTCGAGCGGCTGCAGACCGCGCTGGCGGCCATGGCCGCCGATCCGGGCCGGCCGCTGTCGGCGATCGACGCCCTCGGGCCGGACGAGCGGGCCACGGTGGACCGCTGGAGCGGGCGCGCCGTCCTGACCGAACCCGTTGCCGGGCAAACGGTTCCGGAACTGTTCGCCGCGCAGGTGGCTCGCACCCCCGATGCGGTGGCCCTGACCTACCAGGACTCGGCCTGGACGTACCGGGAGCTGAACGACACCGCGGACCGGTTGGCGCGCGCGTTGGCGGCCCGCGGCGCGGGCCCGGGACAGAGCGTGGCGCTGATGTTCCCCCGCTCGGCCGACGCGGTCATCGCGATCCTCGCGGTGCTCAAGACCGGCGCGGCGTACCTGCCGATCGACCCCGCACTGCCCGCGGAACGCGTCGAGTTCATGGTCGCCGACGCGTCGCCGGTGCTGCTGCTCACGACCACCGAACTGGTCGCCGACATGTCAGGTCTCGGTACGCCGGTGCTGGATGCGGCGGCCGTATCCGGTCGGGAAAACGGGACTGCCACAGTGATTTCGGGACCGCGCCCTGACGACATCGCGCACATCATCTACACCTCCGGAACCACCGGGCAGCCCAAGGGCGTCGCCGTCACGCACCGCAACGTCACGCAGCTCTTCGCGGGGCTGGACATCGGGGTCGAATTGGCACCCGGGCAGGTGTGGGCGCAGTTCCACTCGTACTCGTTCGACTTCTCGGTGTGGGAGATCTGGGCGGCCCTGCTGCACGGCGGGCGCCTGGTGGTGGTGCCCGACACGGTGGTCCGCTCGCCGGATGAGTTCCACGCCTTGCTCGTTCGCGAGGGCGTCACGGTGCTCGCACAGACCCCGTCCGCGGTCAGTCTGCTGTCGCCGCAGGGCCTGGGGTCGATGGCCCTGCTGATCGGTGCCGAGGCGTGCCCGCCGGAACTGGTGGACCGGTGGGCGCCGGGACGCGTCATGCTCAACGTCTACGGGCCGACCGAGACGACCATGTGGGTGTCCAAGAGCACGCCGCTGGCGCCGGGATCCGGTGCGCCGCCGATCGGTTCGCCGGTCCCGGGTGCCGCGCTGTTCGTGCTCGACGAGTGGCTGCGGCCGGTGCGGCCGGGCGCGATCGGCGAACTCTATGTGGCGGGCCGCGGCGTCGGGGTCGGCTACTGGGGCCGATCCGCCTTGACCGCAACACGTTTCATGGCGTGCCCGTTCGGCGCGCCCGGAACGCGCATGTACCGGACGGGCGACCTGGCAAGCTGGGGTCCCGACGGGCAGCTGCGCTACCTCGGCCGCGCCGACGAACAGGTCAAGATCCGCGGCCATCGCATCGAACTGGGTGAAGTGCGGTCTGCCCTGGCGGCGGTGGCCGGTGTCGAGCAGGCGGTGGTGGTCACCCGCGAGGACGAGGCCGGCGGCAAGCGCCTGGTCGGTTACGTCGTCGGGTCGGTGAATCCGGCGGGGGTGCGCGCCGCGCTGGCGCAGCGCCTGCCGGGCTACATGGTCCCGGCGGCCGTCATCGGCCTGCCGGAACTTCCCGTCACGGTCAACGGCAAGCTCGACACCCGCGCGCTGCCGGAACCGGAATACGTTGCGGGCGTGTACCGGGCGCCGGGCAGCCTCACCGAGGAGATCCTGGCCGGCGTCTACGCACAGGTGCTCGGCATCGAGCGGGTGGGCGTCGACGACTCGTTCTTCGATCTCGGCGGCGACTCACTGTCGACGATGCGGCTGGTCGCGGCGATCAACTCCGCACTGGACGTCGACCTGCCGGTCCGCGCGGTCTTCGAGGCGCCCACCATTGCCCAGCTGGCGCCGCGAATCGTCACGGGTGAGCGTGGTCTGCAACCGCTGACTGTGGCCGAGCGCCCCGACGTGGTGCCGCTGTCGTTCGCGCAGAACCGATTGTGGCTCGTCGACCAGGTGCAGGGACCCTCGCCGGTCTACAACATGGCGACGGCCCTGCGGATCGATGGACCACTCGACGTCGAAGCCCTCGGCGCCGCGCTGTCCGACGTCGTCGGCCGCCACGAGAGCCTGCGCACGCTGCTCACCGCGCCCGACGGCACGCCCCAGCAGGTCGTGGTCCCCGCGGCGCGTGCCGATTTCGGTTGGGACGTCGTCGATGCCACGCAGTGGTCGGAGACCCGCCTGCACGACGCCCTCGAGGCGACCGCGCGGAGCACCTTCGACCTGGCCATCGATATCCCGTTGCGGGCGCGCCTCTTCCGTGTCGGGGACGACGAACACGTCCTGGTCGCCGTGGTGCATCACATCGCCGCCGACGGCTGGTCGCTGCGGCCGCTGGTCGCCGACCTGGGACTGGCCTACGCCGGCCGCTGCGCCGGACAGGCGCCCGACTGGGCACCGCTGCCGGTGCAGTACATCGACTACACGCTCTGGCAGCGCGCACAATTCGGCCGTCTCGACGACAGCGGCAGCCGGGTGGCGGCGCAGCTGGCGTACTGGGAGGACGCGCTGGCCGGACTGCCCGAGCGCGTGCAGTTGCCCACCGACCGGCCGTACCCGCTGGTGGCCGACATGGCCGGCGCCACGGTCGCCGTGGAGTGGCCCGCCGAGTTGCAGGAGCAGGCGGCCCGGCTGGCCCGGGAGCACAACGCGACGACCTTCATGGTCGTGCAGGCGGCACTCCTTGCACTGCTCGCCAAGGTCAGCGCGAATGCCGATGTCGCCGTGGGCTTCCCGATCGCCGGACGGCGCGATCCCGCACTCGACGATCTCGTCGGCTTCTTCGTCAACACCCTCGTGCTGCGTGCCGACCTGACCGGCGACCCGACATTCACCGACCTGCTGAACCAGGTCCGCAGCCGCAGCCTGGAGGCCTTCGAGCACCAGGACGTGCCGTTCGAGCTGTTGGTGGAGCGGCTGAACCCCGCCCGCAGCCTCACCCACCATCCGGTGGTGCAGGTGATGCTGTCGTGGCAGAACTTCACCGGCCTTACCGACCCCGCCGCCGGCTCCGGGTTGAAGGGTGTTGACGTCACGTCGATCCCGCTCGGCACCCAGTCCGCCCGCATGGACCTGACCTTCTCGCTGTCCGAACGCTGGACCGCGACAGGTGCACCCGCCGGCATCGGCGGTGAGGTGGAATTCCGGACCGACGTGTTCGACGCGGAAACTGTTGCCGCACTGGTCAACCGGATGGAACTGCTGCTGGCGGCGATGACGGCTGAACCGCGGCAGGCGCTGTCGTCGGTGAGTCTCGTCGACGCCGCCGAACAGGACCGCCTCGACGAGCTCGGGCACCGTGCGGTGCTCACCGCGCCGGCCGGGGCAGCCGTCTCCCTCCCCGAGCTTTTCGCCGCCCAGGTGGCCCGCACACCCGACGCGGGAGCGCTCACCTGGCAGGGCCGGACCCTGACCTACGCGGAACTGGACTCGGCGGCAAATCGGTTGGCGCACCGGCTGATCGATCTCGGCGCCGGTCCGGGACAGACGGTGGCGTTGCTGTTCCACCGCTCGGCCGACGCGATCGTCTCGATCCTCGCGGTCCTCAAGGCCGGGGCGGCGTACCTGCCGATCGACCCCGCACTGCCGTCGGCGCGCATCGAGTTCATGCTCGGCGACGCCGCGCCGGTCGCCGCCGTCACCACCGGCGATCTGGTCAAGCGCTTGGCCGGATTCGACCAGCCGGTCCTCGACGTCGCCGACACCGACATCGAAAACCAGCCCGCCACAACGCCTCCGGCGCCGGACACGGGCGACGTCGCGTACCTGATCTACACCTCGGGCACCACCGGTGTACCCAAGGGTGTTGCCATCACACACCGCAACGTGGTGGGGCTGCTCGGCGAGCTGAAAGACCAACTGCCCACGGCACGCGTCTGGAGCCAATGGCACTCGCTGGCCTTCGACGTGTCGGTGTGGGAGATCTTCGGGGCCCTGCTGCACGGCGGACGCCTCGTCGTGGTCTCCGAGACGGTGGCCCGATCGCCGGAAGAACTGCACGAACTGTTGGTCGCCGAAGGCGTCACGATGCTGACGCAAACCCCCTCCGCCGCAATGATGTTGTCGCCGGCGGGGCTGGAGTCGACGTCGCTGGTGGTCGCGGGCGAGGCCTGCCCGCCCGAGCTCGTCGACCGCTGGGCGACCGACGGCACCCGAGCGGGCCGCGTCATGCTCAACGCCTACGGCCCCACCGAGGCCACCATCTACGCCGCGGTCAGCGCACCGCTCACCGCGGGTTCGCCCGTCGTACCGATCGGCACGCCGGTTTCGGGCGCGGCGTCCTTCGTCCTGGACGAGCGGCTGCGCCCCGTACCGGTCGGCGTGGTCGGCGAGTTGTACGTCGCCGGCTCGGGCGTCGCGGCCGGATACGTGCGGCGCGGCGGGCTGACCGCATCGCGCTTCGTGGCGTGCCCGTTCGGCGCCCCGGGGCAACGCATGTACCGCACCGGCGACCTCGTCCGGTGGGGCGCCGATGGCCAGCTGCAGTACCTGGGTCGCGCCGACGAACAGGTCAAGATTCGCGGCTACCGCATCGAATTGGGCGACGTGCAAACGGCGTTGGCGGGTCTCGACGGCGTCCGCCAGGCCGCGGTGATCGTGCGCGAGGATCGCCCCGGCGACAAGCGACTCGTCGGCTACATCACCGGCACCGCCGACCCGGCCGAGGCGCGGACCGCGGTGGCCAAACATCTTCCGGCGTACATGGTTCCGGCCGCCGTGGTCGCGATGGCGACGCTGCCGCTGACGCCGAACGGCAAGCTGGACCGCCGCGCGCTCCCGGCCCCGACGTACGGCAACGCCGATCAGTACCGGGCGCCGCGAACCCCGGTCGAGGAGACGCTGGCCGCGGTCTACGCCGACGTTCTCGGCGTCGACCGGGTCGGCGTGGACGACTCGTTCTTCGAACTGGGCGGCGACAGCATCATGTCGATGCAGGTGGTGGCCCGGGCACGGGCGGCCGGTCTGAGCTGCCGTCCGCGCGACGTCTTCGTCGAGCAGACAGTGGCGCGCCTGGCCCTGGTGGTCGAAACCGTCGGCGACACTGCCGATGTCGCCGACGCCGGGGTCGGCCCGGTGACCGCCACACCGATCATGCGGTGGCTGGCGGGCGTGGACGGGCCGACGGGCCAGTTCAACCAGACCATGGTGGTGCAGGCCCCGGCGGGCGTCACCGAGGCCGACGTCGCAATCCTGTTGCAGGCCTTGGTGGACCGGCATGCCATGCTACGGCTGCGGGCCGACGCCGACTGGTCGCTGCAGGTGCCCGACGCGGGCGCTGTCGATGCCAGGGAGTGCCTGCAGACGGTTGACGAGCTGACCGAAGACGCGGTCATCGCGGCGCGGTCGCGGCTGAATCCGGCGGCCGGCGTGATGCTCAGCGCACTGTGGGTGGCACCGGCGCGTCAGCTCGTGCTGATCATCCACCACCTCGCGGTGGACGGCGTGTCGTGGCGAATCCTGTTGGAGGACTTGAACGTCGCGTGGCTGCAGTCCCGCGCGGGGCAGCCCGTCGAACTGCCGGCGAGCGGCACGTCGTTCCAGCGCTGGGCGCAGGTCCTCGTCGAACACGCGGCGGCGCCCGAGGTGGTTGCGCAGGCCGAGGCGTGGCGGGAGGCGGCTGCGACGCCGGCACTGTTGCCCGCCGTGCAGCCGGAGCGGGACACCTTGGCCACGGCCGGGCAGCTCTCGGTGACGCTGGACGACGTCGACACCGTGCAAACGCTGCTGCGTGAGGCGCCGGCGGTGTTCCACGCCGGCATCAACGACGTCCTGCTGATCGGATTCGCCTTGGCGATAGCCGAATTCACCGGTAGTGGCCGCACCATCGGCATCGACGTGGAAGGCCACGGCCGGCAAGACGAGATCACCGAGAACGTCGATCTGTCGCGCACCGTCGGCTGGTTCACCACCAAGTACCCGGTGGCCGTCACGGTCGGGGACCTCTCCTGGACCCAGGTGGCCTCCGGTGATGCCGCCCTGGGCGCGGTGCTCAAGGACGCCAAGGAGCAGCTGCGCGCACTGCCGGACGGCCTGACCTACGGCCTGCTGCGCTACCTCAACGACGACGTCGATCTCGAAACCGACGACCCGGCAATCGGATTCAACTACCTGGGCCGCCTCGGTGGCGGGTCCGAGCTGTCCGACGAACTGTGGCAGGTCGGTCGGGACGGTGCGGCAGCAGCTGAGGTCACCGGTCTGGCGACCGCGGTACCGATGCCGTTGATGCACACCCTCGAGCTCAACGCCGGCACAGTCGACACCGACGCCGGCCCGCAGCTGCATGCCAATTGGACCTGGGCGCCGTCGGCGCTCGACGGCGACCAGGTCGAGCTGCTCAGCCGCCTGTGGTTCGACGCGCTGACCGGCATCTGCGCCCTGGTGCGTGCGGGCGGCGGCGGTCTGACGCCGTCGGATATCGCACCGGCCCGGCTGAGCCAGCAGCAGATCGACGAGCTGGAGCGTGCGCACGCCGTCGCTGACATCCTGCCGGTGACGCCGCTGCAGCAGGGTCTGCTCTTCCACGCCGCACAGCTGGGCGCCGACGCCGATCTGTATGCGGTGCAACTGGACCTGACGCTGGCCGGCCCGCTCGACGCGGAGCGGCTGCGCGACGCCGTGCAGACGGTGGTGCAGCGGCACCCGAACATCGCGGCCCGTTTCTACGCCGGACTCGATGTGCAGGTCATCCCGGCGGCGCCCGACGTTGCCTGGCGGGTGCTGGACGCAGCCGACGACGAGGTCACGCACATCTGCGCCGCCGAGCGTGCCGCGGTGTGCGACCTCAGCGACCAGCCGCTGTTCCGGGTTGCATTGATCCGCACCGGCGAACACCGGCACCGGTTGGTGCTCACCAACCACCACGTCGTGATGGACGGCTGGTCACTGCCGGTCCTGCTGCGCGAGATCTTCGCGGGCTATCACGGTTACCGGCTGCCTGCGCCGGTTCCGTACCGCCGCTTCGTCACGTGGCTCGCCGATCGGGACCTCGATGCCGCACGCACCGCGTGGGCCGAGGTGCTGGCCGGTGTCGACACCCCGACACTGGTCGCAGCACGGTCCGCATCGGGTGGCCGTGGCGTGAAATCCGCGGCGCTGTCGGCCGAAACCACACACGCCGTCGCAGAACTGGCGCGGGCGCGCCACACCACCGTCAACGTCGTCCTGCAGGCCGCTTACGCACAGTTGCTCATGCAGCTGACCGGCCGCCACGATGTGGTGTTCGGAACCGCGGTGTCGGGCCGCCCGACCGATGTGGCCGGGGCGGACGAGATGGTCGGCCTGATGATCAACACCGTGCCGGTACGCGCCACCGCGACCGCGGTCACCACCGTGGCCGAACTGCTCGACCAGATGCAGGATGCGCACAACCGCACGCTCGACCACCAGCATCTGTCACTCGCCGAGATGCACCGGATCACCGGTCAGGACCGGCTTTTCGACACGCTGTTCGCGTATGAGAACTACCCGCTGGGTGCCGCCGCGTCAGGCGGCGCCGGGGACCTGACCATCACCGAGTTCAGCAGCCATGAGCAGAACCACTATCCGTTGACGGTGCAGGCCATGCCGGGCGAAGAACTCGGCCTGCGCCTCGAGTACGACACCGCGGTATTCGATGCAGCCGCCATCGACAGGCTCGTCGAGCGGTTCGAACGCGTGCTGGTCGCGATGACCACCGCGCCCAGCGGGCGGCTCGCGTCGGTGAATCTGCTTGCCGCCGAAGAGCGCTCGCGGCTGGACCGCATCGGCAACCGCACCGCCACAGCCGACGTACCCGCATCGATTCCGGCACTTTTCGCCGCCCAGGTCGACCGCACCCCGGATGCTGTCGCGCTCACCGGACCGGACCGCGCGCTGACCTACCGCGACCTCGACGCGGCCTCGAACCGGTTGGCGCACCGGCTGATCGACGCCGGCGCCGGTCCGGGGCAGACCGTGGCACTGCTGTTCCCCCGGTCGATCGACGCGGTCGTGGCGATCCTCGCGGTCCTCAAGACCGGGGCGGCGTATCTGCCGATCGATCCGGCACTGCCGGCGGAGCGGCTCGCGTTCCTGCTGTCCGACGCGGCACCGAGCGTCGCCGTCACCACCGCGGACCTGGCCGGCCGCCTCGGCGCGTTCGACGGCCCGGTCGTCATCGGCTCTGCCAGTGAAAACGGGCCCGCCACAAGGCTTCCGGACCCGGATGCCGACAGCGTCGCCTACCTGATCTACACCTCCGGTACCACCGGCGTGCCCAAGGGAGTTGCGGTGGCGCACCGCAACGCGGCGCGGCAGTTCGGGGTACGACTCGCGGGCCTGCCCGCGGACCCGGTGTGGACGCAGTGCCATTCGTACGCGTTCGACTTCTCGGTATGGGAGATCTGGGCCGCGCTGCTGCACGGCGGTCGACTGGTGATCGTGCCGGAGGCGGTGACCACGAGCCCGGACGAGTTCCAGCGTCTGCTCGCGGCCGAACAGGTCAACGTGCTCACCCAAACCCCCTCCGCAGCAGGCGCGTTGGTGCCCGACACGCTGGCGCCACTGGCCTTGCTGCTCGGCGGTGAGGCGTGCCCGGCCGATCTGGTCGACCGCTGGACGGCGCGCGGGCACACCGTGATCAACGCCTACGGCCCCACCGAGACCACGGTGTACGCGGCGGTGACCGAACCGCTGACAGCCGGCGCAGCTTCGGTACCGATCGGCACGCCGGTACCCGGCACGGCGTTGTTCGTGCTGGACGGCTGGTTGCGCCCGGTTCCGGCGGGCGTCGTCGGTGAGCTGTACGTCGCGGGTGCCGGCGTGAGCGTCGGCTACGCCGGCCGGTCGGAGCTGACCGCCGGCCGGTTCGTCGCCTGCCCGTTCCCCGGTGTGGGGGAGCGGATGTACCGCACCGGCGACCTCGTGCGCTGGGACGACGACGGCCGGCTGCATTACGTCGGCCGGGCCGACGAGCAGGTCAAGATTCGTGGCTTCCGCATCGAACTCGGCGAAGTGCAAACGGTTTTGGCGTCGCTCGACGGCGTGGACCAGGTGGCGGTGATCGTGCGCGAGGACCGCGCCGGCGACAAACGCCTCGTCGGATACATCACCGGCACCGCCGATCCCGCAGCATTGCGCGCTCAGCTCGCCGACCTGCTGCCGGCCCATGCGGTCCCGGCCGCCATCGTCGCGCTGCCGGCGCTGCCGGTCACGACCAACGGCAAGCTCGATGTCCGCGCGCTGCCCGCACCCGAATACCGCGCGGGCGCCCACCTGGCTCCGCGCACCGCCACCGAGGTCGCGCTGGCCGCCGTCTACGGCCGGGTCCTCGGCGTCGAGCGGGTCGGCGTGGACGAGTCGTTCTTCGACCTCGGCGGCGACAGCATCTCGGCGATGCGCCTCGTCGCGGCCGTCCGCGCCGACCTCGGCATCGAGCTGTCGGTGACGACGGTGTTCGAGGCACCCACGGTGCAGGCGCTCACCGAGCGGCTGACGAAGGACGGCGCGGCCGGGCCGGAGATCGCACCGGTGCAGGTGCTGGGGACCGGTACGGGCGTCCCACTGTTCTGCCTGCACGCGGTCAGCGGCATCAGCTGGCCGTACCAGGTGCTCGGCGGCTACGTCGACGGTCCGATCGTCGGCATTCAGCAGCCGGCCACGGACACCCCGGGATCGCTGAGCGACATGGCGGCGACGTACGCCGACCGGATTCAGGCCGCACAGCCGTCGGGCCCGTACCACCTGCTGGGCTGGTCGTTCGGTGGTGTCGTCGCGCATGCTGTCGCAGTCGAGCTGCAGCGGCGCGGCGCCACTGTCGCTCGGTTGGTACTGCTCGACGCCGAGCCGAGCCTGCGCGTCGCGAACCAGGCGGTCGACCGGGACCAGCTGGCCGGCATCGTAGACGACGGCCTGATGGACCTGTTGGTGCGCAACTTCGACACCAACGTCGCGCTGTACCGGGAGCACGAGGCCGGGCGGTTCGACGGAGATGTCGTGGTGATCGCGGCCGCCGGGGGCGACGACGCTCGCGGCGCCTTCCTCGCACAGAGCTGGCGCCCGCATGTGGCCGGCACCGTCACGGTGCACGAGGTGCGACGCGGGCACCATGAGATGCTGACCGTCGAAGCGCTTGCCGAGTACGGCAGGTATCTGAGCGGTGAGGCAACGTGATAGCTCGGTCGGGCAAAGGTGTGTTCGCCGGGGCTTTCGAGCTGCTGGCGCGATTGGTGCTACGCCGGCCCTGGGCCGTGATCGGCGCCTGGCTGCTGCTCGTCGTGGCGCTGTCGGCGGCCGTGCCGCCGCTGATGAAGCTGGCGAGCGACCGGAACCAGGAGCTGCTGCCGAGCAACTCCGCGGTCATGGCGGCGACCCGGGACATGACGTCCGCGTTCCATGAACCCGGGATCCAGAACATCGCGCTGGTGGTCCTCACCGACGAGAACGGCCTGACCAAGGCCGACGAAGACGTCTACCGCACCCTGGTCGACAGCCTGCACCGCGACACCGCCGACGTGGTGATGGTGCAGGACTTCATCTCGCAGCCGCCCATGCGAGAAGTGTTGGCCAGCAAGGACAACAAGGCGTGGTTCATCCCCGTCGGTATCCGGGGTGAGCTGGGCTCGCCAGAGTCCAGCGAGGCGTACAAGCGCGTCGTCGGCATCGTTGACCACACCTTGAATCAAGGGACTGCCGGCTCGTCGCTCAACTACCACATGACGGGCCTGACGGCCACCGTCGCCGAACGCGAACAGCTCGGGTTGCGTGATCTGCGAGTCATCGAGACCGCCACGGTCGTCATGGTGCTGCTGATTCTCTTTGTGGTGTACCGCAATATCGTCACCATCCTGGTGCCGCTGGCGACCATCACGGTGTCGCAGGCCGCCGCGACACAGGGCGTGGCAGCCCTGGCGACGTGGGGTCTGCCCATCTCGCAGCAGACCGTCGTGTTCATGAGCGCCATGATGATCGGCGCCGGCGTGGACTACGCCGTCTTCCTGATCAGCCGCTACCACGAATACCTCAGGCAGGGACTCGATTCCGATGAGGCCGTGGCGCGGGCGCTGACCGCCATCGGCAAGGTGATCGCGGCGTCGGCGGCCACCGTCGCGGTGACGTTCCTGGGCATGAGTTTCACCAGCCTGAAGGTTTTCTCGACCACCGGCCCGGCGCTGGCGGTCACGATCGCGGTGGCGTTCCTGTCGTCGATCACGCTGTTGCCGGCGATCCTGACGCTCGTCGGGCGGCGCGGCTGGGCCAGGCCTCGCAAGGAATTGACCAGCCGCTTCTGGCACCGGTCCGGCATCAACATCGTGCGGCGCCCCGTGGTGCATCTGGTCGGCAGCCTCGTCGTGCTGATCGCGCTCGCCGCCGGCGTCGGCTGGCTGCACACCAGCTACGACGCCCGCACGGCGCTGCCCGCGTCGGCGGAGAGCAATATCGGCATGGCCGCCATCGAGCGGCACTTCCCGGCGAGTGTGACGGCGCCGCAGTACCTTTTCGTCCAGTCGCCGCACGACCTGCGGACGACCAAGGGCCTCGCCGACCTCGAACAGATGGCGCAGCGCGTCGCGCAGCTGCCCGATATCGCCGCCGTCCGCGGCGTCACCCGGCCCACCGGCGCCCCGTTGGAACAGGCGACGCTGAGTTACCAGGCCGGCGAGATCGGCGACAAACTCGCGGAAGCCACCAACAAGATCAACGGCAGTGTCGACCAACGACAGGCTCTGGTCGGCGGCGCGGGCAAGCTCGCCGACAGCCTGGCCACCGTGCGCACACAGCTGACCAAGACCATGGGCGTGCTCGACAACCTGAACAAGAGCATGGCGAGCATCAAGGACCAGCTGGAGAGCTCGCAGGAATTCCAGGACGCGCAGCGGCAGCTGGACAGCGTGCGCAATTCCGGTGACGTGCCGAACATCCCGCCGCGGTCGGGCAGCCAGAACTTCCAGGACATGGTCGCCATGGCCGATGCGCTGCTGCAGCAGCGCAAGGACAACCCCGGCTGCGATGCCGATCCGGATTGTGCGGGGCAGCGCGACCAACTGCAGCGGCTCTCGGACGGGTTGCACAAGATGCAGCCGTCGTTGGATTCCGCGGCCAAAGCCCTTCGCTCCCTTGGCGGTGCCGGCGGCAGTGGCGGCGCCAGCAGCCCGGGCGGCATGAAGCAGAACATGGCCGCCCTGCAGGAGGGCGCCAACGCCCTGGCCGAGGGCAGCCGCAAGATCGCCGAAGGGCTGCGCGTCCTCGACGATCAGACCAAGCAGCTCGGCGAAGGTCTTTCGCACGCGTCGGCATTCCTGCTGGCGATGAAACTGCACGCGTCCGAGCCGGGAGCCGCCGGCTTCTACATCTCCCCGGAAATCCTGGGCAACGACAAATTCAAGGATCTGGCCCGGGTTTTCATGTCGCCGGACGGGCATTCGGCGCGGTACCTGGTCGAGTCCAAGCTCAACCCGTACGACACCAAGGCCATGGATCAGGTCAAGGCGATTCTCGCCGCCGCGCAAGGCGCCCAGGCGAATACGTCGCTGGCGGACGCCAAGATCGCGATGTCGGGCATGACGCCGTACTACGCGGAACTGCGCGACTACTTCAACAAGGACCTGCGGTACATCGTGCTGATGACCGTCATCGTGGTCTTCCTGATTCTGGTGCTGCTGCTGCGGGCCGTCGTCGCGCCGCTGTATCTCGTTGGCACCGTGATCCTCTCGTGCCTGTCGTCGCTCGGCATCGGCGTCATCGTGCTGCAGATCCTCGGCGGTCAGCCCATGGCGGCGAGCACCCCGGGCATGGCCTTCATCGTGCTGGTGGCCGTCGGCGCCGACTACAACATGCTGCTGATCTCCCGGATCCGAGACGAGTCCCCGAACGGCATCCGCTCGGGCGTCATCCGCACCGTGCGCAGCACCGGCAGCGTGATCACCTCTGCCGGAATGATTTTCGCCGCACCCATGTTCGCCATGCTGTTCAGCAGCATCGGCTCGATGGTGCAGGGCGGCTTCATCATCGGCGTGGGCCTGCTGATCGACACCCTCATCGTCCGCACCGTCACGGTGCCGGCGCTCGCCGTGCTGGTCGGCAAGTACAACTGGTGGCCGTCGCGGACCAAGCGGAACCCGGCGCCCGCCCTGAGCTAGCGTGGGGACATGGCCGATCTGCTCGCGCTGACCCCCTCGTTGTACCGACTGCGGATCCCCGGTGAGAGTGCACATCTGCTCAATTGCTACCTGCGACTCGACCCCGACGGCGTGACGCTCGTCGATACCGGCTGGCCCGACAGCGCCGCGCTGATCGCCGACGCCCTCGCCGCGCTGGGCCGCGGGGCCGCCGACGTGAAACGCATTGTGCTGACGCACTTTCACGAGGACCACTGCGGCGCCGCCGCCGAGATCGCCGGCTGGTCAGGTGCCGAAGTCATTGCCGGAGAGCGTGATTCGTCATACATCACGGGTGCCGCCGACGGGCCGATACCGGTGCTCACCGATGCCGAACGGACACTGCGGCCGGACTTCGACGCCGCACCGCACGGCCCGGTCTGCCGTGTCGACCGCACGGTGGCCGATGGCGACGTCCTCGACTTCGGTGGCGGCGCCCGCGTCATCGCCGTACCGGGGCACACCCCGGGCAGTATCGCGCTGTACCTGCCGGACGACGATGCCGTGCTCACCGGCGACGCCGTCGCCGAGGTGAACGGTCAAGTGGCGGTGGGCGTCTTCAACACCGACCGGCCCGCCGCGGTCCGGGCCGCGGGCACCATCGCCGCGACCGGCGCCCGCATCGCCGGGTTCGGCCACGGCGAGGCGATCATCGGCGATGCCGCCGGACGCATCGCCGCGGCCGTCGACCTGTTCGCGTGAATCTGCGGCCAGCAGGCCATCTACAGCGTTGCCGCCCGACAATCCATTCTTCACCAGCGACGCGCCGACGGTGGTCGGCGGGGCACTCACCGGCCTCGATGCACACGTGGGCCGAGGCGGCAGCCTGCCGGGGCTGACCCCGGACTCCGTCAAGGACATCGGTAAGGCTGCCAGATACGGCGGGCCAGCTCTGGGACTATTGACAACAATGTACAAGTTTGCCGCTGCGCCGACTCCGCATGAGGCCTGTGTCGCAGGCATCTCTGGGGTTTTCGGGGTTGGCGGCGATTACGCCGGAGGCTGGGGCGGTGCAAAGCTTGGTGCCGTAGTCGGTGCGCCGTTTGGGCCCGAGGTGGCGGCGTTTACAGTGCCAGTGTTTGCGGTCGGGGGTGCGTTCGGCGGGGGCAAGGGAATGGAGTGGATAGGAAATCAGGTTGGTGGTGCATTTTGCCCGAAATAGAATTAAAGATGCCCGAGCACTGGAAAAATCCAAGAGTGGCCGCGAATTTTTCTATCTCGGTTTTTGCGGTTCTCGTTGCACTTTGCCTCATCTGGGTTCTCTATCTACTTGGCCGTCGTGATTATCTAACTTCTGTATTCGCTGTCGGACTACTACTGTGTTTCCTGTTTCTGCTTGTTTTGGCACTACAGGTTCGGCTGGGTCGCGTTGCTCCTCAGGCAACCAGTGAAGCCGACGGCACATATTTCCGTCCGCCACACGCAAAGACCCGGTTCCTGGAGCTATCGATTGCCAGTGCGATAGTTAGTGGAATTTCTTTTGTTTGCTACGTTCCTAGCGGGCGGCTCGCAATCGGAATCGGTGGGGCCAGGCAAATCTATTACCCCATTATTGTTGCCGGACTGGTGTGTTGGTTTGCCTACCTTCTCCTGCGAGGCAGGTCGAACGGTTGGGGATATCTGAAACTGTCGCCGGAAGGGTTTGAGGTCTCAAACTCCGTAACCACGACCGCCAGTGGAGCGTGGGATGACGTGGTGGATGTCATTGACCAGGCGCCCAAGGGCAAGGCCGTGAGCTGTCCGGCGGTGATGGTGATGAGAGATGGTGAAACGCAGACCATCAACAGCTTGCCTACCTACCAGGCGAATGGAGCTGCGCTCTACTGGGCTATCCGGCATTACTGGCTGTATCCGGAGAACCGCGGTGAGCTCGCCAATGGCCGGGCGATCGAACGGTTGCGGGCGCAGGACTTCGCGGTCGAATGATCCGTCGAGGCGGGCTTCGCAAGTGGTGGCTGGTGGCTGGTGCGCTGGCTTTGGTTGCTGCGGTGGTGGCTGCCGTGATCGTCGTCCAGCGTCCGGTCGACGGCAGGCCACAGTCTGCGCCACCGTTGGCTACCGCAGAGCAGTTGGGGTTGCCCAAACAGTTGTTGCTGTCTCAGTCGATGCGGAAGCAACCGGTGTTCGGCTGGCACGTGACGGCAGCCGAGCTGGGGCTGCCGGCAGATTCGATGATCCATCCGGCCGGCAATGTGGGGGACCGTGGATTCTTTCTCGGTGCCTCGAGCGACGGGTGGCGAGTTGTCGGGGTCAACGTGGCGGATGGTCACCGGCTGTTCGCTCCGGTTCGGCTGGGCCCCAACGCACGCGCGGCCAGTACTCGCTGTTTCGTGAATGGGCCGGCGATGGTGTTGTGCGTATGGGAGGCTTCGGGACAGCCGCGGCGGGCGTGGGTCGTCAACACCGAGACTGGGGCCGTGATGTTCGACGGCCCGACAGAATTACGAGCATACGGATCAGGTCCCGAACCACGCTTGAGCCAGGTAGGTGACTACGTGGTTGCCGCGGTGCCGGACAGTGGTGTTCATGGGGTCGGCCCGCATGCCGAGCTCACATGGTTTGTCCCTGGCGATGGTCTGCTCGGGGATTCTGCGGGACCCAATTCGGACCTTCAGCCGATGAACTTTGCATCGCAAGGTGTATTCAGGGCGCCGGACATCGTTTTCTCGGTTGCCGACGGCGCCTCGGTGAAGCCTTCAGCGGGGCGTGACGCATCAGTCGGAGGTGCCATCGTCTACGCCGGTGGGTTCGGGTTCAGCTATCACGATCAAGACGGCACGGAACGCGTTGCGCTGCTTGATGAATCCGGCCGGTTATCGGCGCAGATGGCCGGAGGCCTTGTGAATACCTCGCCCGACGTGCCGATCGTCGAGGACGAGTCGCAGCTTCGAATCGTCACGATGAGTGGGCGGCAACTGCTCGAAATCCCCAAGCCGACGTTACGGCTCTACGCACGGCTCATCGGTACGACCCTGTACGTCGCCTCCGACAGGCGGCTTCGAAGTTGGCAGCAATTCGACCTGCGAACGGGCGCCAAGGGAAAGGCCTGTGATGCCGAAGGCCTGTCCACCAGCTACATCGGCTCTGATGGCGCGATCGCCATCCTGACGGGCGAACCGTCACCGGTCGCCTATGGCATGGATATGGCGACATGTGAAACCGCGTGGGCCATGCCAGGCACCAGCTCCCCAGACGTGACTGTGCGGGAAGTGTGGAGGGTCAACACCACGCTGCTGGGTCGCGGCGCGAACGACTTGTTTTCACTTGTGCCGCAGCCTAAATGAGCTGGAGCTAGTGGAAATCCCTGGGCATTCTCGGCGCGCTCGGTGGAACAGCTAGGCGGTGACGGTCAGCTCGACGCGCCCGTCGGTGCCGAGGGTCTCGCGTTCGGCCAGCGCGGACGTCTTGGCGACGAGCCGGACCCGGTCGGCGCGGAACAGGTCTTCGGAGTATTCGAACGGCCGCCCGCCCGCATCCGAGGCGACGCGCGTCATCGCCAGCAGGGGAGTGCGCGTGGGGATTTCGAGCCAGGACGCTTCGCGGGGATTGGCGCTGACGACTTCGATGCTCTCGACCGACGTCACCGGCCGCAGGTCGTAGCGGACCGCCAGGATGTCGTAGAGCGACCCGCCGAGCGGTTGCTCCAGCAGGTCCGGCACGAGGTCGGCGGGGAAATGCGCGCAGTCGACCGACAGCGGGAAACCGTCGGCGTAGCGCAGGCGCTGTACGACAACGAGTTCGGTGCCGGGCTCGACCCCCAGGCGTTGCGCCTCGATGGCCGTGGCGCCGCGCAGGGCCGTCGACAACACCCGGCTGCGGGTCGTGGAATGACCGCCCTGCTTGAGCCGATTCGGCAGGCCCGACAGCTCGGCGACGTTGCGCTCCACGAGCACGGTCTTGATGAACGTGCCGCCCGCGCGGCCGCTGCGCCGTTCCAGGATGCCGGCACGGCTCAGCGGCACCAGGGCGCTGCGCAGCGTCGCCCGCGAGACGGAGAACTGCTCGGCCATCTCGCGTTCGGAACCGAGACGGTCACCGGGACGGAGCGTTCCGGCGTCGAGCATGCTGACGATGCGGCGCCGCACATCCTCGGCTACCGGGCCACCTTCGGACTCGTCCATGTCGTTCACCGTACCGACCTGTTGTCACCCGGCGACGGCGTCCAGCGATTCCGGCAGGATTTGCCCGCCGTCGACGACGATCGACTGGCCCGTGAGGTAGCGGGCCTCGTCGCTGGCCAAGAACGCGGCGAGGTGACCGATGTCTTCCGGAGTGCCCAGCGTCCCTGCAGGGATGGAGCGGGCCATGCCGGCGATGTAGTCCTCGCCCATCTCCTGCAGCCCCTCGGTGAGGATGTTGCCGGGCAGGATGGCGTTGACGGTGATGTGCTTCGGCGCGAGTTCGATTGCGGCGGTGCGCATGAAGCCCAGCTGTGCGGCCTTGGACGCGCCGTAGTGCGACCAGCCGGGGAAGCCCGTCACCGGACCGGTGATCGACGAGGTGATGATGACGCGCCCGGCGCCGCTGCGGGTGAGCGCCTCGAGACAGGCTTGCACGCTGTAGACGGTGCCCTTGACGTTGACGTCGAGCACGGTGGCGAGATCGTCGGGCGTCATGGTGGCCAGCGGTGCCTCGGGGAAGATGCCGGCGTTTGCGCACAGCACGTCGATACCGCCGAAGGCGTCGACGGCAGCCTCGGCCATCGCCTGGCAGGACCGGGGATCGGCGACGTCGACGGAGACCCCGATGACCTTGCCGGACCCGAGCCCGTCGAGGCCGGCGACGGCGGTGTCGAGGTCGTGCAGTGAGCGGGCCGCCACGGCGACATTGGCGCCTGCGGTGGCGAACACCGCGGCGATGCCGTAGCCGATGCCCTTGGTGGCGCCGGTGACGATGACGTTCTTGTTGGTGAGATCGAACATGGTGCGCGTGTCCTGTCAGTGGGAGAGAGTGGGAGCGGTCGCGGGCACATCGACCCGGAACCACGATGGATCGGTGAGGTAGGCCTGCGCCAATTGGGCTGTGCCGGAGGCGTATCGGTGGCCGAGCCGCTGTGCCGGTTCCGATTCGGGATGGCTGCCGATCCAGGCCGTGAGCATCAGGCGGCGCAACATGACGAACGTCGGGATTTCGGCGAGATCGGCGGCGGCGATGTCGCGGACGCTGCGGTAGCCCGCGAGCCATTCGTCGATGATGCGGGCGGCGTCCGGGGTGTCCTCGACGAACGACACCACCGCCCCGAGGTCGGCGAGGTACCACGACCAGCCGCAGTCGTCGAAGTCGATGACGGTGATCTTGCCTTTGTGCACCATCAGGTTGGACATCCGCAGGTCGGCGTGGACCAGTCCGAAACGGTCGGGGCCCATGCCGTAGTCGGTGAGGCGTTCGATGACCTTGCGCTCGGCCTCTTCGATGACGGCGGCATCGCCGGCGGACAGGGCCGGCGCGTCACGCCAGTCACCCCACCGGCCCGCGGCGCCGAGCATGGTGTCGAGGTCCCACCGGAAGCGCGTGAAGGCCTCCGGACGCTGCCAGCGCTGGACGTGCTCGTGCAGCGTCGCGGTGATCGCGCCCAACTCGCTGAAGCTGATGTCGGAGGCGTCGTCCTCGGCGATGGTGCCTTCCACGAAGGTGAACAGGTCGACGAGACAGCTCTCGTCGCCGATGCGGGCCTCCACCACACGCCGCCCGTCGGGGGCGGGAATCACCTGCGGCGTCGTGATGGCGGAGTCGCGACGCAGACTCTCCATCCAGTCGAGTTCGGATTCGATGGCGGCCAGCGAGTGGTAGCCCGGCCGGTGCACGCGCAGGACCTGGCGTTCGGTCCCCGATTCCACCAGGAAGGTGCCGTTCTCCGAGTAGCTCAGCAGCGTCACGGTTGCCGAATCGAGCCCATAGTGCGGGAGCGCGGCGTGCGCGAAGCGTTCGTAGTCGGTGGCGGCCATGTCGCTCATTGTGGCTCTCCTGAACTGGCGGTGTGGGCACGGTCACTATTTGGTCTGGTCAGTTGTAGCGCACTTTGGCTCGAAAGTGAACCAAAACCGAAAATTGGTAACGACGGCTTTACGGGCCGGAAATATGGCGCCGTTTCGGCGGGCTCCACAGCAAGTGTGCAGGTAGTTCGGGTATTGACCGCTATGAGACGGTCTGGTACGAATAGCCCTGTGCCGATGGCGTGGGGGTCCATTGGTCCATCGGATAGCTGAAGTGCCGCTCGACGGAGCAGACCAAATAAACCCAAAACCGGCCAGCGTGGCCCGGACTCATCTCCCATCAGATCGGATCGGTTAGCACCCATGAGTGAAATCGACGACCACCCACGAACCGCCCCGCTGGCATCGGCGCCGCCCGACGGCGGCCCTGGCGTGCAGCGCCTCAAACCCAACGCCGTCGGCTTGATCGGCGTGCTGTTCATGGCGGTGGCCACCGCCGCCCCGATCACCGCGATGGTCGGCAACGTCCCGATCGCCGTCGGGTCCGGTAACGGTGCGGCAGCCCCCGCCGGGTACCTGATTGCGACGATCGTGCTCGGTCTCTTCGCTGTCGGCTATGCGGCGATGTCGAAGCACATCACCGCCACCGGGGCGTTCTACGGCTACATCTCGCACGGACTCGGGCGGGTGCTCGGTCTGTCGGCCGGCTTCCTGACGGTCCTGGCATACGTCGTTTTCGAGGCATCCCTGGTCGGCATCTTCTCGTTCTTCTCGCGGGACTTGTTCGCATCACTGTTCAACGTCCACCTGCCGTGGTTGCTGTTCGCCATCGTGATGATCGTCGCCAACGCGGTGCTCACCTACTTCGATGTCAACCTGGCCGCGAAAGTGCTTGGCGGCCTGCTGATCACCGAGATCGTGATGTTGACGCTGATGGCGGGTTCGGTGGTCGTCAGCGGCGGTGGTCCGGAAGGCTGGTCGCTGTCATCACTCAACCCGATCAACGGGCTCAAGGGGCTCGACGCCGTCGTCCCGAACGTCAGCGGCGCGGGCACCATGGCCGTGGTCGGCTCCGCCGGAATCGGCTTGTTCTTCGCCTTCTGGTCCTGGGTCGGTTTCGAGTCCAGTGCCATGTACGGCGAAGAGTCGAAGAACCCCAAGAAGATCATCCCGATCGCGATCATGTCGTCGGTGCTCGGCATCGGGGCGTTCTACATCGTGGTGTCGTGGCTGGCCATCGTGGGCACGGGACCCAGCAAATCCATTGCGCTGGCGCAGGATACGAACACCGCCGGTGAAATCTTCTTCACCCCGGTGCGCGAGCACCTCGGCGGCTGGGCCGTGACCATGTTCCAGATCCTGCTCACCACCGGCTCCTACGCGTGCGGCATGGCCTTCCACAACTGCGCTGCCCGCTACATCTACGCGCTCGGCCGCGAAGACATCCTGCCCAGAACCGCGAAAACCATTGGCCGTACTCACCAAATCCACGGCTCCCCGCACGTCGCGGGCTTCGTGCAGACGGCCATCACCCTGGTGATCGTGCTGTGGTTCGCGTTCTCCGGTCGCGATCCCTACAGCGGGCTCTACGGCCTTGCCGCGCTGCTGGGTACCTCCGCCATTCTGATCGTGCAGGCGATGGCGGCGTTCTCGGTGGTCTCGTACTTCCATGTGCGCAAGCAGCATCCGGAGACCGCGCACTGGTTCCGCACCTTGGTGGCTCCCGGGCTCGGTGGCATCGGCATGCTGTACGTCATCTACCTGCTGATCAAGAACGCCTCGTTCGCAGCGGGTACGGCCAAGGACGACATCGTGTTCGCGTCGATTCCCTGGGTGGTCGGCGGCACCGCCATCGCCGGAATCCTTGTCGCCCTGGTACTTCGGGCGCAGTCCCCGCAGCGCTACGACCGATTGGGGCGCGTCGTGCTCGACGAAGAACGCTGACAACAAACCCGGACCCGGCGCCGATCGCTTTCTACCGCAAGGACAACGAACATGGCTTTCTCCACAATCATGGACTCCAACAGCTACACCGGCGGGGAAGAGCTCGACCCCACCACCGATGCCATGGTCGAGAAGCGGCGATCGACGCTGGGTCCGTCGTACCGGCTGTTCTACAACCGGCCCGTCCATCTGGTCAAAGGCGCGGGCGCCCATCTCTATGACGCCGACGGCAACAAGTACCTCGACGCCTACAACAACGTGGCCAGCGTCGGGCACTGCAACCCGCGGGTCATCGAGGCCGTCACCCGACAGATGTCGGAACTCAACACCCACACCCGCTACCTGCACGGCGGCATCCTCGATTACTCCGAGCAACTGCTGGCCACGTTCCCGGCGGAGATCTCGTCGATCATGTACACCTGCACGGGATCCGAGGCCAACGACCTGGCGGTCCGGGTCGCCGAGCAGTACAGCGGCGGCACCGGGGTCATCGTCACCGCGGAGGCGTACCACGGCAACAGTGCGCTGATCTCGGCGATGTCACCGTCGCTGGGTGTCGGGGTGCCACTGGGCGCCAACGTGCGCACGGTGCCGGCACCGGACTCGTACCGCATCGATCCGGCGGTGCTGGGCCGCTGGTTCGCCGACCAGATCAGCGCCGCGATCGCCGATCTCGAGCGGCACGGCCACAAGTTCAGTGCGCTGCTGCTGGATTCGATCTTCTCCTCCGACGGCATCTACGTGGATCCGTCGGTCCTGGGGCCGGCTGTCGAGGTCGTGCACCGCGCCGGCGGCGTGTTCATCGCCGACGAGGTGCAGCCGGGCTTCTCGCGGACCGGCGAGGCGATGTGGGGATTCCAACGGCACGGTGTGGTGCCCGACCTGGTGACGATGGGCAAGCCCATGGGCAACGGCATCCCCGTCGCCGCGATGGCCGCCCGCCCGGAGATTCTCGACGCCTTCGCGCGGGAAACCCCGTACTTCAACACCTTCGGCGGTAACCCGGTGTCGATGGCCGCCGCGCAGGCCGTCCTCGACGTCATCCAGGGCGACGGGCTCGCCGAACACGCCGCGGCCGTGGGCGACCAATGGCGGTCCGAACTGCGCGTCCTGGCCAAGGAGTACCCGTTCCTCGGCGACATCCGCGGCACCGGGCTGTACACCGGAATCGAGATCGTCACCGACCCCGACACCAAGGAGCACGACAGGGGCACCGCCCAGCGCATCGTCGACATGATGCGGGATAACCGCGTTCTGATCTCTGTGTGCGGCGGACATGGCAACATCCTCAAAGTGCGACCCCCTCTGGTGTTCTCGATGTCGGACCTCGACTGGTTCATGACGGTGTTCTCCGCCGTCGTCAAGGAGATCGCGTGAGCGCATATCGCGAGGCGTTCGAGGCCGCCGCCGAGCGGCCCGACGACTTCTGGCTGACGGCCGCGCAGGCCATCGACTGGACCGTCGCGCCGACCCGCGCGCTCGACGAATCCGCGGCACCGCACTACCGCTGGTTCCCCGACGGGCAGCTCAACACCTGCTACAACGCTCTCGACCGCCACGTCGAGGCCGGTAACGGCGACCGCACCGCGCTGATCTACGACTCGGCGATGGTCGGCGTGCAACAGTCCTTCACGTACGCCGAACTACTCGACCGCGTAGCGCGGTTCGCCGGAGTGCTTGCCGCACAAGGCGTCACCAAGGGCGACCGCGTCGTGATCTACATGCCGATGATCCCCGAAGCGGTCATCGCCATGCTGGCCTGCGCCCGCATCGGCGCCGTCCACTCGGTGGTGTTCGGCGGGTTCGCGGCCAACGAACTCGCGGCCCGGATCGACGACGCACAGCCGGTAGCGCTGCTGACCGCCTCGGGTGGTCTGGAGCCGGGGCGCACCGTCGAGTACCTGCCCGTCGTCGCCAAGGCGCTGACGCTGACCACCGCGGCGCCGGCCACCGTGATCGTCAAGAACCGCGGCGAGATCGCGGGAGAGGCCGCCGACTACCCGGGCTACCTCGATTGGGACGCATTGGTCGCAGGGGCCGAGCCCGCCGCTCCCGTGCCGGTGGCTGCCACCGACCCGCTGTACATCCTCTACACCTCCGGCACGACCGGCCGGCCCAAGGGCGTCGTGCGCGACAACGGCGGTCACGCCGTCGCGCTGGCCTGGTCGATGAAGAACGTCTACGACATCAGCGCCGGCCAGGTGATGTGGACGGCCTCGGACATCGGGTGGGTCGTCGGCAGTTCGTACATCGTGTACGGGCCGCTGATCGCCGGCGCCACCACGGTGCTCTACGAAGGCAAGCCCGTCGGCACCCCCGACGCCGGCGCCTTCTGGCGGGTCATCGAACAGCATCGGGTCGAAGCGCTGTTCACCGCGCCGACCGCGCTGCGTGCCATCCGCAAAGCTGATCCCGAAGCGTCGATGCTTGCGGGCCATGACATTTCGACGCTGCGCACGCTGTTCGTCGCCGGGGAGCGCCTGGACCCCGACACCTACGAGTGGGCCTCGGCGAAGCTGCACTGCCCCGTCGTCGATCACTGGTGGCAGACCGAAACCGGCTGGGCCATCTGCGCGAACCTCCGCGGGCTCGAACCCATGCCCATCAAGGCCGGCTCCCCGACCGTGCCGGTACCCGGCTACCGCGTCGGCATCGTGGATGCCTCGGGCAACCCGGTCGCGCCCGGCGTCGAGGGCAACATCGTCATCAAGCTGCCGCTGCCGCCCGGCACCCTCGCCGGGTTGTGGCAGAACGACAAGGGCTTCGTGCAGTCGTACCTGTCGGCGTTCCCCGGCCACTACCTCACCGGTGACTTCGGCTACGTCGACGACGACGGCTACCTGACGGTGCTGGGCCGCACCGACGACGTCATCAACGTTGCGGGGCACCGGCTTTCGACAGGAAGCATCGAAGCCGTCATCGCCGGCCACCGGGCTGTCGCGGAGTGCGCCGTCATCGGCATCCACGACGATCTCAAGGGCCAGCGGCCGAGCGGCTATGTCGTGCTCAAGGCCGGGGCGGACATCGACGGCGGGGTACTGCAACAGGAACTCGCGGCGATGGTGCGCGACCAGATCGGCGCCGTCGCCACCTTCCGTGACGTGACGGTCGTGGGCGCGCTGCCCAAGACCCGCTCGGGGAAGATCCTGCGAAAGACCATGCGGCAGATCGCCGAAGGCACCGACTACGTCGTCCCGTCCACCATCGAGGACAGCTCGGTGATCGACGCGCTCATCCCGGTGCTGCGGCCCAGCTGACACTGCGCCGCGCCCGGTAAGTTGGCGGCAATGTGGGGTTCTGTGGCGGTGCTGGCACTGCCGATCGCGTTCGATCCGGTGCGCCTCGGCGTCAACCTGTTGCTGATCTCCCGGCCGCGCCCGGCGCAGAACCTGCTGGTGTACTGGGTCGGCTGCGTGACCGCGAGCGTCATGCTGCTGATGCTTCCGCTGCTGGCGTTGCACTTCACCGACCTGGCGTGGGTGCACGACCTGGCCAATCCGCGGACCACCGCGAGCGCGACGATGCGGCACCTCCAGGTGGCCGTTGGCGTGCTGCTTCTGGTCATCGCGGCGGTGACGGCGGTGCGGATGGTGACGCGCCGGCGCACGCCGGGCGACGACGTCTCACCCATCTCGAAGTTGTTGCACCGGGACCCGGACGCGCCGCCGCGGGGCGGATTGCTGGGGCGTGCGCAGCGGGCCTGGGAGGGCGGGGCGCTGTGGGTCGCGGCGGTGATCGGCTTCTGGGCCGGCCCGAACCCGTCGCTGGTGCTGTTCGCCCTGACCACGATCCTGGCGTCGGGCGCCGCCATTGGTACGCAGATCGGCGTCGCGCTCGTGTTCATCGTGGTGAGCCTCGCGGTCGTCGAGGTGGTGCTGCTCTGCAATGTCGTCGCACCGGCGAAAACCCAAGCGGCACTGCGGAAAGTGCACGACTGGGTCGGCGGCTACCGGCAGCAGATCGTGGTGGCGATCGTGACGCTCGTCGGCCTGGCGTTCATCGCGCAGGGTGCGGGGTTGTTGGCGTAGGGTTGAACCGCCTCCAACTGGGAAAAGAGTGGGCATGGCTGATCACGAGGTCCACCACGACGGATATCCGACCCACCGCCGAAAGGTCCGGTTCGACTGGTCGGACACGCCGCTGCACTGGGTTCCCGGCGATCCGTTTTCCACCCACATGCTGAACGTGCTGCATCTGATGCTGCCGGCCGGTGAGCGCTGGTTCATCCAGGTCGTCAACGAGGCGGAACCGCTCGTCGACGACCCGGAGATGAAAGCCGCCATCAAGCCGTTCGTGCAGCAGGAGGCCTGGCACGCCCAGGCGCACCAGATGGTGCTGCAGCATCTGGTGGAACAGGGCATCGACACCGCGCCCTTCACCGGCACGATGTCCACCGAACTGCCCGCGGTGGGCGACAAGGCGGCTGCCAAACAGTCGCGATTGCCGCGGGTGGTGCAGCGGTGGGCGCTGTACCAGCGCCTGGCGGTGGCCGCCGCCCTGGAACCGTTCAACGCGGCGCTGGGGCAGTGGACGATCCAGAACCGCGGCCTCGACTACGCCGGCGCCGATCCGACCATGCTGGACCTGCTGCGCTGGCACGGGGCCGAGGAGATCGAACACCGCGCGCTGGTGTTCGACATCTACCAGCATCTGTGCGGCAACTACGTCATGCGGGCAGTCACCATGCTGCTCACCGCGCCCGGCTTCCTGCTCACGTGGTACCGAGGCATGCGGTACCTCATGAACGCGGACCCGACCATTTCCGCCAAGCCGCGGTTCCGCGATTGGTTGCGCGCCTCACGGGAGTACCGGGTGCCGGGTCCCTGGCTGCTCATGGTGACGGTGCCGTTCCGCTACATCCGGCCCGGCTATCACCCGAACGCGGAAGCGTCGACACAGATGGCACTGGACTACCTGGAGTACTCGCCGGTGGCCCGTGCTGCCCGGGAACAGGCCGCGGCAGGCGGTCAGTAGTCGATCTGCGCATCCAGATCGAATTCGGCGAGGACTCGTGACACATTGTCGCGCAACGCTTCCCGGGTATTGAGCCGGCCCGGGATATAAGCGGAAATCCTGATCGACATCTTCCCGCCGGCGCGCCCTGACGACAGGAACATCTGCCCGCCCATGGCCTCGAGCAAGCCCCTCGTGATGTCGGGCTCGACCGATCGCATGGACAGGTAGGCGGCCTCGGTGCCGTCGGGCCGGTTCACCGCCGCCGGCACGTCACCGACGTTGGAGCACGTGACGGGCAGGACGGCGCCGCCTGCTGCCATCGCGCCGAACTTCCGGACCGCCCACTTCGGCGTGATCGCCGCCAGGGCCGTCGGCGCCAGGGCCTCGTCGTCAGGGTTCTCGATGGTCTCGAGGGTGGCTCGCGTGATCCTGGCGCGGATGTCCGCAAGGTCCTTCGCCACGTGCGTGGGGTCGACCACGACGTCGGCACTCGTCAGCGCATTGGCGCGGGTATCGCCCTCGGTCCGCCGCGACAGCACGAAGCGCAGGGTGACCGTCCCGTCCTCCTGAACGCGCCCGGTCGCCACCGCCAGCCGGCACGCGATGCCGGCGATGAGCGAGTTGCTGCCGCCGCCAAGGCTTTTCGCGCGGGCATCCCAGGCGTCCAGGTCGATCTGCGCGGTGAGGCCGGGCACGTCGACCTTCTGGTCGCTGCCGGCCTTGTTTGGTGACGTTGTCGTCGTCGGCGGCCGGAGCTCTGTGCTTTCGCGCCGGGCCAACCGCGCCACGGCGGCCACGGCGTGCGCCATGTCGGGCAGGTCCTTGACCGTCTGCCGCAGGTCGTCGCGCAGCGCGCGACCGCGGGGCCGTGCTGCCGGAGGCAGATAACCGAGATCGTGCGCCCTGCCCTCGACGGCGTCGGCGACCGCCTGCCCGAAGGCGATGGCATCGACGATCAGATGCGACGCCACGAGGCTGACCGCCGTCGCGCCGCCGTCGAGCGGGAGGACCCCGAGGTGCCAGCCGGGCCCCCGCTCGGGATCGAGCGGCAGCCTAGCGCGTTCGTCGGACCATGCGCTCACCTCGGCGCGCGGCCGTGGCGTGGCGGCGAAGTCGATGTCGGGCGCCGCGGGAGACCGGACCCAGCGATCACGCGCGAACGGCACTGCCGCCCGCTCGATCCGGCGCCCCAGCAACCCATGGTCGAGGTTGTGGTGAAACCGCCGCAACGCGGCGACGTCGACGGCCCGGTCGTAGATCCAGGTCATCTGCAGCACCGTGCCGTGGCTCGCGCGCAGCGCGAGGAACGCGGCCTGGTCCAGGTAGGCGAGCCGGTCGTCCACCGGCTGACCGGCAGGCTCGTCGACGTGCGTCACTGCCGCGGGATTAGCGGTGTCGGTGAGCGATCCGGCCAGGTGCGTGGCGAGGGCGCTGGGGCTGGGATGGTCGAAGATCAGGGTCGGCGGGAGGGCCAGGCCCGTCACGGTCTTGAGGCGGTTGCGTAGTTCGACGGCGGTGAGTGAGTCGAAGCCCAGGTCCTCGAACGTGGCCTCGCGGTCGAGGTCGTCGGGCGTGGGGTGGCCGAGAACCGCTGCCGCTTGCGCGCACACCATGTCGGTCAGGAGCGCGCGCTGTTCGTCGCGCGGTAAGCCGTTGAGACGCTGCGTCAGCGCTGACTTCGACCCGGTGGCATCGCCGGCGTCGTTGGCGAGACGCCGCCGGGGACTGCGGACCAGCCCGCTGAACAACGCCGGCAGAGTTCCGTTGCGGGCCTTGGTGTTCAGCGCTGCCCGGTCCAGGCGTGCCGCCACCATCACGGGTTGCTGGTGTGTCAGCGCGTCGTCGAACAGCTGCAGCGCCTGTGCGGGTGTCATCGGCGCCAGCCCGCTATTGCTGATCCGGGCCAGATCGCGGTCGCTCAGGTGGGCCGTCATCCCACCGGACTGTTCCCACATTCCCCACACGAGCGACGTGCCGGCCAATCCCGGGGCTCTCCGATGGGCGGCAAAGCCGTCCAGGAATGCGTTCGCGGCGGCGTAATTGCCCTGCCCCGGTGCGCCCACCGTGGCAGCGATCGACGAACACAACACGAACATCGCCAGATTCAGATGACGGGTGGCCTCGTGCAGATTCCAGACCGCGTCCACCTTGGCTCGCAACACCGCATCCAGCCGGTCGGGGGTCAGCGAGGCGATCACCGCATCGTCGAGGACGCCCGCGGCGTGAACCACTCCGCGCAATGTTGGGCCGCACTGCGTCACCATCGCGGCGACCGCATCTGGATCGGCCACGTCGCAGGCCACCAAATCCACCTGCGCGCCGGCACTTTCCAATTCGGCGGCCAGCGCGGCGGCGCCCTCGGCGCGATCCCCACGCCGGCTGGCCAGCACCAGGTGCCGGACGCCGTAGGCGCCGACCAGATGCCGGGCCAGATGCGCGCCGACCATTCCGGTCGCGCCGGTGATCAGCACCGTGCCATCGGCGAGCCGGCCGGCCAGCGCCGTCGGCATCGTCAGCACCGCCTTGCCGATATGGCGCGCCTGACTGATGAACCGGTAGGCCTCCGGTGCGCAGCGCACGTCCCAGGTGGTGACGGGAAGGGGTCGCAGCCGCTCCGTTTCGAAGAGCTTGGTCAGTTCGCACAGCATCGCCTGCATCCGTTGCGGTTCGACCTCGGAGAGGTCGAACGCCTGGTACCGGACACCGGCATACTGCGCGGCGACCGCCTCGGCATCGCGGATGTCGGTCTTGCCCATCTCGATGAATCGTCCACCGCGGACCAGCAATCGGAGCGACGCATCCACGAATTCACCGGCCAGCGAGTCGAGCACGATGTCGACGCCGCGGCCCCCGGTCACCGCCAGGAACTTCTCCTCGAAATCGAGGGTCCGGGAATCGCCGATGTGATCGTCGTCAAAACCCATGGCGCGCAACGTGCTCCACTTGCCGGGGCTGGCGGTGACGAAGACGTCCGCCCCGAAGTGCCGAGCCAGCTGCACCGCCGCCATGCCAACCCCGCCGGTACCCGCGTGCACGAGCACCGATTCCCCGGCAGAGATGCCGGCCAAATCCACCAACCCGTACAGCGCCGTCAGGAATGCCACCGAGACCCCGGCAGCCTCCTCGAGTGACCAGCCCGCCGGCACCGTGGTGAGCAGCTGGTGATCGACCACGGCCACCGGGCCGGTGCCGGCCATCAGTCCCATCACGGCATCGCCAACCGCGACGCCCGAGACGCCCGGACCGGTCTCCACCACCACGCCGGCGCCCTCGGCGCCCAGCACGGGGGACTGGCCGGGATACATGCCCAATGCCGCCATCACGTCGCGGAAGTTGATCCCGACCGCCGCCACCGCCACCCGCACCTGGCCGGGTTGCAGCGGGGCTTCCACCTCGGGGCAGGCCCGGATGGCGAGATTCTCTAACGTGCCGTCACCGCCGACGGTCAACCGCCACGCACCGTCCAGTGGCGCCAAAAGTGCTGGGGCCGCGGCCAATCGGGCGGCGTGCACCTTGCCGGACCGCACCACGAGTTGGGGTTCGCCGGCGGCGACCAGTTCCGTCGGGTCCACCGTGCCGTCGGTGTCGAGAAGCATGATCCGGCCGGGGTTTTCGGCCTGTGCCGAGCGCACCAGACCCCACACGGCCGCGGCCGCCAGATCGCTGACATCCTCGCCGGCCGGCCCCACCGCACCACGGGTCGACACCACCAACGTGCCTGCCCGCTCGTCGGCCAACCAATCCTGCAGCACCTCGAGTGCGGCACGGGTGGCGGCATGCACCGAGCCCACCACATCGTCGTCGGCGGCTGGGCACTCCCACACGACCACCCGGTCACGATCCGTGGGTTCGACCTTGGGGCTCAACGATATTGGCGTCCAGATCACTTCCAGTGGTCCGTCAGCGGCGGCGGGGAGTTGGTCGGCGGTGATCGGGCGGGTGGTCAGTGAGCGCGCCGTCAGCACCGGCGAACCGGCATCGTCGGCAACCTCCACGGACAGTTCGTCGTCGCCCAGTACGGTGATGCGGGCTCGCACCCGCCCGGCGCCGCCGGAATGCAGCGTCACGCCGCGCCAGCAGAACGGCAACATCCTCTGGGCGGTGTCGATGGCAAGTCCCGCGGCATGCAGCACGGCATCCAGCACTGCCGGATGGATGCCCATCGTGTCGACCACGCCCGCCTCATCGGGTGCGGCGACCTCGGCGAAGAGCTCCTGGCCGCGCCGCCAGAGCGCGACGAGGCCCTGGAACGCCGGCCCATATTCGTAGCCGCGCTCGGCGAGCCGCGCGTAGCCGTCCGAAACATCCACGGGGACAGCACCGGGCGGCGGCCACGCTGTCAGGTCTGCCGAATGTTCCACAGGACGCGCGGTCAGGGTGCCCTCGGCGTGCAGTGACCACTCCGCATCGGATTCGTCGCGACGTGCGTACACCGAGACCGCCCGGCTGCCCGACTCCGTGGCAGCACTCACCACCACCTGAAGTTGCGTCGCGGCGTCCTCGTCCAGGACGAGGGGCGCAGCCAGCACCAACTCTTCGATGGTTCCGCAGCCCACCTCGTCGCCGGCCCGGAGGGCCAGTTCCACAAATCCCGTGCCAGGGAACAGCACCACGCCGCCGATCAGGTGATCGGCCAACCATGGTTGCTTCGCCAAGGACAAGCGCCCGGTCAAGACCACCCCGCCAGAATCGGGCCGCTCGAGCACCGCGCTCAACAACGGGTGGTGTGCCGCGTCGAGGCCCAGCGCAGCTGTGCCGGCGGGCCCGGCTGCGGTCGGCATCGTCCAGAAGCGACGCCGCTGAAATGCGTACGTGGGCAACTCGATCCGGCGTCCACCCGAGCCGTCGAACAGTGCCGGCCACGCGATGGGCATGCCGGTGGTGAACAACCGGGCGGCGCCGTGCAGCAGTGCCGTCGTCTCTGGCCGGCCCTTGCCGAGCAGCGACACCGTGACGGATTCGGCCGGTGACACCGACTGTTCGACGGCGGCCGTCAGCCCGCTGCCTGGACCGACCTCGATGAAGTGCGTCGCGCCGTGGGTCTGCAGGTTCCGGATGCCCTCGGCGAAACGCACCGGCTGCCGAATGTGCTCCACCCAGTACCCAGCCGAGCCGAAATCGCCGTCTGCACCGACTGATTGGGCCGTCACATTCGAGATCAGCGGAATCTGCGGCCGGCGCGGTTCGACTCGCGCGGCGATGCGCGCGAACTCGTCGAGCATCGGTTCCATCAACGGCGAGTGGAAGGCATGCGAAACCGTGAGCGGATGCACCCGGTGGCCTTGCCCGGCCAGTCGGTCTGCGGTCGCGTTGACGGCGCCTTGCGGACCCGAGATCACCACCGATTCAGGCGCATTGATCGCCGCGATGACCGCGCCGTCGGCCAGCAGCGGCGCGACCGTGTGTTCTCCGGCATTCACCGCCGTCATCGCACCGCCCGGTGGGAGCGCCTGCATCAGGCGTCCCCTCGCGGCGACCAACAATGCGGCGTCGGGCAGCGTGAGTACCCCCGCGACGTACGCCGCCGAGAACTCGCCGACCGAATGGCCCAGCACGAAGTCGGGAGTGACGCCCCAGCTCCGTAGCACCGCGAACACCGACACCTCCACCGCGAACAGCGCGGGCTGCGCGAATTCGGTGCTGTCGAGCAGGCCGCTGTCGGAGCCCCAGAGCACCTCGCGTAGCGGCAGCCGCAGATGCCGGTCCAGCTCGTCGGCCACGGCGTCAAAAGTCTTGGCGTACAGCGGTATTTGGTCATATAGCTGCCGGCCCATGCCGAGGCACTGCGAGCCCTGCCCCGGAAACACGACCACCGACTTACCCACCGCGCCGGCGCGGCCCGCCACGACTGCCGCATCCGGTTCCCCGGCGGCCATCGCGGCCAACCCCGCCGTGAGCGCCGCGCGATCGGCACCCAGTACCACCGCGCGATGCTCGAACGTCGAACGTCGGGCCAGCGAGAACCCCACGTCGACAGGCTGGAGCTCAGGATGGGCGCGCAGATGTGCCGACAAGCGGTCGGCCTGCGCGCTGAGCGCCTCGGCCGATTTGGCCGAAATGACCCAGGGGAGTGGGCCGCTCGGGTTCGTCGGCTCAGGGCTTTCCGGCTCCGCGGTCGGACCCTGCTCCAAGATCACGTGCGCGTTGGTGCCGCTGATGCCGAACGACGAGACGCCGGCCCGGCGGGGGCGCCCGTCGAGTGGCCAAGGCCGGGCCTCGGTCAGCACCGATACGGCGCCGCCGTCCCAGTTGACGCGAGGCGAGGGGACGTCGACGTGCAGCGTCGCCGGCATCACGCCGTGGCGCATGGCCTGCACCATCTTGATCACCCCGGCCACGCCGGCGGCGGCCTGGGTATGACCCATGTTCGATTTGATCGAGCCCACCCACAACGGCCGCTCCGCCGGCCGGTCCTGCCCATAGGCAGCCAGAAGTGCCTGCGCCTCAATGGGATCCCCCAACGTGGTGCCGGTTCCGTGACCCTCCACGACATCCACGTCGGCAGCGGTCAACCCCGCGCTGGCCAGGGCGGCCCGGATCACCCGCTGCTGCGACGGCCCGTTGGGTGCGGTCAGCCCGTTGGAGGCGCCGTCCTGGTTGACGGCACTGCCGCGCACCACGGCCAGCACCGGATGTCCCAACCGCTGGGCATCCGACAACCGCTCCAGCGCCAGCACTCCGGCGCCCTCACCCCACGCCGTTCCATCCGCGGCCCCCGCGAACGCCTTGCACCGGCCATCGGGGGCCAGTCCGCGCTGCCTGCTGAACCCGATGAAGGTCTCCGGCGACGTCATCACCGTCACGCCACCGGCCAAGGCCAGGTCGCATTCGCCCGACCGCAGCGACTGCGCAGCCCAGTGCAGCGACACCAACGACGAGGAGCACGCTGTGTCCACCGACACCGCGGGCCCCTGCAGCCCCAACACGTACGACACCCGGCCCGAGGCCACACTCAGTGCCGAACCGGTGAGCCCGTAACCTTCGAGCCTGTCGGTTCCCGCGGCGCCGTAGCGCTGCGCAAAGACCCCGGTGAACACCCCGGTGGCGGAGCCGTGCAACGAAGCCGGATCAATTCCGGCCTGCTCCAAGGCTTCCCATGAACATTCGAGCAGCAACCGCTGTTGCGGATCCATCGCCCGTGCCTCACTGGGGCCGATTCCGAAGAAGCCGGCGTCGAAGCCGGCCACGTCGGTGAGAAAACCACCCCAGCGCGTGTAGGTCTTGCCCGCCGCATCGGGATCGGGGTCGAACAAGCCGTTCGCATCCCACCCCCGATCGGTGGGGAACTCCGACACCACATCCCGCGCGTTCGCCACCAGTTCCCACAGCCCCTGCGGCGTATCCACGCCGCCGGGGAAGCGGCAGCCCATGCCCACGATGGCGATCGGCTCGTCGGCCGCCGTTGTCGGGGCCGCTGCAGTCGGACCACTTCCGGACGACAGTTGGGCTTCCACATGCCGGGCCAGTTGTCCGATCGAGCCGTAATCCCAGCCCACGGTGTCCGAAAGCTGAAGTCCTGTAACGGCTGTCAGCCGGTTGCGGAGTTCGACCGTCATCTTCGAATCGAAGCCGAGCTCAGAGAAGGCGAGCTCTCGGTTCAGCGATTGCGGGTCCGTCAGGCCCAGCATCTTCGCGACCTCGGCGCACACCGTATCGGCGACGAGCCGGTGCTGTTCCTGCTGCAAGGCAGCGAGCCGGTCACTGAGCGTCACATGGTTCGGTGTGCGTTCGGGAGCGGGCGACGGTGTATCCGAGGGTGTTTCGGCGGCGGGGTAGTCCCAGACCGGCGGCGCGGGGCTTTCGGCGCGAAGTGCGGGGCGGACCAGCTTGCCGGTCGACGTGCGGGGGAGCTGCTCGACGACGGCGAATCTGTGCGGCACCTGGACGGCAGAAAGCTGAGAAATCAAGCGCTGGTGGAGGTCTCGGAAGACGGATTCGTCGACGACGGCATTTTCGGCCGGGACGAGGAACGCCTGCAGCGCCGAGACGCCGGGCGACTCTCGCACCCCGACAACCGCCGCGTGGGCGACCCTGTCGTCCTGGGTGATGAGGCGCTCGATGTCCCGTGGATTGACGTTGACGCCACCGATGATCTCGGTGTCATCCGCGCGGTAGCAGTACGTCACCCAGCCGTCGGCGTCGACGGACACCCGGTCGCGGGTGTCGTGCCAGTCGCCATCCCGCACGAGAGTTCCGGCCGGGCGATTCCAGTAGCCCGGCGATATCGACGGACCCCGGACCCAGAGGTTGCCCACCGCGCCGGGAAGCGCCGACGTGCCCTCCGCCGTAAGGACACGAATCTCGTAGGGCGGGAGAACTTTTCCGATGGTTCCGGGCCGCCAGTCCGCGATGGTGTTCGAGACGAACGTCTGCCCCACCTCGGTCGAGCCGATTCCGTCCAGTATCGGGATTTCGCCGAAGAACTTCGTCATTCGCTCGGCGAGCCGGACGTCCAGAGCTTCGCCGGCTGATACCAGGCAGCGCAGCGAGCGGAACGACTCGGGAGAGCAGGCATCGACGATGCGCGCGAAAAACGTTGGCACGCCGTAGAGCACCGATGCGCCGAATGTGGTGCTCAGCTCGGCCGTCGCTTCCGGGGTCACCGGTCGTTTGACGATGACCGCGGAACTGCCTGTCGCGAGGGGGAACCAGACCGCGTTTCCCAGCCCGTACGCGAAGTACATTGGCGCACTGCACAGTCCGACGTCGTTCGCGGTGAGCTGCAACGCCCGGTCGCACATCGCTTCGACGTAGGCCCATACGTCGGAGTGCCGATGGATGGCGGCTTTCGGCGCACCCGTCGTACCGGAGGTGTAGGTGGCGTAGGCATGACGGTCGCCGGTCAGCGGCTCGTAGCCGGCCGGATCGGCATCGGCCGCTTCGGAAACCAACTCGGCGGCGTCAGCAACGGTTGACTCCCGAAACCGGTCGAGGAGTGCGCTGGACGTGATGACGAGCGCCGGGTCCGTGTCGGTTTCGGCGAAGCTGTGGTCGCGGCGATTGAGCTCAGGGTTGGCCAGGAACGCGACGATGCCGCGACCGAGGCAAGCCAGCAGCAGCTGGACGAGTTCGGGAGAATCGGGCAGGCATAACAGGACCCGATCCCCGGTGGATAGGCCGCGGCGTTGCAGAACGGTACCCAAACGTGCTGCGCCATCGTGGATTTGACCATGGGTGACAACGTGCGGCGCATGGTAGGCGGGTCTGTCCCGCCACCCGGCTTCCGATGCGCGTTCGGCCAGCAGCGCTGCCACATTCCCATTGGGCAGCGTCATGAGGCCGTCGTCTCGAAATCGAGGAAGTACTCGGTGATGACGATGACGGGCTGGCCGTCGAGGATGATGCGGTACCGGCGGCTGACGGTCCTCTCTTGCGCGGCCTGATCCGTTGCGGCCGCGAGCCAGTCAGGCGATTCCGCCACCCAGATGTCGGCCGGCTCCTTGAATGTTTCGAGGCGGCTGGCAGCCATGATCTCGCCGATGGGTGCACTCGTGCTCGTCAGGTCGGCCGCGATCGTCGGGGGCAGCAGGTCGACGGCGATGAGTGACTCGGCCCCGACGAATCGGCGGCCCGAGGTCTGGCCGTTGAGGAGGACCCGACGTTGCAGAATCCTGCTGCCCGACAGCTGCTCCGACTGGACGCCGCCGTGCGGATGCAGCTGCTGCTCGACGACCTGCACTACGATTTCCTCGCCGGTGACGACACCGAGAATCCGCGTAAGGGTGCCGTTTGTCGCGATGAGTATCCGCAGGTCCCGATTGAGCTGGTGGATTTCTTCGCCAGCCAGAAAGCACTCGGACATATCGCCGTTCCTAATCGAAGACGCCAATACTCAACGTGCTGCCGGCTCGCGAGAGGCTCCGAACCGTGGGGTTCATGATCCACCACGACTGCGTGCGGTGCATGGCGAACTCACGAGAATTGAACTGGGTGTATGGCTTTGCGCAATACAGAAAGGTTTGCCTAACCAATCAAGCGACCCGCCGTGCCGGCGCGGCGCACTGCGTGAAATTTGCACTACCGCAAGTTCTTTCACGCTACTTCGGCGTGCTCCTGCGCCGTCGAGTTGTCGCAGTGTAGGCAGATGACCGTTTCGAAGGTGAAGTCGCCGCACCGGGGGCAGAAGAAGTCGAACATGAGCACACCTCTCGAGCTGGCAGTGGTGGCTCGTATCTACCCGGTTGTCGAACGGTGAAACCGCGTCGGTGTGCGTTGACAGTCAGTTCACAGCAACGGGCTCAAGCGCATTCGGCGGGGTCAAACCCGGCGGGGCGAAGCGAGACGCTCGCGGCGGAGCAGGTCGACCTCGGGCAGTTCCAGCGGCGGCAGCTCGCCGACCACTTGGGTCAGCAGGTAGTCGGCCAGCTCCGGATTGCGGGCCAAGCATGGGCCGTGCAGATAGGTGGCGACTACGCTGCCCTGCACGACACCGTCGTAGCCGGATCCCGCGCGGTTGCCGGCGCCCTTCTCCACGCGCGCCAACGGCTTGGCCAGGGGGCCGAGATCGGTTCCGCCGCGGTGGTTTTCGAAGCCGGTCAGCTTCTGGGTGAGGCCGTCGATCACCGGTACCGACGCCACTTCGCCGATGGTGCGCTCAGGCTGCGGTGAGGTCGTCACGTCCAGCAGACCGACGCCGTCGACGCGCTCACCCGACGATGTCTCGTACCAGTGTCCGAGCACCTGGATGGCGGCGCAGATCGCCAGTACCGGAGCGCCGCGCTCGGCGGCGCGCTGCAGGCCCGGGTACTGCAGCAGGTGGCGGGTCGCCAGGCGCTGCGCGTAGTCCTCGGCGCCGCCGAGGGTGTAGAGGTCCATCGAATCCGGCACCGGGTCGTTGAGCGTGATCTCGACGATCTCGGCATCAATTCCCCTGAGCTGCAAGCGCTGTCGCAGGACGACGGCATTGCCGCCGTCGCCGTAGGTGCCCATCACGTCGGGCAGGACGAGGCCGATCTGCACCGTACTCATGCCAGCTCCCGGTTCAGCTGCAGGAACGCCGTGTAGTTCGCGATGACCTCGACGTGTCCGGGCGGGCAGGACTTGATGGCGGCCAACGTGTCGTGCACCAGCGTGTGGTCGACGCCCGCGTAGCCGAGACGCACCGCGAGATCGGTGCCGCGCTCGCCCGCCGACACGATGGGCGCCGGGAAGTCCACGAAATGTTCGAAGTTCACGTCCCACAGCCACGACAGGTCCTCGCCGTCGGGCACCTGGCCGTTCACTGAAATGACTGCTCCCGCAACATCACTGGAGACCATCGACAGCGCCTCCTGCCAGCCCGCGGGGTTCTTGGCCAGCAGCATGCGGACGGTGTGCTCGCCGACGTGCAGGGTCCGGTAGCGGCCGGCGACCTCGTCGACAGTCGACACCGCGGCCACCGCGGCGGCCGGCGACGCACCCAGCGCGACCGCCGCAGCCACGGCCTGCGTCGCGTTGCCGCGGTTCACTGTGCCGGGCAGGGCCAGCGTCATGGGGGCGGTAAAGCCGTCCGGCCCATAGATATTCGTCTCGTCGTACCACCACTGCGGGGTCGGACGGGAAAAGTCGGTACCGGTGGAATGCCAGTGGCCGTTCTCGCGGACGATCACCTCGCCGCTGCGCGGACAGCTCACCGAGTCGTTGGACCAGCCGCCGCCGGCGGCGACCCAGACCACGTTGGGGCTGTCGTACGCGGCCGAGGTCACCAGAACGTCGTCACAGTTGGCCACGACGACGGCCTTGGGGTGGCGGGCCAGGCCGGTGCGCAGCGTCCGCTCGATGTGGTTGATCTCGCCGACCCGGTCCAGCTGGTCGCGGGACAGGTTGAGCAACACGATCACCGACGGGTCCACCGCGTCGGAGACGTGCGGCACGTGCATCTCGTCGACCTCGAGCGCGGCCAGCGTCGCCTTGCGCGATCCGGCCAGCGCGGCGATCAGCCCGGCGTCCATGTTGGCGCCCTCGCTGTTGGATGCCACCGGCCCGAGGGTCGCCAGCGCCGCCGCCGTCATCCGCGTCGTCGTCGACTTTCCGTTGGTCCCGGTGACGACGACGGAGCGCCGTCCCGAACCCAGCTGTCCCAGGATCGACGGGTCCAGCTTCATGGCGACGAGCCCGCCGATCATGGCGCCGGCACCGCGGCCCGTCACACGCGACGCCCAGCGGGCGGCGGCGCCCGCGCCCAGCGCGACGCGTCCTCGTGCGGTGATCATCCCCGGAAGTCTAGGAGGGGCGTCCCGAATGTGACGACACGTGTGAGGGTGCCCACTACGGCAGCCGGATGCTCGGCCGCTTGCGCACGATGCCGTCGTCGAGCATCTGCTGGAAGTGGTCGGTGACGGTTTGCTCGATGGGCCGATACACCAATCCGAGTTCGCTCTGGCTGCGGCTCGCGTCGAAGACCAGCGGGTAGCCCACGTTGGTGTCGACGAACTCGCGCGTCAGCCCGATGACCGGCGCGACGGCCTTGACCGCCACCTTGGGCACGTTCAGCCAAGGGAACGGATACAGCACGCCGAACTTGCCACGGAGGATCTGGCCGATCTCCAGCAGGCTCAGGGAGGCGGCGTTGACGAGGTAGCGGTCGTGCGCCTCGGGTGTATAGCCGGCGCGTACGTGGGCGTCGGCGACGTCGCGCACATCCACGATGCCCGAGGTCAGCTCCGGCGCACCGGTCAGCATGGTGCCGTCGGCGAACTGCTTCATGGTGGCGAGGCTGGCCGAGTCGCTGGCGCTGGTCAGGGACGGCCCGAGCACCAGGCCCGGATGGATGGTGACCAGGTCCCAGCGGTCCTGCGCCTTCTGGTACCGCCAGGCCTCCTGCTCGGCCACGGTCTTGGAGTACGAGTACGGCTGGTGGTCGACGCTGCTGGTGGTGTTCCACTGGTCCTCGGTGAACACGCCGCCGGGGACGTCGCGCGATTCGCGGGCGTCGCCGTAGATCGCCACCACGCTGCTGGTCAGCACCACCCGCTTGACGCTTTCGGTGCGGTTCACCGAATCGAGCACGTTGCGGGTGCCTTCCAGCGCGGGGCGCACGAGCGACTCCTGCGCGTCCGTGACGCCCTGCAGCAGGAACGGCGACGCGGTGTGCATGACGAGCTCACAGCCGGCCATCGCCTCGTCGAAGCTGCCGGTGTCGAGCAGGTCCGCCTTGAAGAGTTTGAGCTTGCCGGGGTGATCGGCCGACAGCTTGTGCAGGTGTTCCAAGCCCTTCGGCTTCTGGGGATTGCGCACAGTGCCGTGCACGGTGTGCCCCGCTTCGAGCAGGTAGCGGACGATCCAGCTGCCGATATACCCGCTGGCGCCCGTGACGAGGACGGGGGCGTCGGGGTCGATCGTGGTCATGCCCGAGACGATAGCGTCGAGCAACCCGCCGAGGGCGGTCATCGCTTGATTCGGGCGGCGACACGCTGTGGTGTCCGCCGAATCTTGTCAGGGGTCCGTGCCATCCTTGCCACGTGGGCGAAACCAACCTCGGCTGGGGCCGACCGGCCACCGATGCCGGTGCGGGTTGGGCTGTCGTGGACGTCGAGACGTCAGGCTTCGATCCCGGCCATGCCCGCGTCATCAGCGTTGCGGCGCTAGCCCTCGGAGACGACGGCAACGTCGAGCATTCATTCAGCAGCCTGCTCAATCCGGGCGTCGATCCCGGCCCCACGCACGTGCACGGCCTGACCTCCGAGATGCTGGCGGGCCAGCCGACGTTCGGTGAGGTCGTCGGCGATCTGGCCGCTGTCCTGTCCGGCCGCACCCTGGTCGCCCACAACGCCGGTTTCGACTACGCCTTCCTGGCCGCCGAGTGCGAGCGCGTCGGCGCGGTGCTGCCCGTCGATAGCGTCATGTGCACCGTCGAGCTGACCCGCCGGCTCAACCTGGGCACCGAGAACCTGCGCCTGGAGACGTTGGCGACGCACTACGGCGCGACGCAGATTCGCCCGCACGACGCCCTCGACGACGCCATGGTGCTGGCCCAGATCCTCAAACCGGCGCTGGCCGCTGCGCGCGAGCACCGGCGCTGGCTGCCCATCCGCAACGTGGGTCGCAAGCGTTGGCCGAGCGGCGCCATCACGCACGACGAACTCCGGCCGCTGAAGGTGCTGGCGTCCCGGCTGCCATGTACTTATGCCAACCCGGGCCGGTTCGTGCCGGGGCAGCCGTTGGTGCAGGGCATGCGGGTGGCGCTGTCGGGCGAGATGGTCCGTACGCACGAAGAAGTCATCGAGCGCATCGTGCACGTCGGGCTGTCCTACTCCGACAGCGTCGACGCCCAGACCTCGCTGGTCATCTGCAACGAACCGGCGCCGGCCCAGGGCAAGGGCTACCAGGCTCGAGAGCTCGGCGTGCCGCTGGTCTCCGATGCCGAATTCATGACGCTGCTGGGCCATGTGGTCGGCGGCTCGGATGTCGAGGAATTCGTCGACCGGACCCCGGCCGGCGATCAGTTCATGTTGTTCTAGCGGCCACTCGCCGATTGCTGTAGAGCGCTCGCCAAAAACTTTGGCCACTTTGTTCGCGCTGGTCACGGTAGATAACTAGCGTCACGTCTACGGCGGTTTCTTGTCGGGGGTTCGAACTAATGTTCGAGTATGGCCATCGACTCCGCTACCGTCCTCAACGCCTACGCGGCGCTTGAGGATGCGATCGCCACGGTCAACGGCCTGGACTACAGCGGGTTGCCCATCAAAGTCCTGTTGGAGCTGCAGTCCCGCCGCGAAACGTTGAAGTGCGCCGCCGAAGCGGTCGATCACCAGATCCTGGCCGCCGCCCAAACCCAGGCCACGGCCCAGGAGATCGGGGCCAAAGACTGGCCCGAGGTGCTCCATGTCCGGCACCGCATCAGCCGGGAAGAGGCCCGCCGCCGGGTACGGGACTGCGATCACCTGGGCCCGCGCTCGGCCATCACCGGGGAGGCGTTGGGCCCGGTGTGGGAGCTGGTCGCCGCGGCGCTGGCCGAGGGCGCGATCAATGCCGAGCACGTCGCGGTGATCACCTGGTTTTTCGGCAAGGTCCCGTTGTGGGCGGCCGACCCGGTCACCCTGGCCCAGTGCGAAACAGACCTGGTGGCCGACGCGAGGGTCAAGACCCCCGAAGACCTGCGCAAAGCCGCGGCGGATTTGTTGTACCGGCTCGATCAGGACGGGCCCGAACCCGACGACACTGAGCCCGACCCGAAGCGGTCGTTCGTCATGGGCAAGCAGCGACCTGACGGCCGTACCGACGTCACCGCCCAACTCGATCCGGAAGGGCGGGCCTACTGGGACGTGTTGTTCGACAAGTACGCCGCCCCGGGCATGTGCAACCCCGCCGACCCGCACCCCTGCTTCGCCGGGACACCGACGCAAGAGCAGATCGACAACGACACAAGAACTGTGGCCCAGCGGCAGTACGACGCCTTCAAATTCGTGGGCCGGATGATGCTGGCCACCGGGACCTCCGGGGTGCACAACGGATTCCCCGTCGCGGTGGTCGGCACCTGCACTGTCACCGACCTGGAAAAACGTGCCGGGATGGCGCTCACGCACACCGGTACCAAGCTCCCGGTCAAAGACCTGATCCGGATGGCCGCCCAGGGCTCGGACAACTACCTGGCGGTGTTCGACGAGCACACCGGCCAACCCCTGTATCTGGGCCGGGCGGCCCGCACCGCCAACACTGCGCAGCGGTTGGCGTTGTTCGCCCGCGACCTGGGCTGCACCAAACCCAACTGCACCGCCCCCGCATCCCGCTCCCAGGCCCATCACGTCAACACCAACTGGCGCGATGACGGCCCCACCGACATCACCAACCTCACCCTGGCCTGCGGACCCGACAACCGCCTCGCCGACACCGGCGGCTGGACCACCACCATGAAGAACGGCCGCACCCACTGGACCCCACCACCCCTACTGGACGTCGGCCAACCCCGAACCAACCACTACCACCACCCCACGCTGTATCCGACCGAGGGTGAGGACGCCGACGGTGAAACAGACAGTCCCACAGCCTGATCCACCGTCGCTACCACCGATCGGGGTGCGGCGTTGCGCGAGGCTGGCCGGGGCCGGGGCCGGGGCCGGGGCCGGGGCCGGGGCTTGGGCCGGGGCCGAAAGCGGGCGGTCAGCCCGCGATACGCCGACTGAACGTGCCGTGGAACCCGATCGGCAGATGGTGTTCGAGATGCGCGGTGGCCAGCGGCCCGTCCTCGATGGTGCGGGCGTCGAAGATCACCAGCTGCGAACGATGGCTCCGCAGATCGTGATTGAGCACCAGTAGCCAGCCGTCGTCCTCGGCGGCGGTGCGGGAGCGGGGTACGAACAACGGTTCACCCGTCTGAGCCAGACCGAAATCGAACGTGGTCTGCACGCCGGTGCGGTGGTCGATGCGCGTCACGGCGTTGTAGTGGCCCACATCCTCGGTGGCCTTGCAGGCGTAGGTGACGTTGTGTTCCAGCGTCGAACGGCGCCAGTCGTACTGCGGGAATTCCATTGGTGCCGTTGCTGATAGCACCGTCTCGGTGATCCGGCCGGACTTGCTGATCCGGAACCGCGACAGGTGTCCGCGGGGCCACTCATCGATGGTCAGGTGCGCACGGGGATCGGTGGGATCGGCCGGGTCCTGCCACGCCTTGCCGAGCTTGCCGAAGACGTCCGAATCCTCGAAGCGGAAGAACTCCACCACGGTGTCGGAGCCGTCCTCGAAGGCGTTGGTGACGTGGATGTGCGTCAGTGCCTCATGCTCGATGATGCGGGGCTTGGACCCGTCGCGCGGCACCAGGGCGAACCGCGTCGACCCGTTGCGGGTCTGGTATTCCAGTGCCTTCGCGAGCGATCGGGTACGTAACAGCGTTGGGATGTTGGGGCGCAACGGATCCAGTACGAACACCATGTGGTTCTCGGTGAGTGCGAAGTCGTGGTTCCACACCATGTCCCACAACTTCAGCGAGCTGATCTGGTGGCTGCGCCCAGCGCGGTCCACCTTGAAGCAGCGCAGCCGCGGTGTGGGCAGCAGGTCGAGACCGAAGTTGTAGACGTCGCCGGTGTGCGGATCCCACTTGGGGTGGGCGGAGAAGGAACCGAGATAGCCGAGGCGGTCACCGTCAAAGCGCTTGTAGCCCAACGTGTCCAATGAGTCTGGATCGATCTTGTACGGCGGGCCGCCCTCCCACATGGCCAGGAGTTCGCCGCAGATCGTGGCCATGTTGGTGTTGCCGGTGTTGGCCGGCGGCAGCAGATTGCCGCGCAGCGTGGGCGCGTTGGTGGTGATGCCGCGCTGGCTCATCACGTCTCCGCCGCGGTACTGCTTGGTGCGCACGTAGCGGTTGGTGAAACGTACGGACTGTCCGTCGAGGACGAAACGGGACACCATGCCGTCGGCGTCGAACATGGTCTTGAGCACGGTGTCGCCGACCTCGAACTTGCCGGGGCCGATGCGGAACAGTGTGCCGGTCAGCTCGGGCGGCAGAGTGCCGTCGATGCGGGCGACCTGATAGTCCATCTCGTCGTACAGGGACGCGAAGGCGCGGCCGTGCAGCTGCTTGAGCGTGGGTTCCGCGGGCACTGTGGCTGTCATGCAACCTCCATCTGAGGACGTGTGTCCTCAGTTTTGCGCCGCGCCCCGGCGGCTGTCAAGGATTCGGAGGTTATCCGCCGAAGAGCAGGTACAACCCGGTGAACGTGTAGCCGACCATCACCAGCATCATCGCCAGCTGCCCGGTGAGCTGATGGCGCTTGGGCAGGATGCGCAGCGCGCAGTCGTGTGCGGCGACGACGCCGGCGATGTGCCCCGCCACCACGAACAGCACCTTGGTCGTGGCCAGCACCGACGGATGCATGGACAGCACGTAGTACACGTGCGCATCGTGCAGGCCCAGGAGCTGGAAGACGGTCTGCTGACCCTTCTCCACGAGATAGGTCAGGTAGTGCGCGAACACATAGCCGATGACGATCGGGATGAGGGAGTGCGCCATCAAACCGGGCAGCTCCCGGCGCCGCGCACGGTCCACGCCGCCGGTGGCGCGGGCGGCGAGGCTGAACGACAGCGCGACGGTCGTGACAAACACCGCCAGCCCAACGGTTTTCAGTCCTGTGGCCTGCCAGGTGCCGTTGCTGTGCGCCTCCACGAACCCGCGCCACGCCGGCGTCGCGGAGAAACTGTCGAAGGCCGTCGACCCCAGCAGCACTGCGAGCACCGTCACCGTGGCCGGCCGGACCGGCAGTGCGGGTAGGTGATTGAACGGATTGCCGACGGCGATCTGCCCATCTGCGTTGCGCCGCAACGGCGCACACCGCGATGCCACGACGCTGTACACCTCGAACGGATCGGCATGCGAGCACCAGCGGGTGCCGCACATCGCGGCCCCGGCCAGCGTCACGCAGAGGTAGACCAGCAGCCAGATGCGCACGGCGCCAACCGAACCCGGGTCAGGGCTGGCCAGCTCGAGCCAGACGAACGCGAACAGCCCGGCCGCCGCCGGCCAGTAGCCGAGCCGCACGGGATACGCGTCCCGGCTCAGCCGCAGCAATCGGGCAATGGTCCGCACCGGCGACAGCACCCGCCACACCGGGCCGAAAAGCACTGAGAGCGCGACGATTCCGACCCACAGCAGTACGTAGAACACACCCGGCAGCGCGTTGCCGGACCCGGTGGGCCCGACGACGGACGCCACCGCGACCCATCCCGCGAACGCCAGGGCGAGCAGCCCGACCGCCCAGCGCGTGGCGGGCGCGTCGACGGCCGTCGTCAACCAGCGCGGCAACGGGCGTCCCGGCGCCTCCGGATCGAACCGCGGCTTGCGCCATGCCAGTGCCACCACCGCGAAGGTGAAGGTCAGCGCCCACGCCGCGCCGATCAGGGCGTACGTCACGGGGATGGGCAGATCAGTCGATCCGCCCAGCCCGTGCGCGAGGACCGAAGAGGTCACTGCACTGTGATCGTGGCGACCGTCTTGTCCAGGTGGTGCAGCTCGACATCGACCTTGCCCGGCACGCTCACCGTGAACTGGAACTGCTGATCCTTCGCCGGTTTGATGTCGAAGGTGTGCTCGGGGCTCGAGTGCACGTGCAGCTGGTCGGCGGCGTCACTGTTGACCCGCAGGATGATCGGCTCGCCGAGCTTGGCCTGCACCTGCTGGTTGAGTGGCGTGGCGGTGCCGCCGGCGATGGTCACGTCGACGTAGACGCGTGCCGGCGGGGCCTGCTGGTTGGTGAACTGCGGTGTGGCACTTGCGGTGGCACTCGGTGAGCTGCCGGTCGACTTGTCGTTGCCGCTACTGCAGCCGGCAAGCGCCAGGGCGACAGCGCCGGCCACGGCGAAGGTCTTCACAAAGGTCACGCGGAACCGTCCTCATCGGTTGAACCTGGTGTCTCCGAGTCGGTTTCGTCACCGTCGGAGCCGGCGCGCCGGTCTTTCATGGCAACCCAGGCCACGACCCCGGCCACGACGAAAGCAGGAGCGAACGCCGGCAGTGCCAACAATAGCGAGTGGTCGGCGAGATAGGTCACGGCTGTCCGACGGGTTCCCTGGTCTCGGTGGCGCTGAACTGTTCACGCGAATTGATCCGTCCCGCACCCCAACTCAGCAACGCGATCAGGATCAGCGAGCAGACCAGCACGATCAGCGACGCCGCGGGGTACAGCCACGACGGCACGTCGAGGTTGCGTTCGCGCTGCAGGACCTTGATCTCCTCCATGAAGTCGCGGGTCGTCGAGATCGCGGGCGTCTCCTCGGCACCGATACCGGGGTCGGCCGGCAGATACACCGGGACCGCGGCCATCGTCCGGCCGTCCTGCACGCGCAGCACGGTCTTCCACGTGCCCCAGACGGGGATCGGCCGGGTGGACCGGTAGTGGCCCGGACCCACCTGCTGCAGGTGGTCGACGACCAGGCCGCGCTCATTGGCGAGCTTGCCCTGCCACGCCATCAGCGTCACCCACTCCGGGTCGTCACTGACCAGGCTGGCCGGCGTGATCTGGATGTCGGCGTTCACCAGGCGCTCGCCGGCCGGGCTCGGTGCGTCGCTGAGGGTGATCTGCGCGCGGGCGTGCTCCGGGACCGTGACGTTCAGGCCATTGGTGACGGCGGCGCCGATCACCACGACAGTGGCGACCACGATGCCGATACCGATCGGCCGCGCGGGCAGGCGCTGACCGGACAGCACGATGGCGAGGAGCGCGCCGCACATACCCATACCGATGGCGACGGGCGTCGACATCGTCAGCGCCTCACCCCACATGCTGCTGGGCCACGGCGTGCGGAACATGGAGTCGACCCAGAACGATTCCAGCCACATGCCGACGGTCCCCACGCCCAGACCGGCCACCGCGCCGAACAGGATCGGACGGTTGACGAGGGGTGTCAGCCCGATCAGTTCCACGACGACGGCCGAACCCAGGTAGAGCGCGAACCAGCTGTACGGAGAACCGAGAATCGGCCCGACCGCCAGGATGACCAGGCCCCGGATGAACCAAGAGAAGGCGATGGCGCCGAAGGTGGAGAACCGTCCGAGCGTGAGCCGGGTTGCCACCAGCGACATGGCCGCGGCGGCGGCGATCAGCATGGGATGCAGCACCAGCCGGAACTGTTCGACGCCGAAGTCGTATTCGACCGGGAACACCGACAGACCGATCACCAGACCGCCGAAGGCCAGGTACGGCAGCACCTTGTTGCGGGCGGCCGGGGCGTCGGAGCCCATCGCGATATCACCCTCGCGCTCGAGGAGCAGCGTGGCGACCAGCGACAGCCCGGCGCCGCCGATGAGCATCAAATGTGTTGGGCCCCAGAGCGTGACGTCCTGACCGAAGATCCGGTGCCAGATGTCGTCGAGCGGAAAGCCGATGAGCGCGTACAGGCCGCAACCGGCCATCAGCACGCCGCCGACGGGCGCGTACCAGGTTTTGGTGATCTTGATGGCGGCCGGACCGGGTTTGTCGTACGGCAGGATGATCGACAGCGAGCCGGCGATGAACAGCAGGAACAGGCCGACGAGGATGAAGTAGTGGGCCGGGTTGGCCAGCGGGCCGGCGTCGCGGCCCTTGCCGATGTGCAGGCTGACATCCCAGATGAAGCCGAACATCGCGCAGATGATCGTCGAGATGAACAGCAGCGAGGGCAGCGCCACCCAGCTGGGTCGGTTCATCTTGCGGCCGGCTTTGTCGGCCAGGTCTTTCAGCCAGGTGATGCGGCGTTGCCGGTGCAGATAACCGATCCACAACAGGCCGGCCGTGATGATGCCCGTGGCCACGGACATCCCGATCACCTGGTCGAGGGCAGCGCCCCCGCCTTCGGTTCCGGCGGCGGCCACCAACGTGACCTGCTCGGCGAGCTGTGCTGCCATGTTCCACCCCACTATGTAGATGAACCCTGAACCTTACTCGTCGGTAATATTGCCAGAAGACCGAGTTTGAAACCGGTGTCCGTCTTCCTTCTTCGGATTTTGACATCATGTGGCAGTCGGAGGGAGGGGTTGCGCCAGATGGCTGACGACGGATCGAGCGGCGCGCCGCAGCGCAGGTACTCCGGCAGGTCAGCGGAGGAGCGACGGGCCGATCGACGGCGGTTGCTACTGGATGCGGCCGAATCGTTGTGGCGTGAAGGCGGGCTGTCGGCACTGAGCGTCCGGGCGGTCTCGGCCCGCGCCAAACTCACCGACCGCTACTTCTATGAGCAGTTTGCCGGCCTCGGTGCGCTGATCGGCGCCGTCATCGACGACGTGCTGGAGGGGCCCTTCGCCGCGATGCTGGCCGGGGGGAGTGCGCCCGAAGAGGCCACCGTCCAAACCCGGCTGACGCTCGGTCTGGCCGGGTTCATCGAGCACGCCGAGAGTGACCCGCTGGCCGTCCGGATTTTCCTGACCGACGCCCGGCACATCGAATCGGTCTCCGAGCACATCCGCATCGCACAACACCGGGTGGCTGCCGCGATTCTGGCGTTGCTGCAGCCCGACCGCGATGCCGATCAGGAGAGCTTCGACGCCGCCCTGTTCTGCGTCGGCGGCGTGGCCACCCTGATCAACGAGCGGCTGCTCGACGAGTCGAAAACCGTTAGCGCACAAGACTTTGCGAAGCAGGCCGTCGGCTGGTGCGCCCGGGTTCTCCGGGTGTCCGGCGAACCCGGCGCGCCGAGCTGACGGTCTGCGACTAGCCGCGCGCGGCCCGGTTCACCGCCGACACGACGGCGCGCAGCGACGCCGTGGTGATCGACGGCGCGATGCCGACGCCCCACACCGTCTTGCCGCCGATCGACGCCTCGACGTAGGCCGCGGCCTGCGCTTCCTCACCGGCCGACATGGCGTGCTCGGAGTAGTCCAGGACGTTGACGTGGAAGCCGACGGCGCCCAGTGCGTCGGTGAAGGCCGCCAGCGGGCCGTTACCGGCGCCGACGATCTCGCGCTCCTCACCGTCGATCTTGACGATGGCGGTGATGGTGTCGGTGCCGCCGTCCTCTTCGGACGCGTCGACACGCTGCCGCATGCGCTCCAGCGGGGTGATGGGCGACAGGTACTCCTCGTTGAAGACGTCCCACATCTCCTTCGGGGAGACCTCGCCGCCTTCGCCGTCGGTGATCTTCTGGATGGCCTGGCTGAACTCCATCTGCAGCCGGCGCGGCAGCACCAGGCCGTGATCGGCCTTCATGATGTAGGCGACGCCGCCCTTGCCGGACTGCGAGTTCACACGGATGACGGCCTCGTACGTGCGGCCGACGTCCTTAGGGTCGATGGGCAGGTACGGCACCTGCCACAGGATGTCGTCGACGTCGGCGTCGGCAGCATCTGCGTCCACCTTCATCTGGTCCAGGCCCTTGTTGATGGCGTCCTGGTGGCTGCCGGAGAACGCCGTGTAGACCAGGTCACCGCCGTAGGGGTGGCGCTCGGCGACGGGCAGCTGGTTGCAGTACTCGACCGTGCGACGGATCTCGTCGATGTTGGAGAAGTCGATCTGCGGATCGACACCACGGCTGAACAGGTTCAGGCCCAGTGTCACCAGGCAGACGTTGCCGGTGCGCTCACCGTTGCCGAACAGGCAGCCCTCGATGCGGTCGGCGCCGGCCAGGTAGCCCAGCTCGGCGGCCGCGACGCCCTCGCCACGGTCGTTGTGCGGGTGCAGGCTCAGGATGATCGAGTCGCGCGGCGCCAGGTGCCGGTTCATCCACTCGATCGAGTCGGCGTAGACGTTCGGCGTCGCCATCTCGACGGTCGCCGGCAGGTTCACGATCAGCGGCCAGTCCGGCGTGGGCTGGACGACCTCGGCGACCGCGTTGCACACCTCGACGGCGTACTCCAGCTCGGTGCCGGTGTAGGACTCGGGCGAGTACTCGAAGCGCCACAGCGTGCCGGGGTACTTCTTGGCCTCTTCGACGCACAGCTTGGCGCCGTCGGTGGCGATCTTCTTGACGGCCTCGCGGTCGGCGCGGAACACCACGCGGCGCTGCAGGATCGACGTCGAGTTGTAGAAGTGCACGATCACGCGCGGCGCGCCGTTGCAGGCCTCGAAGGTGCGCTCGATCAGCTCGGGCCGGCACTGCGTCAGCACCTGGATGGTGACGTCGTCGGGGATCGCGCCCTGCTCGATGATCTCGCGGACGAAGTCGAAGTCGGTCTGGCTGGCCGACGGGAAGCCGACCTCGATCTCCTTGTAGCCCATGCGGACCAGCAGGTCGAACATCCGGCGCTTGCGCTCGGGGCTCATCGGGTCGATCAGGGCCTGGTTGCCGTCGCGCAGGTCGACCGCACACCAGCCGGGTGCGACGGTGGCGACCTTGTCGGGCCAGGTGCGGTCGAAAGACGCAGACGGCTCTCCCCCCGGAACTTCCAAGGCGAAGCTGCGGTAGCGGCTGACTGGCATCGCGGAATTGCGCTGGGTGTTCCAGGACGGCTGGCCCTCGCGGCGCGGGCCGGACGGGGTGGTGATGGTGCGTACCGACGAGAAGGAGTCGGCAGAAGAATCGGGAGAGTAGGTGGTCACGGTTTTTTGCTCCGGTCTGTCTTGATGGGACCTAGAAGAAGGTCAGGACCGGCGCATCTCAAACCCCCGCGACGGGAGGCCGGTCGGATCAGACCCCGTCGCGGCGTCCGAGGAGGAGCACCCGCGCGCTATACATCGGTAACGAGTTTACTCCCGTCCGGTTGATCGCCAAAACGAGGTCGGGCCGTCGGGTGACAACGTCCTGGCCAGGTGTAATGGGCGTGGCCCTGGCTGTGCCGATACAGTTCGACCGTGTTGACGAGATGGTTGTTGAGCCTGGACCGCAGCTGGAAGATCGGCATCGCGGTCGCGCTCGCCGTCGTCATCGGCCTGGTGGTGTGGCAGACCGAGTTCCGCGGGCCGACGCCGGAGTGCAAACCGGTACGCGACATGCTCGACTACAACAAGGCACAGGCCGTGCAGATCGAGTCGAAGATCGACAAGAACAACAATGGCGTCCCGACCATCGCTGAGGAGACGGCCTACCGGGCCTGGGCCGACGGCATGGCCGAGCGGGCCCAGAAGGTGACCGGCGACAAGGTCGCCGCCAACGCCGTGCAGTTGGCGACGCTGGCCTCGCAGTTCACCTCGGCGCTGGACGCCTACCGGATCGCGGCCCAGGGCCGGGCGCCCGGCGCCCCCGCACCGACCGAGGCCTACCAGCTGTCGGCGATCAACGCGCAGATCACCGAACAGATGAAGGCGCTGACCGACGCCTGCCCGGCACAGCGGAAGCTCACCGACATCTTCTGATCCGGGCGGGAGTGACGAACGTCTCCCGCCTTGCAGGTCCGGCAGGTGACCGGGCAACAAAAACGGGTTCACCCCTCCCTTATCCTTGGAACAGCATTGATGCAGATGCTTGCTGCCAATTCAGAGAAGGAAACGCGAACAGTGGCGCTCGTCGTCCAGAAGTACGGCGGATCCTCGGTGTCTGACGCCGAGCGAATCCGTCGAGTCGCCGAGCGAATCGTCGAAACCAAGAAGGCCGGCAACGACGTCGTCGTCGTGGTCTCGGCCATGGGCGACACCACCGATGACCTGCTGGATCTGGCCCGCCAGGTATCCCCGGCGCCACCGGCCCGTGAGATGGACATGCTGCTCACCGCGGGTGAGCGCATCTCGAACGCCCTCGTCGCGATGGCCATCGAGTCCCTCGGCGCGCAGGCCCGGTCGTTCACCGGCTCGCAGGCCGGCGTGATCACCACCGGCACGCACGGCAACGCCAAGATCATCGACGTCACCCCGGGCCGCCTGCGCGACGCCCTCGACGAGGGCCTGATCGTGCTGGTCGCCGGCTTCCAGGGCGTCAGCCAGGACAGCAAGGACGTCACCACGCTGGGCCGTGGCGGGTCGGACACCACCGCCGTGGCGCTGGCCGCCGCGCTGAACGCCGACGTCTGCGAGATTTACACCGACGTGGACGGCATCTTCACCGCCGATCCGCGCATCGTCCCCAATGCCCGTCACCTGGACACCGTCTCCTTCGAGGAGATGCTGGAGATGGCGGCCTGCGGAGCCAAAGTGTTGATGCTGCGCTGCGTGGAATACGCCCGCCGCTACAACGTTCCGATTCACGTCCGGTCCTCGTACTCCAACAAGGCCGGCACCATTGTCAAAGGATCGATCGAGGACATCCCCATGGAAGACGCCATCCTCACCGGAGTTGCCCACGACCGCAGCGAGGCGAAGGTCACCGTCGTCGGCGTGCCCGACGTTCCAGGCTACGCCGCCAAGGTGTTCCGCGCGGTCGCCGACGCCGACGTCAACATCGACATGGTGCTGCAGAACATCTCGAAGGTGGAGGACGGCAAGACCGACATCACCTTCACCTGTTCACGCGAGAACGGCCCGGGCGCCGTCGAGAAGCTGACGTCCCTCAAGGACGAGATCGGTTTCTCGCAGGTTCTCTACGACGATCACATCGGCAAGGTGTCGCTGGTCGGCGCCGGTATGCGCAGCCACCCCGGCGTCACCGCCAAGTTCTGCGAGACGCTGGCCGAGGTCGGCGTCAACATCGACCTGATCTCGACCTCCGAGATTCGAATCTCGGTGCTGGTCAAGGACACCGAGCTGGACAAGGCTGTCGCGGCGCTGCACGAGGCCTTCGGCTTCGCCAGTGAAGAGGCCGCCGTGGTCTACGGCGGAACGGGGCGCTAGTCATGGTGAACATCGGTGTGGTGGGTGCGACCGGCCAGGTCGGCCAGGTCATGCGCAAGCTTCTCGAGGAGCGCGACTTCCCGGCGACCTCGGTGCGGTTCTTCGCGTCGGCGCGGTCCGAGGGCAAGAAGCTGACGTTCCGCGGTCAGGAGATCGAGGTCGAGAACAGCGAGACCGCCGACCCGTCGGGTCTCGACATCGCCCTGTTCTCCGCCGGCGCGACCATGTCGCGCGTGCAGGCCCCGCGCTTCGCCGCCGCCGGCGTGACGGTGATCGACAACTCGTCGGCGTGGCGCAAGGATCCCGATGTGCCGCTGGTGGTTTCGGAGGTCAACTTCGACCGCGACGTCCGCGGCAAGCAGCTCGCCAAGGGCATCATCGCCAACCCGAACTGCACCACCATGGCCGCCATGCCGGTCCTCAAGCCGCTGCACGAAGAGGCCGGACTGACCCGCCTCATCGTGTCGAGCTACCAGGCCGTGTCCGGTTCCGGACTCGCCGGCGTCGACGAACTGGCCTCGCAGGCCCGCGCCGTCATCGGCGGTGCCGAGCAGCTGGTGCACGACGGATCGGCGCTGGAGTTCCCGGCACCCGTGAAATACGTTGCGCCCATTGCCTTCAACGTCATCCCGCTGGCCGGCTCGCTCGTCGACGACGGCTCGGGTGAGACCGACGAGGACCAGAAGCTTCGCAACGAGAGCCGCAAGATCCTGGGCATCCCGGAGCTGGCCGTGAGCGGCACCTGCGTGCGCGTGCCGGTCTTCACCGGGCACTCGCTGTCGATCAATGCCGAGTTCGCGCAGCCGCTTTCGGTCGAGCGGGCCCGTGAGCTGCTGGCCGCTGCCGCCGGCGTCTCGCTGGTCGACGTGCCGACGCCGCTGGCCGCCGCCGGTGCCGACGACTCGCTGGTGGGCCGCATCCGCCAGGACCCGGGTGTGCCCGACGGCCGTGGCCTCGCACTGTTCGTCTCGGGCGACAACCTGCGAAAGGGCGCGGCGCTCAACACTGTTCAGATCGCCGAACTGCTCGCCGCGCGCTGATCTTGCGGGCGGGGGCAGCGTCGGTCGCGGCGCTGGTGCTCGGGTTCGGCATGGGGGTGCCGACGGCGCAGGCCGATCCGCCTGCGCCGGTACCGACCCCGGTGCTCAAACCGCTCGTCGTCGGTGAGGTGACCCGCATCGGTCCGGTCGCCGGAACCGGCACGCCGACAGCCGATTACGGCATCGGTGCGACGGACCTTTGTGAGTTCATGGAGTTCCCGAGCGGCATCCTGCAGATCTGCGGCGACAGCTTCGCCGGGCAGGGTGTCGGATTCGGCGGCTGGTACGCGCCCGTCGCGCTGCACGTCGAGACCGACTCCATCAATTCGCCGGACGGCCTGCGGTACCGCGGCGTCATGGGCGTCGACAAGCCGCTGCTGGCCGACGCCAAAATCCCTGGCACGTCGCAACTTCCGGCTGGCGTGGTGAGCATCAACCGGGAGAACTACCTGTTGATCACCACCACGCGCGATCTGAAACCGGCGAGCTCGCGACTGGTCAAGGCCGACCCGGCGCGCGGCGCGTGGCCGACCGTGCCGGGGTCTGTGCGACCGGCCGGATATGCCGGGGGAGCGCAGAGCCAGATCACCGGCTACTACGACCCGGTGCCGACCGCGGACTCGCCGCGTGGCTGGGTTTACCTGGTCGCCAACAACTTTGACCGCAGCAGCCCGGCCTACCTCTACCGGGCCACGCCGCAGGCGTTCACCGACCGATCCAGCTGGCAGGGCTGGTCTGCCAACGGGGGCTGGGGCAAGCCGCCAACTCCGTTGTGGCGCGACCTGATCGGCGAGATGAGTATGAAGCAGGTCGACGGCAAGACGGTGCTGTCCTACTTCAACAGCAGCACCGGCAACATGGAGGTCCGTGTGGCGAACACGCCGACGGAACTCGGGACCGCGCCGGTGACGACCGTCGTGGTGGCCGGCGGCTGGCCGGAGCGGGCCGACGAACTGCCTGAGCCGCACGACAATCAGCTGGCACAGCCGTACGGCGGCTACATCTCGCCGGGCTCGACGCTCGATGAACTGCGCATCCTGGTCAGCCAGTGGAACACCACGCCGCGCGATACCGCGCCGTACCGCGTCATCCAGTTCGCGGTGAACCCGGCGAAGCCGTAGGCGCTGTTGTCAGCGCAGCACCAGGTCGATCCCGGCGCTGTCGAAGACGTCGAGCAGTCCGGACCAGGTGTGAGAATCCAAGGCCTTCTTGGCTTTTACGCTGTCGGTCAGCACGAAGCGGAACGGCTCGTCGTCCGGGGTGCCGAAGCCGCCGCCTAGGCAGTCGGCCAGTGCGTCCAGATTGCTGCCGAAATAGCCGCCGGCGCCATTGACCGCGTGGCCCAGCTCGGTGAAAAGGTCTGCGCGGGAATGGATCCGCGCACCCCGCACGGTGAACGTCTTCACGCTCCTCCGATCTGGCAGAACGTCTCGTAGTGGTCGCCGGTGTAGTAGAACTCCGGTGGGTTGGTCGGCGGCTCACCGCCGGTGATGACCCGCCGTGTGCCGCGGGTCTTCGCGCCCGGCGTGGGCACCGTGTACTCGTGGTAGTAGCCGCGCTGCTGGTTCGGCAGCCGGCGCTCGAAGTTGCCGAACACGATGCCGTCCCGCGAATAGGGGAACGGCCCGCCGCGGTGGATGAGGTCGACGGTGGTGGTGGCCTCGGGTGGCAGCGACGACAGCTGGCAGACGGGCAGCCCGGACTTGCTCTTGGTCGTCGGTGCCGGCCCTTGGGTGCGGGACGCGGTCGTGGGCGACGCGGTCGGCGCCGGAGCTGTCAGCACGGCGGTCTGCTTCGCGCACGCCGGGGTGAGGGTCAGGAGCAACGCGGTGCCGCAGGCGAGGGCCGCGGCGCGCAGGGTGGTTCTGGACATCTCACCTTTTCTGCCGCGTGCTGATATCGGAGCGTCGGCCGGCCCCCAAAGCCCGGCCGAAGCTCCGCTACACAGGCCACGCTACCGCGCCGCGCGCCTCATAGCTGATTCTTACGCGCAACCTAGCCACCGCAGTGGTTGACGGACGGATCATCGATGACATGAGTGACGAAACCCCTAAAGAAACGCCCGAGACGCCGGATACCCCGACGGACTCGTTCCCGCCCGTAGCAACGGCCACCGCGGTGGCCGCACCGCCCGTCGAGCACAAGCCCAGCAAGCTCAACAAGGTGCTGGCCTGGGTTGGCATCGTCGCGGGCATCGTGTTCATCGTCGCGACGATCTTCTTCTCCGGCTTCGTCCTCGGCGCGCATTCCGGCGGCGGCCACCACGGCTGGCACAAGCACCACCGCGGGCATGACACCGCTGAGTTCCGCGAGGGGCACGGACCGCGCGGCGGCGGCATGTGGCACCCGATGTTCCCCGGTGGTCCGGGCTGGCAGGGCCCCAGCGGCCCCGGCTGGCAGGGCCCGGGAGGCCCCGGTGGACAGGGCCCGGGAGGCCCCGGGCCGCAGGCGCCCGGCCAGCCCGGACCGGCCCAGCCCGGCCGCTGACCCCAGCAGTCCCGCATCAAACGACAGGCCGTGCCCGCGCAGGGTGCGGCCTGTCGCCTGTTCTAGGCCTGTCCGTCGGCCGCCGGCCGGTTCGCGGTCACTGCTCGATAGCCGGCGGTCAGCAGTTCGACGATCCGTTCCTCGAGCTCGGCGGAGTCGTCGTCGGCGGCGATGGTGGACACGTACATGGCGGCACCCGCCGCCATGATCAGGACGGCGCGCGCGTCCAGTTCCGCACTGCGCCGCTCCTCGGCGGTCTGTGCTCCGACGTCGTCGGCGAACAGTTCGACCGCCGGTCCCGTGAACCGATTCCACAGTGATCGCCCCAGCTGTTTGTCTTCGACCAGAGCCTGGGTCAGGTCGGGTGCCGCAGCCTTCATATCGGGGCGGTTGAACAGGGCGCGGCTGCCGCGGACGACGAAATCTATCCAGCCGTAGACATCGGTTCCGTCGAATGGCGTCAGGTCGGGTGCCACGCCCATCACGGCATCGATGACCAACGCGGCCTTCGACGGCCATCGCCGCGCCAGGCTGGCGCGCGTGACGCCGGAGCGCTGCGCGACCAGGCGCATGCTCAATTCCTGAAACCCGCCCTCGGAAAGGAGCTCCCGGGTCGCCGTGAGGACACGATCGTCGATACTCGCGTCCCGTGGCCGGCCCGGGCCTGACTGACTGCTCACGGGTCCATCATCACAGCCCCCGACTGTCGGCGATGCCATTGACGTCACCCCGGTAATTAGTGTACCACTGGATCACTAATTAAGGAGGTTGGCGATGGCCGCCGGGGCGAAGGTGACTGCGTTCACCGTGGTGATGCTGTTGGTCGCCGCCGCGCTGGTGGTGGTGTTCGGCCAGTTCCGGTTCGGGGCGGGGGAGCGGTATCACGCCCAGTTCACCGATGCCTCACGTCTGACAGCCGGGCAGGACGTGCGGATGGCCGGGTTGCCGGTGGGCAAGGTCGACCGCGTGTCGCTGAGCGCCGACAACACCGTCGACGTGCTCTTCAGTGTCGATTCGCGCTACCGCCTGTACACGTCGACCAGGGCCGTCATTTGCTACCTGAACCTCACCGGTGACCGCTATCTCGAATTGGCCTTCGCCGCAGGCGATTTGCACGCTCTGGCAGCTGGGGCGACCATCCCGTTGAGCCATACCCAGCCCGCCGTGGACCTCGACGCGCTCCTGGGCGGCCTGCGTCCCGTACTCAAGGGTCTCGACGGCGACAAGGTCAACGCCATCACCGCCGCCGTCATCGATCTGCTTCAGGGCCAGGGCGGTGCGGTGTCCCAACTACTTTCGACGACGGGCAACTTCGCGCAGAACCTCTCCGGCCGTGATCAGCACATCGGCGACGTCGTCACCAACCTCAACGTGGTTCTCGGGACTGTGGATTCGAAGAGCCGGCAGTTCGGCACCAGTATCGACACGCTCCAGCAGCTGCTGACGGGTCTGGCGCGCGACCGTGATTCTCTCGCCGGAGCCATCGCGCCGCTGGCCGCGTCGTCGGCGGAGATGACCCAGATGCTGGAGCGCGGGCGGCGGCCGGTCCAGGGCGTCCTCGAGAATGTGCGCCCTTTCGCGCAGCGGGCCTATGAGCGGAAGGCTGAGGTCAACGCCGCCATCGAGCCCCTCGCCGAGAGCTACCTGCGGCTCAACTCACTCGGCGCCTACGGTGCGTTCTTCAACATCTTCTTCTGCTCCAGCCGGATCAAGCTCAGTGGGCCCGCGGGCAGCGACATCATCATTCCCATCGGCGGAGCACCGGACCCCTCGAAGGGCAGGTGCTCGGAGAATGGGTGACCGCCGTGTTGGGCTGCGTGGCGGCGCGATCCTGGCCTGTATTGCTGCCGCGGTGTCGGGGTGCCAGTTCGACGGATTGAATTCGCTGTCGTTGCCGGGCACCGCCGGTCACGGCCCGGGCTCATTCGAGGTGACCGTCGAGCTGGACAGCGTCGTTGGCCTACCGCAGAATTCGCCGGTCAAGGTCGGAGACGTGACGGTGGGAAGCGTCTCCGGGGTCGCCGTCAGGCAACGAGCCGACAGCACGGTGTATGCGGCCGTTCGTCTTTCGCTGGACCGCCAGGTGGATCTCCCTGCGAACGTCTCGGTGACGGTGGGACAGACGTCGCTCCTCGGCTCCCAGCACGTCGAACTGGTGCCCCCGAACCAGCCGGTGCCCGCCAAACTGGCCGACGGCGCGCACATCAGGATCGGCCGGGCGGGTCACTATCCCACCACCGAAGAGGTGCTGGCCGCGATCGGCGTCATCATCAACAACGGCAATCTCGGTGCCCTGCAGGATATTACGAACGAAGCCTATGCGGCCGTGGCCGGGCGCGCGGCGACGTTCACCGGATTGGTGGCGAAGCTGGCCGAGCTGACCGGCTTCCTCGATACGCAAACCGGCACCATCATCGCGGCGGTGGAGGGCGTCGACCGGACCGCGGCGGCATTGGCACGGGACGCCGATGCGCTGGGGCGGACGCTGGAGATGCTGCCCGCCGCACTCGATGTCCTGAACCGAAATCGCGCCGACATCGTCGCGGCGTTCGGCGCGCTGCGCAGGTTGGCCGCAACGGCCGAACACGTTCTGTCGCAGACCAAAGACGACTTCGCTGCCGACCTCAAGGATGCGTTTCCCGTCATCAAAGCCCTCAACGACAACGCCGACGACTTCATCCACGATCTGGAAATCCTGCCCACGTTCCCGTTCGCCCAGAAGTACCTGCGCAACGCCGTTCGCGGCGACTATCTCAACGTCTTCTCGACGTTCGACCTCACCCTGCGGCGGTTGGGCGAAAACATGCTCACCACATCGGCATTCGACCCGAACATGCCGCGACTGTCCGAGATCGTCAATCCACCGGATTTCCTGATGGGTGCGCTCGCCAATCTGTCCGGCCAGGCCGCCGACCCGTTCAAGATCCCGCCCGGGACTGCCACCCAGCACGGTGCGAGACCGTGAAAGACGTTGTTACATCAAGACTTACCGAAAGGACTCCTGACAGAATGGCACCCGATCCCTTCCAGCCGGCCAAGCTCGGTCCGATCACGTTGCGTAATCGGGTGATCAAGGCGGCGACGTTCGAGGCGGCGACCCCGGATGCGCTGGTCACCGACGATTTGATCCGCTATCACCGGTTGCCGGCCGCGGGTGGGGTGGGGATGACGACGGTGGCCTATTGCGCGGTGTCCCCGGGTGGGCGTACCGATGGGTGGCAGTTGTGGATGCGCCCGGCGGCGATCCCGGGGCTGCAGAAGTTGACCGACGCCATTCATGGCGAGGGGGCGGCGATCAGCGCGCAGATCGGGCATGCCGGCCCGGTCGCCAACGCGCGCACCAACAAGGCCACCGCGCTGGCGCCGGTGCGGTTGTTCAACCCACTGTCGATGCGGTTCGCCCGCAAGGCCACCCGCGCCGATATCGACGCGGTGATGGCCGCGCACGCGGGCGCCGCCCGGTTGGCGATCGAGGCCGGGTTCGACGCCGTCGAGGTGCACCTGGGCCACAACTACTTCGCGTCCTCGTTCCTGTCGCCGCTGATCAACAAGCGCCGCGACGAATTCGGCGGCTCCCTGCACAACCGCGCCAAGGTCGCCCGCGGCACGGTGCAGGCGGTGCGCGAGGCCGTCGGTAATCAGATCGCGGTGATCGCCAAACTCAACATGAGCGACGGCGTCCGCGGCGGCATCCCGATGGACGAGTCGCTGCAGACCGCGAAATGGCTGCAAGAGGACGGCGCGCTGGACGCGCTGGAGCTCACCGCGGGCAGCTCGTTGGTCAATCCGATGTACCTGTTCCGCGGCGATGCGCCGGTCAAGGAGTTCGCCGCGAACTTCATACCGCCGATCAGCTGGGGCATCCGGATGAGCGGGCACAGGTTCTTCCGCGAGTACCCGTACCAGGAGGCCTACCTGCTGCAGCAGGCTCGCCAGTTCCGGGCCGAGCTCACGATGCCGCTGATTCTGTTGGGTGGCATCACCAACCGGGAAACCATGGACCTGGCCATGGCCGAGGGTTTCGAGTTCGTCGCGATGGGCCGGGCCCTGCTCGCCGAACCGGACCTGCTCAACCGGATTCAAGCCGACAGGACGGTGAAATCGGGCTGCACACACTGCAATCTGTGCATGCCCACCATCTACAGCCAGACCCACTGTGTGGTCACCGGCAAGCCGAACTGAGATAGGAGCTGTATGGCCGACTTTGACGGCCTCGTCGCGTTGATCACCGGCGGCGCACGGGGAATGGGGCGATCGCACGCGGTGGCGCTGGCCGAGGCGGGAGCGGATATCGCCATCTGCGACCGGTGCGAGAACAACGACCAGATCGCGTACCCGTTGGCGACGGAAGCCGATCTGGCCACCACCGCCGAGATGGTCGAGGCGACCGGAAGGCGTTGTGTCACAGCGAAACTGTCGACAACCGACCGTGGTGCGCTGGAGCAGTTCGTGGCCCGCGCCGAGTCGGAGCTCGGGCGCGTGGACATCGCCGTCACCAACGCCGGCGTCAGTGCCGTCGCGATGCTGCCCGATGTTCCATCGGCGCAGTGGGATGAAGTGATCGGGTCCAACCTCACCGGCACGTTCAACACGATCGCCGCGGTGGCGCCGGGGATGATCGCGCGCCGGTTCGGGCGGATAGTCACGGTGTCCTCGATGCTGGGCCGCAGCGGCAATTTCGGTCAGGCCGCGTACGCGGCCTCCAAATGGGGCGTCATCGGACTGACCAAGGTCGCCGCGCACGATCTGGCCGGATACGGCATCACCGTCAACGCCGTGGCGCCCGGCAACGTCGAAACCCCAATGACCTTCAACGACGCCCTGTTCGGTGCCATGCGGCCGGATCTGGAGCAACCGACGCTCGCCGACGTGGAATCGGTTTTCGCGTCGTTGCACCTACAGCCGGTGCCCTTCATGAAGCCCGCGGAAATCACACGCGCGGTCATGTTTCTGGCGCACCCGGACAGCACCCACATCACCGGGACGGTCCTGCCTGTCGACGCGGGGGCCGCCGCCCGGTTGACCGGCTGACACGAGGGCCGCAACTGGCATCATCGAAGCCATGACTGCGCGCCCGATCTGGTTCACAGCCTGCGTCACCGCGGCACTCGCCCTGGCGCCCGCCGCGGCCGCCAAACCGTCGGACCCGGGCGTGGTGTCGTACGCGGTCCTCGGCAAGGGATCGGTCGGCAATGTGGTCGGCGCGCCCATGGGCTGGGAGTCCACGTTCACCGCGCCGTATCAAGGCTTCTACGTCGACCTCCCGGCGTGCAACAACTGGGGCGACATCGGCCTGCCCGAGGTGTACGGCGACCCGGACCTGGCGTCGTTCAACGGCGCCGTGGCGCAGACGACGGCCACCGATGACAGCCACGCGGCCAAGCAGGTGGTGGGCGTGTTCGCCACCGCCGAGGCCGCGTCGCGGGCATTTCACCGGGTCGTCGACCGGACCACCGGTTGCGCGGGGCAGACCACGGCGATGCACCTCGAGAACGGCCGGACCGAGGTCTGGAGCTTCGCGGGTGCGCAGGCCGGCCCGGCGGACGCAGCGTGGGTCAAGCAGGAAGCGGACACCGATCGCCGCTGTTTCGTGCAGACCCGACTGCGGGAGAACGTTCTGCTGCAGGCGAAAGTCTGCCAATCCGGCAACGCCGGTCTCGCGGTCAATGTGCTGGCCGGCGCCATGCAGAACGCATTGGGGCAATGACGATGCCCGGGGTGAGTCAGGTATCGCACACATATTGCGCAGATTTTTGTCGGTGCCTCATGGCATCGTCGGACGAACACGTAATGCTCGGGACGCGTCTGCCTTTGTGTAACGCAGACTTGGTCCGGGAACACCAACCAACGGATGCGGGGACAGGCCCCCGATCCCGGAAGGGGATGTTCAGATGGGCACCGCTACCGCCATGTGTCGTCCGCACGCCGAATACCCCGAGTTGTCGAGCGCGTACAGCGCCGCGCTGCTGGCCGGCGGCGGGTGCCTGCGGGACGGACCGGTCGGCCGCGTCGGCCTCGAACTCGAGGCGCACTGCTTCGATCTGTCCGACCTGACGCGTCGTCCCGGCTGGGATGAACTGACCGAAGCCGTCGAGGCCGTATCGCAGCTGCCCGGCGGCAGCACGATCACCATGGAGCCCGGCGGCGCCATCGAACTGTCGGGTCCGCCGCTGGACGGCGCCGGGGCCGCCATCGCGGCGATGCAGGCCGATCAGGCCGTGCTGCGGGAATCGTTGCGGCGCCGCGGGCTGGGCCTGCTGCAGGTCGGCGCGGATCCGCTCCGGCCGCAGGCGCGGGTCAACCCCGGCGGTCGGTACCGGGCCATGGAGGCGTTCTTCGCGGCCGGCGGAACCGGTGCCGCCGGGGCCGCGATGATGACGTCGACCGCCTCGCTGCAGATCAATGTCGACGCCGGCCCGCGCGAGGGCTGGGCCGACCGCGTTCGGCTGGCCCACGCCCTGGGCCCGACCATGATCGCGGTGTCGGCGAGTTCGCCGATGCTGGGCGGCGAATTCACCGGATGGCAGAGCACGCGCCAGCGGATCTGGGGCCAGCTCGACACCGCCCGCTGCGGACCGGTTCTCGGCGCCAGCGGCGATGATCCCGCCAACGACTGGGCGCGTTACGCGCTCAAGGCGCCGGTCATGCTCGTGCACTCTCCGGAGGCCGAACCGGTCACCGAATGGGTGCCGTTCGCCGACTGGGCGGACGGGCGGACGCTGCTCGGCGGCCGCCGCCCCACCGAGGCCGACCTCGACTACCACCTCACGACGCTGTTCCCACCGGTTCGGCCGCGGCGCTGGCTGGAGATCCGCTACCTCGACGCCGTGTCCGACGAGCTGTGGCCCGCTGTGGTGTTCACCCTGGTGACGCTGCTGGACGATGCCCGGCTGTCGAAGATCGCCTGGGAAGCAACGGAATCGGTTGCCACCGCATGGGATCAGGCGGCGCGGGTGGGACTGGCCGATCCGCGGCTGCAGGCGGCCGCGGTGCAGTGTGTGGAAGCGGCCGCCGAGGTCGCGCCGCCAGACGTGGCGGGCTCGATGGACCGGCTGCTGCGGCAGGTGCGGCAAGGGCGTAGCGCGGCCGATGATTTCGCGGACCGGGTCGTCGCGCACGGAATCGATTCGGCGATCACCGGGTTGGCATGTGATGACCGGCTGAAAGGTGGGGTGTGAGTACGCGCGAGCTGTTGGCCCGGGGGCTGACCAGGGCCCGGGACCGGACTCTGGCCCTCGTCGAGTTCGACGACGCCGAACTGCTGCGCCAGTACGACCCGCTCATGAGCCCGTTGGTGTGGGACCTCGCGCACATCGGTCAGCAGGAAGAACTGTGGCTGCTGCGCGGCGGCGACCTCAATCGTCCCGGACTGCTGCCGCCCGACGTGGACAGCCTGTACGACGCGTTCGTGCATTCGCGCGCCAGCCGGGTGTCCCTGCCGCTGTTGCCGCCGACCGATGCGCGCGCCTTCTGCCGCACCATCCGGTCCAAAGCCCTTGATGCCCTTGACCGGGCGCCCGACGAGGCCGGTGCCCAGTTCCCGTTCGCCTTGGTGATCAGCCACGAGAACCAGCACGACGAGACCATGCTGCAGGCCCTGAACCTGCGCAGCGGCCGGCCGCTGCTGGGGCCGGGCGCCGTCCTGCCGCGGGGGCGTGACGGCGTCGCCGGTACCTCGGTGCTGGTGCCCGGCGGACCGTTCGTACTCGGCGTCGACGAGGCCGACGAACCTTTCGCGCTCGACAACGAAGGCCCCGCGCATGTCGTCGACGTGCCGTCGTTCCGGATCGGCCGGGTGCCGGTCACCAATGCCGAATGGCGCGAGTTCATCGCCGACGGTGGCTATCGGCAGCCCCGATGGTGGTCGGCGGCCGGCTGGGCGCATCGGCAGCAGGCAGACCTGGTGGCGCCACAGTTCTGGAGTGCCGACGGCACCACGCGGGTCCGGTTCGGCCATGTCGAGGAACTGCCGCCCGACGAGCCCGTGCAGCACGTCAGCTTCTACGAAGCCGAGGCCTACGCCGCCTGGGCCGGCGCGCGACTGCCCACCGAAGTGGAGTGGGAGAAGGCCTGTGCCTGGGATCCCGTCGCCGGGGTGCGGCGCCGATTCCCTTGGGGTGCAGCCGAACCCGATGCGAGCCGGGCAAATCTCGGTGGGGATGCGCTGCGCCCGGCACCGGTGGGGTCCTATCCGGAGGGAGCCTCGGCCTACGGCGTCGAGCAGCTGCTCGGCGACGTGTGGGAGTGGACCACCTCGCCGCTGCGGCCGTGGCCGGGATTCACGCCGATGATCTACGACCGCTATTCGCAGCCGTTCTTCGACGGCACCGGCAGCGGGGACTACCGGGTGCTGCGCGGTGGTTCCTGGGCGGTGGCGGGCGACATCCTGCGCCCCAGCTTCCGTAACTGGGACCACCCGATCCGCCGCCAGATCTTCTCCGGTGTGCGGCTGGCCTGGTCGGGTGACGAGGAGCGCGGCTGATGTGTCGCCATCTGGGCTGGCTCGGCGACCCGGTCCCGGTGTCGTCGCTGATCCTGGAACCCGCGAACGGGCTTCTGGTGCAGTCGTATTCGCCCCGACGGCAGAAGCACGGGTTGCTCAACGCCGACGGTTGGGGCGTCGGCTTCTTCGACGGTGAGACACCCCGCCGCTGGCGCAGCGCCGCCCCCCTGTGGGGTGACGCGTCGCTGGCGTCGGTGGCGCCGGCGTTGCGCAGTGGATGCGTGGTGGCCGCCGTCCGGTCGGCCACCGTCGGGATGCCGATCGAGCCGTCGGCGTCGGCGCCGTTCACCGACGGCCAGTGGCTGTTGTCGCACAACGGCGTCGTCGACCGGGCGGTGCTGCCGGTCTCGCGGACCGCGGAATCGACGGTCGACAGCGCGATCCTGGCCGCCCACATCTTCGCCGAGGGACTGGACAACCTGGGAGACACCGTGCGCCGGGTCGGGGAGTCCGATCCGTCGGCACGGCTGAACATCCTGGCCGCCAACGGATCCCGGATGCTGGCCACCGTGTGGGGCGACACGCTGTCGATACTGCGCCGGCCCGACGGGGTGGTGCTGGCCAGCGAGCCCTACGACGACCACCCGGACTGGCAGGACATCCCAGACCGTCACCTCGTCGAGGTGACGGCCGCCGGCGTCGCACTGACACCATTGACCTGAAGAAGAGGACCACGATGACACCGAGCAAGACGGCACCGCTGCTGACCAACCATCTCGCCGCCGACTGGGCGCCGCGTGCGCTGCGGCGTGATGTCCGGGATGGCTTGTCGCAGTCGCCGAAATCGTTGCCGCCCAAGTGGTTCTACGATGCCGTCGGCAGTGACCTGTTCGATCAGATCACCCGCCTGCCCGAGTACTACCCGACGCGCACCGAGGCGCACATCCTGCACGAGGCGGCCGGCGCGATCGTGGCGGCCTCCGGCGCGGACACCCTCGTCGAGCTCGGCAGTGGCACGTCGGAGAAGACGCGCATCCTGCTCGACGCGTTCCGGGACGCCGCGGCGCTGCGCCGGTTCGTGGCGTTCGATGTCGACGAGAACGTGCTCAGCGCCGCGCTCACCCAGTTGTCCGACGAGTACGACGGCGTCGAGATCAGCGGCGTGCGAGGTGATTTCGAGCAGCACCTGGGCGAGTTGCCGGTCGTGGGCCGGCGGCTGATCGTGTTCCTCGGGTCGACGATCGGCAACCTGACGGCCGGCCCTCGCGCGGAGTTCCTGGCCAGCCTGGCCGCGGCGATGCGGCCGGGCGACACGCTGCTGCTCGGCACCGACCTGGTGAAGGACATCGCCAGACTGGTGGCCGCCTACGACGACAGCGCCGGGGTCACCGCGCAGTTCAACCGCAACGTCCTCGCGGTGGTGAACCGGGAGCTGGATGCCGATTTCGATCTCGACCGCTTCGAACATGTGGCACGATGGAACACCGAAAACGAGCGTATCGAGATGTGGCTGAGGTCCGTTGCCGCGCAACGGATTCAGATACGTGAGCTGGATCTGTCGGTGGAGTTCGAGGCGGGTGAGGAGATGTTGACCGAGGTGTCGTGCAAGTTCCGCCCCGAGGGCGTCGCCGCCGAGTTGGCGGCCGCCGGGCTGCAGCAGACCGACTGGTGGACCGACCCCGCCGGGGACTTCGGGCTGTCGCTGGCGGTCAAGCCGGACCTGCGGACGTGACCGGGGCCGACTCCGCCGTCGCGCGTCTGTGGCGCGCTGCCCGGCCCACACCGGCGGGCCTGCATCTCGACAACGCCGCCTGCTCGCGGCAGAGCTTCGCCGTCATCGACGCGGCGGCCCAGCATGCCCGGCTGGAAGCGCAGGTCGGCGGTTATGTCGCCGCCGAATCCGCAGAACCCGTGTTGGAGGGCGGCCGGGCGGCGGTGGCCACGCTGACCGGGATGTCCGCCGGCGACGTGGTGTTCACCACGGGTTCCAACAATGCGCTCAACCTCCTGCTCAGCAGTTGGGACGGCGAGAAGACCGTCGCCTGTCTGCCGGGCGAATACGGCCCCAACCTGGTGGTGATGGAAGCCAACGGATTCACCGTCCGCGAGCTGCCCGTCGACGGCCAGGGGCGTCTCGACGTCGAAGTGGCGGTCGCGCTGATGCAGGGTGACCCGCCGGCGCTGGCCCATCTGACGGCGCTCGGCAGCCACCGCGGGGTGGCCCAGCCATTGTCGGAGTTCGTGGCGGCGTGTCATGCGATCGGTGTGCCGGTGGCGGTGGACGCGGCACAGGCGCTGGGTCATCTGGACTGCGCGGTGGCTCCCGACGTCATCTACGCGTCGTCGCGGAAATGGCTGGCCGGGCCGCGCGGCGTCGGGGTGCTGGCGATCAGTTCGTCTGTGTCGCACCGGCTTCGGCCGCGCATTCCCTTGCCGGAATGGGGGACACCGCTGCCGGTGCTGAAACGGCTTGACCTCGGTGAGGCCAATGTGGCTGCCCGCGTAGCCTTTTCGAAGGCCCTCGAAGAACATCTGGTGGCCGGTCCGGAACTGGTGCGGGCGCGGCTGGCCGAGGTGGGACGCCTGACACGCACCGCGCTGGCCGGATTGTCCGGATGGCGCGTGGTCGAGGATGTCGATGAGCCGACGGCCATCACCACGCTCGAGCCGACGCGTGGCGCCGACCCGAACTCCGTGCGCACCAAGCTGATTACCGAACACCACGTCGTCACGACCGTGGCCGGCGTCGAGCGGGCGCCGTTCGAGATGAAGATTCCGGTGCTGCGGGTCTCGCCGCATGTCGACATCACCGAAGACGAACTGGAGTCCTTCGCCGGGGCGCTGACCGCCGCGTCGACCTGACCGTCAGGCCTTGTGCGCCGTGAGCAGGAATGCCGGCATCTTCATGCGGCCCTTCTCGTCGAGGGCGTGGGGCGGCATCTCGAAGGTGGGCTGGTCGGGGCCGCTGGGCAGCCGCGCGGGCATGTTGGCATGGATGAAGGCCGGGCGGATTTCGTCGATGGCCCAGTACTTGCCGACGGCCTCGCGCAGTTCGTCCTCGGTGACCTCGTTGGGCTTCTGGTCGGCCTCGGCGGGGAACGCGCCCTTGGCGAACACCAGGATGTAGTACTTGGCGCCCGGCGCGGCGGCGCGGAACACGGCCTGCTGGTAGGCGTCGCGGGCTTCCACGGGAAGCGAGTGGAACAGCGTGGAATCCAAGATGGTGTCGAAGCGGCCGTCGAATCCGGTGAACGACGTGATGTCGTCCTGGACGAATGTCGCGTTGGTCAGGTTCCGTTCGGCGGCAGCCTGTTTCGCGGCGGCGACCGCGGTGGGGGAGAGCTCGATACCGACCACGTTGTGTCCCGCCGCGGCCAGCGCGAGGGCCAGCTCCGCGTGGCCACAGCCCGCGTCGAGCACGTCACCGGTGACCTTGCCCGCCGCGATCAGCGCGGCCAACTCCGGCTGGGGTTCACCGATGTTCCACGGCGGCGGTCCATCGAATCCGCCCTCTTCCCGGTAGGCGCTATCCCAGTCCATCACTTCGTTGGATTCCGTCATGGGTCCAAAGTACGCCGCGGAATTGGCCGCAGATCTAACGTCGGGTGGCGACCGCGATCTGCGGTGTGCACACGCCGCCGCGCAACTCAATGTCGACGCCGGCGGCGTCGGCCAGCGCCCGCAGCGCAGCCGGACTGTAGGCCCGCAGTGAGCTGATGACGCCGTCGTGCACGAATGGCACGAACGGGGCCAGCGGCAGCATGGTGGCCAGCCGCAGGAGATGCAGGGGCGACGGTGGCCGGGGCAGGTCGATGATGAGCAACTTGTCCGCCACCCGGGTGCCCTCGGCCAGCACCTGGACGGCGGCGGACGGCGGCAGATGGTGGAACGACAACGCGAAAACGGCCAGGGCATAAGCACTGTCGGCCGCGTCGATGGCTGTCGCGTCCATGCCGCGCACCGTCGCGCGCGGATCGGAACCCAGGTCACCCGCGGTGATGGCCGCAACCGAGTCCGGCTCGAGATCGGTGACCGTGAGCGTTGCCGTGGGGTGCATCTCCAGCACCTTCTTCGACAGACCCCCGTGCCCGGCCCCCAGTTCGAGGATGCGGGGATCGGGGACGTCGGCGACTTCGTCCATGACGATGTAGGCGAAGCGCTCGTGGAGGCCGAACCAGTTGCCGGTGAGCTCCAGCGCGCGCACGACACTGCGTTTGATCGCGGGGTCGACGTCGTCACGGTCGAGGTATTCGGGCTGGTCCGTCTCGAGCGCGCGATCGAGGCATGACGCGCGCGGACCGCCGCGCGGCATGCGGTCGATGTCGGCGCTCATCCGAGTGCCTCGGTCAACGTGGCGGGCACCTCGATGTCGGCCACCGCGAGGTTCTCCTCGAGATGCGTGACGGAGGACGTGCCCGGGATCAGCAGCATGTTGGGCGCCGCGGCCAGGGTCCAGGCCAACGCGACCTGCGCCGGTGTCCGGTCGAGTTCGCTTGCCGTCTTGCGGATTTCGGGGTGCCCGAGCACCGGGTTCTCCGGATTGAACGCCGATCCCAGCGGGAAGAAGGGGACGAACGCGATGTCGCGCGCGGTGCAGGCGTCCAGTACCGGCTGAGAGGACCGATCGAGGAGGTTGTAGGCGTTCTGGACACAGACGATGTCGGTGCGCTGCAGCGCGATCTCGAGGTGTCCGAGGGAGATGCTGCTGAGGCCGATGCCGCCGATCAGCCCCTCGTCGCGCGCGGCGATCATGGTGGTGAGCTGACGGTCGAACAGGTCCCGGTCGACCTCGCCCGGCGCGCTGGGATCGCCATCGGGTCCCATGACCCGCAGGTTCACCGCCGCGAGCCGGTCGGTGCCGAGGGTTTCCAGGTTCTGCTCGATCGCGGACCGCAGTTCGTCGGGCTGCTGTGCAGGGAGCCAGCCGCCGGCGTCGTCCCGGCGGGCGCCGACCTTGCTGACCAGCGCGAGGCCCTGCGGATAGGGATGCAGGGCCTCGCGGATCAGCTGGTTGGCCACGTCGGGGCCGTAGAACTGCGCGGTGTCGATGTGGTTGACGCCGAGTTCCACCGCGCGTCGCAACACGGCGAGCGCCTGGTCGTGGTCACGTGGTGGGCCGAAAACGCCGGGCCCGGGCAGCTGCATGGCTCCGAATCCGATCCGGTGGACCTGGTGCTGACCGAGCGCGTACGTCGTCATGCAGCCAGGCTAACGCTAGTCGGACTCGCCGAGAATCTGGTAGATCTCGCGGCGGGCGTTGTTCACGATGTCCAGGATGCGTTGCTGCTGTTCGGTATTCGCGGAGTGCACCGACTGCGCGACGGCGCCGAACAATTGACCGAGCGCGTTGCGCAGGTTCAAGGCGGCCGGGTCGGCACCTTCGGCGATCTCTTCCCAGGGGGCGGTCTCGATCGCGTCGGCGGCGGTGCGGCCGTCCTCCGTCAGCTCGAAAGTCTTTTTGCTGCCATGACTTTCGGCGGGCTTGATGAGGCCCTCGTCCTCCAGCAGTTGCAGGGTCGGGTAGATCGAGCCCGGGCTGGGCTTCCACAGACCGTCGCTGCGCGCGGCGATCTCCTGCGTCATCTCGTAGCCGTGCATCGGCCGCTCGCTGAGCAGCTTGAGGATCGCGGCCCGGACATCGCCGCGCCGGCTGCGACCACTGGCACGTCCGCGGCCACCGTGACGGCGTCCGCGGGGGCCGCCCGGTCCGAAGGGGCCGGCACCGAAGCCGGGGCCGAAGCCAGGTCCGAAACCGAAACCTGGACCGAAGCCCGGTCCGAATCCGAAGCCGCCCTCGCCGCGGTGATCCCGCACGTGGTCGCGGAACTGTTCGCGCATCTCCCGACGGGCTGCGCGGCGTTCGTCATGCCGTGCGCGCCGGTCGGCGGGACCGACGAACGGCGAACGGTCGCCGGGCGTGAAGCCGAAGCCACCGCCGGGGGAGGGACGATTGAAGGGGCCGCCGTCGAACGGGCGGCCGGGTGGGGTGAATGGGGTTTCCATAGATGTGTTCTCTCTTTCGGCGGGAGGCGCTCTGTGCGCCTCCGATGCATTAACGATATATCGGAAACTATCGGGTTGCAACAGTCCGCTGGGAGTTGGCTGCGTCACGCCCGCCCCGGAGCCGCCGCGTTTAGGGTGTGGCGATGGCGATGACGTGGCTGGACGAGCCGGCCCAGGTGGCAGCCGGCTGACGATGGGCGACTTCGGATTCCATGCCCTGGCGCTGGTGGCCGTCATCGGCCTCGTGGGGCCCCTGCTGGCGGCCGTGCCGAAGCTGCGGGTGCCCTTGATCGTCGGCGAACTTGCGGCCGGAATCGTCGTGGGCCGCACCGGTTTCGGCATCGTCGACGCGGACAACCCGACGTTCGTGCTGCTCGCGGACATCGGGTTCGCGCTGGTGATGTTCATCGTCGGGACCCATGTACCGGTGCGCGACAAGTCATTACGGGGTGACCTCCCCCGAGCACTGTTGCGGGCGGTCGTGGTGGGCGCGTTCGCCGCGGCGTTGGGCACGGTCATCGCCCACCTGTTCGGCACGGGCCACGCCCCGCTGTACGCGGTCCTCATGGCGTCGTCCTCGGCGGCGCTGGCGCTGCCGGTCATCCAGTCCCTGGGGTTGACGGGACCGCCGGTGCTGTCGGTCACCGCGCAGATCGCGATAGCCGACGCCGCGTCGATCGTGTTGTTGCCGTTGGTCATCAATCCGGCCGGTGCCCCGCGCGCGGCGGTGGGCGTCCTCGCGATCGCCGCGTGCGCGGTCCTCCTGTACTTCTTCCTGCGGTACGAAGCCAAACGCGGGTGGCTCAAGCGGATGCACAAGTACTCGCACAGCCGGCACCTGGCGCTCGAGCTGAGGATCAGCCTGATCGTGCTGTTCGGCCTGGCTGCGCTGGCGAAGTCGACGCACGTGTCGATCATGCTCGCGGGTTTTGCGCTGGGCCTGTGCCTGTCGGCGATCGGCGAGCCGCGCCGGCTGGCGCGCCAGTTGTTCGGCATCACCGAGGGGTTCTTCGCACCGTTGTTCTTCGTCTGGCTCGGCGCATCGCTGCAGGTGCGAGAACTCGGTGCGCACCCGGACCTGATCGGGTTGGGTGTGGCGCTGGGTGTGGGGGCGGTGCTGGCGCATCTCAGTGGCCGGCTGTTCGGGCAGCCGCTGTCGCTCGCGGTGCTGGCGGCCACGCAGCTGGGTGTTCCGGTGGCCGCCGCCACGTTGGGGACCCAGCAGCAGCTGCTGAGTCCCGGCGAGCCGTCGGCGCTGATTCTCGGCGCGCTGCTGACCGTCGTGGCGACGTCGGTGGCCGGCGGGATCGCCCGCCGCCGGCAGGCAGGCCTCTTGCCAAAATAGGTCAAACGACCTATTTTGAAAAAATGACCGATGAGCTGAATTTCGATGCGCAGGGCCCAGTCCTTCTCGTGGGTGGATACGGGGTAGTAGGCGCCGAAGTGGCGCGCATGGCGGCGCCTTCGCTGCCGCTACTGCTCACCGGTCGTACCGTGGCACGCGGTCGAGCGCTGGCCGCGGAAACTGGTGCGGAACTGCGGGCCTGGGACCTTGCGGACCCCGCCGCGTTCCGGACCAGGGTGCGTGCGGTGGTCGGATTGGTCAACGATCCGGATGACCGGGTCCTGCGCGCGGCGATCGCGGGCGGCGTCCCGTTCGTGGACGTCACGCGCTGGACCAACCGGTTGCAGCGTGCGGCTACCGTCGCCTCGATGCTGCACCCGACCGCGCCAGTGCTGCTGTCGTCGGCCTGGATGGGTGGCGTCACCAGTCTGGTCGCGGCCCACCTGGCCGATCAGCTCGGCGGCGCTGACCGTGTCGAGGTGGCGATCCGCTGGGATGTGCGCGACCGGGCCGGCGCCGATTCGGTGGAGTTCATGGATCGCCTCGGCCTGGACTTCGAGGTGATCGAGAACGGGTTCCGCCGGACGGTGGCGCCGCTCAGCGATACCCGCCGAATCCATATCGGAGACAACCTCACCCGGGTGGCTCGCATCGACACGCCAGAGCAGTTCACGCTGCCGCTGTCGCTCGGTGCCACCACCGCCACCACGCGCATCGGCTTCAGCTCCGGCGCATCCACCGCGGCGCTGCTCGCGGTCAAGCGCCTGGGGTTGTTCCGGTGGGGCCGCGGCGAACGCTTCGCCGACGTGCGCCGGTCACTGCTGTACGCGCCGGGAGAGGGCGGCGTCGCGCAGGTCCGGGTCGACGTGGCGCGCGGCGGGCTCACCAGGAGCGCGGTCGTGACGGATCCGGCCGGCCAGGCTCACCTCACCGCCGTCGGCGCGCTTCTCGGAGTAAACCGGATCCTGGGGCTGGACGGCGCCCCCGTGCGCCCGGGCGTCGGCTTCCCGGAGCAGACACCGACGCCTGCCGCCGTTCCGGCCATGTTGGCGACGTGCGGTGTCGCGGTGCAGATCGACGAGGCCGAGCAAACCGGTCACGCTGCGTGAGCGAGCCGCCGACCGAGACCAGCCCCACCGCCCGGACCGCGAAGGGCGCGCAGCGCAGAGCTGAGTTGCTCGACGTCGCCGAAGCGGTGCTCGTCGAATCAGGGCAGGGCGAACTGACCATGCGCGCGGTCGCCGCCGCCGCGCAGGTTCGGCTTGGGCATCTGCAGTACTACTTCGCCAGTCGCGGTGAGCTGGTCACAGCCGTGTTGAATCGCACTCTCGAACGCAGTCTGGAACGTCTCACGCCGGTGTTGTCGTCGCTCGATCAGCCGGTATCCGAGCTGGTTCGAACCCTGCTCGCCGAGCACAGCAACCAACGACTCGTGCGGATCTATACCGAGATATGGGCGTTGGCGGCGCGCGACGTGTCGATAGCCGAAGCGGTTCGCGGTTTCTACGCCACGTATCAGGACCATGTTGCTGCGCTCATTTCCGCGCGGAGTCCGGAAATCTCCCCGGAGACCGCTCGCGCGAATGCCCGCATCGTCACCATGCTGATCGAAGGTGCCGCACTGTTCCGCTCAGGCATTGCCGGCCATGCCGACCCGGTCACTGACGACGCGTTGATCACCGCCGCCACCGGCCTGCTCATGCCGGGCGCCGTCACACGCGGCGGGCGGCGGCCACCCGAACGGGCGAGTTAGCGGTACGCGCAAGCGAGTACCGACGCACCGTCTCAGTATGTGGACGCAGGTTTGCTGGGGTTCGTCCCGTGAAGGCCGTCCGCGGCTATGACTGACGCGCGCGCAAGTTATGCGTAGCGTAATTTGCTGAAACTGCAATTCTTCGACGTCTCGGGTTTGTGGCATGTTGTTCGACCCGGCTGCCGCCGGGTGTGACGTGGGTCTCGCCATACTGTGAACTCGCTGTGACGTGAGTGGCTGCGATTTGGGCGGTTCTCCTCAACCAATTTGCTGAATTGGTAGCGCAGCTAACTTGCCCGCTGGAGTAGCAATCTAACGAGGTTGACAATTTCCTGACGGGTCGATTTTGGTTAGCTGGGAAATGTGTAGGTTCGTTAAAAATGCCTATCTACTAGGGGTAAATTTCTGCGCCACACGGGTGTCGCGATAACTGGGAGGACTCAAATGCAGCTCACAATGAAGCCGTATGTCACTGCGGGCATTGCCCTCGCAGGAGCGAGCGTGATTGCTGTGGCGCCGGTGGTGCCGCAGACTCCAACGCATCTGCCGGCCGTTCCGCACGTGCAGGTTTCCGATGTGCAGCTGACGGCATTGGTCAACCCGATCGTGGCACTGGGCAACATCTACAACGCGCTGGCCGAGACCGTCGGGCAAACCAGCTACATGGTGGAGACCAGCGTGAACCCGCTGGTGCGCCAGGTGGTGCTCGACGCCAACTACGGCGTGCAGCAGGGCATGCAGTTGATCGGCAACATCACCGGCGCGACGTTCACCCTCGGTGGCGCGTTGCCGGGCACCCTCGTCAACGTGTTGGGGAACCTCGGCACGCTCAACGTCAACGGCGCCATCGACTCGCTGGTGGGTGGTCTGCTCCCGGGCGGGCTGCAGTTGATCACCGGCATCAACGGGCCGGTGCAGAACATCCTGCAGCAACCGTTGGCCGTGGCGGAGGCCATGGTGCCCGCGGTGCTGGATTCGGTGACCGCTCTGGTCGCCGGCCTGGCGATCTCGACCGTCGGAATCGGCTGCGGCTCGTGCCTCGGAACCACGCCGGTGGTGCAGCAGGTGGTCAAGAGCGTGACGGGAATCCTGCAGTCGGTGCTCACTCTGAATCCGGGCACCATCTACAACGGCGTGCTCAACAACGTGGTGAGCCTGGTGCAAAACATTCAGAAGAATGTCACCGATTTTGAGACCGGCACTGTTCCGTACATCGTCAACCGGATCATCACGGCGCTGAACGTGAACCCGAACGCACCGGGCGGCGTCACCGTCCCCGTCGCCGCAACGACAACTGCCGCTCTGGCAGCGGCGCCGGCGGCCGAGACCACGAAGACGGCCACGGAGTCCTCTGCCGCCGGTTCGACCGACACGGCGACGACGAAGAAGGCAGCGACGGCGACCGCGGCGACCTCGACCGAGGCAGCACCGCCGACCGACGCGGCGAAGGACACGTCCAGCAAGGACGCCGACGCCAAGGCTGCTGACACCAAGGCCGCTGACTCCAAGGCGGCGGACGCCAAGGATGCCGATGCCAAGGGCGCCGACGCGAAGGGCACCGACGCCACGGACGCGACCAAGGCCGCCGACACCAAGGCGACGGACACCAAGGGTGCGAACAAGGATGCCGACACCGTGACCACGCCCAAGGACACCGCGCCCAAGACCAAGAAGGCGCAGAACCCCGTGTCCAAGGTCGCGAAGTCGATCGCAGGCGCCATCAAGGGCGCCACCAAGGCTCCGAAGGCGCCGAAGGCGGCCAAGGGCGAATCCGGCAGCAAGTAACTCCTACGCGACTGTGGCCCCACCGCCGAAAGGCGATGGGGCCACAGTGCATTCAGGGTTTACTGCCGGGCGCGGAAGGCGGCGCCCACGATCGCCGCGGCGATCAGAACCAGCGTCGCGGCGGTTGCCGCAGTGGCGCCGATCCCCGAATCGAAGGCGACGCGTGCCGACTCCATCAGGTGGTTGCCGAGCTCGGCGGGCAGGGTCCGGGCCACCGAGATAGCGCCGCCGATGCTCTCGCCGGCGTCGGCCGACTGCGCGGGTGACAGGGCGCCGGGCAGTTCGACGTTCGCGCGGTAGAACGCGGTGAACATGGTGCCCAGCCCGGCGGTGCCGATCACCGCGCCCAGCTCATAGGCGGTCTCCGACACCGCGGACGCCGCGCCGGCCTTCTCCGGCGGCACCGACGCCACGATGGTGTCGTTCGAGATCGTCTGCGACACACCGACACCCAGCTCCAGCACGGTGAACGACGCGATGACGCCGACCATCGTCAGGTCGTGACGGAACAGCACGATGAGCAGGAAGCCGGCGGCCACCAGGAGCAGACCGGTGACCATCAGCGTCTGCGGCGCGAACCGCTTGGTCAGCCGCACGACGGCGATGCCCGCGATGGTCGAGGCCGCCGCTCCCGGCAACATGACCAGCGCGGCGGTCAGCGGGGCCAGTCCGAGTACCAGCTGCAGGTGCTGCGAGACGAAGAACAGGAACCCGATGAGGCCCACCATCGACAGGAAGTTGGCCAGGATCGACGCCGTGAACGGGCCGTTTCGGAACAGCCGCATGTCGAGAATCGGTGTGGCACTGCTGTTCTGCCGACGCACGAACCAGACGCCCGCAGCGACGCCCAGGGCGACGGCCGCCAGCGTCACCGCCGAGACGCCGTCATGTGCGGAGGTCTTGATCGCCCACACGATCGGCAGCATGGCCACCAGTGACAGCAGCACGCTCAGCGCGTCGATCGGGCCCGGGTTCGGGTCCCGCGATTCCGGCACCAGCTTGGGTGCCAGCACCAGCAGCGGCAGCAGGATCGGCACGGCGATCATGAAGACCGCGCCCCAGTGGAAGTGCTGCAGCAGCAGGCCACCGACGATCGGGCCCAGGGCCGAGCCGGCCGCGAAGCACGACGCCCAGATGGCGATCGCGAGCCGGCGCGACGTGGCCTCGGTGAAGATGTTGCGGATCAGTGACAGCGTCGACGGCATCAGCATGGCGCCGAACACGGCGAGTGCGGCGCGCGCGGCGACCAGGTACCCGGCGCTGGGCGCGAATGCCGCGGCAGCCGAGATGACGGCGAACCCGACGGCGCCGATGAGCAACAGCCGGCGCCGGCCGAACCGGTCACCGAGGCTGCCCATGGTCACCAAAAGTGTTGCCAGCACCAGTGAATAGATGTCGACGAGCCACAACTGGGTGGCGGCCGACGGGCGGAAGTCTTCGGCGATGCGGGGCAGCGCGAAGGCCAGCACCGTGTTGTCGATGGAGACGAGCAACACGGGCAGCATCAGCACTGCCAGCGCCCACCAATGGCGTTGCGGGGTCCGGTTCGTCACCTCGTTGGTGACGAGACTGGTGGACATGAGAACTACCTAACTTGTTGAGATGAAAGCAGATTCGTGGGGATCAGGACTGATCCGGGGTGATGGTGCCGGCCGTCAGGCTGGCCATGATGGCGTCGACGATCTCGACCCGCGGCGCGATGTTCCGGCGCAGTGCCTCATATCCGGCGTCGAGCAGGGCCCAGAAAACCAGGCGCGGCCACTCCGGTGGGCTGGTCTGCGGTCGTGCCGAAACCCGCGCCAGCACTTCGGCTATCGCCTCGTCGCCGGTATCGAGGATCGCGGACAACTCCGGATCAGCCACGATGGTCGGCTCGTTGTAGACGAAGGGCACGATGGGTCCGAGGTCCAGCTGGGATTCGACCACCCGGCGCAGCGCGGCGAGTGGGGGACCACAGGCCGGCTCGGCCTTGTCGATGGCGGCGTTGCACATCTCGTGCACGTACAGCGCGACGGCGCGGATCAGCTCGGACCGCTCGGGGAAGTACCGGTGCAGGGTGCTGCGGCCGACGTTCGCGGCGGTGGCGATGTCGCTCAGCGACGCCGCGGGATTGGTCGCCAGGACGGCGGTGGCGGCATCGAGAATCGCCTTCCGGGTGCGCGACCGCACGCCAGAGTCGAACGATTTCAATTCAGCCATGTGTCAAAAGTAGCACGATTAGCCGAAAATGGGACATTGATGTCCCAATATGAGGCTCGTGAGAGTGATCACGTCGCGGCGGGGACGTCGGTGGTGACGAGCTGCGCATGGGTCACTCGGTCGGAGTGGGCCGGAGGAGTGCGTAGCGTCAACCATCAGGCGCATGCGGCTCCGCTGATTGAACCCAGGTACTTATTTCGGGCGGCAGGGGTCCCTGAGCGCGGTAACCACGGGCAGTTCGTAGTCACGATTGCACTCACGTACTTTTCCGGCGGGATTCGCCGGTGATGGCACGGACCGACCTCGTCGCTGGGCAGGTGCCCGCAACCGAACGGCGAGCCCGGAAAAGAAGAAGGCCCCGACCAGATTTCCCTGGTCAGGGCCTTGCTCACTTGTCGGGGTGGCGGGATTCGAACCCACGACCTCTTCGTCCCGAACGAAGCGCGCTACCAAGCTGCGCCACACCCCGCGTGAAGCTTCGACAGCCTATCGCACGGGTGCCCTCAGAAGCCAAACGGCCCTAGCCGGGAGAGATAGCCGCTGGTGGGCGGGGTTAGCGGCGAAGATCACGTCCATTCACGGGATGGATTTTTGCGCAACGTGCGTTAAAACGGGTAACTCTGATGAACGGCAACCGAACGCCAGAAAGCGAGGAACGAACATGACCGGATTGGGAGCCTTGCTCTACTGCGGATTCTTCGGTCTGGCGGCGCTGTGGCTGTTCGCGACTTCTGACTACCGGGCGGCCTGGCTGGGCCGTCAGGATCACTCCCAGCGGCCGGAGCGCTCGAATTCCGCCAGCGCCGCTGCGGCGTCGGCCGAGTCCAGCCCGCGGCTGCTGACCCACGCGTCGTCGAAGTAGGTGTCGGCGTAGCGGTCACCGCTGTCGGCGAGGAGCGTCACCACCGACCCACTGCGGCCCTGCGCCACCATCTCGGCCAGGAGCCCGAACGCACCCCAGATGTTTGTCCCCGTGGACGGCCCCACTCGTCGGCCCAGCACCTTGCTCACGTGCCGCGCTGCGGCCACTGAGGCCGCGTCCGGCACGCACACCATGGCGTCCACGACGCCGGGCAGGAACGACGGCTCCACCCGCGGCCGGCCGATGCCCTCGATGCGCGACGACGCCCCGGTGAACACTTCCCGGTCGCCTGTGGCCCACGACGGATAGAACGCCGAATTCTCCGGGTCCACCACACAGAGCCGGGTGGCATGGCGCCGGTAGCGCAGGAACCGCCCGATCGTGGCGCTGGTGCCGCCGGTGCCCGCACCGACCACGATCCACTCCGGAATCGGATGGGCCTCGTCGCGCAGCTGCGAGAAGATCGACTCCGCGATGTTGTTGTTGCCCCGCCAGTCGGTGGCGCGCTCGGCGTTGGTGAACTGATCCAGGTAGTGGCCGCCCGTCTCGCGCGCCAGGCGCTCCGCCTCGTCGTACACCTGTGACGACTGCTCGACGAAATGGCAACGGCCACCCTGATTTTCGATGAGTTCTATCTTGGCCGCGCTCGTCGACGACGGCATCACCGCGATGAACTCCAGCCCCAGCAGCGCCGCGAAATACGCCTCGGACACCGCGGTGGACCCGGAGGACGCCTCGATGACCGTCGTGTGCGGACCGATCCAGCCGTTGCACAACCCGTACAGGAACAGCGACCGGGCCAGCCGGTGTTTGAGGCTGCCGGTGATGTGCGTGCTCTCGTCCTTCAGATACAGCTGGACGTCGACGCTCGCGCTCCAGGCAGCGGGCAACGGATAGCGCAGGAGATGGGTGTCGGCGCTGCGCCGGGCGTCGGCCTCGATGAGGCGCACCGCGTTGTCGACCCAGCCGCGGTCGACGCTGCGCTCCGCCACCGGCGAGGTCACCGTGCCGAGACGGCCGGCTGCGTCATGTCGGCGCCGATACCGGTGTGCCCACCGCCGGTGGGCGCGGCCACCAGCGTCAGCAGCGTCACCTCGGGCCGGCAGCAGAAGCGGACCGGCGTGTACGGCGAGGTACCCAGACCGGCCGACACGTGCAGCTGCGTGTGGGCACCCCAGCGGGACGGGCCCTTCACCCGGGAGGTGTCGATGTCGCAGTTCGTCACCAGCGCGCCGTAGAACGGCACGCACAGCTGCCCGCCGTGCGTGTGGCCGGCCAGCACCAGCTGGTAGCCGTCGTCGGCGAAGCGGTCCAGCACGCGGGTGTACGGCGCGTGGGTGACGCCCAGCGACAGGTTGGCCGCTGGGTTGGGCCGTCCGGCGATGGTGTCGTACCGGTCGCGGTTGAGGTGCGGATCGTCGACCCCGGCGACGGAGATGAGCTGCCCGTTGACTTCGATCTCGCGCCGCGTGTGGGTCATGTCCAGCCAGCCGCGCTCGGTGAACGCCGCGCGCAGGTCCTGCCACGGCAGCGGCCGCCCGGTGATTCGCTTGTGCTTGCTGAACAGGTAGTTGGCGGGGTTCTTCGGCTTCGGCGCGAAGTAGTCGTTGCTGCCGAACACGAACACACCGGGCACCGCCAGCAGATCACCCATCGCCTGCACCACGGCCGGCACCGACTTCGGGTGCGAGAGGTTGTCGCCGGTGTTGACCACCAGGTCGGGCTCCCAGCGGGCCAGCTCGCGCAGCCACGCCTGCTTGCGACGCTGCGCCGGCATCATGTGCAGATCGCTCAGATGCAGCACCCGCAGCGGCGACGAGCCGGGCGTCAGCACCGGCATGGTGACCTCGCGGACCACGAACGCGTTGCGCTCGATGAGCGACGCGTAGGCGAGGCCCGCAGCCAGGGTTCCGGCGACGGTGACGGCTGCGTTACGGGCGATGGCAGACATGCAGGCAGCCTACTTGCTCAGCGCGAGAGTTGGCCCGTTGTCGCTGGTCATCGTTAGAAAGCCCACAGGGTTGGCTTAGGTCGTTCTGAGGTTTCGGCCGGGCCTATGGGGGCGGGGGACCGAGGACCGGCACGGTGATGGGCGGCAGGCCCGGAATCTCCACGACCGTCGACCCGATCTGCACCGGCGGCAGGCCGTCGAGGCCCGGAATTCCCACTGGCGGTGGCGGCGGTGGCGGCGGCGCGATGCCATTGCTGACCTGGATCGTGATGATCGAGCCGGGGATGGTCTGCCCCGACGGCGACGTTCCGACCACCTGCCCCGACGGCGCGGTGCTGTTGACCCACGACGGCTGCGCCGACAACTGGAAGCCGGCTTCCTTGATGCGGTTCTGCGCCAGGTCGAGGTCCATACCCGCGACGCTCGGCACCTTCGAGCCCGGCCCGCCGTCGACATAGCGCGGGTCGGTCGGCGGCATCACCACGTTGGGTGGCGTGAACTGCTTCATCGCCGTGAACCAGGTGCGGGCCGGCTCGTGGCCGCCGTAGAGATCACCGCGGCCGCACTGGCGCAGCGGGAACGAGCACAGGTCGGACGGGGTGGGCGAGTCGTCGTAGATGTAGTTGGCGGCGGCGTAGGCACTGGTGAAGCCCAGGAACGCCGACGACCGGTGGGCCTCGGTGGTGCCGGTCTTGCCCGATACCGGCAAGGTCCAGCCCACCGACTGTGCGGCCGCGGCGCCGGTGCCGCTGATGGCGTCCTTGTTCATCGCATTGGCGAGGGTGTTGGCCAGACCCTCGGGGACCGCCTGCTCGCAGGTCTGGGTGGTCACCGAGACCTCGTTGCCGTGCCGGTCGAACACCTTGTCCACCGGGTTGGGCGGGCACCACGTGCCGCCCGACGCCAGCGTCGCCGCGACGTTGGACAGCTCGAGGGCGTTGACCTCGAACGGTCCCAGGGTGAACGAGCCGATGTTCTGGCGCTTGATGAAGTCGGCCAGGCTCTCGTTGCTGTTCGGGTCGTACGGGCGGGCGGTGCCCGGCGCGGCGTAGGACCGCAGCCCCAGCTTGACCGCCATGTCGACGGTCCGCGGGACACCGATCTGCGAGATGAGTTTGGCGAACCCGGTGTTCGGCGACGACGCCAGCGCTTCGGTGACGTTCATGCTGCCCCGGTAGCGGCCGTCGTTCTCGACGCACCACTTGTCCTTGGGGCAGCCCTTGGCGCCACCACTGCCCAGGCCCTTGGCCTCGAACCGGCCGGGCACGTCCAGCTGCGCGTTGATGCCCATGCCCATGTCCAGGGCGGCGGCCGTGGTGAACAGCTTGAAGATGGAGCCGGCGCCGTCACCGACCAACGAAAACGGTTGTGGCTGCATGGTTTCCCCGGCCGCGGTGTTCAGGCCGTAGGTCCGGTTGCTGGCCATCGCCACCACCTGGTGGTTGTCCTTGCCGGGGCGGATGACGCTCATGACGCTGGCGATGCCGTCGATGGACGGGGACGCGATGCCGTCGATCGACGACTTGACCGAGTTCTGGATGTCGGGGTCGATCGTCGTGCGGATCAGGTAGCCGCCCTTGGCCACCTGGTCCTTGCTGATGCCGGCCTTCGACAGATAGTCGAGGACGTAGTCGCAGAAGAAGGCGCGGTCACCGGCGGCGATGCAGCCGCGGGGCAGCTGGTTGGGCTGCGGCAGGATGCCGAGCGGCTCGGCCTTGGCGGCGCGCAGGGCGTCGGCTTCCTGGGGGACGTTCTGGATCATGGTGTCCAGCACCAGGTTTCGGCGTGCCAGGGCGCCGTCGGGGTTGACGTACGGATCCAGTCCGCTGGTCGACTGCACCATGCCGGCGAGCAGCGCGGCCTGCTGCCAGTTCAGCTGGTTGGCGTTGATGCCGAAGTACGTCTGGGCGGCGTCCTGGATGCCGAACGCGCCGTTACCGAACGACACCAGGTTCAGGTAGCGCGTCAGGATCTCGGACTTGGTGAACGTCTTGTCCAGGGTCAGCGCCATCCGGATTTCGCGCAGCTTGCGTGCCGGGGTGGTCTCGATGGCGGCCCGCCGTTCGGCGTCGCTCTGCGCGACCACGAGCAGCTGGTAGTTCTTCACGTACTGCTGCTCGAGGGTCGATCCACCACGCGTATCGGCGGAGCCGGACATGTAGCCCGACAGGCCCGTCAGCGTGCCCTTCCAGTCAACCCCGTTGTGCTCGGCAAACCGTTTGTCCTCGATCGAGACGATGGCCAGCTTCATGGTGTTGGCGATCTGATCGCTCGGAACCTCGAAGCGACGCTGCGAATACAGCCACGCGATGGGGTTGCCCTTGGCGTCGACCATGGTGGATACGGCGGGCGCATCACCTTCGACCAGCTGGGCCGAACCGTTGGCGACGACGTCGGATGCCCGGTTGGACATCAGGCCGGCACCCCCGATGAGCGGGAACATCATCGCGGCAAGCACCACGGCGGCGAGCAGAACGCACCACGTCAACTTGATGACGGTGACCGCGGTCGGCGGACGGTTCTGCGGTCGCTCGGACATGGGGTACAGCCTAGCGACCGTGGTGGCCAGCAGCTGAGTGCTGGTCGATTACCACGTCCCCAGGGCATCTAGGTGGCTGCGACACGGGCAAAAATTAACGTTTGGACACACGTCCCAAAAAAGCGGCCCCAGACCCATTGCGCAATAGGCCCCTGACCACCTAACTTGAACACACAATGCGATCTAGGTAACACTACTAGCCGCAATGTGGCGTAGATCGCATCAGCGACCTACTCGGGAGGACTCGGCCGTCGGGAGACGGTGTGACGAAGGGATCGCTGGTGACAGGTACACAGCCAGTAGTTCGCGCGACAATCGCTCCCAAGGCCGGAAACGGCGCGATGCAGGGTGTGGTCCAACCTGAAGCCGAAGCCAGGATCGCCTGGGTTTCGCAGGCCCGATGCCGGCAGGCCGACCCCGACGAGCTGTTCGTCCGGGGCGCCGCACAGCGCAAGGCCGCAGTCATCTGCCGGCACTGCCCGGTGATCGTCGAGTGCGGCGCCGACGCCCTCGACAACCGCGTCGAGTTCGGCGTGTGGGGCGGCATGACCGAGCGTCAGCGCCGCGCCCTTCTCAAGCAGCACCCCGAGGTGGTGTCCTGGGCCGAGTTCTTCGCGACCCAGCGCAAGCACCGCAACGCGGTCTGATTTTCCTTCTGACACAACAGAAGTCCGCAGTTTTCTGCGGACTTCCGTTGTTCGGGTTCGGGCTTACGCCTTGACGATGTCGCCGGTGATCTGATCGGCGATGGCCCGCAGCGCCTCGAGGTCTGACACCTCGAACGGCAGTGACGGCACGCCCACCAATGCCACGTGCGGGTTGGCCCCGGTGAACCGCGACAGCAGCCGCACCTCACGCTTGGAGATGACGGTGCGGTTCGCGTGGATCCGCAGCGTCGCCGCGGCCAGCGCGTCGGCGTCCTGGCCGGACTTCTCCAGCTTGCCCGCCGCCTCGTCGGCGGCATCGGCGGTGAGGTCGCACAGCATGGGGTGCGTGCGGTTGAGGATCAGGCCGGCCAGCGGCATCTGCTCCTGCGACAGCCGGTCGACGAAGAACGACGCCTCGCGCAGCGCGTCGGGCTCGGCGGCCGAGACCACGACGAACCGGGTGCCAGGGCGCTTGAGCAGTTCGTACGTGCGGTCGGCCTTCTCCCGGAAACCGCCGAACGTCGAGTCCAGCGACTGGACGAAACTGGCTGCGTCGGAGAGCATCTGCGAACCCAGCACGGTGGACAGTGCCTTCATCGCCAGGCCCATGGCGCCGGTGACGAGGCGGCCGATGCCGCGGCCCGGTCCGAGCAGGAGCTTCCACAGACGGCTGTCCATGAAGTTGCCGAGGCGCTTCGGGGCGTCCAGGAAGTCCAGCGCGTTGCGCGACGGCGGGGTGTCGACGACGACCAGATCCCACTTGTCCTCGGCCAGCAGCTGGCCGAGCTTCTCCATCGCCATGTACTCCTGCGTGCCCGAGAGCGACGTCGCGACGGTTTGGTAGAACTGGTTCTCCAAGATCGCGTCGGCGCGGTCCTCGCCGGAGTACTGCACCACCATCTCGTCGAAGGTGCGGCGCATGTCCAGCATCATCGCGTAGAGCTCGCCCGGTACCTCCGGAGCCAGCGGCACCCGCTGCGGGGTGTTGCCGAGGTCCTTGATGCCGAGGGCCTGCGCCAGGCGCTTGGCCGGGTCGATCGTCAGCACCACGACGGTGCGGCCGTACTCGGCGGCCCGCAGCGCCATCGCGGCGGCCGTGGTGGTCTTGCCGACGCCGCCCGCGCCGCAGCACACCACTACGCGGTTGGCGGTGTCCGACAGGATCGCGTGCATGTCGAGCTTCAAGGGTTTGCCGCTCATTTGGTGCCAACCCCTTGCTGCTCGAGTGCTTCGGCGAGTTCGTACAGGCTGCCCAGGTCGACCCCGTCGGGCAGGGCGGGCAGTTCGAGGCGGGGCACTTCGAGGGCGTCGAGCGCCTCGGCGCTCTCGGCGCGCGCCATCATGCGCGTCGCGTGCTGGATGGTCTCGGTCAGCAGTCCGGCGAAGTCGGTGTCGGACAACGTGATTCCCGCGTCGGCCAGTCCCGCGCGTACCGCGTCGGCGTCGACGACGCCCTCGGCGGCCTTCGCCAGATCGTCCTGCGACAGGTAGGCCGGGATGTTGCGGTTGACGATGACGCTGCCAATCGGCAGCTCCAGCTCCCGTAGTTCCTCGATGGCCTCCAGCGTCTCCTGCACGGGCAGCGCCTCCAGCAGCGTGACCAGGTGGATGGCGGTGAGCTCCGAGTGCAGCAGCTTCACGACGCCGTCGGCCTGGGAGTGCACCGGCCCGCCCTTGGCGAGATCCGAGACGGCCTTGGTGACGTCGAGGAAGCGCGAGATACGGCCCGTCGGCGGGGCGTCGACCACGACGGCGTCGTAGGGCCGCTGTCCCTTCAGTTCCTTGGCGGTTTTGCCGTTGCGGACGACGACCTCTTTGATCTTGCCGGTGAGCAGGACGTCACGCAGGCCGGGCGCGATCGTGGTGGCGAACTCGACCGCGCCGATGCGCTTCATGGCGCGGCCGGCGATGCCGAGGTTGTAGAACATGTCCAGGTATTCCAGGAACGCGGCCTCGGTGTCGATGGCCAGCGCGTTGACCAGCCCACCGCCCTCGGCGGTGGCGATCTTCTGCTCCCCGTACGGCAGCGGTGGCACGTCGAAAAGCTGGGCGATGCCCTGCCGCCCCTCGACCTCGACCAGCAGGACGCTGCGGCCGCCTGCGGCCAGCGCCAGCGCCAGCGCGGCAGCGACGGTGGTTTTGCCGGTACCGCCCTTGCCGGTGACGAAATGGAGGCGCGCCTGGTCCAGGCGCGCGGGCCAACCGGTATGGGTTTGGCCCGTCGATTCGGAGGTCACCCCAGCATGTTAACCATGCGGTACCCCTCGGCCGATAAGCTCGGCGGCATGAGCGAACCGACCCGGTGGGAGTACGCCACCGTCCCGTTGCTGATCCACGCCACCAAGCAGATCCTGGACCAGTGGGGCCAGGACGGGTGGGAGCTGGTGTCGGTGTTGGCCAACCCGAGCGGTGAGCAGCACGTCGCGTACCTGAAGCGGCCGAAGTGAGCGTCTCGGACCGGTTGGTCGAGCTCGGCATCGAGCTGCCGGAAGTCGTTGCGCCCCTTGCCGCTTACGTTCCCGCGGTCCGGACCGGAAACCTCGTCTACACCTCGGGACAGCTGCCGATGCAGGCCGGCAGTCTGCTGGCCGAGGGCAAGGTCGGCGGCGAGGTCAGTGCCGAAGACGGCAAGGCCCTGGCCCGGCTCTGCGGTCTCAACGCGCTGGCCGCCGTGCACGCGCTGGTCGGCATCGACTCGGTGGTGCGGATCGTCAAGGTCGTCGGCTTCGTCGCCTCGGCGCCGGGCTTCAACGGCCAGCCCGCGGTGATCAACGGTGCGTCCGAATTGCTGGGCGAGGTGTTCGGCCCCGCCGGCGCGCACGCCCGCTCGGCGGTCGGAGTCTCGGAGTTGCCTCTGAACGCGCCGGTCGAGGTGGAGTTGATCGTCGAGGTCGGATGACCCATCCGGCGTACGGCGTGCTGAGGCCGGTAACCGAATCGGCCTCGGTACTGCTGTGCGACAACCCGGGGATCATGACGCTCGACGGCACCAACACCTGGGTGCTGCGCGGGCGCGGTAGTGACGAGATGGTCATCGTCGACCCGGGACCCGACGACGATGCGCACCTCGAGCGGATCGCGGCACTGGGCAAGATCCCGCTGGTGCTGATCAGTCACAAGCACGACGACCACACCGGCGGCATCGACAAGCTCGTCGCGCTGACGGGGGCGGTGGTGCGCTCGGTCGGCAGTGGTTTTCTGCGCGGGCTGGGCGGACCGCTCACCGACGGCGAGGTGATCGACGCCGCGGGGCTGCGGATCAGGGTCCTGGCCACGCCGGGGCACACCGCCGATTCGCTGTCGTTCGTTGTCGACGATGCCGTCCTGACCGCTGACACCGTGCTGGGCCGTGGCACCACCGTCATCGACAACGAGGACGGCAGCCTGCGCGACTACCTGGAATCGCTGCGGCGCCTGCAGGGGCTGGGCGGACGGACGGTCCTGCCGGGGCACGGCCCCGATCTACCGGATCTGTCGGCGGTGGCCGCCATGTACCTCGCGCACCGGGAGGAACGGCTCGACCAGGTGCGCGGCGCATTGCAGGTGCTCGGTGACGAGGCGTCGGCGCGGCAGGTTGTCGAGCACGTCTACACCGACGTCGACCAGAAGCTGTGGGACGCCGCCGAGAAGTCCGTTCAGGCCCAGCTGGATTACCTGCGGACGGCCTAGCGCCACGAATACAAGATGCCCCCGACACGCTGTGCGTGCGGGGGCATCTCTGCGTCACTGCTACCGAGCTCGGCGCGCCAGCCGCTCCGAGTCGGAGATCAGCACGCTCTTGCCTTCCAGGCGAATCCAGCCGCGGTGCGCGAAGTCGGCGAGTGCCTTGTTCACGGTTTCGCGGGAGGCGCCGACCAGCTGGGCGATCTCTTCCTGCGTCAGGTCGTGGGTGACGCGCAGGGCGCCGCCCTCCTGCGTGCCGAACCGCTGGGCCAGCTGCAGCAGCTGCTTGGCCACACGACCGGGCACGTCGGTGAAGATCAGGTCGGCCAGGTTGTTGTTGGTGCGGCGCAACCGGCGGGCGAGCACGCGCAGCAGCTGCTCGGCGATCTCCGGGCGGTCCGCGATCCACGCCCGCAGCGCTTCGCGGTCCATCGAGACCGCGCGCACCTCGGTGATGGTGATGGCGCTCGACGTCCGGGGGCCCGGGTCGAAGATCGACAGCTCACCGAACATGTCCGACGGACCCATGATCGTCAGCAGGTTCTCACGGCCGTCGGGCGACCGGCGGCCGATCTTCACCTTGCCGGAGATGATGATGTAGAGGCGGTCGCCGGGCTCGCCTTCGGCGAACACGGTGTGTCCGCGAGGAAAGTCGACAGGCTGCAGCTGTTTGGTCAGTGCGGATACCGCGGTGGGCTCGACACCCTGGAAGATTCCGGCCCTCGCCAGGATCTCGTCCACGTTGCTCCCTAAGGCTGGTGAGTGATAAAAAACGCGCGCAAGCTAGCCAGTGAACTGGTTAACAAAGTCAGTCTAGTGGTAAGCCGTTTCGCAACCAGCCACGCTACACACGATTTGCATGGCGAGTGTCGCGAAATTGCGGATTGCTCGCATAGTGGGCATACGCGCGGCTGGGTAATTCGGGTTCACCGAAGGCCCCGAGCGGGTTGTCGCGCGTCGGCGACGGGGCCGCCAGTGCACGAGGTTCCTCGAATCGGGGCGCCGATCGGTGCGGCAGTGTGTCCGAGGGTGCACTCTGCTGCGACCATGCCGTCTTGACCTTGTCGACAAAGGCTTTGACGTCGGCCGCGGTGTACGTCTCCTTGGACGTATCGAGCATCGCTTCCAGGCGGCTCAACCCGAAGGTTGCCAGCATGAGCAACCCGGGAATGCACACCACGAGCAACCAGGACACACGCAGAAGTAAACACGCCGAATGTCTCAGGGTGATCACGAAACGACGCCGGTCAAAGTATCCTTACCGACTTCTCTCAGTACGCTTACCGGCGTGCCTGCGCGACGATCCACCGCAAAATTCGACAACGAAACCCACCTGGGTCTGGTGCGGCGCGCTCGGCGAATGAATCGTGAACTCGCGCAGGCCTTCCCGCACGTCTACTGCGAGCTGGATTTCACCAACCCGCTCGAGTTGGCGGTGGCCACCATCCTGTCGGCGCAGTGCACGGACAAGAGGGTGAACCTCACGACGCCCGCGCTGTTCGCCAAATACCCGACGGCGCTGGACTATGCGCAGGCCAACCGGACCGAACTCGAGGAGCTGATCCGGCCCACCGGCTTCTACCGCAACAAGGCGACGTCGATCATGGGGCTGGGCCAGGAGCTGGTCACCCGCTTCGACGGCGAGGTGCCGGACACCCTGGACGAGCTGGTCACACTGCCCGGCGTGGGCCGCAAGACCGCCAACGTCATCCTGGGCAACGCCTTCGACATCCCGGGGATCACGGTGGACACCCACTTCGGCCGGCTGGTGCGCCGCTGGCGCTGGACCGCCGAGGAGGACCCGGTCAAGGTGGAACACGCCGTCGGCGAACTGATCCCGCGCAAGGAGTGGACCCTGCTGTCGCACCGCGTGATCTTCCACGGCCGCCGCGTCTGCCATTCCCGGACCCCGGCCTGCGGCGTGTGCGTGCTGGCCCGCGACTGCCCGTCCTACGGCCTCGGGCCGACGGATCTGGCGACCGCCGCGGCACTGGTCAGAGGACCCGAGACCGAGCACCTGCTGGCGCTGGCCGGGATCACCGAGTGAGTCGGTCTGCCCGCTGGACCGTTGTGGTTCTGGCCGTCTTCGTCGTGCTGGGGGTGGCGCTGTGGCGGCAGCTCGGTGAGCAGCCGTCGGGTCCGGGGCCGTCGGGCCAGCCGGCCGGCCAGGCCCGGGCTCATCGTGACGCCGACACCCCGGCCGCGCTCGCCGCGCCCCGGGCCAAGGCGGCCCTGCCGCCCTGTCCGGCGCCGCAGGGTGGCCCCGGACCACAAGTCCTGCAGGGCATCACGGTCGACTGTGCGGCCGACGGCACGCCCGTCGACGTCGCGAAGGCCGTCGCCGGCCGGGCCGTGGTGCTGAACCTGTGGGCCTACTGGTGCGGTCCCTGCGCCGACGAACTGCCCGCACTCGCCGAGTATCAGCGCCGCATGGGCACCCGGGTGACCGTGGTGACGGTGCACCAGGACGAGAACGAGACCGCCGGGCTGCTGCGGCTGGCCGACCTCGGCGTCAAGCTGCCGATGCTGCAGGACGGCCGGCGTCTGATCGCGGCCGCGCTGCGCGTGCCCAACGTCATGCCTGCGACGGTGCTGCTGCGCCCGGACGGTAGCGTTGCTCAGGTCCTGCCCCGGCCGTTCACCAGCGCCGATGAGATCGCCAGTGCAGTGAACCCACAGTTAGGAGTGTCGGGGTGACCGTGCTGAACCCGCAGGCCGCCCCGGCCTGGCTGCAACCCCTGGTCGACAACGCACAGGACCTGCCGCAGGCCTACCGGCGCCGGGTGCCGAAGAGCGTGCTGGCGGCCATCACCGCTGCCGGCGCCACCGCGACGCTGACCGGCACCAAACGCGACGCCGCCGTCCTGGTGTTGTTCTCGGGCGCGCCCGACGCACCGGCCGGTGCCCTGCCGCCCGACGCCGACCTGCTGGTCACCGTCCGCGCGTCGACGTTGCGGCACCACGCCGGGCAGGCGGCGTTCCCCGGCGGCGCATCCGATCCGGGGGACGACGGTCCGATCGGCACCGCCCTGCGGGAGGCGAACGAGGAGACCGGGATCGATCCCTCCCGGCTGCACATACTGGCGGAGCTGGACCGAATGTTCATCCCGCCCTCGGGTTTTCACGTCGTCCCGGTGCTCGCGTACTCGCCCGACCCGGGCCACGTCCGCGCTGTCGATCCGGCCGAGACCGCGATCGTCGCGCGGGTTCCGGTGCGCGCCTTCGTCAATCCCGAGAACCGGTTGATGGTGTACCGCAAAGAGAACACGCGGCGGTTCGCCGGCCCGGCCTTTCTGCTCAACCAGATGCTGGTGTGGGGCTTCACCGCTCAGGTGATCTCCGCGATGCTCGACGTCGCAGGCTGGGCCAAGCCCTGGAACACCGACGTCGTCGAGGAACTGGACGCGGCAATGGCGCTGCTGGGCGAGTCCAGCGGCTACCGTGTGGATCAACCATGACACCTTCACAATGGCTGGATCTGGCCGTTCTGTCCGTCGCCTTCGTCGCCGCCGTCTCGGGCTGGCGGTCCGGGGCGTTGGGCTCGCTGCTGTCTTTTCTCGGTGTGGTGCTCGGCGCGGTGGCCGGTGTCCTGCTGGCGCCGCATGTGGTGGCGCACGTCGACGGCGCCCGCAGCAAGCTCTTCATCGCCCTGTTCCTGATCCTGGGCCTGGTCGTGGTCGGCGAGATCGCCGGTGTGGTGCTGGGCCGCGCCGTCCGTGGCGCCATGCGCAACGAAGTGGTGCGCGGCTTCGACTCGGTCGTCGGCATGGCCCTGCAACTTGTCGCGGTCCTGGTCGCCGCCTGGCTGCTGGCCACGCCGCTGACGTCGTCCGATCAGCCGAACCTGGCTGCGGCGGTGAACGGTTCGCGCGTGCTGTCCGAGGTCAACGACCTCGCGCCGGCCTGGCTCAAGCGCGTGCCCACGCGGCTCTCGGCACTGCTGAACACCTCGGGCCTGCCGTCGGTGCTGCAGCCGTTCGGCCGCACCCCGATCGTCAGCGTCTCGGCACCTGACCCCGCGCTCGTCGCCGATCCGGCGGTGGCCGCCGCCAAGGGCAGCGTCGTGAAGATCCGCGGTGTCGCGCAGAGCTGCCAGAAGGTGCTCGAGGGCACCGGCTTCGTGGTGGCGCCCGGCCGGGTGATGTCCAACGCGCACGTGGTGGCCGGCTCCAACAGCGTCACCGTCCAGGTCGACGACAAGAGCTACGACGCCAAGGTCGTGTCGTACGACCCCGAGGCCGACATCTCGATTCTCGACGCCCCCGACCTGCCCGCGGCGCCCCTGAAGTTCGACATGCAGGAGGCGCAGACCGGGACCGGCGCGGTCGTCATGGGCTACCCGGGCGGCGGCGAGTTCGCCGCGACCCCGGCGCGCATCCGCGAGGTCATCAAGCTCAACGGCCCCGACATCTACCACTCCACGACCGTCACGCGTGAGGTCTACACCATCAGAGGCAATGTCCGCCAAGGCAATTCGGGTGGGCCGCTGATCGACGGCAGCGGCAAGGTGCTCGGTGTCGTGTTCGGCGCCGCGGTCGACGACGCCGACACGGGCTTCGTCCTCACGGCCGACGAGGTGGCCAAGCAGATGGCCAAGGTCGACAACTCCGAAGCGGTGCCGACCGGGAAGTGCATCTCAGCCGGGTAGCTGGTGCAGGAACGTCGACAGCTCCGAGGTGACGGTCGACGGCTGCTCCTCGTGCGCGAAATGCCCTGCGCCGGGGATGGACACGAAGCGGGTCTGCGGGGCGTAGCGCTGGGTCCGGCGGACCGGGTCGTCGAGCACGTACGGATCAGCGGTGCCGTGCAGGTGCAGGACCGGCACCGCGGTGCGCTGTTTCATCGCGCGCATGAAGCGCCGGCCTTCACCGCGGACCTGACTGCGCGCCGCCCACCGCTGGTATTCGAGCGCCGAATGCGCGGCCGACGGAATCTGGATCGCGGTGCGCAGGTGCGCGGCCGTCTGGGCGAAATCCGCCGTCGCAGGCCAGGCGGCGCCGGCCCGGCTGCGGACGAGCTGCTCGACGGCGACACCGCCGCGGCGGGTCAGGACATGCTCGGGCCACCACGGCACCTGGTTGCGCAGCATCGCCGGCAGCAGGGCCGCGCGCTGGCCCTTGTCGGTCAGCGTCGAGGACCGCAGCGCCACCGGATGCGGTGAACTCACCAGCGCGATACCCCGGACCACCCGCGGATGCAGCATCGCCGTCGCCCAGCAGACCAGGCCGCCGTCGGCGTGCCCCACCAGTACGGCGGAGTGGTGTCCCAGCGCGCGCACCAGGCCCGCGGTGTCGCCGGCCAGCGTCCAGCCGTCGTAGCCGGTCGGCGGTTTGTCGCTGCCGCCGTAGCCGCGCAGGTCGACCGCGACCACACGGGCGCCGCGCAGGTCGCGCAACTGATGCCGCCACGAGTACCAGAACGAGGCGAACCCGTGCAGCAGGATCACCAGGGGACGCTCGGCGTTGGAGGAACCGTCCGCGTTCCGGTCTTCGGGCTCCGAGCCCTCGGCCTCCACGACGTGGAAGCGGATCCCGTTCGCGTGCACCTGGAGGTGTCGCCACGGACCGTCGATCCGGACGACCGACGGATCAGGTGGCGGCACTACCAGCCTGAGGTGTCGCTAGAAGCCGTGCGAATGGAGGCTTGGCTCGACGGCTTGTCGTGGCCCGGTGTCAGCGCCACCTTGGCCTCCTTGACCGTGGCGATGGTGTCCCGCGGGCCGCGGATCTTGCGGACCTTGAGGAAGCCCAGGAAGGCGAGCGCACCGGTCGTCAGCACCATCAGCGCGAAGACGATGAGATACGACGCCCAGGCCGGCAGCCACAGCTCCAGCAGCGAACCGAGGAAGAAGAAAAAGAAGAACGTCGAATAGAAGAGCACGACGAGGGCGGCGATGAACAGGACGCTGCCGGTCAGGCCCTTCTTCACGTCGGCGGTGATCTCGGCGCGCGCCAGCTCGACCTCGGCGCGCACCAGCGTCGACATCTGCGCGGTGGCTTCCTTGACCAGATCGCCGATCGACGGATCGGCCTTGGGCGCATGCGGATCCACCAGCGGGATCGAGGTCACCGTGGCTGGAACGGGGCCATTCTTGCGATCGCCATTGCTCACGAACACGTCCTCCCGGCGTCGGTGTAGTCCTGGCATATGTTGCCACGTGGGGCGCCGCTTAACGATCCGGCCCAGCGATACACTGCCCCGATGCGTTTGGCACCCGGGTTTGCTTCGATGTGTGGGATGGCCATTGCTCTGGTCATCACGTCGGTCGGGGTGCCGGCCCACGCGGACGCACCGGTGCCGCTGGGCGGTGGCTCCGGCATCGTCGTCGACGGTGACACGTTCTGCACCCTGACCACCATCGGGCATGACAACCGCGGCAAGCTCGTCGGCTTCACGTCGGCGCACTGCGGCGGTCCCGGCCACGAGGTGGCGGCCGAGGGCGCCGAGAACCGCGGCACGCTGGGAGTCATGGTGGCCGGCAGCCAGCCGCTGGACTACGCCGTCATCGAGTTCGACCCGGCCAAGGTGCAGCCCCTCAACAACGTCAACGGCTTCCAGATCGACGGCATCGGCCCGGACCCGGCCTTCGGCCAGGTGGCGTGCAAGCTGGGCCGCACCACCGGCTACACCTGCGGTGTCACTTGGGGCCCCGGGCAGGACCCGGGCACCATCGTGGACCAGGTGTGTGGCCAGCCGGGCGATTCGGGCGCGCCCGTCACCGTCAACAACAAACTGGTCGGCATGATCCACGGCGCGTTCAGCGACGACCTGCCGACGTGCGTCGTCAAGTACGTGCCGCTGCACACCCCGGCCGTGACGGTGTCGATCAACGCGGTGATCGCCGATCTCGACGCCAAGAGCCGGCCCGGCGCGGGTTACGTGCCCATCGCCTGAGCCGGCCTGGCCCTGCTGGCTGCCCTACTTGCTGGCGCGGATGGCCTCGAAGACGCTGGGGTCGACGAGGGTCGAGGTGTCCCCGAGGTCGCGGCCTTCGGCGACGTCGCGCAGCAGGCGGCGCATGATTTTGCCGCTACGGGTCTTGGGCAGTTCGGGCACGATGTGGATCTCGCGCGGCTTGGCGATGGGGGAGATCTCGGTGGCGACCTGGGCCCGCAGTTCTTCGACGATGTTCTCGGAGCCGCCGTGCGCGGAGGCCTTGAGGATGACGAACGCGCAGATGGCCTGGCCGGTGGTGGCGTCGGTGGCGCCGACGACGGCGGCTTCGGCCACACCGGAGTGCCCGACGAGGGCGGATTCGACCTCGGCGGTGGAGATGCGGTGGCCGGAGATGTTCATGACGTCGTCGATGCGGCCCAGGACCCAGATGTTGCCGTCGGCGTCGTAGCGGGCGCCGTCACCGGCGAAGTACCAGCCCTGTTCGGCGAAACGGGACCAGTAGGTGTCCTTGAAGCGTTCGTCGTCGCCCCAGATGCCGCGCAGCATCGACGGCCACGGCTTGTCGAGCACGAGGTAGCCGGTGACGTGTTCTTCTTCGTCGGCGCCGGGGACCAGTTCGTTGCCGTCGTCGTCGACGATCTTGGCGCTGATGCCGGGCAGCGGGGTCATGGCCGAGCCGGGCTTGGCGGCGGTGACGCCGGGCAGCGGGGAGATCATGATGGCGCCGGTCTCGGTCTGCCACCAGGTGTCCACGATGGGTGTGGTGCCCGCGCCGATGTGTTCGCGGTACCAGCGCCAGGCCTCGGGGTTGATGGGCTCGCCGACCGAGCCGAGCACCCGCAGGCTGGACAGGTTGTGCGCCGCGGGGATCTGGTGGCCCAGCTTCATGAAGGTGCGGATGAGCGTCGGCGCCGTGTAATAAATGGTGACGCCGTACTTTTCGATGATGTCGAAGTGCCGGTGCTCGTTCGGCGAGGTGGGGGTGCCTTCGTACACCACCTGCGTGACGCCGTTGGCCAGCGGGCCGTAGACGATGTAGGTGTGCCCGGTGACCCAGCCGATGTCGGCGGTGCACCAGTAGACGTCGTCGGCCTTGATGTCGAAGACGTTGTGGTGGCTGTAGGACGCCTGGGTCAGGTAGCCGCCGCTGGTGTGCACGATGCCCTTGGGCTTGCCGGTGGTGCCGGAGGTGTAGAGCAGGAACAGCGGCTGCTCGGCGTCGAATGCCGCGGGGGCGTGCTCGGTGGACTGTGCGTCGACGATCTCGTGCCACCAGACGTCGCGGCCGCCGGTCCAGTCGACGTCGATGCCGGTGCGCTTGACCACCAGGACGTGCTCGACGCTCGGCTGGCCGGTGACGGCTTCGTCGACCGCGGACTTGAGCGAGGCCGCCTGGCCGCGGCGGTACTGCCCGTCGGTGGTGATGACGAGCTTGGCCTGGGCGTCCTCGACGCGGGCGGCCAGCGCGGTGGCCGAGAAACCGGCGAAAACGACCGAGTGCATGACACCGAGGCGGGCGCAGGCCAGCATCGCGACGATGGCCTCGGGCACCATCGGCATGTAGATGGCGACGCGGTCGCCGGCGTTCAGACCCAGGGCGGTCAGGGCATTGGCGGCCTTGCTGACCTCGTCTTTGAGCTGGGCGTAGGTGATGTCGCGGGCGTCGCCGACGGGCTCGCCTTCCCAGTGGATCGCGACGCGGTCACCGTTGCCGGCCTCGACGTGGCGGTCGACGCAGTTGTAGGCGACGTTGAGCTTGCCGTCGCCGAACCACTTGGCGAACGGCGCATTGGACCAGTCGAGCACCTCGGTGAACGGGGTCGCCCACGACAACCGCTCACCCTGGCGGCGCCAGAAATCCAGGCGATCGGCGTCGGCCTCTTGATACAGCGCGGCAGTGGCATTGGCCTGCGCGGCGAACTCGGCAGGCGGCGGGTAAGCCTGTGGCACAGCGGTGTCTTGTGTCATGGTTGTGAGCGTAGTCACTGGCAGGTTGCAATGACGTTGGAGGTGGCTCGCCACCGTGACGTTGGAGGTGGCTCGCCACCGTGACGTTGGAGGTGGCTCGCCACCGTGACGTTGGAGGTGACCACCCGGTGGCATTACCGTGTGCGGACGTGGCTGCACCTGACCCGCTGGCTCCCCTGGCCGAACTGCCCGGCGTGGCCGAGGCCGGAGACGAGGCGCGTGAAGCGCTCGGCCGGGCCCACCGGCACAAGGTGAATCTGCGCGGTTGGCCGGCCACCGCGGCCGAGGCATCGATGCGGGCCGCGCGGGCGTCCTCGGTGCTGGACGGCGGATCCCTGAGTTTCAGTAAGGACGGCGAGGCACCGGCCAAAGGTGAGCGCGCCGACGCGGTGCTCGCCGGCGCGCTACGGGTGGCCGAGGCGCTCGAAGGTGGCTCGACCGCGCTCGTCGGCGTCTGGCAGCGGGCGCCGCTGCAGGCGATCGCCCGCCTGCACTCGCTGGCGGCCGCGGATCTGACGGATCCGGACCAGCTCGGCCGGCCCCGCACCGACGATCCGGACGTGGGTCGGCGGCTGGAGCTGCTCGGCGAGATCGTGAGTGGTGGGAGCCGGGTGCCCGCGACGGTGCTCGCGGCCGTCGCTCACGGCGAACTACTGAGCCTGGCTCCATTCGGAGTGGCCGACGGTGTGGTGGCGCGGGCGGTGTCCCGATTGATCACCATGTCCAGTGGACTCGATCCGCACGGCCTCGGCGTTCCCGAGATGTATTGGATGCGTCAGGTCGGCGAATACCGTGCCACGGCACGGGGCTTCGCGTCGGGCACGGCCGACGGGCTGACGGCCTGGTTGATCTCCAGCAGTCGTGCCCTGCATGCCGGGGCGCGTGAGGCGCTGTCGATCGCGCAGGCTTCCGCCAAGTAGCGGGCCGTCTGAGACCCTCTCCAGCAAAGACGGACACATAAAAGCGGGCGGCGCTCCGTCGTCAGAGGGCATCTGACTCGGCTCGCCGCCCGCTAGCACGGAACCCCGGTTACCAAGCGTGCTTGTCGGGTTGTGTGGGTGGCCTCGGCGTCCCTGCAATGCGCTGCGACTACAACCCCACCCAAGGGGTCCTCTTAGCCGTTCGCTCTTCGCAATTACGCAGGCCCACAACGCTTTTACCATTGTCGCGGTATGTGCTCCGCGTGGGTGCCGGTATTCCGTGCTGGGATGCCCGCCTCGGGAGGTCGAACCTTCTCTTCCGGTTCGGTCTTGGCCTCGGGGGCTTCCGTGCTTCCTTTGTACTACGTGACCGCAGTCACATCAAGGGTCAATCACCGGCGATTTGTGATTGTTATTGAGGGGGCCTCAGCAACTCGTCAGTAGCTTTCAGAAGTTCAGTCGACGGAGCAGCGAGTACGTCACGGCGCCGGCCGCGAGAGCGCTGGCGCCGACGGCCAGGGTGGTGGCCACCGCGGCGCCCGACGGCGCCGGCAGCCGGTCCCGCAGCGAGACCGGGCGGGTGAAGGTCAGTACCGGCCAGCCGCGGGCGGCGGCCTCCTTGCGCAGGGCGCGATCCGGGTTCACCACCGCCGGGTGGCCGACGGCCTCGAGCATCGGCAGATCGGTGATGGAGTCCGAGTAGGCGTAGCAGTGCTCGAGCGCGTAGCCCTCGCGGGCCGCGAGTTCCTCGATCGCCTCGACCTTGCCCTCGGCGAAGCAGTAGAAGTCGACGTCGCCGGTGTACTTGCCGTCCTCGACCACCATGCGCGTGGCCATCGAATGATCGGCGCCGAGTTCGCGGGCGATGGGCGCCACGATCTCCTCGCCGGATGCCGAGACCACCACGACGTCGCGGCCGCACAGCTTGTGGTCGGCGATCAGGTTGGCGGCCTCGGCGAAGACCAGCGGGTCGACGATGTCGTGCAGCGTCTCGGCGACGATCGACTTGACCTGTTCGACGTCCCAGCCGGTGCACATGTTGGTCAGGTAGGACCGCATGCGGTCCATCTGATCGTGGTCGGCGCCGGACATCAGGAACAGAAACTGTGCGTAGGTGGACTTGAGGACGGCTTGCCGGTTCAGTAGTCCCTGGTTGAAAAAAGGTTTGCTAAAAGCGAGGGTGCTGGACTTGGCGATCACCGTTTTGTCGAGATCGAAGAAGGCTGCGGTGCGCACCGGAGCGCTCGACTCGGCCTCCTGACGCGGCGCGGCCGCGGCCTGGGCGGCCGGTTCGGATGCGGTCACGGCTCCCAGCATATGCTCCGGAACGCGGGTGCCGGGTGGGCGGCGGTGTCGCTGTGTCGGTCGCCCGTGGGGCGACCATCGCGGCGATTGACGTGCTGACACGCGCCTTTCACAGACAATCAACAGTTGCGCACAGCCCTGTTGACGTGTGTATAGTGGGCATTACCCGGCCAGCGCTGGGTGTGCATCAGCCCGACCCCCCGGGGCTGATCCACGACGACCTCCGCCTCCTCCCCCCCTGGCGGGGGTCGTCCCTTTTTCGGGGTAGGTCAAATTCCTCGAGGCATGGCCTCTTCGCCGCGTTTCAGCCGGCGCCCGATTGCTGTTTTCCCCGCGTGGCGTAGGTGTCGTGACCCTGGTCCGTCGAGTGTCGCGGTGCGTCCACGGAAAAGTTGCGGAACGACATTCTCACGACTCCGTCAATAAAGTTGTCCACAGTTTGCGATCTATCCACATTCTGCGTGCGGGCTCTGGTGCCGCGGCCTGACGCGGATCACGGTTGACGCATGACAACGAACGGGGCACTGGCCTTGATCGCCGACGCGGGACTGCGCGACGAGATCGAGCGCATCGCCGCGGCGGCGGGCATCAGGGTCGTGTACGCGGCAGAGCCCTCCGGCCGGAAGGCGTGGGTCGGTGCGGCGGCAGTGCTACTCGACGTCGCGGCGGCCTGGCGCTGTCGCGAGCTCGGGCTGCCGCGACGGCCCGCCGTGGTGCTGATCGCCACCGATGCGCCGGGCACTCGTGAGTTCGAGGCCGCGATGGCGATCGGTGCGCAGGAGGTCATCACCCTTCCCGGCCAGGAGTCGGGCCTGGTCGGCGTCCTGTCGGAGGCCGCGGCCGGCGAATCCGACGGGTGCCGCGGCGCCGTGGTCGCGGTGATCGGCGGACGTGGCGGCGGCGGCGCATCCGTCTTCGCGATCGCGTTGGCGCAGGCCGCGGGTGAACCGAACCGGGAGTGCCTGCTCGTCGATGTCGACGCCTGGGGCGGCGGCATCGATCTCGCGCTCGGCGCCGAGTGTGATGCCGGCCTGCGCTGGCCCGACCTGGCGGCAGCCGGGGGACGGCTGAGCTATCCGGCGCTGCGCGATGCGCTCCCGCGCCGGCGCGGGATGGTCGTGCTGTCGACGGGCCGTACCGGCGTCGAGTTGCGGCCGACGGCGCTCGCGGCCGTCGTCGAGGCCGGGAGCCGAGCCGGCGCGACCGTCGTCTGCGACGTGCCGCGGCAGTCGTCACCGGCGGCCGAGACCGTGCTGGCCGCAGCGGATCTGGTGGTCGTGGTGGCGCCGGCCGAGCTGCGCGCCTGTGCGGCGACCCGGGTCGTCGCCGACTGGGTGACGGCGGTCAACCCGAATGTCGGTCTGGTCGTCCGGGGCCCGGCGCCCGGAGGGCTCCGTGCCGCCGAGATGGCGACGATTCTCGGATTGCCGCTGCTGGCGGCCATGCGCGCGGAGACCAACCTCGACGGTGCCCTGGAGCGGGGCGGGCTCGGCCGCAGTCTGCGGAGCCGGTCACCGCTGGCCGTGGCCGCCCGTCGCGTCCTCACGGTGCTGCGCCAACAGCCGGGGGAGGCGGCGTGACGTCGTCACTGGTGGACCGCGTCCGGGAACGCCTGGCCGCGCAGACCAGTGGTGCCCTCCATCCGAACGCGGTGGCGGCCGCCATCCGCGCCGAATCCGGCGGTGTCGTCGCCGACAGCGATGTCCTGGCCGGCATGCGGCTGCTGCAGACCGAACTGACCGGCGCCGGGATTCTGGAACCGCTCCTGCGAGCACCGGGGACCACCGACGTCTTGGTCAGTGCGCCCGACGAGGTGTGGGTCGACGACGGAAACGGGTTGCGCCGCAGCATGATCCGATTTCCGGACGAGAACGCCGTGCAGCGCCTGGCGCAACGTCTCGCGCTGGCGGCCGGGCGCCGGCTCGACGATTCGCAGCCCTGGGTCGACGGCCACCTCGGTGGTATCGGTGGCGGCTTGACCGTGCGGTTGCATGCTGTGCTGCCGCCGATCGCCGCCGCGGGCACCTGCCTCTCGCTACGGGTATTGCGGCCCGCAACACAGGACCTGGCCGGCCTCGTCGAGTCCGGGGCCATCGCGCCGCCCGCCGTCCCGCTCATCGCCGACATCGTCGCGGCGCGGCTGGCCTTCCTGATATCCGGCGGAACCGGCGCCGGAAAGACCACCATGTTGTCCGCGCTCCTCGGGGCCGTCGACCCCGCAGAGCGGATCGTCTGTGTCGAGGACGCCGCCGAGCTCGCACCGCACCATCCGCACCTGGTCCGGCTGGTCGCGCGCGGCGCCAACGTCGAGGGCGTCGGCGAGGTGACCGTGCGTGACCTGGTTCGGCAGGCGCTGCGGATGCGCCCCGACCGCATCGTGGTCGGTGAGGTCCGTGGTGCGGAAGTCGTCGACCTGCTGGCCGCGCTCAACACGGGCCACGAGGGCGGGGCCGGGACGGTGCATGCGAACAGCCCCGCCGAGGTGCCGGCGCGCATGGAGGCGCTGGCGGCCGTCGGCGGGTTGGACCGGGCGGCGTTGCATTCGCAACTGTCGGCCGCGTGCCAGGTGGTGCTGCACACCGCGCGGGACCGCGACGGGCGTCGCCACCTGAGTGAGATCGCGGTGCTGTGCCGCGCGCCGGACGGGACCGTGACGGTCGTGACGGCCTGGCACGTCTGCCGGGGCGCCGGCCCGGGCATGCCCGCGCTGAGCGAGCTGCTGGCGTCGCGGGGCCGGTCGTGAGTCCCGCGCTGTTGTTGGCGCTGGCCGTGCTCGTCGCGCCGCCGGTCGGCGGCGCCGGTCGCCTCGGGCATCGAAAACGCTTGGTGGGATTCGGCTCTCAGGGTGGACCGCGGCTGCTCTGGTCGGTGGCGGCCGCCGTCGCCGTCGTGGCACTCGTCCTGCTGCCGGTGCCGGTGCTGCTGGCCGGGGCGGCGGTGGCCGGAACCGCCGGCGTCCGGTGGCGGCGCTCGCGGCACGCGGCGCAGCGCGCCCGGGAAGCGCAAACTCTGCAGGGCGCGCTCGGCATCCTGGTCGGCGAATTGCGCGCCGGGGCGCATCCGGTCGCGGCGTTCGAAGCCGCGGCCCATGAAGTGGACGGGCCCGTCGCGGTGGCGTTGGGGGAGGTCGCGGCACGGGCACGGTTGGGGGCCGATGTCTCGGCCGGTCTGCGCGGCGTCGCGGAATCATCGGCGTTGTCGGCCCATTGGCACCGCCTCGCCGTCTACTGGCAACTGGCGCTCGACCACGGGCTCGCGATCGCCCCGCTCATGCGCGCCGCCGAGCGAGATGTCATCGCGCGCGAACGCTTCTCATCGCGGATCCGGGCGGGCATGGCCGGCGCCCGGACGACGGCGGCCGTCCTGTCCGGGCTGCCCGTGCTCGGAATTGTGTTGGGGCAGTTGATCGGTGCGCATCCCGTGCGCTTCCTGCTCGGCGACGGCGCGGCCGTGCTGGCGGTCGGCGTGGTGCTGTGCTGCCTCGGGCTGCTGTGGTCGGACCGGATCATCGCGCGGGCACAGCGATGAGCGCGGTGCCGATTTTGCTGCTTGCCGTGGCGGTTCTGCTGATCCCGGGCGCGGCGGTGCACCGAATCCGGCCCCGCCTGCCCGACCGGTCCCCGCGGCCCGCGGTGCTGGACGACCCACTGGCGGTGCCGTCGAGCTTGGACGTGTTGGCGGCCTGCCTTGCGGCAGGCATGGCGACCGGTGCGGCGGCCGGGGCAGCGGTGGCGTCGGCGCCGGCCGGTTTGGCCGGCGTGCTGCGCCGCGCGGCCGAACTCCTGGCCCTGGGGGCCGGCCCGGCGGCGGCCTGGGCCGAGCCGGCGCGTGGGACGGACCCGCATGTGATCGCACTGCTGCGGCTGGCGCGGCGGTCGGCGTCGTCGGGCGCCGCGATGGCGCAGGGCGTCGCCGAACTGGCCGAGCAGGCCAGGGCCGACGCCGGTGACGCGGCGGATGCGGCCGCCGAGCGGGCCAACGTGCTGATCGCCGGTCCGCTGGGGCTCTGTTATCTGCCGGCATTCGTGTGTCTCGGCATCGTGCCGGTGGTGGCGGGTCTGGCCGGTGACGTGTTCCGGTCCGGGGTGTTCTGATCGCAACAAGGGGAGGAAAAACCATGAAGATGAACAGCTTTCGCGCACTCGAAGCCCGCGCGACCATGCTGCTCACCGACGAGAGCGGCATGTCGACGGTGGAATATGCCATCGGGACCGTCGCTGCCGCGGCGTTCGGCGCCATCCTGTACACGGTGGTCACCGGGGACTCGATCGTCAGCGCTCTGACCAACATCATCGGCCGTGCCCTCACCACCAAGTGATGACCGGGGTGGCGTCACGGTCGAGGCGGCGTTCTCGGTTGCCGCACTCATCGCGGTCGCGGCGCTCGGTGTCGGCGGGCTCGGCGCGGTCTCGGCGCAGGTGCGCTGTATCGACGCGGCCCGGGAAGCGGCCCGGCTCGCGGCTCGCGGCGACCACCGTGCCGCCGTCGACACGGCTCAGCGCACCGGCCCCGACGGCGCCTCGGTCGAGGTGCGGCGCGACGGCGGGCGCATCGTCGCGCGGGTCCGCGTTCCCGCACCGCTGCTGCCCGGTGTCACCGTTGGGGCCGAGGCCGTCGCGGCACCCGAGCCTGGCGCGTGACGAGCGGGGTTCGGCGACGGTGTTCGCGGTCGCGCTCATCGTGGTGCTGATTGGGCTCATGACCGGGGCGGCCGCGGTCGGCGCGGCGGTGATCGGTCGGCATCGCGCCCAGTCAGCGGCCGATCTGGCCGCACTCGCCGCCGCGGGCGCACTGGCCGGCGGGCCCGGCCAATCCTGTGGCCGGGCGGTCGCCGTTGCCGAAGCCATGGACGGCCGGGTTGGTCACTGCGCCGTGCAGCGGCTGGATGTGGTGGTCGACGTGGAGGTGCCGGTGCGGTTCGGTCGCTGGCACCTCGGCAACGCGCACGGCCGGGCCCGCGCCGGGCCAGGCTGACGGCAGCGCGGTGGTCACCATGATGAGGAGGACACAGAAGAACAGATCACCCCACCCGGGTCGGTCCGTCGTTGTGTCGCTTGCCATGTCACTACCGTAGAATCTCAACTATGGTTGAGATCAAGCGCATGGGTCCGACCGACCTCCTGACCATCGGGGAGATCGTGAAGCGGACGGGAGTCTCCGCGTCCGCGTTGCACTTCTACGAGCGAAAAGGGCTGATCCACCCCGAGCGCACGTCGGGCGGGACGCGGCTGTACCCACGTCACCTGGAGCGTCGCATCGCCGTCATCCAGGTGGCGAAGCGGCTCGGCATTCCGCTCAGCGAGGTGGCCGAGCACTTTCAGACGCTGCCCGACGACCGGATGCCGTCACTGCGCGACTGGACCAGGCTCAACAAGCGGTGGCGGGCGCAATTGCGCGAGCGGCAGCTCGAGTTGGAGCGCCTTCAGTCGGAGATGGACCAGTGCATCGGGTGCGGGTGCATCTCGCTCAACCACTGCCTGGTCATCAACCCCGGCGACACGCTCGCCGCCGAAGGGCCGGGAGCTCGGCGACTGCTGCCGTTCGACGGGGCGAATCCGGCTGGCGCCGAGTAGGACTCGTCCTGGTCAGGACTCGGGCAGGTCGTCGTTCAGCCGGTCCCCGGCTGCCACCAGCTCACCGTAGGTGGGCAGCCGCAGGGACAGCAGGCCGGCGAAGGTGTCGTCGGCGACCTGGAGCCGGTGCGCGGTGACGTGAATCGGCACCCACCCGCCGTCGTTGGCGCGCAACCGGAGCACCCGCGACGTCGGTCCGCTGCCGAATTCGACCGTCATGACGGCCATCTCGGCGATCTCGTTGGGGTGCACCACCGTTTCGGACGTCGCGTCGGCGCTCCAATCGAAGAGCGGGCAGGGCTCGTCGACCCACTTGATGAGCTTCCAGGTGTTCAGGTCCACCAAGGCCCGGTACACGCCGGGCACGCCCGGGCCGCCCGCGAGCTGCTGCGCCCGGTCGAGCGGGCTGGCCGCCGACGTATCGCGCACGCCGCGCCAGTTCATGGCGCGGCAGATCAGCCGATCCCGGTCGTCCTCGTCAGGCTCGTTCAGCACGCGCGCGGCGAACCCGACGCTGATGGGCCGGCCCCGGAAATCGGTCATTTCCCAAGTGCTCGTGAAGGTTTGGCCGGGTTCGGGCTTGATCACGGCGGAGATGACCCGCGCCTCGTTCGGGTTGAGCTTGCGGGTCTGCAGATCGTCGGCGAACGCGCGACCATGGGTGGCCTCGGCCGCCGGGTTGAGACCGCTGTTGGCCAGCGACTCCATGGTGTCGGTCGCGATGCCGTTGGTCAGATCCCACTTCAGCGGGCCGGGGATCATCCGGTCCGGTGGGTCGGCATCGGGAGCACCGACCCAGACGTGCACGCCATGGATACGGCCGTCGGTCATCTGCACCACTTCGGTCCGGATCACCCGGTCGCTCTTGGGCGTGATGCTCGTCAGCGGCAGGCCCGCGCGGACGGTTTCCCCGATCGCCGACTGGATGGCCATCAGACTCGCGTTGCGCCGCAGGAAAGTGCTGATGGGAACCATGTCCTGGGTTTGCTGCCCTAACGCGACGACGGCAGGTTCGGCGCCGAGGGTCTCGACGAGGAGCCAGTCGTCCGTCATGGTCGTAGTTTATCCGTTTTGACGCTCTTTGCTCTGCCCGGTGTCGGCCCGCCGCCTACTTGCCGTGGGCCGCCAAAGTGTGCACTACCAGGCGAAGTACCTGGACAGCGCCGGCTTTGTCCAGGGGATCGTTCGCGTTGCCGCACTTGGGCGATTGCACACAGGAGGGGCAACCGTGACGGCACTCACATGCTGCGATCGCCGCGGCGGTGGCAGACCACCAGGTGGACAGCTGCCGGAACCCGCGGTCGGCGAACCCGGCGCCGCCCGGATAGCCGTCGTACACGAAAATCGTTGGTAGACCGGACAAGTCGCCGGGAGCTGGGCCCGCCGCGGTGGACACCCCGCCGATGTCGCCCCGGTCGCAACTGGCCACCAGCGGCAGCAGGCCTATCGCGGCATGCTCGGCGGCGTGCAGTGAACCGGGCACGCGCACCGGATCAATCCCCTTGTCCAGCAATATCTCCGGGGTCATCGTGCACATGACCGCCATGGTGTCCAGGGTGCGCGTGGGCAGGTCCAGGTCGACGAAATCGAGCACGGTGCCGTCCATGGCCCGGCGCAGGAAGCCCACCACGGTGTTGGACACCGACACCGGGACCAGACCGATGGCGACGGGCCCGTACCGGTGGATCTCACCGGTACCGCGCACGCTGATGTCCGTGACCTCCCGGGCCGACGTGGTGTACCCAGGATCCTCGGCGTGCACGAACGCGACGCCGGCCTCGAAATCGAGTGCGTCCACCAGGAACGTCTCGCCCTGGTGCAGGTGGACGGCGCCGGGATGCACCGAGGCCGGCGCCTGCCCGGCGCCGGTGCTGCCCAGCATGCGTCCGGTGCCCGACTCCAGGATGGCGATCTGCCCGCCGGACGAGCCCCGGATGTCCACCGCGGGATGCGGATCCACGCCGGGCGCCGGGAAGTAGCCGGCGGGACGCTTACGCAGCAGGCCGTCGTCGACCAGGGATTCGGCCACCGCGTCGGCGTCCCACATCCGCACCTCGGCCGGCGTCAGGGGGAGTTCGGTTGCCGCGCACAACAATTGCGGCGACAGCACGTAGGGGTTGGCGGGATCGATGACGATCCGCTCGATGGGCTTGTCGAGCAGGGCGGCGGGATGGTGCACGAGGTAGGTGTCGAGGGGGTCGTCGCGCGCGATCAGCACGATCAGCGCGCTCTGCCCGCGCCGTCCGGCCCGGCCGGCCTGCTGCCAGAACGAGGCCACCGTGCCAGGGAACCCGGCCAGCACCACGGCGTCCAGGCCGGCGATGTCGACGCCGAGTTCCAGGGCGTTCGTGGTCGCCAGGCCGCGCAATTCGCCTTCCGTCAGAGCATGTTCCAGCGCCCGGCGGTCCTCGGCGAGATACCCGGCGCGGTACGACGCCACCAGCGGCGCCAGGTCGGGTGCGACGTTCTCGAGCCGGGCCCGCGCGCCGAGCGCCGTCAACTCCGCGCCGATGCGCGAGCGGACGAAGGTCAGGGTGCGGGCGCCTTCCGCGATCAGGTCGGCCATCACGCGGGAGGCCTCGGTACCCGCGGCCCGGCGCACCGGGGCGCCGTTCTCGCCGATCAGGTCGGTGAGCAGTGCGGGCTCCCACAGCGCCACGGTGCGGCCGCCGTGCGGCGACCCGTCCTCGGTGATGGCGGTGACGGTCTGCCCGAGCAGTTCGGACGCCGTCTGCGCCGGGGCGGCCGTGGTCGCGCTGGCGAACACCACCGTGGGCGCGGACCCGTACCGGTCGCACAGGCGCAGCAGCCGGCGCAGCACCATCGCCACGTTGGACCCGAAAATGCCGCGGTAGTAGTGGCATTCGTCGATCACCACGTACTTGAGCTGGCGCAGGAACACCGCCCACCGGGAATGGTTGCGCAGCAGGGACAGGTGCACCATGTCGGGATTCGAGAAGATCCACCGGGACCGCTCGCGGGCGAATTGTCTTGCCTCGGTTGAGCTGTCGCCGTCGTAGGCGGACGGCGCGGTGTTGAGGAGGCCGGGAATCGTGGCGCACAGCGACTGCGCGGCCCGCAGCTGGTCGTGGCCCAGCGCCTTGGTGGGGGACAGGTACAGGGCGCGGGCGTGCACATCGTTTTGCAACGCATGCAGGATCGGCAGTTGGTAGGCCAGGGATTTCCCGGACGCCGTACCCGTCGCGATCACCACATGCCGACCGGCGTGCGCCAACTCGGCCGCGGCCACCTGATGCGACCACGGCTGTGCCACACCACGATCGGTGAAGACCTGCGCCACGTCGGCACCAACCCAAGTGGGCCAGGGCATTCGGCGCGCCTGGCGCGGCGCCAGGTCGGCGACGTGCCGCAGCGGCTGTTCGCCGGCCGGGGTGCCGTCCAGCGCAGCCGACAACAGCGTGCGGCCGAAGTTCGACTGTCCCTGCGTCACAAGATGAATTGTTAACCACAGTTCGTTGTGTGACTGTTGCGGCAGCGTGGAACATGGTTGACTGATCTTGGTCGCAGCTTCTGTGTTCGTGTGTCAGCACCCGGGAACGTCGCCTGCGTTCCCGGTACGCCGGAAGACTCGGTGGACCGCACCCGCAGTAACAGAAGGAAATGAAGGACAAATGCCACAGGGGACTGTGAAGTGGTTCAACCCGGAGAAGGGTTACGGCTTCATTGAGCAGGAAGGCGGCGGAGGCGACGTCTTCGTCCACTACAAGCAGATTCAGTCCAATGGGTTCCGCACCCTTGAGGAGAATCAGAAGGTCGACTTCGAGATCGAGCAGAGCCCCAAGGGCCCGCAGGCTCTGAACGTCCGCACCGTCTGAGGTTCACAGACTCCGCCGAACGCCCCCGCATCGTCAGCGACGAAGTGGGGGCGTTTCGCATCCGCGGGTAGTCGCGCCCGGCCTCCCTGCCTTTTGGTCTGGGCTGGCCTACTGTCGGCAGGGTGAGTCAGCTGTCCTTCTTCTCGGCCGAGTCGGTGCCGCCTGCGGTCGCCGACCTGGCCGGGTTGCTCGCCGCGCCGGGACAGGTGGTGATGGCGGGGGACGCCAAAGTCCGCCTGTCCGTCGTCGTCGACGCGCTGTGGCGGGCCGAGGCGCTGGCCGAGATGATCGCCGAGTCGGGCCTGAAGCCCGAGATCACCCACACCGACGAGAAGACCCCGTTGGTGCGCACCGAAGCCGACGCCCGGCTGGCCCGCATGGCGCAGGACTGGACGCGCGGAGCGGTCAAAACCGTGCCCGACGGATGGTTGCCGGGCCCCCGGGAGCTGCGCGCCTGGGTGCTGGCCGCGGGCACCGCGGAACCGAACGGCTATCTCTTGGGTTTGGATCCCCACGCACCGGATACCCATTCGACGTTGGCGTCGGCACTTATGCGAGTCGGGATCGCGCCGACCTTGATCGGCACGAGGGGTCACCATCCGGCCCTGCGGATCAGCGGCCGTCGGAGGTTGTTGCGCCTGGTAGAGAACGTGGGCGAGCCGCCCGGGTTCACCGAGGCGTTTCTCCAATGGCCCCGGATTTAGGGGATGCAGCCCGTATATTTTGGCCGCATCCGGTTTGCGTAGGCTCGCGCGGAGTGTCAAATTGTGACTTGCCTTGGAACCGGATGACCGTTAGGCATTCATTCGGTGTCCTAGTGCCGACCAAGAAGTGGAGCGTATAGATACGGTGGCTGACCTCGATGGTGCCGGTAGCGGCAGCCGGGTCCGGCGACTCGTCATAGTCGAGTCGCCTACCAAGGCGCGCAAGATTGCCGGTTACCTCGGCTCCAACTATGTCGTCGAATCGTCGCGCGGACACATCCGCGACCTCCCGCGCAACGCCGCGGACGTGCCGGCCAAATATAAAGGTGAGGCCTGGGCGCGCCTCGGCGTGAACGTCGACGACAACTTCGAGCCGCTCTACATCGTCAGCCCCGATAAGAAGGCCACGGTCACCGAGCTCAAGGACCTGCTCAAGGGTGTCGACGAGCTCTACCTCGCGACGGACGGTGACCGCGAGGGTGAGGCCATCGCCTGGCACCTGCTCGAGACGCTGAAGCCCAAGGTGCCGGTCCGGCGCATGGTGTTCCACGAGATCACCGAGCCCGCCATCCTGGCCGCCGCCGAGAACCCTCGTGACCTCGACATCGCCCTGGTCGACGCGCAGGAGACCCGCCGCATCCTCGACCGCCTCTACGGCTACGAGGTCAGCCCCGTGCTGTGGAAGAAGGTCGCCCCGAAGCTGTCGGCCGGCCGTGTGCAGTCGGTTGCGACCCGGATCATCGTGCAGCGTGAGCGGGAGCGCATGGCGTTCCGCAGCGCCGGCTACTGGGACGTCACCGCCGAGCTGGACGCCAGCGTCTCCGACCCCGAGGCGTCGCCGCCCAGGTTCACCGCCAAGCTCAACACCGTCGACGGCCGGCGCGTGGCCACGGGCCGCGATTTCGACTCCCTCGGCGCCGTCAAGAAGCCCGACGAGGTGCTGGTGCTCGACGAGGCCGGCGCGGGTGCCCTGGCCGCGGGGCTGCGCGGCGAGTCGCTGACCGTCAGCTCGGTGGAGCAGAAGCCGTACACGCGCAAGCCCTACGCCCCGTTCATGACCTCGACGCTGCAGCAGGAAGCCGGCCGCAAGCTGCGGTTCTCCTCCGAGCGCACGATGAGCATCGCGCAGCGGCTGTACGAGAACGGCTACATCACCTACATGCGTACCGACTCCACGACGCTGTCGGAGTCGGCGATCAACGCCGCGCGCACCCAGGCCGGGCAGCTGTACGGCCCGGAGTACGTGCACCCGACGCCGCGGCAGTACACCCGCAAGGTCAAGAACGCCCAGGAGGCACACGAGGCCATCCGTCCCGCCGGTGACGTGTTCCAGACCCCAGGTCAGCTGCACGGCGCGCTGGATACCGACGAATTCCGGCTCTACGAGCTGATCTGGCAGCGCACCGTCGCCTCCCAGATGGCCGATGCCCGGGGTACGACGCTGTCGCTCCGGATCTCCGGCCAGGCCCGCACGGGCGAGCAGGTCGTCTTCAGCGCCTCCGGCCGCACCATCACCTTCGCCGGCTTCCTCAAGGCCTACGTCGAGAGCCTCGACGAACAGGCCGGAGGCGAGGCCGACGACGCAGAGAGCCGCCTGCCGAACCTGACCCAGGGTCAGCGCGTGGATGCCGCCGAGCTCACCGCCGACGGGCACACCACCAATCCGCCGGCCCGGTACACCGAGGCCTCGCTGATCAAGGCGCTGGAAGACCTGGGCATCGGTCGCCCGTCGACGTACTCGTCGATCATCAAGACCATCCAGGACCGCGGCTATATCTATAAGAAGGGCAGCGCCCTGGTGCCGGCCTGGGTGGCGTTCGCCGTCGTCGGGCTGCTCGAACAACACTTCGGGCGCCTGGTCGACTACGACTTCACCGCCGCCATGGAGGACGAACTCGACGAGATCGCCGCCGGCAACGAGCAGCGCACCAACTGGCTGACCAACTTCTACTTCGGTGGCGACCACGGCGTCGAGGGCTCGGTGGCCCGCGAGGGTGGCCTGAAGAAGCTGGTGGGCGTCAATCTCGAAGGTATCGACGCGCGAGAAGTCAACTCCATCAAGCTGTTCGACGACGCCGAAGGACGTGCGATCAACGTCCGCGTCGGCCGCAACGGGCCGTACCTGGAGCGGATGATCGCCGATGACGAGAATCCCGGTGAGCTGAAACCGCAGCGCGCCAACCTCAATGACGATCTGACGCCCGACGAGCTGACCCTCGAACTGGCCGAAAAGCTCTTCGCCACACCGCAAGAGGGCCGGGTCCTGGGTGTCGACCCGGAGACCGGGCACGAGATCGTCGCCAAGGACGGGCGTTACGGGCCGTACGTCACCGAGGTGCTGCCGGCGCCACCGGAGGAGCCGGATGCCGGCACCGGCGCGAAGAAGACCAAGAAGCCCGTCGGCCCCAAGCCGCGCACCGGATCTCTCTTGCGCTCAATGGATTTGGAGACCGTCACGCTCGACGACGCGCTGAAGCTGCTGTCGTTGCCGCGCGTCGTCGGTGTCGATCCGGAGAGCAACGAGGAGATCACCGCGCAGAACGGCCGCTACGGCCCATACCTCAAGCGCGGCAGCGACTCTCGCTCACTGGCCACCGAAGAGCAGATGTTCACCGTCACGCTCGAAGAGGCGCTGAAGATCTACGCCGAGCCGAAACGCCGTGGGCGCCAAGGCGCGGCCACGCCGCCGCTGCGTGAGCTGGGCACCGATCCGGTGTCGGGCAAGCCGATGGTGATCAAGGACGGCCGCTTCGGCCCGTACGTCACCGACGGTGAGACCAACGCGAGCCTGCGCAAGGGCGACGACGTCATGTCGATCACCGATGAGCGGGCCTCGGAGTTGTTGTCCGACAGGCGTGCTCGTGGCCCGGTGAAGAAGGCCGCCAAGAAGACCGCTGCCAAGAAGACGGCGGCGAAGAAGACGGCCGCCAAGAAGGCACCGGCGAAGAAGGCTGCCGCGAAGAAGGCCTAACTCGCGGCTTCGGTTTCTGGAGCCGGCCGCGGCGAGGCCAGCGACAGCGGCCGCGCCAGCTGTGTCGGCGCGGACCGGCCGCGCAGCTCGACGGTCTCGCCGACATCCCAGCACAGGGCCTCGGCGTCCAGCGCGCCGCTGACCGCGATCGCGGACGCCAGCACGTGGCCCTCTTCGAGCTTGGCGAGCTCGGTCAGGCGGGCGGCCTCGTTCACGGGGTCGCCGATCACGGTGTACTCGAAGCGGGCCAGCGCGCCGATGTGGCCGGCGATGGCCCGGCCCGCCGAGACGCCGATGCCGAATTCCGTGGTGCCCAGCACCGTCACGAGTTCGTCGTGCAACTCGCGGGAGGCGGCCAGCGCGGCACCGGAGGCGTCCGGGTGCTCGATGGGGGCGCCGAAGATGGCCAGCGCCGCGTCACCCTGGAACTTGTTGACGAACCCGCCGTGCCGGTTCACCGTGTCGACGATGATCCGGAAGAACTCGTTGAGGATCGACACGACCTCGGCGGCAGGCCGCGTCGAGGCCAGCTGCGTCGACCCGATCAGGTCGATGAACAGCACCGCGACATCGCGCTCCTGGCCGCCCAGCTCGGTGCCGCGCTCCAGGGCCCGGCGCGCGACGTCCTCGCCGACGTAACGGCCGAACAGGTCGCGCAAACGTTGCCGCTCGGACAGGTCGCGCACCATGTCGTTGAACCCGGCCTGCAGCAGGCCCAGCTCGCTGGCGTCGTAGATCTGCATGTGCGCGTTGTAGTTACCGCGCTGCACCTCACCCAGGGCCCACCGCAGCTGGCGCAGCGGGTCGGCGATGGACATGGCGACCAGCACGTTGCCGGCCAGGCCGACGGCCAGCGCGGTGATCGCCAGCAGCAGGATCGGGGTGTTGAGCTGGTCGTTCTGGGCGATGAAGGTCGTGTACTGGCCGGCCAGTCGGGCCACGATGATCGCCAGCAGCGGCACGCCCGTCGACAGCACCCAGGTCAGCACCTGGCGCTGGATGACGCCGGGGGCCCGAAAGTTCTCCGGCACCCCGTCGCGCAGCGCGGCGACCGCGACGGGCCGAAGCACCCGCTCGGACTGCAGGTAGCCGATGATCGCGGTCGCGGTGGCGCCGAGCGCGCTGGCCACGGCGACGAACGGCGCCGAGCGGCTCGCCACCGGCCAGCTGGCGATGATGAACACCACCGAGCCGAGGAACCAGTTCCCGACGCTGATCAGCGTCCGGTAGTACGGCATCTTGAGCGCCCGGGTCCGGGCCAGCTCGGTGAATGCGGGGTCGTCGGCGTCGCCGTGCAGGGTGTCCCGCCGTTGCCAGCGGATCACCGGGATCAGCAGCCGCAGACTCAGCCAGGCCGCCACGACGAACGAGACGAACAGGACGGCCAGGAACACCGCCAGATTCACCGCCGGCAGGTCCTGGAGCTGGATGCGATCTTCGGCCGGCAGACCGAACCGCAGGAAGCCCAGAACGAACAGCGCACCGATGATGTCGGCCTGCAGCAGACTCAGCGTGAACACCGGCCACGGCGTGCGCGCCACCCATCGGACGAACCCCCTGATTCGCCCGATGTGCTCTACATCGGTGGCCACCCGCTAACCGTATCCGGCCGGGGCGACGGATATTGCCGCTGCGCGCAGGTTCGTGTCGCCTGCGACGGTTACTGTGGGGCGCGATGAGCGGAGTTTTCTCGCGTTTGGTCGGCCAGGATGCCGTGGAAGCCGAGTTGGTGGCCGCAGCGCGGGCGGCCCGGGGTGATTCGGCTCACAGCGGGCTCACAACCGGCAGCATGACGCATGCGTGGTTGATCACGGGGCCGCCCGGTTCGGGCCGGTCCATCGCCGCTGTGTGCTTTGCTGCGGCGCTGCAGTGCACTGCGGAGGCCGCCGAAGGCGGTCCGGGTTGCGGCGCCTGCCGCGCGTGTACGACGACCATGGCGGGCACGCACGCCGATGTCCGGCGCGTGATTCCCGAGGGGCTGTCGATCGGTGTCGACGAGATGCGCGCCATCGTGCAGACCGCGTCCCGGCGGCCCGGAACCGGCCGCTGGCAGATCGTCGTCGTCGAAGACGCCGACCGGCTCACCGAGGGCGCCGCCAACGCGCTGCTGAAGGTCGTCGAGGAGCCGCCGCCGTCGACGGTGTTCCTGCTGTGCGCGCCGTCGGTTGATCCCGAGGACATCGCGGTGACGCTGCGGTCGCGGTGCCGGCACGTGGCGTTGACGACGCCGCGGGCCGACGCCATCGCGCAGGTCCTGATGGACAACGACGGACTGTCCGAGACCGACGCGCGCTGGGCGGCGTCGGTCAGTGGGGGGCACGTCGGCCGGGCGCGCCGGCTCGCGACCGACCCCGACGCACGGTCGCGCCGGGAGCGGGCGCTGGGCCTCGCCCGGGACGCCGCGACACCGGCGCGTGCGTATGCGGCCGTCGAGGAGCTTGTCGCCTCGGCCGAGGCCGAAGCGGTGGCGCTGACGGCCGGCCGCAACGAGGCCGAGACCGAGGAGCTCAAGACGGCGCTGGGCGCCGGTGGCACCGGTAAAGGCGCGGCGGGGGCGCTGCGGGGCGCCGCGGGCGCGCTGAAGGACCTGGAGAAGCGGCAGAAGTCGCGCCAGACCCGGGCGTCGCGCGACGCGCTGGACCGGGCGCTGATCGACCTGGCCACCTATTTCCGCGATGCGCTGCTGGTGTCGTCTGGGGCGACGGGCGTGGCCGCCGCCAACCATCCGGACATGAGTGACAAGGCCGCCGCGATGGCCGCTCACGTGCCCGCCGACCAGCTGCTGCGGTGCATCGAGGCGGTGCTGGCCTGCCGCGAGGCACTGGCCACCAACGTCAAGCCGAAGTTCGCGGTCGACGCCATGGTGGCGACCATGGGCCAGGCGCTCCGGGCCGGACAACGGAACTGACTTTGGTTGCGCCGGACGCGTCCCGTAGACTCGTCCCGCCCCGCCTCGGTGGGGCGCGCCACCCTAGCTCAGTCGGTAGAGCAATTCACTCGTAATGAATAGGTCAGGGGTTCGATTCCCCTGGGTGGCTCCACAACTTTTTGCGCTACCGGCGCTGGTCGGGCTGCACGTGCGGGCCCGCGGACGGCGTCTCCGTAACCGGCGTCACCACGCTCGGGTCCAGGTTGAACTTCGGCTTGCGCATCGGGACGGCGATGCAGCCCTGAGCTTTTCCGTCGACGTACGAGCACTTCGTCTTGTCGCCGTTCTTGTCGGTCGTGGTGCAGGCCTCGTAGGAGTGCCCGCCCGCGACTTTGGATTCGTAGGTCTGGTTCGAACCCATGCAATCGCTGCCGACCGTGGCGTTGGCGCCTGGTGCGGACAGGATCGCCGGAACGGCGTACAGCGCGGCAGCACTCAGCAGGGCGGCCAAGGTCGGCTTGATCATCGAGTTCGTGTTCATTGCTGGATTCCTTTGCGGGTGGTGGACGACGGGGGTCAGGAGCGATCGACCTGAACCGGGACGAGGTCACCGGTCGGGATGTGGGGGCCCTTTACCGCCGTCCGCGGCACCGTGATGCAGCCCTGGGGCTTGTGATCGACCTCGGTGCACTGGGTCTTGACGCCGTCCTTGTCGGTCGTTGTGCAGCTCTCGACGATCGACCCGTTCGACCGGGTGCCGAGGGCCAAGGTGCCGTTGCCTTTTACACAGCGCTCTGTCAAGGAATCTGCGCTTGCCATCGGCGTCGTCAGCGCCAGCGGGGCCACGTACAGCGCAGCCGTGCCGATGAGCGCGGCCAGTGCGATGCGCTTGCCGTTTGCGGTCCCGGTGGTGGTGGTCATGGGAGTTCTCCTTTTCCGGTGGTCACAGGCCCTTGTGGACTTGCTGACACAGGTAGGAGTGGGCACCGCCCCCAAAGGGGACAGTTTTTTGCGCGGCTATTTGGGCGCCAGGAACCCCACCGGCCCGGAGGCGACGCACACCGACAGCGCCGACGTGTTGGCCTTCACCTGGATCGCGGCCCCGGCGCCGGGCAGCCGGACGAACACCCGGTTCAGGCCGGGGTGTACCGGCACGCGGGCCTCGCGTCCCTCGGGCAGGGACATCGTCAGGGACCCGTCGCTGTTGGCGAGGTAGTTGATCTCGGCGGTCCAGTCGGCCGGCAGCAGCGGGCCGTCGAGCGGCATGGTGACCGGTGCGTCGGTCTGTACCAGGTAGCCGCAGTTCGGTGCCGGGCCGGGCGCGATGGTGCGCGTCCACGTCACCTTGGCCGGTACCAGTTGACCCGTCGCAGTGAGCATCTGCAAAGAGGTTGTGCTGGAAGCGAATTCAGGCCGGTCGCGCAGCAGTGCGAACATGTGGCTCGCCAGGTTCTGTGGCCATGCCACGCGCTGCAACACCAGGGGATCGACTTCCTGATCCAGCAGCGGCACGCCGCGGGGCGCGTTGGCCAGCGCCGCCTCGACGTTGACGAGGTAGGCGCGCGTGGGGTTGTCGCGCCAGCTGGGCAGGAAGGTCGCCCACGAGTACAGGCTGCTGGCCACGAATAGTGTTGCGGCACAAGCGACGACGAACCGTCGTCGCGCGGAGTCGTCGAACCGCGCACTCCGGTTGGGCGCGCAGAAGGCGACGGCGGCCAGCAGTGCCAGCACCACGACGAGATCGGATAGGTAGCGCAACGTCTGCGCCAGCTCAAGGGCCGTGAACTTCGACGACCGCATCAGGTAGATCGGCACCTGGCACGCCACCACGTACCCGACGGCGGCCAGCCAGACCGGGCCCAGCCGGCGCTTGCGCAGCAGCGACACCGCGAGCACGGCGGCGAGCACCAGCCAGCCCAGCACCATGACGACCGGGCCGGGCGTCGCCCACGGGGAGGCGGGCGCCCAGCGCTGCCAGTCCCACGGCCCGCCGGCCAGCGTCGGCACCAGTCCGTGTGTGACGGACCGCGCCAACAGCTCCCACGTCATCGCCAGGTCCAGCGTCCAGCGCTTCTGGTTGACCACCAGTAGATAGACCCCGACCCAGCCGATCGTGATGGTCAGCAGCCCCAGCCACAGCCGCAGGCCCTTGCGCCATACCGAGGTACGTGCGCCCGTGACGTACACCAGCAGCCAGCACACCGCGAACGCGGTGAACGGAATCACCGCGGACTTCTCGAAGAACACCAGCCCGCCCAGATAAGCGAGGCAGCCGGTCCACACGTACCGCGGATTTCCGGTGCGGACCAGCAGGATGGCGTCGGCGCACACCCACGCCATGGCCGCCGCCATCGGCAGCGCGTTGAGCCCGGCCGACCACCAGGCGAACGCCGGCACGCCCAAAGGCGTGAACAGCGCGAACGTCAGCGGCACCAGCAGTACCGGGCGCCACCCGAGCATCACGCGCAGGGCGCGCACCAGCGCCACCGACGCGACGAGTTGCAGCAGCACCAGGCTCAGGGCCGGCCAGAACCAGTTCAGTGGTGCCAGCCGCGTCAGCACCCCGGCGAGCAGGAATCCGGCGGGCATGACGTGCCCGTCATGGTCGTTGAAGAGGAAGTCGGGCGACAGCAGGGAATGGGTGCCGGCCTGGCCGATCAGGATCAGATCGTCCCAGTAGAAGTAGCCGCCGAATGCCAGAACCGCCCGCAGTACCAGCTGCAGCACCACGAGTACGGCGGCAGTTCGGGCGACCCAGTTCACTCTTGTCGACTGTACGGGGCGTCACGCAGCAACCGTCGGTATGGTTGCGCCGTGCGAACACTTGTCACTGGTGCTGCCGGGTTCATCGGGTCGACCCTCGTCGATCGGCTCCTGTCTGAGGGACACGACGTCGTCGGGCTCGACGACTTGAGCAGCGGCAAGGTCGACAACCTCGCTGATGCCGAGGGCAACCCGCGATTCGAGTTCGTGAAGGCCGACATCGTCGACGCTGATCTGCACGCCATCGTCGCCGAAGAGCAGCCCGAGGTGATCTTCCACCTGGCCGCGCAGATCTCCGTCGCACGGTCGGTGACGGACGCTCCGTTCGACGCCTCGGTCAACGTCGTCGGCACCGTGCGGCTGGCCGAGGCGGCGCGCAGCAACGGCGTGCGCAAGGTGGTCCACACATCGTCGGGCGGGTCCATCTACGGCGTCCCGCCGGGCTACCCGACAAACGAGGACATGCCGGTCGATCCGTCGTCCCCGTACGCCGCCAGCAAGGTGTGCGGCGAGGTCTACCTCAACATGTTCCGCAACTTGTACGGCCTGGACTGCTCGCACATCGCGCCCGCCAACGTCTACGGCCCGCGCCAGGACCCGCACGGCGAAGCCGGTGTGGTCGCGATCTTCAGCCAGGCGCTGCTGGCCGGGCGGCCCACCAAGATCTTCGGTGACGGCACCGACACCCGCGACTACGTGTTCGTCGACGACGTCGTCGACGCCTTCGTGCGAGCCGGCGGCGAAGCCGGCGGTGGGCAGCGGTTCAACGTCGGCACTGGCGTCGAGACGTCGACGGCGCAGCTGCACACCGCGATCGCCGCGGCCGTCGGCGTGCCAGACGCCCCGGAGATGCACCCGCCGCGCCTCGGTGACCTGCGCAAATCCCGCCTCGACTACACCCGTGCGCAGCAGGTGCTGGGGTGGAGCCCCAAGGTCGCGCTGGCTGAGGGCGTGGCCCGGACGGTGAACTTCTTCCGTCCCTGACCTGCGATTACACAGAAAAAGATTGTAAGCACTCACTTTCTGTCCTAGTCTCACGTCATGACCTACGACGTGATCGTCAAAGACGGCTTGTGGTTCGACGGCACCGGCCGCACGCCGCAATTGCGCAATCTGGGTATCCGCGACGGCGTCGTCGCGACGGTGTCGGCACAGCCGCTCGATGAGACGGGCTGCCCCGACGTCATCGACGCCAAGGGCAAGTGGGTGACGCCGGGCTTCATCGACGTCCACACCCACTACGACGCCGAGGTGCTGCTCGATCCGGGCCTGCGGGAGTCCGTCCGCCACGGTGTGACGACCGTGCTGCTGGGCATGTGCTCGCTGTCGACGGTCTACGCCGAGAACGACGACGCCGCCGACCTGTTCAGCCGCGTCGAGGCGGTGCCGCGCAAGTTCGTCGTCGGCGCGCTCGAGGAGAACCGGTCGTGGTCCGGACCCGCCGAGTACGTGCAGGCACTCGAGGCCCTGCCGCTGGGCCCGAACGTCAGCTCGCTGCTGGGCCACTCCGACCTGCGCACCTCGGTGCTGGGCCTGGACCGCGCGACGACCCCGAACGTCACCCCGACCAACGCCGAGCTCGAGACCATGGCGTCGCGGCTCGAGGCCGCCCTGGACGCCGGCATGCTCGGCATGTCCGGCATGGACGCCGCGATCGACAAGCTCGACGGTGACCGCTTCCGGTCCCGCGCGCTGCCGTCGACCTTCGCGACGTGGCGTGAGCGCCGCCGCCTGATCAAGGTGCTGCGCAAGCGCGGCCGCATCCTGCAGAGCGCGCCCAACGTCGCGAAACTGCAAGAGGCACTGAACTTCTTCCTCGAGAGCAGCGGCTGGTTCGGCCGTCGCGCCGGCGTGCGCATGAGCCTGCTGGTGGCCGCCGATGCCAAGTCCTCGCCTGGCGCGGTGTACCTGCTGGGTCCGGTGACGCGCCTGGCCAACAAGGTCCTGAACTCGAAGGTCCGCTTCCAGCACCTGCCGGTGCCGTTCGAATTGTATTCGGACGGAATCGATCTCCCGGTTTTCGAGGAGTTCGGTGCGGGCACCGCCGCGCTGCATCTGCGCGACCAGCTGGAGCGCAACAAGCTGATGGCCGACCCGGAGTACCGGCGCCGGTTCCGCAAGTCGTTCGACAAGAAGGTGCTGGGCCCGACGCTGTGGCACCGCGACTTCCACGACTCGACCATCGTCGAATGCCCGGACAAGTCGTTGATCGGCAAGAGCTTTGGCCAGATCGCCGACGAGCGCGGCATCCACCCGCTCGATGCCTTCCTCGATGTCCTGGTCGAGCACGGCGAGCGCAACACGCGCTGGACAACCATCGTGGCCAACCACCGTCCCAAGCAGCTCGACAAGCTGGCCGTCGAACCGTCCGTGCATATGGGCTTCTCGGATGCCGGTGCGCACCTTCGCAATATGGCGTTCTACAACTACGCGCTGCGGATGCTGCGCCGCGTGCAGGACGCCGACAAGGCCGGCCGCCCGTTCATGACCACCGAGCACGCCGTGCACCGGCTCACCGGTGAGGTCGCCGACTGGTTCGGCCTGGAGGCCGGCACGCTGCGTCAGGGTGAGCGCGCCGATTTCGTGGTGATCGACCCCGCCGGCCTCGACGCCGGACTCGAGGCGTACCACGAGGATTCGGTCGAGTTCTACGGTGGCCTGAGCCGCATGGTCAACCGCAGCGACGCCGCCGTGGTGGCGACCGGTGTGGGTGGTCAGGTGGTGTTCCGCGACGGTGAATTCGTCGAGGGCTACGGCGACACGGTGAAGTCCGGCCACTACCTGCCGGCGCGTGGCGCGAAACTGCCGGTGGCGCAAGCGGTCTGACATGGCCAGAACCCAACAGCAACGCCGCGAAGAGACGCGGGCCCGGCTTCTCGACGCCGCGATCGCCACCATCGTCGAGGTCGGCTATGCCCGCGCCTCGGCGGCGGTGATCGCGCGTCGGGCCGAGGTCTCCGACGGCGCGCTGTTCAAGCATTTCGCCACCATGGGCGACTTCATGGCCGCCACGGCGCTGGAGGTCATGCGCCGTCAGCTGGAGCAGTTCAGCAAGCAGATCGCCGAAATCCCTTCGGACCGGCCGGCTCTGGAAGGCGCGTTGATCGCGCTGCGTGACATCAGCGGCAACGCGACCAATGCGGTGATGTACGAGCTGATGGTCGCGGCGCGCACCGACGAGAAGCTGCGGACGACGCTGCAGGGCGCCCTCGTCGAGTACGGCCGCAACATCTACGAGACCGCGCAGGAGATGCCCGGCGCCGATCAGCTGCCGCCGGAGCTGCTGATGCTGATCGTCGCCGTCATGGTCAACACCTTCGACGGCGCGGCGCTGATCCGCGCCGTGCTGCCGCAGCCCGAACTCGAGGATGGCCGCATCCAACTGCTGGCCACGATGCTGGGGAGTCTGGGCGTTCAGACCTGACGGGTCGGCGGCTCGGGATCGGGCACCCGCGCGCCTTCCAGCGCCACCGCGCGGGCCAGCTGGGCGTACCGCAATTCCAGGTCTTTGAAGCGCATGTACGCGCTGATCGTCGTGAACAGGAACGCGATGACGAGCGCGTACAACAAGAGGTCGGCGCCGCGGCCGATGCCGAGCCAGTGCGCCACCACCGTGGTGTCGTTGGGGCGCAGGATCGCGTAGATGGCGCCGAGCACGAAGAACACGTAGCCGACCTTCACCCACGCCCGCGACTGCGCGTTGCGCCGCGACGAGAACAGGTAGGCCAGCAGCAGGACCACCGCGCCGATCAGTAATGCCTTGGTCCAGATCATCGGCGCAACCTCCCGCGCAGCAGCCCGTCGACGACGATGTTGACGCCGTTGACCAGCGGCTGACCCTTCGACATCGAATAGTCGGTGTACAGGATCTGCACCGGCTGTTCGGCGATCCGCCACTGGTTCTCCACGATCAGCGCGACGAACTCGCTGGCGTGGCTCATGCCGTTCATGGTCAGGTTCAATCCGTCGGCGACGGTCTTGTTGAACACCCGCAGCCCGTTGTGCGCGTCGGTCAGGTGCAGCTGGCGGCTGGACCGGCTGAGTTTGGCGACGATCGGCAGCAGCAGCCGTTTGAGCATCGGCATGCGGTCGGGCGGCTGGTCGGCGAACCGCGTGCCGATGACGATGTCCAGGTCCTCGGCCTGCAGCCGGTCGAGCATCCGCACGACATCCTTGACCTGGTGCTGACCGTCGGCGTCGAACGTGGCGAAGAACTGTGCCCCGGGGCGGGATCGGGCGTATTCGACGCCGGTCTGGATGGCCGCGCCCTGCCCGAGGTTCACGGGGTGACGCACGACGTGGGCACCGGCGGCAAAGGCGCGGTCGCCGGTGTCGTCGCGGCCGCCGTCGTCGACGACGACGACGTTGGGGAAGACGGCGCGCACGTCGGCGACGACGTCGGCAATGACGCTCGCCTCGTTGTACGCGGGGATGACGATCCAGACGTCGCGGTAAAGGGACATGTTGCTGCCGAAACTACACGCTCAGGGACGCCGGATCGCGCCGAGCGCGGCCAGGTGGACGACGATTCCGACCAGCGGTCCGCACATCAGCGCGACGATGGTCCGGGTCTGGAGGTCCAGCGGCAGCAGCAACAACAGTGCCGCGGCCACCGTGGCGCTCACCCAGCCCACCGCGTAGGCGCGGTGCAGCGCGGCGGCGACGGTGGCGGCCCCGGTCAGGGTCAGAAAGGCGATGGCGACGGCGCCGGCCGTCAACCAGGCCAGCAGCGCGCCGCTCGCGGCGTACTCGGGCCCGAACAGCGTGCGCAGCAGCCATGGCCCGAGCAGCCCGGCGGCCACCACCGCCAGCGCGCCCAGCCCGGCGAGGACGAGGGTCGGCGTGAGCAGGGCCCGCAGCCTGCGGTTGTCGACGAAATGCGCGATCAGGTTGCCCTGCATGGCGGTCAGCGGAACCAGCAGCGGGGCGCGGGTCAGCGTCACCGCCAGGATGATGACGCCGCCGGTGGCACCCAGGTCCCGGGACGTGGCCTGCAGCAGCACCGGGAAGCCCATCACCAGCACGGCGCTGGCGCCCGCGGCGGCGATCGAGTGCGCCGAGCCCGTGAGGAACGTTCGCGGGGTGCCGGGCGTGTGGATGGCGGCCGCGGACCGGGCCACGTGGGAGGCCAGCAGCAGGATCAGCCACGACATCGACCCGGCAACGGTGGCCCACAGATAGCCGTCCAGCCCCCAGCCCAGGACGAACGCGGCGACCGCGACGGCGACCCGGATACCGGCGTCGGTGACCATGAGCGTGCCGTACTGGGTCCAGCCGTCCGCCCCGGCCAGCACGCCCAGGAGCGTGGCGTGCAAGCAGAAGCCGGCCAGGCCGACGCTCAGCAGCGTCACGCTCAGCGGGGTGGATTCGACGAACACGTGCGCCGCCCACAGCGGGGCGGTGCCGGCGATCAGCAGGCCCGCGGCGACGGCCACGAGCGCGGCCACCCGGAGGGGCTGCAGATGCGGCCCGGGTTGGGGCTCGGCCGCGCGGGCGACGCGGACCTCACGCGTGGCCTCCTGCAGCAGCCCGTTGGCCGCGCCGGTGAACAACCCGAAGGCGCCCCAGAAGACGCTGAACACCGAGAACCCGGCGGGGGCCAGATCGCGCGCGGCGAGGTAGAGGATCGCGTAGCCGCAGAGCGCGCTGAGCACCGTTGCGACGGCGACCCGCGCCACACCGCTGGGTTTCACTGTGCCGGTAGCTCCGTCGTGTAGAGCCACGCGGTCCACAGTCCGCGCAGGGACTGGTCGGTGTAGTTGGCGGCCAGGCCGGTGAAGTCATCGGTCAGTGCGGTCGAGTGCCGGTACCGGGTGGTCCAATCACGTAGTAGCGCAAAGAAATTCGCGTCGCCGATGGTGCGCCGCAGGGCGTGCAGGGTCAGTGCGCCGCGCTTGTACACGCGGTCGTCGAACATGTCCTCGGGCCCGGGATCGGCCAACAGCAGGTTCTGCGGCAGGCCCCGGAGTTTCTGCAGATTGTGGGCGGCCAGCTGGTCGGCGGTGCGCCAGCCCGACTCCTCGGCCCACAGCCACTCCGCGTAACAGGCAAATCCTTCGTGCAGCCAGATGTCGCGCCAGCGTCGTACCGTCACCGAGTTGCCGAACCACTGGTGCGCCATCTCGTGCGCGATGAGCCGCTCGGCGCTGCGGCGGCCGTCGCAGTGGTTGGCGCCGAAGATCGAAATGCCTTGCGCCTCCAGCGGGATCTCCAGGTCGTCGTCGGTGACGACGACGGTGTAGCCGGTCGACAGCGGATACGGCCCGAACAGCCGGGTGAACAGCTGCATCATCTGCGGCTGGCGGCCGAAGTCGTATTCGAAGTTGCGGATCAGCCGCTGCGGCAGGGCGGCGGACATCGGCACCGGTGATTTGGACAGGCGCACCGATTCGTAGCGGCCGATCTGCAGGGTGATCAGGTAGGTCGACGTCGGCTCGGCGAGCTCGTACACCCACAAGGTCTGTGCCGCACGGGTTTTCCGGCTCACCAGCTCGCCGTTGGCGATGACCCGGTACGGGCTGTCGGTGCTGATCGCGATGCGGTAGCTCGCCTTGCTGCTCGGGTGGTCGTCGCACGGGAACCACGAGGCCGCGCCGTTCGGCTGCCCGGCGACCAGGGCCCCTTCCGTCAGCTCCTCGAAACCGACTGTGCCCCAGATGGATTTGATGGGGCGCGGGTTGCCGCCGTAGCGCACCGTCACCTTCATCGCGGCGCCGGCGGGCAGCTGGTCGGCCAGCGTGATGTGCAGCTTGCCGTTGACGGTGCGGAACTTGGCCGGGCGCCGGCCGTTGACCTCGACCTTGGCCACCGACAGGTCGTCGGACAGGTCCAGGGTGAACCAGTTCAGCGACGCCAGGGTGACCGCGGTGATGTGGGCGATGCCCGTCAGCCGGTTGCTCTCCACCTTGTATTCGAGGCCCAGCTCGTAGCGGGAGACGCGGAAACCGAAGTTGCCGTTGTTGGGCAGGTACGGATCGATCACCGGCGCAACGCTTTTGCGGTCCTTCTTGTTTGTTCGGGTCACGCGGCTTGCGCCTTATTTCGGCCGCCGGACTTGCGCTTCTTGCCGACCCACGGGGCGATCGGATTGCCCTGCCAGCGCGTCGAGGCCGGCACCGCGTCGCCGCGCATCACCAGCGAGGCCGGGCCGACCGTCGCACCCGCACCGATGCTGGCGGCGGGCAGTGCGACGCAGTGGGTACCGAGCGTCGCGCCCTCGTCCAGCACCACGGTGTCGAGCTGCATGATGCGGTCGTGGAACAGGTGGGTCTGCACCACGCAGCCCCGGTTCACCGTCGCGCCCCGGCCCAGCGTCACCAGGTCGGCCTCTGGCAACCAATAGGTTTCGCACCACACGCCGCGGCCGATCGCGGCGCCGAGGGCCCGCAGCCACAGGTTCATCACCGGGGTGCCGCTGGCCGCGCGGGCGAACCACGGGCCGGCGACGGTCTCGACGAAGGTGTCGGACACCTCGTTGCGCCACACGAACGGCGACCACAGCGGATGCTCGACGGCCCGGATGCGCCCGACCATCAACCATTTCGCGACCACGGCGATGGCGCCCGCGATGGCGCCCGCGTTCAGCAGCACCAGGCCGGCGCCCAATGATGCCCACAGCCAGCCCAATTCGCCGGCGAGGGCCTGCAGGACGCCGAGGACGGCCACGCCGATGCCGAACGTCACCATCACCGGGACGATCCGCAGGGTCTCGACCGTCGACCGCATCACCTTCAGGCGCAGTGACGGGTGGAAGGTGCGCACCGCGTCGGCTTCGGTTGGCTGGCGGCGCAACCGGATCGGCGGACTGCCCAGCCACGATGATCCGGCCTTGGCCTTGTGCGGCGTCGCCGACAGCACCGCGACCAGCCCGTCGTCGGGGACACGGCGCCCGGGCTGGGTGATGCCGGAGTTGCCGAGGAACGCGCGCCGGCCGACGGTCGCCTTGGCGACGTGAATCCAGCCGCCACCCAGTTCGTACGACGCCACCATGGTGTCGTCGGCCAAGAACGCGCCGTCGAGCACCTCGGTGAACTTCGGCGTCAGCAGGGCCGTCGAAATCTCGGTGTCCTTACCGACTTTCGCGCCGAGGATCCGCAGCCACCACGGCGTCAACAGACTGGCGTAGATGGGGAACAGGTAGTTGCGGGCGGCGTCCATCAGGCGCTCGGTGGCCCACAGCTGCCAGCCCACGCGGCTGCGCACGGGGTGGTAGCCCTCGGTCAGGCCGAGGGCCAGCAGCCGCACCCCGATCACGGTCAGCGCGGCGTACACCGCCATGGCGACCACCGCGGCGACGGGCGTCCACAACGCGACCGGCAGGACCGCCTCCGGCAGCGAATGCGTATGGCGCACCGGCAGAATCAGCACCGCGAGTCCCGCCGCGAGGGCCAGGATCGGCAGTCCGCCGAGCAGCACCGACGTCACCCCGTACATCGCGACCCAGATGGGCGCGCGGCCCGGCCGCTCGTCGGGCCACGGGTGGTGGGCCTTGCCGGACTTCACCGCCGGCGAGCCCTTCCAGTACTGACCGGCCTTGACCTTGCCGATCACGCCGGAACCCGGTGCGACGTCGGCGTTCTTGCCGACCACCGCACCCGGCAGCAGCGTCGTGCGGGCGCCGATGGTGGCGTCGTTGCCGATGCTGATGGGTCCGACATGGAACAGGTCGCCGTCGATCCAGTGCCCGGTGAGGTCGACCTCCGGCTCGACCGAGCAGCGGTCGCCGAGGGTGAGCATGCCGGTGACCGGTGGTGTCGAGTGCAGGTCGACGCCGTCGCCGACCCGGTTGCCCAAGGCGCGGGCGTAGTACACCAACCAGGGTGCGCCGGCCTGGTTTTCGGCGCCGCTGGCCTCGCCGAGCCGTTCGGCGAGCCAGACCCGCAGGTGCTCGGAGCCGCCGCGTTTGTAGGTGCCCGGTTCCAGGCCGGACAGCAGGGCGCGGGCGGCGAACACGGCGATACCCATGCGGCCGATCGGCGTGACGAACACCAGGAACCCGACGAGGATCACCCACCAGTTCACGGTGTGGGCCCAGGGCAGCAGGTGCAGCGCCGCGGCGGCGTTGTTCAGGATGGCCAGCCAGACGACCCACTGCATGCCGGCGAGGGTCGCGAGCGGGATGGCGGCGGCGGTCTGGATCAGCTGTGTCGTCAGCGGAACCGGTGTGACGCTTCGGGTTTCGACCACCGGTGGTGGGTCGAGTTCGTCGAGATAGCCGGCCAGCGAGCCCAGGCGTGGGTGGTCGTAGAGGTCGGCGACGGTGACCTGCGGGTACTTCTCGCGCAGCAGCGACACGAGCTGCGCGGCGGACAGCGAGCCGCCGCCGAGCGCGAAGAAATCGGCTCCGGGTCCGTCAATCGGGGAGGCCAGTACGTCGCGCCACAGCCCGGCGAGCCAGCCCATGGTGCCGTCCAGGTCGGGGCTGTCGTCGCCCGCCCCGTCGACGGGCCACGGCAGCGCGTTGCGGTCGACTTTTCCTGATGTGCGCGTGGGCAATTCGTCGACCAGGACGAGGCGCGGCACCAGCGCGGCGGGCAGCGACTCGGCAAGTGTCTTGCGGGCCTTGGTGATATCGAATTCGGGGTCGGTGCTGGCGATGTAGCCGACGAGCAGGGGAGTGCCGGTGGCGGTCTTGCGCACCGCGGCCGCGCCGCCGCTGACACCCGGCAGGTTGACGAGTGCGGCGTCGACCTCGCCGAGTTCGATGCGCCGGCCGCCGACCTTGACCTGATCGTCGGCGCGACCCTGGAAGTAGAGACCGTCCGCCTCGAGCCGGACCAGGTCACCGCTGCGGTACGCGCGGCCCCAGCCGAGGGTCTCCATCGGCGCGTACTTCTCGGCGTCCTTCTCCGGGTCGAGGTAGCGGGCCAGGCCGACGCCGCCGATCACCAGCTCGCCGATTTCGCCGTAGCCAACCTGCAGACCGTCCTTGTCGACGACGGCCAGATCCCAGCCGGGCAGCGGCAGGCCGATGCTGACCGGGCCACCGCCGAGCGGCGCAAGGCAGGCGACGACCGTGGCTTCGGTGGGGCCGTAGGTGTTCCACACCTCGCGGCCCTCGACGGCCAGGCGCTCGGCGAGCTCGGGCGGGCAGGCCTCGCCGCCGAAGATCAGCAGGCGCACGGCCTCCAGCGCCTCGGCGGGCCACAGCGAGGCGAGCGTCGGCACCGTCGAGACGACGGTGATGTCGCGCGACACCAGCCACGGGCCGAGGTCCATGCCGCTGCGCACCAGCGAGCGCGGGGCCGGGACGAGGCAGGCGCCGTGGCGCCAGGCCAGCCACATCTCTTCGCAGGACGCGTCGAACGCCACAGACAGCCCGGCCAGCACCCGGTCGCCCGGGCCCAGCGGGTTGTCCTTCAGGAAGATTTCGGCCTCGGCGTCGACGAAGGCGGCGGCGTTGCGGTGCGTCACCGCGACGCCCTTCGGGGTGCCGGTGGAGCCGGAAGTGAAGATGATCCAGGCGTCGTCGCGGGTCAGCGGGCGGCCGGCCTGCCAGCCGCGGGTCGAACCGGGACCGCGGACCAGACCGGCTTCGGTGATGATGCCGACGACGCCGGCCTCGCCGAAGACCAGCGCGGCGCGTTCCTCGGGATCGTCGGCGTCGACGGGGACGTATGCGGCGCCGGTCGCGAGGGTCGCCAGGATCGACACGTACAGCGCGTAGCTGCCCGACGGCATGCGGATGCCGATACGGTCACCGCGGCCGATGCCGCGCGCGGCCAGCCAGGCGACGCTTTCCTCGACGTCGGCGATCAGCTCGGCGTAGGTGAGCTGGACGGTGCCGTCGTCGATGGCGGGTGCATCGGGATATTGGTCGGCCGTGGCGTAGAGGATGTCGATGAGGGTCCGGGCCTGCGGTGCGTTCGCCGAACGCACGTACTGCGGGGGGATCTCCTGATGCACGGGTACAAACTACTAAGGCTTGGCGAACGCTTCCTGGCGGCGGGCACGCCGTGGCGGCTTCGTTACCAGTTGTTGTAGCCGCCTTCAGGCCCGAGCATGCGTTCCAGCCGGGTCCGGTTGATGCGGGCCAGCTCGTTACGGACCACCTTGCGCTCGGTCTCGTGGTCGTTGTGCATGCGGTCGGCCATGTGGGTCAGCACTTCGTTGGCGCTCATAGCGCCGACGAACATCACGAAGTCGAAGCCGAAGTGGTCGCGGTAGGTCGCGGCGTGTGCGGTCAGGGTCGCCATCAGGTCGGGGTCGCGATCGCACACCGCGCACTGCTCGAACTGCGAGCGGGCGCTGCCGGGGCGGCGCCCGAGCTGCGGATAGGCCTGCAGGATCGCGTCCACCGAGGAATCGCCGAGCGCGAAGAGGAGGTCGTCGGCCCGCCGGAACAGGTGGTCGTGGTCTTCGTAGGCGCGTCCGTCGGCCAGGCTGCCGGCCAGCGGCACGCTGTAGCAGCATTCGTACAGTGCGTGCACCGCCCGCTGCTTCGGCATGGCGTTGAACGCGTCGAGACCGATTCCCTGATGCATCAACACAAGGACATCATCGAATCTGCAGGGTACGAGCAGATTTCCTCGTGTTACAGCGGGGCAAATTCATTTATCTGGGGTATGGCGTGCACCATACGTATCCGATAGAATCGAACGTATGTTCGAGATTCTGTCGGTAGATTCCAAGGCCGATGAGGCGGCGTTGTCGGGTCGCATGGCGGAGCTCGAACGGGTCAAGGCGCGTGCGGCGGCCCAGCAGGCCCGGATTGCGGCCGAACTGGAGGCGCGGCGGGTGGCGGCGGCCGCGGCGGGTGGGCCGCGGGTGTCGCGGGCCGCGCTGGGTTCGGAGATCGGGTTGGCGCGGCGCGAGTCGCCGCATCGGGGTGAGCGGTTGATGGCGATGGCCCGCATCCTGGTCGCGGACATGCCGTGCACGCTGGCCGCGTTGGAGTCGGGTGTGCTCTCCGAGCACCGGGCCGAGCTGATCACCAAAGAGGCCGAGTGCCTGTCGGTGTTGGATCGCCGGCTGCTGGATGCCGAATTGTGCTCGGACCCTGCCACCCTCGATGGTAAGGGTGATGCCGAGATCACCGCCGAGGCCAAGCGGATCGCCTACCGGCTCGATCAGGAGGCGATCGTGCAGCGGGTGCGCCGCGCGCCGGCCGGGCGTCATGTCCGGTTCCGGCCTGCTGGTGACGGCATGGCCACCGTGAGCGTGCGGCTGCCGGCTGCCGAAGGCCGCGCCATGCATACCGCGCTGTCCGATGAGGCGGCGAGCACGCTGGCCTCGACACTGCCGGGCACGACGGTACCGGCCGGGTTGGGCCGCACCCACGACCAGATCATGGCCGACGTGATGCTGCAGCGGGTCACGGGCCGCAACCCGGTGCAGTCGCCGGTGCCGGTGACGGCGAACCTGGTGCTCTCGGATGAGACCCTGCTCGGCGGTGGCTCAGAACCGGCGCATCTGGAGGGGTACGGGCCGATCCCGGCCGAAATAGCGCGGGATCTCGTCGTGGTCGGCGCGCTCGATGCGCAGGGCGCGGCCGCGGTGCGGCGCCTGTACGCCCAGCCGGGCACCAACAAGCTGGTGGCGATGGAGTCGAAATCCCGGGCGTTCCCGAAAGCCCTGGCCCGGTTCATCGCGTTGCGGGATCAGATCTGCCGGACCCCGTACTGCAACGCCAGGATTCGGCACACCGACCACATCCGGCCGCACGCGCAGCATGGCCCGACCAGCGTGCACAACGGTCAAGGCCAATGTGCGCACTGCAACTACGTCAAAGAAGAACCCTGCTGGCACGCGGCCACAACCTACGACCGGCACGGCCGCCACACCGTCACACTGACCACTCCGACCGGTGCGGTCTACACCTCCGCCGCGCCGCCGATGCCGACAGGACTGCAAATCCTGACCCGCAGGGTCCATCTCGCGATCATCGACGAGGGATCGCGCCCGCGGGTGATGCGCAGCTAGCCCACCTGTGTGGCGACTCACGGTTTCCGGCGGCGCTCGGCGGCGCATGATGAAGTCATGGACGGTGTGCTGTTCTTCGACGGCAAGTGCGGAATGTGTACCCGCGCCCGCAATCAGTTGCTGCGGATGAATCGCACCGGCCGGCTTCGCACCGAACCACTGCAGAAGCCCGGCACCGCCGAACGACTCGGCGTGGCACCCGAGCACCTGATGGAATCGGTGTGGTGGCTGGATTCCTCCGGCGAAGTGCTCGGCGGCGCCAAGGCGGCAAACGCTGCCGTGGCCGCGGCGATCGGCACCCGGTTGCCGTTGTGGGTTTACGGCATCCCGGGAGTCGGTGCGCTCCAAGAGCGGATCTACCGCTGGGTGGCCACCCACCGCTACCACTTCCGCGGCGTCACACCGTGGTGCGAATCCGCGCCGTCGGAATGTACTTCAGCGTAGCTGCGCCATCACGCGGTAACCCTCGACTGCGCTGGGGTAGCGGGGACGCCAGTCCGAAGCCTCGCGAAAACGCTTGTTGCTCACCCGAAGTGACCTCGTTATCGACGTGAGTCGGTCACCGAGCAGGAGTCCCAGCCGTCCTGGCCCGCTGATCCAGATGCGGCGCCCGACGGCGGCGGCGCAGGCCTCGGCGTACTCGCGCTTGGTGAGTGGCCGGTCGTCGACGACGTTGTAGGTGCCGCCGGGTGTCGTGAGTGCCGCGACGACGGCGTTCGCCGCATCCGCGACGTGGATCGACGACAGGTAGGTGCCGGGGCGCCCGGGGGAGAACCCGATGTGCCACTTGGCCATGTCGAGGATCTGTTCACTATGTGCCGCGTGCGGACCGTAGAAGACGCCGAACCGCAGGATCGTCGCCTGCCCGCCGGCGGCGGTGAACCGATGTGCGCTGGCTTCGGCGGCGTGGTTGCCGCGGGTGATCGGGTAATGGTCGACAGGCTGGTCTTCGTCGATCCAGTCGCTGCCGCCGTCGCGGTAGATCATCACCACGGATTCTTGAATCAGGTTGGGAACGCCCGCATCCCGCGCGGCATCGACGACGGTCGCGGACCCCTCCATACGTACCCGCTCGCATTCCGCCCAGGCGGATTTACGGATGAACGCCGTGGTCGACGGCAACGCCGACGCCAGATTGATCACCGCGTCGTGGTCGGCGAAAGCGTCGGCCAGCCCGCGACGGTCGAACAGCGACACCGAAACCGGCTCAGCGCCTTGGCTTCGCAACCAGGCGGCTTTCGCGTCGCCGCGAGCCAAGGCGGTGACGGCATGCCCCGCCGCGACCAGGGCGGGCACGGTGTGGACGCCGATGGCGCCCGTCCCTCCGGTGACGAAAACCCGCATCAGCTGAACGCCACCGGCAACGTCTGCGGTCCCCGAATGGCGGGTGTGTCGCGCCAGGTGACCTCTCCGCGGATAACGGGTTGGCGGGCAAGGACTTCACGCAATGCGACGGTCAACTCCAGTTGGGCCAGCGCCGAACCCAGGCAGTAGTGCGCGCCGTATCCGAAGGCCACAGGAGCGGGCCCGGTGCGGCCCAATCGGAAGCGGTCGGGGTCGTCGAACACCGCCGGGTCGCGGTTGGCGGCCGCCACCACCACCACGACGCTGTCGCCGGCGGCGATATCGACGCCGGCGACCGTGTGGTTCTCGGTCGCCGTGCGCACCGTCGACTGCACCGGACCGTCGAGCCGCAGCAGCTCGGTGATCACCACCCCGTCAACGGTGTCGACGTGTTCGTGCACCAGTCGAATCAGCCCGGCGCCAAGCAGATTCGCCGTGGTCTCGTGCCCGGCGACCGCGATCAGGATGGCGGTCACCACGACATCTTCGAGGGACAACTCTGGATCGGTGGCGATGAAGCTGAGCAGGTCATCGCCGGGATGAGCCCGTCGATCGGCGGCGAGTGGCAGGAACTCCGCCATGAGTGCGGCGGCGGCGCCGAAGCCTTCGGCCACCTCCACGGGATCGGCCAAGGTGCCGAGCATGCGGATGATCGCCGGCGACAGCTCACGCAGCGACGCCGCGTGGGCCGGGTCGAGGTCGAGCCATTCACCCACCACGGCGATCGGCAGCGGCAGTGCGATCCGCGACATGAAATCGAACGGCTCACCGGTGGGCGCCTGTGCGATGACCTCGGCGGCGATGGTCTCCACGCCCTCGGTCAGCCCGGATATCGTGCTGCGGGTGAACGCATCCCGGACCGCGCCGCGCAGCCGGTCGTGGTCGGCGCCGTCGGTGAAAAGCATCGACGCCTTGGCGAACTCCGGCGCCATCATGGTCATCGACGCGCGTGCCACCGGGTTGGCCAGCGGGTCGCTCGTCCAGCCGGACCCGCCGAGCACCTGCCGGGCCGCGTCGTAGCCGAGCACCAACCAACCCTGTGCGGCGTTGTCCCACACGACATCTCCGTCGCGCCGCCGGGCCTCGTAGAACGGGTAGGGATCGGTGGCATCCCAGGGCAGCCGGGCCGCGCTGACGTCGTTAGCCGACATGATCGTCGGTCCCGAAAGGCAAACCACGCTCGCGAACCCAGGCCACGTGCTGACGGCCCAACTCCGTGATCGGCTCTGCGACGCCGTCCATGTCGTCGACGGCGGCCCGAGCGTGGAAGGTCGCATGTAAGGCGGTGAAGATGGCGTTCATCGACAGGTTGAGGCGGGAGAAGAACACAAAGTCGGCGGGCACCGTGATGTGCCGCATGGGGTGGTCGGCGTCGCGGACGTCCAGCATCGAGGCGATGGCACGCCGCGACGTCTCTTCGGTGTAGGTCACCGGCTGCGGGACAAGCAATTCGTAGATGATCTGTTGGTACCAGTTGTAGGCGTCATCGGCAGTGAGTACGGAATCGGCTGTTAAGAAACCACTTTCGACCATTGCTGCTCGAAGATGGTCCCGCTGTCCGTCTACCGCAGTGCGGAGCATGTGCACGATCTGGCCGCGTTGATGCTCGGTGAGTACCTTCACGCAGCCGAAGTCGACGAATCCGACCGTGCCGTCAAGGCCGAATCGGTAATTGCCCGGGTGCGGGTCGGCGTGGAACAGATTGCCGTGCCGGTACGCTCCGGCGATGAATCGGGTGATCACCTCGGCCCAGGTGTCCTTCAAGTTCTGATCGACGTCTTGCGCTGCCGCCCAGTCCAATCCGTTCAGATACGTCATGGTGAGGACACGGTCGCCGGATGCCTCGCGAACGACCTTGGGTACCCGGATGAACGGATGATCGCGGTACAGCTCATGGAACGCGGTGATGTGGTCGGCCTCGCGGCGGTAGTCGATCTCCTCGGAGATGCGCTCCGAAATCTCCGCGGCGACGGGGGCGATATCGGGCAGGATCGCGCCGCCGAACGTGCTCGCCGCCCCGGCCGCGAACCGGAACATCGTCGCCAGCAGTTCGGTGTTCGACAGATCATCGCGAATGGCCTGTGCCACACCGGGATACTGCACCTTCACCGCGACGTCGCGGCCGTCGTGCAGGACGGCCCGGTGTACCTGTCCGATGGACGCCGCGGCCATCGGTTCGTCGGAGAACGACGCGAAGACGGCGGAGATCGGGCGGCCCAGGTCGTCCTCGACGACGCGCCGAGCCAGCGCCGAGTCCATCGGCGGCGCGTCGGCCTGCAGTCGGGTCAGCGCCCGCTGGTATGGCGAGAGTTCGCCGGCGCCAATGGCATTGGCATCGACCATCGATACCAGCTGGCCGGCCTTCATCAACACGCCCTTGGAGTGGCCGAGGAGTTCGGCGTACTGCTCGGCGGTGCGCTCGTGGAACCGTTCGACGGCGCCGGTGTTGCCGGCCTTCTCTCGCAGCGCGGCGACCATCCGTCCACCGGCGGCGCGCGCGGTGAAGCCGGCGACCGGCATGGTGCGGCGGATGCGTCCGCGCGGCACATTCCCGGTCATTGCGCCTCCCAGCGTTGTATGGTGACCTAGTACGAAATATATGACCCTTCTTATATGCGGTCAATGGTGGGGAGTCAGTGGTGGAAACGTCGACCCGGGAACGGACCAAGGAACGGCTGGTCACCGAGGCCATGCGGCTGTTCGGTGAGCAGGGCTACAAAGCCACCAGCATCACGCAGATCGAGAAAGCGGCCGGCCTGGTGCCCGGCTGCGGCGCCCTCTACAACCACTTCAAGACCAAAGAGGCCGTGCTCGCGGCGGGGATCGACCGGCAACTCGACCGGCGCCGCGCGATGCACGACATCAGCGCGCTGTTCGCCGGGGAAGGAGAACTGCGGACCGAGCTCACGCTGCTCGGCCGGTACGTGCTGAGTGTCCTGAACCAGGAAAGCCAGTTTCTACAGGTGGCGGCCCGCACGCCGGCGGACCAGTCGGACCGCGTCAACGCCGCCTACGCCGCTCTCGTCGACGGCCTCTACAGCGAGCTGGCCGACTGGATCGGGGGTTGCGCGCCCGGCCTCGATCCGGCCGAGGCCCGGCGGATCGCCGTGGTCGGGGTCAACGCGCTGCTGGGCAAGCAGGCGACGCGCGTCGTCTTTCACGCCCCGGAGGTGGACATCCCCGACGATGAGTACATCGCGGACTGGACCGCGATGCTGGCCGGCCGCATCGAAGCGGCCCGCTAGTCGGGCAGCGTGACCGGCGGGAAGTACTCGCCTTCCGGCGTCCGGTGCCACCACACGCGTTCCTGCCGCAGTTCGTGGGGAGTGGCGTAGCGGTAGCGGAAGATCCGCGCGCGGACATAGCGCGGCGGGCTATCCGGAAACGGATTGTGCCGCAACAGTTTCAGCGTGTCCGCGTCACCGCGCAGCAATCGCTCCAGCAAGCCGACGAACCACTGACGGCCGTAGGTCGGCGAGATCGCGGCGAACCACATCAGCCAGTCGAGCCGCAGATGGTAGGGCGCCCACTGCCGCGGCAGGCGGCCCACGGCGCCGGGCTTGCCCTGGAATTCGTATTCGCGCCAGACGGTTTCGTCGGTGATGTCGTCATCGTCGGTGCCCTCGATCACCACCTCCCGCCGGATGCGGCCGATCGAGCCGAAGGCGCCGTAGCTGTTCACCAGGTGCAGTGGGTCGAACGATGCGTTCATGCGTTGCCGCGGCGACAGCAGATTGCGCACCGGCCAGTAGCTCAGCACCACGACCAGGACGCTGAAGCCGATGACGAGCACCACGAACCACGTCGGCGGTGCGGCGGGCAGCGGCGAGCCGGGCGCCGGCCCGGCGATCGCACTGAACGCCAGCACCATCGTCAACCAGTTCAGCCACGCGTAGTTGCCGGAGATCACCAGCCAGAGCTGCGTGACCACCACGATCGCGCCCGCGACAGTGGCGACGGGCTGCGGTGCGAACAATCCGAACGGAACCACCAGCTGCGTGACGTGGTTGACCGCAACCTCGACGCGGTGCAAGGGCTTGGGCAGGTGATGGAAGAACCAGCTCAGCGGGCCCGGCATCGGCTGGGTCTCGTGGTGGTAGTAGAGGCACGTCAGATCGCGCCAGCACCGGTCACCGCGAAGCTTGATCAGCCCCGCACCGAACTCGGTCCGGAAGACGAGCCACCGTGCCAGCCAGATCACCAGGACCGGTGGCGCCACGGAGTCGTTGCCGAGGAACACCGCGAGGAAGCCGGCCTCCAGCAGCAGTGACTCCCAGCCGAAGGCGTACCACCGCTGCCCGACGTTGACGATCGACAGATACAGCACCCACAGCAACAGCCACAGGAGCATCGCCGCCCACAGGGGCACGACGTCGCCGGCGCCCGCGACCAGCGCGGTACTGAGTGCGGCACCCGACCAGGCGACGGTCGCGAAGAACCTGTCGGAGTAATGCCAGTGAAAGATGCTGGGCGCCTGCCGGAACGACACCGCCGACAGATATCGCGGAATGGGCAACATGCCCTGTGCGCCGAGTAGGGCGCGGAATTGCCTTGCGGCGCAGAGGAAAGCAATCAGATAGACGCCGGCGATGCCGCGCTCCAGCACCAGCCGGCTGAACCAGTATTCGGGTGCTGTGAACCAATCCATCGCCGATTCCTGACCCGCCGCTGCTTTCCAGGGTACGGCGGGTCAGGCTCGGTGAAAACGAAAGTTAGTGCTCTTGCTCTTCGAACCGGGCGATCGAGCGGGCCAGCTCTTCTTCGGCCTCTTTGCGGCCGACCCAGTCGGCGGCCTTGACGAACTTGCCCGGCTCCAGGTCCTTGTAGTGGACGAAGAAGTGCTTGATGGCGTCCAGTTCGAACTCCGAGATGTCGCTCAGGTCCTGGACGTTGTCCCAGCGCGGGTCACCGGCCGGCACGCACAGCAGCTTGTCGTCGCCGCCGGCCTCGTCGGTCATCTTGAACATGGCGACCGGGCGGGCGACGACGATGCAGCCCGGGAAGACCGACTCGGTCAGCAGCACCAGCGCGTCCAGCGGGTCGCCGTCCTCGCCGAGGGTGTTCTCGAAGAACCCGTAATCGGTGGGGTAACCCATGGGGGTGAAGAGGTAGCGGTCGAGCTTCACTCGCCCGGTTTCGTGGTCCACTTCGTACTTGTTCCGCGAACCCTTGGGGATCTCGATGACGACTTCGTGCTCCACCGGGAGACTCCTTAGCTCTGTGCTGATAACGGGCTACACCTTAGACGAGCGATACCCTGCTGAGTGACCCGTACGAGTTCAGGAGCAACATGCGGCCCACCCGGTGGCGCCGATCGACCCACTTGGTGATCGGTGTGGCAGTTCTCGTGCTGGTTGCCGCGCTGGTGGCGGCCGCCGCGGTGATGACGCGGCACGACGCCGTCCCGGCAGCCGGGGCGACGGCCAAGCCGCAACCCGCGCTCGTCTCGCCCCGACCTGCGGTGCAACCGGTCTCCGACGCCGCCCCGCAAGTGGTCCCCGCGCAGCTGGCCGCCGTGCTGGCGCCGCTGGCCGCCAACCCGAATCTCGGCATGCTCGGTGGCCGGATCACCGATGCCATCACCGGGACAGAGCTGTGGGCGCAGGGCGCGAACATCCCGCTGCAGCCGGCATCCACCAACAAGACCCTCACGGCGGCCGCGGCCCTGCTGACTCTCGACCGCAACGCCCGGCTGACCACCACGGTCGTGTCCGGCGACAGCCCGGGCGTCGTGGTGCTCAAGGGCGGCGGCGACCCGACGCTGTCGGCGGCGTCGCCGGGCACCGACACCTGGTACGGCGATGCGGCCCGGATTTCCGACCTGGCCGACCAGGTCCGCAAGGCCGGCGTCACACCTCGCGCCATTCAGGTCGACACCAGCCTCTACTCCGGCCCGACCATGGCGCCGGGCTGGGACGTCGCCGACATCGAGGGCGGCGACTGGGCCCCGATCCAATCGGTCATGGTCGACGCCGGTCGCGTCCAGCCCACCACGGTCGAGTCCAAGCGCTCGACGACACCGGCCCTCGATGCCGGCCGCGCACTGGCGGCCGCCCTGCGGGTTGACCCCGCCAACGTGACGCTCCGCACCACCCCCGCCGGTGGTCAGCAGCTCGCCGCGGTGCAGTCCCCGCCGCTGATCGAGCGCCTGCGCGAGATGATGGGCGCCTCCGACAACGTGATGGCCGAGTCGATCGGCCGGGAGGTCGCCGCCGCGGTGAACCAGCCGCAGAGTTTCGACGGCGGGGTCCGCGCCGTCCTCGGGCAGCTGGCGAAGGCGGGACTGACCACCTCGGGTGCGACGCTGTTCGACGCCAGCGGTCTGTCGGTCAACGACCGGCTCACCGCGGCGGTCCTCGACGACGTCGTCAACGCCGCCGCGGGCACCAGCGAGCCCCGTCTGCGTCCGCTGCTCGACGTCCTGCCGATCGCCGGCGGCAGCGGCACGTTGTGGAACCGCTACGCCGACACCTCGTCGGCCGGCTACCTGCGCGCCAAGACCGGTTCGCTGACCGGCACCAACGCCCTGGCGGGCATCGTCACCGACCAGAGCGGACGGGTCCTGACCTTCGCGCTCATCTCGAACAACGCCGGTCCGGAGGGACGCACCGCGCTGGACGCCCTCGCCGCGGCGTTCCGGTCCTGCGGGTGCGGCACGTGAGCCGGACGCCGACCGTCGGCCGCGCCGTCGACTGGGGCTTCGCCGCCACGGTCGGGGCGAAGCTGACCCGCCCGGAACCGGAGACCACCGACTACACCCGCAACCAGGTGCGCGCGCAGCTCGCCGATTCGGCGCGGCGGGCCGAGCTCCCGGTGCGGGAGGTGACGCTGCTCAACGAGGGCGCTGAAGTGCCCGAAGCGCGCGTCGTCGATCGGCAGGACTGGGTGCGCGCCGCGACCGAGTCCATGCGGGTGATGACGGGCGGCGAAACCTCGAGCCCCACAGGCCTGGCCGCGAAGCTGGGCGGACGTATCACCGGCGCGCAGACGGGCGCGGTGCTGGCGTTCGTGTCGTCGGGCATCCTCGGGCAGTACGACCCGTTCGCCGCCAATGGTGGAGAGCTGCTGCTGGTCGCGCCGAATGTGCTTGCCGCCGAACGGCAATTGAAGGTCGATCCCACCGACTTCCGGCTCTGGGTCTGCCTGCACGAGGTGACGCACCGCGTGCAGTTCCGCGCCAATCCGTGGCTCACCGAACACATGTCGCAGGCGCTCGCTGTGCTGACGGACGAATCCGGTCTGGATGCCGGTGACGTCATCGGCCGGCTGGCCGAGTACGTGCGGGCGCAGCGTGACGGCGACGCCGACGCGAATTCGCAAGGCATCCTTGGCATCATGCGCATCATGCAGTCCGACGAGCAGCAGCGCGCGCTGGATCAGCTGCTGGTGCTAGGGACGCTGCTGGAGGGGCACGCCGACCATGTGATGGACGCCGTCGGTCCGGCGGTGGTGCCGTCGGTCGCCACCATCCGTAGCCGGTTCGACGAGCGCCGGCATCGCAAACAGTCTCCGCTGCAACGGATCGTCCGCGCCCTGCTCGGTGTCGACGCCAAGATCGCCCAGTACACCCGCGGCAAGAAGTTCGTCGACGAGGTGGTGTCGACCGTCGGCATGAAGCGGTTCAACGCGGTCTGGACCGATGCCGAAACCTTGCCGCTGCCAACCGAAATCGACGAGCCGCGGCGATGGATCGATCGAGTGCTCTGACCCCGCTGCGCGCGGCCGTCACCGCCTTCGCGCGCCGGCACCCGGCCGACCGGTGGTGCGTCGGGCTCTCTGGCGGCGCCGACTCGCTGGCACTGACCGCCGTCGCCGCCGCCCTCAAGCCGACCGTCGCGTTGATCGTCGACCACGGCCTGCAAGCCGGATCGGCCGACGTGGCCGCCACTGCGGCGGCACAGGCCCGGCAGCTGGGTTGCGTTGACGCACAAGTGATCTCTGTTGACGTCGGCACCGACGGTGGGCCGGAAGCCGCGGCCCGCACCGCACGCTATGCCGCCCTGGACGCCGCCCGTGGTGAGGCACCGGTGCTCCTCGCGCACACCCTCGACGACCAGGCCGAGACGGTGTTGCTCGGCCTGGGCCGCGGTTCGGGCCCGAGATCCATTGCCGGCATGCGGGTTTGGGACCCGCCGTGGGGTCGGCCCCTGCTGGAGGTGCGGCGCGCCGACACCGAAGCCGTCTGCGCCGAGCTGGGACTCACGCCGTGGCAGGACCCGCACAACACCGACCCGCGCTACACCCGGGTCCGGCTGCGCACCGAGGTGCTGCCGCTGCTGGAGGACGTGCTGGCCGGTGGCGTCGCGCCGGCGCTGGCCCGCACGGCCGCTGCGCTGCGGGAGGACAACGATGCCCTCGATGCCCTGGCCGCCGGGCACCTGGCCGCCCTGCGCGAAAGCGAGGGCCTCACCGTCGCCGGCCTCGAGGACCTCCCCGCCGCGCTGCGGCGCCGGGTGATCCGCGGCTGGCTGCTGAGCGTCGGCGCCACCACACTCACGGACGTACAGCTGCGCGCCGTCGACGCGCTCGTGGCGGACTGGCACGGGCAGGGCGGCGCCGCCGTGAGCTCGCCGCTGCGGTACCAGCGATTGATCGTCACCCGCCGCGCGGGACTGCTCACCGTCGCCGCCAGGCCCGTGTGAGCGACCGCCGAATGGGACGGTCTTGGTACTCGGCGAGGCAACGTGGCACGCTGTTGCCGTGGAGCTGTATCCGGGTGACATCAAGTCGGTTCTCCTGTCTCAGGAGCAGGTTCAGGCGCGCATCGCCGAGATGGCCGCGCTCATCGCCGAGGACTATCGCGCCGACTCCGGCGACCAGGACCTCCTGCTGATCACGGTGCTCAAGGGCGCGGTCATGTTCGTCACCGACCTGGCCCGCGCGATCCCGCTGCCGACGCAGCTGGAGTTCATGGCGGTCAGCTCGTACGGGTCGTCGACCTCGTCGTCGGGCGTCGTGCGCATCCTCAAGGACCTCGACCGCGACATCAGCGGCCGCGACGTGCTGATCGTCGAAGACATCATCGACTCCGGCCTGACGCTGTCGTGGCTGCTGCGCAACCTGGCGACCCGCGGCCCGCGCACGCTGCGCGTGTGCACGCTGCTGCGCAAGCCCGACGCCATGCGCGCCGACATCGACGTCGCGCACATCGGGTTCGACATCCCGGACGAGTTCGTCGTCGGCTACGGCCTGGACTACGACGAGCGCTACCGCGACCTGCCGTACATCGGCACGCTCGATCCGAAGGTGTACGAACAGCGCTAATGGGCGCAGAATCGCAGGCATGCCTACCGCGCTCCGGATCTGCCCCTTCTGTGAAGCCACCTGCGGCCTGACCCTCACCATCGACGACGGCCGTGTCACGGGCGCGCGTGGTGACCACGACGACGTCTTCAGCGCGGGCTTCATCTGCCCCAAGGGCGCGAGCTTCGGTGAGCTCGACAACGATCCCGACCGGCTGACCCGCCCGCTCGTCCGCCGTGACGGCGTGCTGACCGAGGCCACCTGGGACGAGGCCTACGCCGTCGTCGCCGAACGGCTCGGCGCCGTCATCGCCGCGCACGGTGGCGCGTCGGTCGGGGTGTACCTGGGCAACCCGAACGCGCACACGATCGCGGGCGCGCTGTATGCCCCGCTGATCCTCAAAGCCCTGGGCACCCGCCAGGTGTTCAGCGCCAGCACCCTCGACCAGATGCCCAAACACGTTGCGCTGGGCCTGATGTTCGGCAGCCCGGGCGCGTTCACGGTGCCGGACCTCGACCGCACCGACCACCTGGTGATCATCGGCGCGAATCCGCTGGTGTCCAACGGCAGCGTGACGACGGCCGCCGACTTCCCCGGCAAGCTGCGGGCGCTGAAGAAGCGCGGCGGCAAGCTCGTCGTGATCGACCCGGCGCGTACCCAGACCGCCAAGCTCGCCGACCGGCACCTGGCGCCGCGCCCCGGGACCGACGCCGCGCTGCTGCTGGCCGTCGTGCACGTGCTGTTCGACGAGGGCCTCGTCGATCTCGGTGCGAACGCCGAGTACGTCATCGGCGTCGAGCAGGTCCGGGCGCTGGCCGCCGACTTCGCGCCCGAAGCGGTCGAACAGGCCTGCGGCGTCGGTGCCGACGAGATCCGCGAATTGGCCCGCGAACTCGCGGCGGCGCCGACGGCGGCGGTGTACGGCCGGATCGGCACCTCCACAGTCGAATTCGGCACGATCGGCAGCTGGCTCGTCGACGTCGTCAACATCCTCACCGGCAACCTGGACCGGCCCGGCGGGGTGATGTTCCCGCTGGGTGCGGCGGTCCCGGCGCCGCGGCCACCGAAGCCCGGCCGCGGGTTCCGGACGGGCCGGTGGGCCAGCCGGGTGTCCGGGTACCCCGAGGTGATGTCCGAGTTGCCGGCCACCGCGCTCGCCGAGGAGATCGATACCGCGGGCGACGGGCAGATCAAGGCGATGATCACCATCGCCGGGAATCCCGTGCTGTCCGCGCCGGACGGCGACCGGCTCGACAAGGCCTTGGACAGTGTCGAATTCATGCTGTCGGTCGACCCCTATCTCAACGAGACCACGCGGCATGCCGACGTCATCCTGCCCCCGCCCCCGCCCTCGCAGAGTCCCCATTTCGACGTCCTGCTGAACAACCTCGCGGTGCGCAACAACGTGCGCTACTCGCCGCCGGTGCTGCCGCTGGACGACCGGCCCGGCGAGGCCGAGATTCTGTCGCGTATCGCGTTGGTCCTGTCCGGCCTTGGGGCACAAGCGGATCCCGCACTGGTCGATGCGCAGGTGATCGCGATGACCTTGGCCAAGGAGACGCAAGACCCCGATTCGCCGGTCGCCGGACGCGACGTCGACGAACTGACCGCCAGGCTCCCCGCGGCCCCCGGCTACGAGCGCCGCCTCGACATGATGCTGCGGCTCGGGCCCTACGGTGACACATTCGGCGCCAAGCCCGACGGCCTCACACTCGAGAAGCTCAAGGCCAATCCGCACGGTATCGATCTGGGCGCGATGCAGCCGAGAATCCCCGAGGTGCTCCGAACCCCCAGCGGCAGAATCGAACTCGCGCCGGAACCGATCGTGGCGGACGTGGTGCGGCTACGCGAGGCGCTGAGCCGCTCGGCGGGCGGTTTCCTGCTGATCGGCCGCCGCCACCTGCGCTCCAACAACAGCTGGATGCACAACCTGCCCGCGCTCTCGGGTGGTTCCAACCGCTGCACCCTGCAGATTCACCCCGACGACGCCGCCGATCTCGGTCTCACCGACATCGCCATCATCAAGGGCCCGGGCGGCGAACTGCTCGCGCCGATCGAGGTGACCGACGTGATGCGGCGCGGCGTGGTGTCATTGCCGCACGGCTGGGGCCACAACCGCGGTGGCACCGGTCAGCAGCTCGCGAGCAGCCATCCCGGCGTCAACGTCAACCAGCTCAACGACGGCACCCACCTGGACCGGCTGTCGGGTACCGCGGTGCTCAACGGGATTCCGGTGGAAATCTCGGCGGCGGGTTAACCCAGCTCCCAGATCACCGTCACCGAGAAGCTGACGGTCTGCTGGCCGGGGGACAGCGGCACGGATTCGGCCATGGCCATCCGCGGCACCGGCATGGGCGTCGGGGTGGTGCCGCCGGTGGCCTCGGAGATCGAGACGACCTTGCCCAGGCTCAGCCCGGACAGCTGCGCGTACTGCTGGGCGCGGTCCTTGGCGTCGTTGAAGGCATGCGTGCGGGCATCTTTCACCAGCTGCGAGTCGTCGTCGATCGAGTAGGCGACGTTGCTGATCCGCGTGGCATTGCCGCCCGCGGTGACGATCTTCGCCAGCACCTGCGACGCGGTATCGAGCTTGCGGACCTTGATGTCGATGGTGTTGCTGGCCCGGTATCCGGTGATGACGGAGTCGCGGTAGTCGGGCTGCAGCTCGACCTGCTTGGTAGCGATGTCCTTCTTGTCGATACCGGCCCCGGTCAGTGCATCGATCACCGCCTGCTGGCGGCTGCTGGTCTGGTTCATGGCGGCGGTGACGTCGGGCGCGGTCGCCTCGATGGACGCGGTGACGTTCAGGGTGTCCGGCGTGCCCTGGACCTTGCCGTTGCCGACGACGGTGACCTGGCGGCTCTCCGGCTTGGCGTCGTCGGAACCACAACCGGCGACGCCGACAGCCGTGGCGATCGCTATTCCGGCAAGGGTCAGGGCGGCAGTACGTCGGGTCGCAAATGGCATGGTTTTCAGCGTACCGACGCGTCTTTGGTGTGCTCGGCGATCGCGTTGCCGACGGCTTCGCCGACCCGGCCGAACAGCTGGTCGCGCAGGCCTTTTGCCCATTCGTGCGAGGCGAGCGGCGCGGTGAGCTGACCCTTGAAATGCGGGATCACCTCACGGGCGAACAGTTCGTACGAGTGCATGGTGGCCGCCGGCGGCGCCCAGTCGTGGCCCAGCATCAGGAACGTGCCGAAGCCGCCGGAACGGTCCAGCATGTCCTGGATATAGCCGATGCAGTCGGCGGGCGTGCCGATACAGCAATTGCCTTTGGCCGCATAGTCTTCGACGAACTGCCGGGACGTCGGCGCCGGACCGGTCTGGCTGCCCAGCGGGACGAAGCCGGCCGCGCCGAAGTAATTCGAGAAGTCCTCCAGGCCGTAGGTGCAGTCCTCGATGGCCTGCTCCCGGGTGTCGGCCAGGTGCACGACGCCAAGCACCCGCCAGCTCCGCCGGTCCGGCTCGGGCCGGCCGGCCTTCTTGGCCTGGTCACACACCAGGTCCCACGTCGTCTCGAGGGCGGCGTAGCCGCCGGGTACCGACATCGACAGCGACAGCAGCGACGTGCCCAGCTGTCCGGCCAGTCGCGGCCCGGATGGGGAAACCATTGCCGCCGTAGATATTTCGGGATACGGCCAGGTGTACGGCCGGATGTGCAGTGCGGCGTCGCGCAGCGTGAACCAGTCGGTCTCCCGCGAGATGCGTTCGTCGGGGCCGGCCCGGAACAGGGCCAGGATGGCTTCGAGCGACTGCTGCATCATCGGCCGCTGGTTCACCGGGTCGATGCCCATCATGTAGGCGTCCGACGGCAGCGCACCCGGGCCCGTCCCGAACATCACCCGGCCGCGGGTCAGATGGTCGAGCAGCACCCAGCGGTCGGCGACCATCAGTGGGTGGTGGTACGGCAGCGACACCACGCCGGTTCCGAACCGGATGTTCTTGGTGCGTTCGGCCGCCGTGGCGATGAAAACCTCGGGGCAGGCGATCAATTCGTAACCGCCGGAATGATGTTCGCCGTACCAGACCTCGTCGTACCCCAGCCGGTCCAGCGCCGTGGTGCGCTCCAGGTCGTATTCCAGTGCGGTGGTGGGAGATTGGCCGACCGGGTGGAACGGTGTGATGAAAGCTCCGAAATCCAGTGGGCGACCAGTCATTTCAGTCCTAATCCGTCGATGAATTCGATGAGTATCGCGTTGACCTCGTCGGGACGTTCCTGCTGCAGCCAGTGCCCGGCGCTGTCGATCATGACCTCGCGGTAGTCGCCGGCGACGACGTCCCGGACCCGGTCGCGTGGCGTGAAGGTCAGTACGGGGTCGGCGCTGCCGGCCACGAACAGCGTCGGCACCGTGATGGTCGGTGCGGGGGTGGTCTCCGTCAGCTCCCAGTTGCGGTCGAAGTTGCGGTACCAGTTCAGTGGTCCGGTGAAGCCGCTCTCGGTGAAAGCCGTGACATACGGCTCGAATTCGTCTTCGGTGAGCCAGTCGGGCAGCGGCGGCAGCGGGTGGTCGACGAGCGTGTCTGGTGGTGCCGCGAAGCCCTCCTCGGCGACCATCCGGCGCATCGAGCTGTACGGATCGCGGCCCAGGGCCGCGTCGGCCACGCCGGGTTCCTGGAAATACAGCATGTAGAAGTAGTTGTCGCCGACCCGCCGGCGCCAGATTTCGGTCGGCGGCGCCGACGCCCGCGGCACCGGCGGCACACTCAGCGTCGCGACGGCCGTCACCCGGTCCGGGTGCAACAGCGCGAAGTTGCACACCACCGGGGAGCCCCAGTCGTGCCCGACGACCACCGCGCGCTCGGCGCCGACGTCGTCGAGCAGGCCGGCCAGGTCCCCGGTGAGGTGGACAATGTCATAGTCCTCGATGGCCGGCGGGCGTGATGAGCCGCCGTAGCCGCGTTGGTCGGGTGCGAGCACGTGGTAGCCGGCCGCGGCGAGCGCGGGAATCTGATGCCGCCAGGAGTGTGCGAGTTCCGGGAACCCGTGCGCCAGCACCACGACGGGAGCGCCACGGTCACCCGCCTCCGTGACCTGCAACTGCACGCCATTGGTCTCGACTGACCGTTTGGTGGACGTCATCACCGTTTCACCAAAGCACAGGTTTCCCTCCGGGAACTGCCGATCGTTTGCATAGCGGTAACCTGTGAACTATCCCGCATCTGTGTATCGGAAGGACCTGGCCGACGAGTATTCGCCGGCCGAAATATGTCGATGAAGCGAAAAAACGTCATCCGCACCCTGACCGTCGTCGCGGTCGTGTTGCTGCTGGGTTGGTCTTTCTTCTATTTCAGTGATGACACGCGTGGTTATCACCAGGTCGACACGTCTGTGGCGGTCGCTCAGATCAACGCCGGGAACGTCACCGGCGCCCAGATCGACGATCGCGAACAGCAGGTCCGGCTGGACCTGAAGAGCGTCAGCGCCGACACCGACAACAGCAACAAGATCATCACGTCGTTCCCGACGGGCTACGCGGTGCCGCTGTTCGATGCGCTCAACGCGAAGAACGTCAAGACCAAGACCGTCGTGAACCAGGGCAGCATCCTCAGCTCGCTGCTGATCTACCTGCTGCCGCTGCTGCTGCTCGTCGGCCTGTTCTTCATGTTCTCCCGCATGCAGGGCGGCGGCCGCATGGGCTTCGGCTTCGGCAAGTCGCGCGCCAAGATGCTCGGCAAGGACATGCCGAAGACGACTTTCGCCGACGTCGCCGGTGTCGACGAGGCCGTCGAAGAGCTCTACGAGATCAAAGACTTCCTGCAGAACCCGAGCCGCTACCAGGCCCTCGGCGCCAAGATCCCCAAGGGCGTGCTGCTCTACGGCCCGCCCGGAACGGGTAAGACGCTGCTGGCGCGCGCCGTCGCCGGTGAGGCCGGGGTTCCGTTCTTCACGATTTCTGGCTCGGACTTCGTCGAGATGTTCGTCGGCGTCGGTGCCTCCCGCGTCCGCGACCTGTTCGAGCAGGCCAAGCAGAACAGCCCGTGCATCATCTTCGTCGACGAGATCGACGCTGTCGGCCGCCAGCGCGGCGCCGGCCTGGGCGGTGGCCACGACGAGCGCGAGCAGACGCTGAACCAGCTGCTGGTCGAGATGGACGGCTTCGGCGACCGCCAGGGCGTCATCCTGATCGCCGCCACCAACCGGCCCGACATCCTGGACCCGGCGCTGCTGCGTCCCGGCCGCTTCGATCGGCAGATCCCGGTCTCGGCGCCCGACCTGGCCGGCCGCAAGGCCGTGCTGCGGGTGCACTCGGCCGGCAAGCCCATCGCCCCCGACGCCGACCTCGACGGCCTGGCCAAGCGGACCGTCGGCATGTCCGGCGCCGACCTGGCCAACGTCATCAACGAGGCCGCGCTGCTGACCGCCCGCGAGAACGCCACCGTGATCACCGGTCCGGCGCTGGAGGAAGCCGTCGACCGCGTCGTCGGTGGTCCGCGCCGCAAGGGCCGCATCATCAGCGAGCTGGAAAAGAAGATCACCGCGTACCACGAGGCCGGGCACACGCTGGCCGGCTGGGCCATGCCGCACCTGGACCCGGTGTACAAGGTGACGATCCTGGCCCGCGGCCGCACCGGCGGGCACGCCGTCGCCGTCCCCGAGGACGACAAGGGCATGCAGACCCGCTCCGAACTGATCGCGCGTTTGGTGATGGCCATCGGCGGCCGCGCCGCCGAGGAGCTGATCTTCCGTGAGCCCACCACGGGCGCGGTGTCCGACATCGAGAACGCCACCAAGATCGCGCGTGCCATGGTCACGGAATTCGGCATGAGCGCGAGGCTGGGCGCGGTCCGGTACGGCACCGAACACGGCGACCCCTTCCTGGGCCGCACCATGGGCACGCAGGCCGACTACAGCCACGAGGTCGCGCAGCTCATCGATGACGAGGTCCGCAAGCTCATCGAGGCCGCGCACACCGAAGCCTGGGACGTGCTGACGCAGTACCGCGACCAGCTGGACACGCTGGCCGGCGAGCTGCTCGAGAAGGAGACGCTGCACCGCCCCGACCTGGAGCGCATCCTGGTCGACGTCGAGAAGCGGCCCCGCCTGACGATGTTCGACGACTTCGGTGGCCGGATCCCGTCGGAGAAGCCGCCCATCAAGACGCCGGGCGAGCTGGCCATCGAGCGCGGCGAGCCGTGGCCGCCGCCTGTAAAGGAGCCGGCGTTCAAGGCGGCCATCGCCGCGGCCAGCCAGGCCGCGGCCGGAGCCGGGGTGAACGGCACCAACGGCGCGCACGCCGCGCCGAACGGCCAGCCCCAGCACGGCCAGACCCAGCCGAACTACGGCGCACCCGCGGGCTGGCAGGCCCCGGGCTGGCCGCCGCAGCATGGCCATGGCCACCACGGCCAGCAGGGCCAGTGGTACCCGCAGCCGGGCTGGGGACAACCCGGCCCGTCGCAGGGCTACCAGCCGTATCCGCAGCAGCCGGCACCGCCGCCTGCCAAGCCCAACGACGAGTAGGCGCATAGATGACGCGGTCGCAGATCCATTCGGCCAGGCTCACCCCGCCGAAGTTCGATCACGATCGAGCCGAAGCAGCAGTGCGTGAGCTGCTGCTCGCCGTGGGCGAGGACCCGGACCGGGACGGGCTCCGGGACACCCCCGGCCGCGTCGCCCGCGCCTTCGAGGAGATCTTCGGCGGGCTGTACACCGACCCCGACTCGGTGCTCGACACCACCTTCGACGAGGGCCACGACGAGCTCGTGCTGGTCAAGGACATCCCGATGTACTCGACGTGTGAGCACCACCTGGTGTCGTTCCACGGCGTCGCGCATGTCGGCTACATCCCGGGCGAGGACGGCCGGGTGACCGGGCTGTCCAAGATCGCCCGCCTGGTCGACCTGTACGCCAAGCGGCCCCAGGTGCAGGAACGGCTGACCGGTCAGATCGCCGACGCCCTGATGCGCAAGCTGAACCCGCAGGGCGCCATCGTGGTGATCGAGGCCGAGCACCTGTGCATGGCGATGCGCGGGGTCCGCAAGCCCGGCGCGGTGACCACCACCTCGGCGGTGCGCGGCCAGTTCAAGACCTGCGCGTCGTCGCGAGCCGAGGCGCTGGATCTGATCCTGCGGAAGTGAATCCCGTCGCTCCGCTCGCCCAGGCCGTGACACTTTCCACGCAGGTCATGGGCGTCGTCAACGTCACGGCCGACTCGTTCTCCGACGGTGGACGCTTCCTCGACCACCATCGCGCGATCGAGCACGGTCTGGCGCTGGCGGCCCAGGGAGCGCAGATCATCGACGTCGGTGGGGAGTCCACCCGGCCCGGCGCCGCCCGGCTGGATCCCGAGGTCGAACGCGGCCGCATCCTGCCGGTGATCAGAGAGCTTGTCGCACAAGGCATCACGGTCAGCGTCGACACCATGCACGCCGACGTGGCCGAGGCCGCACTGGAATGCGGCGTGCACATCGTCAACGACGTTTCAGGTGGCCGGGCCGATCCGAACATGGCCCCGCTGCTGGCGGGCGCGCGGGTGCCGTGGGTGCTGATGCACTGGCGCGAGGTCGATGCCGAGCAGCCGCACCGGATCCCGGAGTACGCCGACGTCGTGGCCGATGTCCGGGCCGAACTCCTCACCGCGGTCGACGACGCGGTGGCGGCCGGCGTCGATCCGGGCAACCTGATCATCGATCCGGGTCTGGGCTTCGCCAAGTCGGCGCAGCACAACTGGGCGCTGCTGCGGGCGCTGCCCGAATTCGTGGCCACCGGCATCCCGGTGCTGGTCGGGGCGTCGCGCAAGCGGTTCCTTGGCACCCTGCTGGCCGATGCCGACGGCACGCCGCGCGCACCCGACGGCCGGGAGACGGCCACCGCGGTGATCTCGGCGCTGGCGGCGCAGCAGGGCGCGTGGGGAGTGCGGGTGCATGATGTGCAGGCGTCGGTTGATGCGGTGAAGGTGGTGGGGGCCTGGCATGGCTGATCGAATCGAACTGCGGGGCTTGACCGTTCGTGGCAACCACGGCGTCTTCGACCACGAGCGGCAGGACGGGCAGGACTTCATTGTCGACATCACGGTGTGGATCGACCTGGTCGCGGCCGCGATGAGCGACGAGTTGTCGGACACCCTGGACTACGGCGCGCTGGCGCAGCAGGCCGCCGACATCATCGCGGGGCCGCCGCGGAATCTGATCGAGACGGTGTCGGCCGAGATCGCCGACTCGGTGATGACCGACCAGCGCGTCCACGCCGTCGAGGTGGTGCTGCACAAGCCCAGTGCGCCGATCCCGTTGACGTTCAAGGACGTTGCGGTCGTGGCGCGCCGGTCGAGGCGGGGCGGTCGTGGCTAGCGTCGTTCTTTCCATCGGCTCCAACCTGGGCGACCGGCTCGCTCACCTGCAGTCGGTGGTCTCGGGGCTGCGCGGTGGGGTCCGGGCCGTCTCCCCGGTTTACGAGACGGCGGCCTGGGGCGGTGTCGAGCAGGGGCCGTTCCTCAACGCCGTGCTGCTGGCCGACGATCCCGGCCTCGACGGTCCCGGCTGGCTGCGGCGGGCCCACGAGTTCGAGAACGCGGCGGACCGGGTGCGCGAACAGCGTTGGGGCCCACGAACTCTCGATGTCGACATCGTCAGCTGCCACGACGGCGACGGCGAAGTGCGCTCTGACGATCCGGTCCTCACATTGCCGCATCCGCTGGCGCACCAGCGCGCTTTCGTGCTGGTGCCGTGGCTGGCCGCCGACCCCGCCGCCCAACTGCGAGGTGTTCCGGTCACCGAGCTGCTGGCCGCCATCGACGCCGGCGAGCGCGACGGCGTGCGCCGCACCGACCTGGCGCTGGTGCCCTGATGGGACCCACCCGGAAGCGGGACCTGGCGATCGGCACGGCGCTGGCCACGGTCGTCGCGTACCTGCTGGTGATCGTGGTGTACCGCTGGTTCCCACCGATCACGGTGTGGACGGGCTTGTCGCTGTTGGTTTTTGCCGCCGTGGAGGCGGGCTGGGCGTTCTTCCTGCGGGCCAAGATCCGCGACGGTGCCATCGGGGTGGGGGCCGGCCGGATCCATCCGCTGGCGGTCGCGCGGTCGGTGGTGGTGGCCAAGGCGTCGGCCTGGGTCGGTGCGCTGGCCCTCGGCTGGTGGCTCGGCGTGCTCGGTTACGTGCTCCCGCGGCGCGGTGTACTGCGGGTGGCCGCGGCCGATTTCCCGGGTGTGACGGTCGCCGCGGTGAGTGCGCTGGCCCTGGTGGTGGCGAGTCTGTGGTTGCAGCATTGCTGCCGCGCACCGCTGGACCCGCCGGAGAAGTCCGACGGCGCAACCGAATAGGTAACGATCCGTCCGGACGGGGTGTCGGTCGACCTGCGATGGGAAGGCAAAACGGTACAGTCAGCCCATGATCGATCCGACCCGGGCTGCGCGCGGCAGGCGTGCGAACCGCAGGCCGGGTTGGTTGCTGCTGACGGCGTTGCTGGTGCTCGCGATCATCGCCAGTTCCGCGCTGGTGTTCACCGATCAGGTCGAGTTGCTGAAACTCGCCGTGGTCATTGCCCTGTGGGCCGCGGTGGCGGCGGCGTTCGCCTCGTTCATCTACCGGCGCCAGGCCGATCTGGACCAGGCCCGGGCCCGCGACCTCAAGCTCGTGTACGACCTGCAGCTGGACCGCGAGATCGCGGCGCGTCGCGAATACGAACTGTCGCTGGAATCGCATCTGCGCCGTGAGCTGGCCTCCGAACTGCGCGCCCAGTCGGCCGACGAGGTCGCGGCGCTGCGTGCGGAGCTGGCCGCGCTGCGCGCCAACCTCGAGTTCTACTTCGACACCGATCTGGCCCACCGCCCGGCGCTCGAGACCGACCGCAGCGGGCAGTCCGCGCCGGTCGGCCGCGTCGTCGCCAGCCGGATCGACACCGAGGACCGGCCGGACCTGATGTCGGAGCCGAACACCGAAGAGAGCCCCATCATCGACGTGGCGGCCGAGCCGCACGTACCGCCGGATCCCTGGGCACCGCCGCCCCCGCCGCCGCAGCCGCCGTTCGGTGGCGCGCACCGTCTGCCCCCGCAGCCGGCGCCGTCCGACTGGCAGCCCACCCCGGCCGAGGGCCAGTGGATTCCGGCCGGTCAGCCCGGCAGCAACTGGGCCCCGGTGACGCCGGAACCGACGCCGCCTCCGCCGCCGGTCCAGGACCGTGGTCCCGAGCCGACCATGACCCTGCCGGTCGTCCCGCCCGCTCCCGAGCCGACCCCCGAACCGCCGCGCCGCGGCCGCCACGGGGCCCCCGTCGAGCCGCCCGCGACAGAGACCCCTGTCACATCCGGTCGTCGGCGCCGCGCCGAACCGGACGACGAACCCGCAGGTCAGCACGTTGGCGGGCAACCGGCGGCGGAATTGCTGGCGCGGCTGCAGGCCAACACCAGCGGCGGCGGCCGTCGACGTCGCCGCGAGGACTGAGCTACGCTCTGCGGTGACCGTCCGGTACCTGCCGAGCAGGACTGGAACGAGGAGAAACCACCAATTGTGAGGTCGCTGCAATGAAGCAGCTCGACGGACTGCGTCCGGCCCGGCTCACTGTCGGAATCATTTCCGCAGGGCGGGTCGGCAGTGCGCTGGGTGTGGCGCTCGAGCGCGCCGACCACGTCGTCGTCGCGTGTAGCGCGATCTCCCACGCGTCGCGCGGCCGTGCCGAGCGCCGGCTGCCCGACACCCAGGTATTGCCCGCGCACGACGTCGCCGCCAAGGCCGAACTTCTGCTGCTGGCCGTGCCCGACGCCGAGCTGACGTCCGTCGTCGCCGGCCTGGCGGCCACCGGTTCGGTCCGGCCCGGGACCATCGTCGTGCACACCTCGGGCGCCAACGGCATCGCCGTGCTGGCCCCGCTGACCGAGCAGGGCTGTATCCCGCTGGCCATCCACCCGGCCATGACGTTCACCGGCGCGGACGAAGACATCACCCGGCTGTCGGAGACCTGTTTCGGCATCACCGCGGCCGACGACATCGGCTACGCCATCGCCCAATCCCTTGTTCTCGAAATCGGCGGCGAACCGTTCCGGGTTCGCGAAGACGCCCGCACGCTCTATCACGCGGCCCTGGCGCACGCCGGCAATCACGTCATCACCGTCGTCCTCGATGCCGTCGAAGCCCTGCGCGATGCGCTGGCCGGGCAGGAACTGCTGGGACAGGAACTCGTCACGGGCGACCCCGCCGGCATCGCCGAGCGCATCCTCGCGCCGCTGGCGCGGGCTTCCCTGGAGAACGCGCTGCAGCGCGGGCAGAGTGCGCTGACGGGCCCGGTGGCCCGGGGTGACGGCGCCGCTGTCGCGGCCCACCTGCGCGTCATGGAAGAAGTGAATCCCGAACTGGCGCAGGCATATCGGGCCATGTCGCTGCGCACCGCACAACGTGCCCACGCACCCGAAGAGGTTTTCGCCGTGTTGAACGACTCAGGGAGAGCGCAGTGACCGATCGCAGGCCGCCGAAGTTCACCGCCGGCGAGCTGAACCTCTACACCAACCCGACCGACGTGTCGGATGTGTCGCGGGTGCTGCGCGCGACAGGGCGCCGCGTGATGCTCGTGCCGACCATGGGCGCGCTGCACGAGGGTCACCTGGAGCTGGTGCGTTCGGCCAAGAAGGTGCCCGGCGCCGTCGTGGTGGTATCGATCTTCGTCAACCCCTTGCAGTTCGGCGCGGGTGAGGACCTGGACGCCTACCCGCGGACGCTGGACTCCGACGTCGAGCTGCTGCGGGGCGAGGACGTCGACATCGTCTTCGCGCCCAGCGCTGCCGCGATGTACCCCAACGGCCAGCGCACCACCGTCGTCCCGGGCCCGCTGGGTGCCGAGCTGGAGGGCGGCTCGCGGCCGACGCACTTCGCCGGGATGCTGACGGTGGTGCTCAAGCTGCTGAACATCGTGCGACCCGATCGCGCGTTCTTCGGCGAAAAGGATTACCAGCAGCTGGTTCTGGTGCGCCAGATGGTCGACGACCTCGACCTCGACGTGCGCATCCAGGCGGTGCCGATCGTGCGCGAGTCCGACGGACTGGCCATGTCGTCGCGCAACCGCTACCTCGATGCTGAACAGCGCGAACAGGCCGGGGCATTGTCCGCGGCGCTGCTCGCCGGCAAGTACTCCGCGTCGCACGGCGCGGCCGCCGCACTCGATGCGGCCCGGGCGGTCCTCGATGAGGTACCCGCCATCGACGTCGACTATCTGGAGGTCCGGGACCCATGGCTGGGTCCGGCACCGGCTTCGGGCCCGGCCCGCTTGCTGGTGGTGGGCCGGCTCGGCACGACCAGATTGTTGGACAACATCGCCATCGATATCGGTGCATCCGCAGGGATCGACGGTCACCCCAATGTGGGGTCTGCCATCGGCAATGACGGTAGCCACGAATTACCTTGGAGGAATTGATGTTTCGCACCATGCTGAAGTCCAAGATTCACCGGGCCACGGTGACGCAGGCGGACCTGCACTACGTGGGTTCGGTGACCATCGACGCCGACCTGATGGACGCCGCCGACATCCTCGAGGGCGAGCAGGTCACCATCGTCGACATCGACAACGGCAACCGGCTGGTCACCTACGCCATCACCGGTGAGCGCGGTACCGGCATCATCGGGATCAACGGCGCCGCAGCGCATCTCATCCACCCGGGTGACCTGGTGATCCTCATCGCCTACGCCACCATGGACGACGCCGAGGCCCGCACCTACCAGCCGAACGTCATCTTCGTCGACGCGCAGAACCGGCAGATCGACTTCTCGCACGACGCCGCGCACGTCCCGGACGGTGTCGACGGCCTGCTGTCGCCGCGGTAACGCCGGTGCTGCTGGCAATCGATGTCCGCAACACCCACACCATCGTCGGGTTGATCTCCGGCTCCGGAGATCACGCAAAAGTGGTGCAGAACTGGCGGATTCGGACCGAGTCGGAGGTGACGGCCGACGAGCTCGCGCTGACCATCGACGGCTTGATCGGTGACGACGCCGAAAACCTGCTCGGCGCAACGGGTTTGTCGACAGTGCCGTCGGTGCTGCACGAAATCCGGGTGATGCTGGACCAGTACTGGCCGAAGGTGCCGCACGTGCTGATCGAGCCGGGGGTGCGCACCGGCATCCCGCTGCTGGTCGACAACCCGAAAGAGGTCGGGGCCGACCGCATCGTCAACTGCCTTGCGGCGTACCACAAGTACGGCACCGCGGCCATCGTCGTCGACTTCGGGTCGTCGATCTGCGTCGACGTCGTCTCGGCCAAGGGTGAGTTCCTCGGCGGTGCCATCGCGCCCGGTGTCCAGGTGTCCTCGGACGCCGCGGCGGCGCGGTCGGCGGCGCTGCGCCGCGTCGAATTGACCCGGCCGCGATCGGTGATCGGCAAGAACACCGTCGAGTGCATGCAGGCCGGTGCGGTGTTCGGTTTCGCCGCCCTGGTGGACGGTCTGGTGAACCGGGTACGTGACGACGTCGACGGCTTCGACGGCCACAACGTCACGGTCGTCGCCACCGGGCACACCGCGCAGCTGGTGCTGCCCGATCTGCGGACCGTGCAGCACTACGACAAGAACCTCACCCTCGACGGACTCCGACTGGTCTTCGAGCGCAACCAGCGCAACGCCCGCCGCGGCTAGAAGAACGTCCGGACCAACTCGACCACCCGGTGGTCGGCGTCGAGCACCGGGATCAGTTGCCACTTGTCGAACACCGTGCAGGGGTGTGAGATGCCGAATTCCAGCCAGTCGCCGACGGCCAGGTCCTGGTCGGCCGGTGCCAGCCGCAGGTAGGCGTGCTGGTCGTTGAGCTTCTCGACGCGGCTGTCGGGCCGTCCGTAGGGCACGGGCAGGTCCTGGTCGAACGACACGTCCCGGCGGCCCATGCCCACGATGGCGAGGTCGGGTTCGGGCCGCGACAGCACCTGCGCCCACACGCTGAGCGCGGGCTCCAGGTGGGCGTCGTCGGTACGGCCCAGCGGTGTCGTGCGGGCGTACAGACCGTCGTCGTGCGTCAGGTAGCAGCCGCTGCGCAGGACGGTGTGCACCGTCATGCCCTCGGGCCAGCCGGTCAGGATGTCGGCGACCAGGTCGAAGTACGTGCTGCCGCCGGCCGTCACCAAGATCTCGTCGGTCTCGAACAGCGGGTGCAACCGGATGACGGTGTCCCGCATCGTCTGCAGGTAGCCCGTGACGGCAGCCACCGCGGCGTCGCCGATCTCATGGCCCGTCGCCGCCTCGTATCCGGCGACGCCGACGAGCCGCAGCCGGTCCGAGTCCACCACCGCGCGCGCCACGGCGTCGGCGGTCTCGGCGTCGCGGCAGCCGGTGCGGCCGCCCGGCTGACCGACCTCGACGCAGACGTCCACCTGGCGGCGACGGCCGGTGAGCGCGGACGTCATGAGCTGCACGCCGCGCACCGAGTCCACCCAGCACGTCAGCTCGAAGTCGGGGTTGGCGTCCAGTTCGGCGGCCAGCCACCGCAGCCCGGTGACGTCGACGAGTTCGTTGGCCAGGATGATCCGGCGCACCCCGAACGCGCGGAACACCCGGACCTGGCTGATGGTGGCGGCCGTGACGGCCACCGCACCCGCGCCGAGCTGGCGGGCCAGCAGCTGCGGTGACATGTGGGTCTTGCCGTGCGGCGCGAGCTGTACGCCCCGGCGGCGGCACCAGCGCGCCATGGTGACCATGTTGTGCACCAGGGGCTGCGTACGCAGCGTGCACACCGGCGATACCGCGCCGTCGGCGAACAGACTGGGGCGTCGACGGCACACCTGAGCAGGGGTCTGGCCCCACCACGAGGCCGGCAGTCCTTTGAATTTCCAGTCGATCGGCTCGTGGTCCAGCGCGTCTACGGCGGACTGCTCCAAACTGGTGGCCATGGGCTTCATTTAAGCTGGCATTTCGTGAGCGAAGCCGACAGCCCCGACATTCCCGAGCAGTTCCGCATCCGCCAGGCCAAGCGTGAGCGGCTGCTGGCCGAGGGGCGCGATCCGTATCCGGTCGAGGTGCCGCGTACCCACACCCTGGCAGAGCTGCGGGCGGCGTACCCGGAGCTCGCCGCGGACACCGCGACCGGCGACATCGTCGGTGTGGCAGGGCGCGTCGTGTTCGCCCGGAACTCGGGAAAGCTGTGCTTCGCGACGCTGCAGGAGGGCGACGGCACGCAGCTGCAGGCCATGCTGAGCCTGGACAAGGTGGGCCAGGAGTCGCTCGACGCCTGGAAGGCCGACGTCGACCTGGGCGACATCGTGTTCATCGAGGGCGAGGTCATCAGTTCCCGCCGCGGTGAATTATCTGTGCTTGCCCAGAACTGGCAAATTGTGTCCAAGGCCCTGCGACCGCTTCCCGTCGCGCACAAGGAACTCAATGAAGAGACCCGGGTCCGGCAGCGGTACATCGACCTGATCGTGCGCCCCGAGGCCCGCAATGTCGCCCGGCAGCGCATTGCGGTGGTGCGGGCATTGCGCTCGGCATTGGAGCGTCGCGGTTTTCTCGAAGTCGAGACCCCGATGTTGCAGACGCTGCCCGGTGGCGCCGCGGCGCGGCCATTCATCACGCACTCCAACGCGCTCGATGCGGATCTGTACCTGCGCATCGCGCCCGAGTTGTTCCTGAAGCGTTGCCTGGTGGGTGGCTTCGAGAAGGTTTTTGAGCTTAATCGGAACTTTCGCAACGAGGGCGCGGATTCCACGCATTCACCGGAATTTGCGATGTTGGAGACATATCAGGCCTACGGCACATATGACGATTCCGCGATTGTGACGCGTGAGCTTATTCAGGAGGTTGCCGACGAGGCCATTGGGACCCGAATGGTCCCGCTGCCGGACGGTTCCACCTATGACCTCGACGGTGAATGGGCGACCGTCGAAATGTATCCGTCGTTGTCGGAAGCGCTGGGTGAGGAGATCACCCCGGAGACTTCCGTCGAGTACCTGTGGAAGGTGGCCGAACGGCTGGGCGCCGAGATTCCCCGCGACCGTGGATACGGCCACGGGAAATTGATCGAGGAACTGTGGGAGCACACCGTCGGTGATCACCTTTGGGCGCCGACGTTCGTCCGGGATTTCCCGGTGGAGACCACGCCGCTCACTCGCGCCCACCGCACTATTCCGGGCGTTACGGAAAAGTGGGATCTGTATGTCCGGAAGTTCGAGCTCGCCACCGGCTATTCGGAGTTGATCGATCCGGTGATTCAACGCGAGCGTTTCGAGGCGCAGGCGCGTGCCGCCGCGGCCGGTGACGACGAGGCAATGCGACTTGATGAGGATTTCCTTATCGCATTGGAGTATGCGATGCCGCCGACGACCGGAACAGGAATGGGACTCGACCGCTTGCTGATGGCGTTGACGGGGTTGACGATTAGGGACACGGTTTTGTTCCCGATTGTGCGGCGTCAAGCGGACTGAAAACTGAGCTGACCCTGAGACTTGTTGAAGGAATTGAACTCCTATGCCAGCATTGTTATGGCAGAGTCGATTCTGCATTTTTCCGAGGCAGAAGGGTTAGTGTGGGCCGATGGCAAAGAAAGTGACTGTCACGCTCGTCGACGATTTCGACGGTGAAGGTGCGGCGGATGAGACGGTCGAATTTGCTCTCGACGGGGTGAACTACGAGATCGACCTCACCACCAAGAACGCCACCAAGCTTCGGAATGATTTGAAGAAATGGGTCGAGGCCGGCCGTCGTGTCGGTGGTCGCCGTCGCGGCCGCGCCAGCACCGGTGCCACGGGGCGGGGCCGCGCGTCCATCGACCGTGAGCAGAGCGCCGCCATCCGGGAATGGGCGCGCCGCAACGGCCACAATGTCTCCAGCCGGGGCCGTATTCCGGCGGAGATCATCGACGCGTTCCACGCCGCGACTTAAATCCTCCGGGCAACATAATCAGGGATTGCCTGTTCGCTTTCGGCGTAGCCCGGTCAGGCTGATCCGGGAAACGTTTCGTCGCCGCAGCGCGTTGGCCTTTTCGCAGCGCTGAGTGGCCTTGCGAGCTAGGGGATACCGCAGGGCACGCATGGTCGCCGCCCATTAGAGTGGACGGTAGGCGCACAGCGTCGCGACACGCGAAGTGACGTGGCAGGAGCTGCGCTACGAGGGAGAGCAGGTAACACCGATGTTCGAGAGATTCACCGACCGGGCCCGCCGGGTCGTCGTCTTGGCTCAAGAAGAAGCCCGGATGCTCAACCACAACTACATCGGCACCGAGCACATCCTGCTTGGCCTCATCCATGAGGGCGAGGGCGTAGCTGCCAAGTCGCTGGAATCGCTGGGCATCTCGCTGGAGGGTGTGCGCAGCCAGGTCGAGGAGATCATCGGCCAGGGCCAGCAGGCGCCGTCCGGCCACATTCCGTTCACGCCGCGCGCCAAGAAGGTGCTCGAGCTGTCGCTGCGCGAGGCGCTGCAGCTCGGCCACAACTACATCGGCACCGAGCACATCCTGCTCGGCCTGATCCGCGAGGGTGAGGGCGTCGCCGCCCAGGTGCTCGTGAAGCTGGGCGCCGAGCTGACCCGCGTGCGTCAGCAGGTCATCCAGCTGCTCTCGGGCTACCAGGGCAAGGAGACCGCCGAAGCCGGTACCGGTGGCCGCGGTGGCGAGACGGGCAACCCGTCGACGTCGCTCGTGCTCGACCAGTTCGGTCGCAACCTGACCGCAGCCGCCGCCGAGGGCAAGCTCGATCCGGTCATCGGCCGCGAGAAGGAAATCGAGCGGGTCATGCAGGTGCTGAGCCGCCGCACCAAGAACAACCCGGTGCTGATCGGCGAGCCCGGTGTCGGTAAGACCGCCGTCGTCGAGGGCCTGGCGCAGGCCATCGTGCACGGCGAGGTCCCCGAGACCCTCAAGGACAAGCAGCTCTACACGCTGGACCTGGGTTCGCTGGTCGCCGGCAGCCGCTACCGCGGTGACTTCGAAGAGCGCCTCAAGAAGGTCCTCAAGGAGATCAACACCCGCGGCGACATCATCCTGTTCATCGACGAGCTGCACACGCTCGTGGGTGCGGGTGCCGCCGAGGGCGCCATCGACGCCGCCAGCATCCTGAAGCCGAAGCTGGCCCGTGGCGAGCTGCAGACCATCGGTGCGACGACGCTCGACGAGTACCGCAAGTACATCGAGAAGGACGCCGCCCTCGAGCGCCGGTTCCAGCCGGTGCAGGTGGGTGAGCCGACCGTCGAGCACACCATCGAGATCCTCAAGGGTCTGCGTGACCGCTACGAGGCGCACCACCGCGTCTCCATCACCGACGGTGCGCTGGTGGCCGCGGCCACCCTGGCCGACCGCTACATCAACGACCGGTTCCTGCCGGACAAGGCCATCGACCTCATCGACGAGGCCGGCGCCCGCATGCGCATCCGCCGGATGACCGCTCCGCCAGACCTGCGCGAGTTCGACGAGAAGATCGCCGATGCCCGCCGGGAGAAGGAATCGGCCATCGACGCGCAGGACTTCGAGAAGGCAGCCCGGCTGCGCGACTCGGAGAAGACGCTGGTCGCCCAGCGTGCCGAGCGGGAGAAGCAGTGGCGTTCGGGTGATCTCGACGTGGTCGCCGAGGTCGACGACGAGCAGATCGCCGAGGTCCTGGGCAACTGGACCGGCATCCCGGTCTTCAAGCTGACCGAGGCCGAGACCACGCGCCTGCTGCGCATGGAAGATGAGCTGCACAAGCGGATCATCGGCCAGGTCGACGCCGTCAAGGCGGTCTCGAAGGCCATCCGGCGTACCCGCGCCGGCCTGAAGGACCCGAAGCGTCCGTCGGGCTCGTTCATCTTCGCCGGCCCGTCCGGTGTCGGTAAGACCGAGCTGTCGAAGGCGCTGGCCGAGTTCCTGTTCGGTGACGACGACGCGCTCATCCAGATCGACATGGGCGAGTTCCACGACCGCTTCACCGCGTCGCGGCTGTTCGGTGCCCCTCCGGGCTACGTCGGCTACGAAGAGGGCGGCCAGCTCACCGAGAAGGTGCGCCGCAAGCCGTTCAGCGTCGTGCTGTTCGACGAGATCGAGAAGGCCCACCAGGAGATCTACAACAGCCTCCTGCAGGTCCTCGAAGACGGCCGCCTGACCGACGGTCAGGGTCGCACCGTCGACTTCAAGAACACCGTGCTGATCTTCACCTCGAACCTCGGTACGAGCGACATCAGCAAGGCGGTTGGCCTCGGCTTCACCCAGGGCGGCGGCGAGAACAACTACGAGCGGATGAAGCTCAAGGTGCACGACGAGCTGAAGAAGCACTTCCGCCCGGAGTTCCTGAACCGTATCGACGACATCATCGTGTTCCACCAGCTGACGCAGGACGAGATCATCCAGATGGTCGACCTGATGATCGGCCGGGTCGGCAAGCAGCTGAAGGCCAAGGACATGGAGATGGAGCTGACCGACAAGGCCAAGGCACTGCTGGCCAAGCGCGGCTTCGATCCGGTCCTGGGTGCCCGCCCGCTGCGCCGGACCATCCAGCGCGAGATCGAGGACCAGCTCTCCGAGAAGATTCTCTTCGAGGAGGTCGGCCCTGGTCAGCTGGTCACCGTGGACGTCGAGAACTGGGACGGCGAGAGCAACAACACCGAGGATGCGGTGTTCACCTTCGCCGGCCGCCGCAAGGAATCGGCCGACCTGGCCGAGGCCGCTGCGACTGCCTCGGAGTAAACGTGCCGTAATCGATCACGAAAAATACCCTTCCCCGAACATCGGGGGAGGGTATTTTTCGTTGGGCGTGTATGTTCATCCCGTACGACGGTGCATGGAAGCCGGTGGAAATCCGGCACGGTTGCGCCACTGTGAGCCCTCTGCGGCGAGTCAGATCTTTCGCCGTCGTGCAGAACCGAACAATGTAGGGGCGCGTGACCCCGTAGGAGGTTTGACCATGACGAGTATTGCGGTTTCCAAGCCGGGCGTATCGACCAAGGCGCTTTCGGCCACCCGGGTGGCAGTGCTGCTCGGGGTGACGATTTTCCTGGCGATGCTGGCGTACTACCTCGTCGGCATCGACGAGGGCATGATGTCGATGTTCGGTAAGACCGTCGTGGTCCACGAGTGGGTGCACGACTCGCGGCACTTCCTCGGCTTCCCCTGCCACTGATCCACGGGACTTCTTGTGGAAATCCGCGTCATCGGGCGCGGAGCCCTCGCCGGTCTGATCGCCGGCATTCTGGGGTTCCTGTTTGCCCGGATTTTTGCTGAACCCACCATCGACAAGGCCATCGACTACGAATCCGGCCGCATGAACGTGCTCTCGACCGTTCATACGGCCATGGGTCATCCGGTCGAGCCGGACGGGCCGGAGCTGTTCAGCCGGTCCATCCAGTCGGGTATCGGTGCGGCCACCGGCATCATCGCGTTCTCCGTGGCGATGGGCGCGCTGGTCGCCGTCGCGTATCTGGTGCTGCACGGCCGGTTCGGCGTGCGGCCCAAGGTGCTGGGCTGGACCGTCGCCGGTTTCGGCTTCCTGGGTGTGTACCTGCTGCCGTTCGTGAAATACCCGTCGAACCCGCCTGCCATCGGCCACGAATTCACCATGGAGGCCCGCGGTTTCCTGTACCTGGGCATGGTGTGGGGATCGCTGACCCTGCTGGGCCTCGCGGTGTTCGCCGCGCGCAAGCTGTCCGCGAAGGTCGGCTGGGCGCGTGCCGTCGGAATCTCGGTGCTCGGATTCTTCGTGGTGTACGGCGGTCTGCTGGCGGCGCTGCCGTCGCTGGGTGATCTGGCCGCCAACGTCGAGCACGCGGGCGAGTTCGGCTTCGCGCGCGCCGCGACCGAGACGCCGCAGCCGATCACCAACACATTCGATACGCCGGTCACAGTCGACGGCAAGGTCTATGCCCCCGGGCAGTTGATCTACCCCGGATTCGACGCCGACCTGCTGTGGAAGTTCCGGTGGTACTCGCTGATCGACCAGGCGTTGATCTGGACGGTCATCGGGCTGGTGTTCGGCGGGCTCGTCGAGCGCTACCTCGGTGGCACCAGGAAGGCCGCACCGATGCAGGACGTGGCAGCCGCGCTCTGACGATTGCGGTTGCCGCGCACTACAGTTCGAGGCATACCGACACAGAAAGGCGGCAGCATGCTGGTTGTCACGACGAATGACCTGCCCGGGTGGGAGATTCAGCGGGTCTGCGGTGAGGTGTTCGGCCTCACCGTCCGGTCCCGGAACGCCTTCGCGCAGATGGGCGCCGGCTTCAAGGCGATGTTCGGCGGCGAGCTGCAGGGCATGACCAAGAATCTCGCCGAGAGCCGCAACGAAGCCATGGGCCGGCTGCTCCAGGAGTGTCACGCCCGCGGCGGCAATGCCATCATCGGGATGCGGTTCGACACCACCGAGATCGGCGATGTGTGGACCGAGATCTGCGCGTACGGCACTGCGGTACAAGCGGTTCCGGTCACCGACGCGGCCCGCTACACCGCACAGCAGTTGGGTTACGGCGGCGGTCCGGGCCCGGCCGGCCCGGTTGGCCCCGGCGGTCCGGGCACGACAGGGTAATCTCCACGGCGCAGCTGGTTTGCCAATGACGCTTCGGCGTCTGCGGCATCGAATGGCGGAAATCCGCCATGAGAGGGAACCCGGTGAGAATCCGGGACTGTCCCGCAGCGGTGAGCAGGAACGACCGCCGTCATCGGCACTGGTTCGTATCGAACTGGGAAGCGACGGCCACTAGGTGCACCCGAGGGTGCGTGCCCGCGAGTCCGAAGACCTGCCAGCTGTGCCGGATGCGCCGCGTCCGGCGGTGCATCGCCTCGTGGAATGGGCTGATCGCCGAGGGCGGTTTGTGCTGTCCTCGATGAATGTCCTTGGGCGGTGCGCACTTCCGTCGCATTTGAAGGACGTCAGTTGTCAACACCATTCACCGCAACCATTCTCGGCGCGCCCCGCATCGGTCCGAACCGTGAACTCAAACGGGCCGTCGAACGCTATTGGGCGGGCCGGATCGACCGGGCCGCGCTCGAGGAAATCGCCGCGGGCCTGCGCCGCGAGACCGTCGCCGCGTTGTCGGCCGCCGGACTGGATTCCGTTCCGGTCAATACGTTCTCCTACTACGACCAGGTGCTCGACACCGCGGTGCTGCTCGGCGCCCTGCCGAGTCGCGTGAGCGGCATTGCCGACGATCTCGACCGCTATTTCGCGGCGGCTCGCGGGACGGCGGACATTGCACCGCTCGAGATGACGAAGTGGTTCGACACCAACTACCACTACCTGGTCCCGGAGATCGGCCCCAACACCACGTTCGCGCTGCATCCGGACAAGGTGCTGGCCGAGCTCAAAGAGGCTCAGGCGCAGGGTATTCCGGCCCGGCCTGTGATCGTCGGGCCGATCACGTTCCTGGCGCTGAGTAAGGCCGTCGACGGCGCAGAGGCGCCCATCGGGCGCCTCGGTGAGCTGCTGCCGTTGTATGCCGAACTGCTGGGCCGGCTCGCCGCGGCCGGTGCCGAGTGGGTGCAGATCGACGAACCCGTCTTGGTCACCGACATCCTGGGCGACGCTGCCAACGCCGCCGAACTGGCCGAGCACGTCTACGCCACGCTCGCGGCAACCACCAAGCGCCCGGCGATCCTGGTCGCGACCTACTTCGGCGAACTGGGGCCCGTGCTGCCGGCACTGGCTCGTACCCAGATCGACGGCGTCGCAGTCGATTTCGTTTCCGGTGGCGACCAGCCGGTGGCCGGTGTTCCAGGCCTCGCGGACAAGCTGCTGGTGGCCGGCGTAGTCGACGGCCGCAACGTCTGGCGCACTGACCTGGAGGCCGCACTGGTCCGGCTGGAGTCAGTGCAGGAGTCGGCACGTTCGGTGGCTGTGTCCACGTCGTGCTCGACGCTTCACGTCCCGTACTCGCTCGAACCTGAGGACGGGCTCGACGACGCGCTCCGCGGCTGGCTGGCGTTCGGTGCCGAGAAAGTCGGCGAGGTCGCGACGCTGGCGACGGCGCTGCGCAACGGCCGGGGCTCGGTGACTGCGCAGCTCGAGGCGTCGAACCGGGCGGTCGCGTCGCGCACGCACGACCCGCGACTGCACAACGCCGCCGTCCGAGCCCGGCTCGACACGGTCCTGTCCGGTGGCATCAGCCGCGGGCCGGCCGCCGAACGGCGTAAGGCACAAGATGCCCGGCTGCACCTGCCGGCACTGCCGACCACCACGATCGGTTCGTTCCCGCAGACCGTCGAGATCCGCAAGGCCCGGGCGGCGTTCGTCGCCGGCGAGATCGACGAGGCCGATTACACCGGCCGGATGAAATCCGAAGTCGAGACGGTGATCCGGTTGCAGGAGGAACTCGGCCTCGATGTGCTGGTGCACGGCGAGCCCGAGCGCAACGACATGGTGCAGTACTTCGCCGAGCAGCTCGACGGCTTCTTGACCACCAAGAACGGCTGGGTGCAGTCGTACGGCAGCCGCTGCGTGCGCCCGCCGGTCCTCTTCGGTGACGTCACCAGGCGGCAGCCGATGACGGTCGAGTGGGCGACGTACGCGCAGACGCTGACCGACAAGCCGGTCAAGGGCATGCTCACCGGTCCGGTGACGATCCTGGCCTGGTCGTTCGTTCGCGACGATCAGCCGCTGGCGGACTCGGCCAACCAGGTGGCGCTGGCCATCCGGGACGAGACCGTCGATCTGCAGTCCGCCGGCATCGCGATCATCCAGGTCGACGAGCCGGCACTGCGAGAGCTGCTGCCGCTGCGCAATGCCGACAAGGCGGCCTACCTGCAGTGGGCGGTCGAGGCGTTCCGGCTCTCGACGTCGGGCGTCAGCGACGCCACGCAGATTCACACGCACCTGTGCTATTCGGAGTTCGGTGAGGTGATCGGTGCCATTGCCGATCTCGATGCCGACGTGACGTCGATCGAGGCGGCCCGCTCCCACATGGAGGTCCTCGACGACCTCAACGGCATCGGGTTCTCGAACAGCGTCGGCCCCGGTGTGTACGACATTCACTCACCGCGGGTTCCCACCACCGGCGAGATGGCGACATCGCTGCGCCGTGCGCTGGATGCCGTTCCGGCAGAACGGCTCTGGGTGAACCCGGACTGTGGGCTGAAGACCCGCAAAACCGATGAGGTGACCGAGTCGCTGCGGCACATGGTGCAGGCGGCACAGTTGGTTCGCGCCGGGTAGTACTCCGATGACTGCGCTCCGGAATCTGGTTCAGGTTCCGGGGCGCAGTTCATTTCGAGGTCACGCAGCGGCGCGCCCACTGAAATAAAACCGCCTCCTCGGGCCTTGACCTTGCTGGGCCAGTGCCCGGAAACCGATTGGAGACGAACCGATGTCGCGAGTAGTGCAGTTCGCCGAATACGGCACACCTGAGGTCTTGCGAGTGGTCGACGTCGAGCCGCCGGCTCCCGGACCCACTCAGGTGCGGATCGCGGTGCGCGCCGCGGGCGTCAACCCGATCGACTGGAAGATCCTCGCCGGGTACATGCGCGAACTGATTCCGCTCGAGCTGCCCGCCGGTGTGGGGTCCGACGTGGCAGGTGTCGTCGACGCTGTCGGGTCCGAGGTGACCGAATGGGCGGTCGGCGACGAGGTTCTGGGACGGTCGACGACAGGTTCGTTCGCGGATCTCGCGCTGGCGGAAGCTGCCGAGCTCGTCCGTAAGCCTGAGGGCGTCAGCTGGGAAGTGGCGGGCTCGCTGGCAGGCGCGGGCGGCACTGCGTACACGGTGCTGGGGAAGCTCGGCGTCAAGGCGGGCGACACCCTGCTCATCCACGCGGCCGCGGGCGGCGTCGGTACTTTTGCCGTCCAGCTCGCAAAGGCGCAAGGCGTCAATGTCATTGGCACGGCGGGTGAATCCAACCACGAATACCTGCGTTCGCTCGGCGCGACGCCGGTCACCTACGGCGATGGTCTGCTCGACAGGGTCCGGGCCGTCGCACCCGACGGGGTCGACGCCGTTCTCGACGCCTCCGGCCGCGGCGAGATTCCGTTGTCCATCGAGCTCACCGGCGACCCGGCGCGCGTTCTCACGCTGGTCGCCTTCGACCAGGCCGCCACCGGAATCCAGGTGCATGTCGGTGGTTCCGGAAGCGAACTGGGCGCCGCCCTGCGGGAACTGGCGACGCTTGTCGCGCAGGGACGCCTCACCATCTCGATCAGCGAGACGTACCCGCTGACCGAAGCCGGTGCCGCGCTCTCGGCGAGCACGGCGGGCCACGTGCACGGCAAGCTCGTCGTCGTGCCGTGAACACGGCGTTGGTCAGCTGACCACCACGAGCAGGTCATTGCCTTCGACGCTCGCGGTGGGCGCCAACGCGATCCGCGTGACGGTACCGGCCTTCGGCGCCGTGATGGCTGCCTCCATCTTCATCGCCTCGATGGTGGCGACCGTTTGGCCCGCGCTGACCCGCTCGCCAACGGTCACCCCGATCGTCACGACACCGGCGAACGGCGCCGCAACGTGGTCCGGGTTGCCGCGGTCCGCTTTCTCCGCGACGGGGACTGCGCTGTCGATCGACCTGTCCCGCACCAGGATCGGGCGCAGCTGACCGTTCAACAGGCACAACACCGTCCGCATGCCGCGGTCATCGGGCTCGGAGATGGCCTCGAGACCGATGAGCAGCTCGACGCCCTTCTCCAACTTGACGCGGTGCTCCTCGCCGCGGCGCAGCCCGTAGAAGAACTGGTTGGCGCTCAGGCGGGAGGTGTCGCCGAATTGTTCTCGATGCGTCAGGAATTCGCGGGTCGGACCGGGGAAGAGCAGCCGATTCAGGGCGGCTCGGCGGGTAAGTCCGGGCTCCGCCAGTTCGGCGTAGTCCTCGACGGTGAGGGTTGCCGTCGGCCTGGTGTCGGACCTTCCGTGAAGGGCCTTGCTGCGCAAGGGTTCCGGCCAGCCGCCGGGCGGGTCGCCGAGCTCGCCGCGGAGGAAGCCGATCACCGAATCCGGGATGTCGCAGCGGTGCGGGTCGGCGGCGAACTCCCCGGCGCTCATCCCGGCGCCGACGAGCGCCAGCGCAAGGTCACCTACCACCTTGCTCGACGGCGTCACCTTCACCAGCCTGCCGAGAGCGTGATCTGCTCCGGCATAGGCGTTTTCGATGTCCTCGAAGCGGCCGCCCAGCCCGAGGGCGGTGGCCTGGGTACGCAGATTGCTGAGCTGCCCGCCCGGGATCTCGTGGGTGTACACGCGGCCGGTCGGTGCGGGCAGGCCCGCCTCGAAAGGCGCGTAGACGCGGCGCAACGCCTCCCAATACGGTTCCAGCTCACAGACGTTCGCCAACGACAGACCGGTGTCGTGCGTGGTGTGCGCGGCTGCCGCAACGATCGACGACAGGGCAGGCTGGCTGGTGGTGCCGGCCAGCGGTGCCGCCGCCCCGTCGACTGCCGAGGCGCCGGCCTGCCAGGCCGCGACGTACGTGGCCAGCTGTCCACCCGGGGTGTCGTGGGTGTGGACGTGTACAGGCAGGTCGAACCGGGATCGCAACGCCGACACGAGTTCTGCCGCCGCGGGCGGTCGCAGCAGACCGGCCATGTCCTTGATGGCCAGCACATGGGCACCGGCATCGACGATCTGCTCGGCCAGCTTCAGCCAATAGTCGAGCGTGTACAGCGTCTCCGTGGGGTCGGAGAGGTTGCCGGTGTAGGACATCGCGACTTCGGCCACCGCGGAACCGGTTTCACGCACTGCGTCGATCGCCGGCCGCATCGATTCCACGTTGTTCAGCGCGTCGAAGATCCGGAAGATGTCGATGCCGGTGGCTGTGGCCTCCTGCACGAATGCCGACGTGACCGATGCCGGATAGGGTGTGTAACCCACGGTGTTTCGGCCGCGCAACAGCATCTGGAGACAGATGTTGGGCATCGCCTCCCGCAGCGCGGCCAGCCGCTCCCACGGGTCCTCCTTCAGGAACCGAAGCGCCACGTCATAAGTCGCGCCGCCCCAGCACTCGACCGACAGCAGCTGCGGCGTCATGCGGGCCACGTACGGTGCCACCTTGACCAGGCCCGAGGTACGCACTCGCGTGGCGAGTAGCGACTGATGGGCGTCGCGGAACGTGGTGTCGGTGACCCACAGCCGCGGCGACTCCAGTAGGGCGGCCGCAAAGCGCTCTGGGCCGAGCTCGGTCAGCAGCTGCTTGCTGCCCGCCGGCGCCGGACCGTCGAGATCAATCTTCGGCAGCTTGTCACGTGGATACACAGTCGACGGACGACCGCCGTGCGGCTGGTTCACCGTCACGTCCGCGAGGTAGTTGAGGATGCGGGTGCCGCGGTCCCCTGGAGTGTGGGCCGTCAGTAGTTGCGGACGCTCGTCGATGAACGATGTCGACACCTTGCCCGCGGCGAAGTCCGGATCATCGAGAACCGCTTGCAGGAAAGGAATGTTCGTCGACACCCCGCGGATGCGGAACTCCGCGAGAGCGCGTCGGGCCCTCCTGACCGCCGTCGCGAAATCCTGACCGCGGCAGGTGAGTTTGACCAACATCGAGTCGAAGTGGGCGCTGATCTCCGCACCGACGTTGGTGCCGCCGTCCAACCGGACGCCGGCACCACCGGGAGAACGGTAGGCGGTGATCCGGCCGGTGTCGGGGCGGAAACCGTTGGCGGGATCTTCGGTGGTGATGCGGCACTGCATGGCGGCGCCACGGATTCTGATGCGATCCTGGCTCAGCCCGAGCTCGGCCAACGACCGGCCGGCCGCGATCCGTAACTGGGCGGCCACCAGGTCGACGTCGGTGATCTCCTCGGTCACCGTGTGCTCGACCTGAATGCGCGGATTGCACTCGATGAACACGTGGTGCCCGCGCTCGTCGAGCAGGAACTCGACGGTTCCGGCGCAGAAGTAACCGATCTGGCGCGCGAATGTCACCGCGTCCAAACAGATTCGGTTCCGCAGTTCGTCGGTGAGGTTCGGGGCGGGGGCCAGCTCGACCACCTTCTGGTGCCGGCGTTGCACACTGCAGTCCCGTTCGAAGAGGTGGATCACCTCGCCGGTTCCGTCGGCCAGTATCTGCACCTCGATGTGGCGTGGGTTGAGGACCGCCTGCTCGAGGTAGACGTTCGGGTCACCGAAAGCAGATTCCGCTTCGCGCGACGCCGCCGCGATGGCCTCGGCCAGGGCGGCCGGCTCGGTCACCCTCCGCATGCCACGTCCGCCACCACCCGAGACGGCCTTGACGAACAGCGGAAACTCCATACCGGCTGCGGCCGTGAGTAATTCGCTGACCGAAGCCGACGGCTCCGACGATGCGAGCACCGGCAGGCCGGCGGTTCGGGCCGCGGCGATGGCGCTGGCCTTGTTGCCGGTCAACTCCAGGACGCCGGCACTCGGGCCGACGAACGTGATGCCCGCCGCGGCGCACGCTGACGCGAGTTCCGGGTTCTCCGACAGGAATCCGTATCCCGGGTACACCGCGTCGGCGCCGGACAGCTGCGCCACCCGGATGATTTCGGGCACCGACAGATAGGCGCGAACGGGATGGCCCGGCTCGCCGATCTGGTAGGACTCGTCGGCCTTCAGTCGGTGTGGGGAGTTCCGGTCCTCGTGGGCGTACACCGCCACCGTCGCGATACCCAGCTCATAGGCCGCCCGGAAGGCCCGGATCGCGATCTCACCCCGGTTGGCGACGAGGACTTTGGTGATGGCGCGCTCAGGCAATGGAACGCTGTGGTTGGCCCGAGTATTCACTCAGGGGACGGATCAGTGCGTTCGACGACGCTTGTTCCATGATGTGCGCGGTCCAGCCCACGATGCGGGCCATCACGAAAAGCGGTGTGAAGACCGGGATGTCGAAGCCCATGAGGTAGTAGGCCGGCCCGGTGGGGAAGTCGAGGTTCGGCTTGATCCTGGTGGCGGTGAACATCTCGCGCTCCAGCACGGTGTAGATGTCCAGCCACCGCTGGCCGCCGCGAGCAGCCACCACCCGGTCGAGTGCCGCCTTCATCGTCGGCACCCGAGAGTCACCGTTCTTGTAGACGCGGTGTCCGAAGCCCATCACCTTCTCTTTGCGGGACAACTTGCCGTGCAACCACTTCGGGGCGTTCTCGGCCGAGCCGATCTCCAGCATGTCGTGCATGACGGCCTCGTTGGCGCCGCCGTGCAGCGAGCCCTTGAGGGCGCCGATGGCCGCGGTGACCGCGCTGTAGATGTCCGACTGCGTGGAAGTCACCACCCGGGCCGCGAACGTGGATGCGTTGAAGCTGTGCTCGGCGTACAGCACCATGGACTGGGAGAAGGCGTCGACGATCGCCGGTTCGGGGACCGATCCGAAGCACATGTTCAGGAAGTTCTCGGCGTATCCCAGCTGGCTGTGCGGCTGGATGGGCGAAAGTCCCTGCCGGCGGCGGATATCGGCGGCGACGATGGTCGGCAGGACGGCGAACATGCGCAGTGACTTGGCGTAGTTGGCCGGAACCGTGCTGTCGTCCTCTTCCGGGTCCTCGGCGCCGAGATAGCTGATCGCGGTGCGGACCACGTCCATCGGGTGGCAGCTCTCGGGCAGCTTGGCCAGCAGCGAGTACATCGACCGGTCGATCCGCCGGGACGCCCGCTCGCGCTGGCAGAACATCGCCAGCTCGTGTTCGGTCGGCAGCTCGCCGTGCCACAGCAGGTAGGCCACCTGCTCGAACGTGCAGTGCGTCGCCAGATCCTGCACGGGATAGCCCCGGTAGGTCAGGCTGTTGGTCTCGGGCACGACTTTGGAGATGGCGGTGGTATCGACGACGACACCGGCCAGGCCCTTGTGGATGTGGGGCGTTTCTGTGGTCATGATTTCACGTCCTGGAGGGTGAAATTGAAGATGTCTGAATCGAATTGGTTGTAGTCGGCATAGCGCAGCAGTTCGTACAACCGGCTGCGGTGTTGCATCCGGTCCAATAGGCCGGCTTGGGTTCCGGCGGTATGGATTTCGCGTAGGCCGGCCTCGACCGCGTGCATCGCCAGGCGCAGGGTGGTGACCGGGTAGATCACCATGTCGTAGCCGATGTCGGACAACTGCTGAGCCGTCACGAGTTCCGACTTGCCGAACTCGGTCATGTTGGCCAACAGGGGAGTGTCGACGGCCGCCCGGAAGCGCTCGAATTCCTCCGGGGTGGAGAGTGCCTCGGTGAAGATCAGGTCGGCGCCGGCGTCGGCGTAGGCCTTCGCGCGGTCGATGGCGGCGTCGATGCCCTCGATCCCGGCGGCATCGGTGCGGGCACAGATGACGAAGTTCGGGTCCCGGCGCGCGGCGACGGCGGCACGCAGTCGCTTGATCATCTCGGCGGCCGGCACGACGGCCTTGCCGTCCAGATGGCCACAGCGCTTGGGGTTCACCTGGTCCTCGAGGTGGCAGCCGGCCAGCCCGGCGTCCTCCAGGACCGTGATGGTGCGCGCGGCGCTCATCGGCTCGCCGAAGCCGGTGTCGGCGTCCACCAGGGTGGGTAGATCGGTTGCCGCGGCGATCTGGGCGCTGCGTCCGGCCACCTCGGTCAAGGTGGTCAGCCCGATGTCGGGCAGGCCCAGGTCGGCCGACAGGACCGCGCCCGAGACGTAGACCCCCTCGAAGCCGATCTCCGACACCAGCTTTGCCACCAGTGGCGAGAATGCGCCCGGATAGCGTTGCAGCCGGCCGGAATTCAGTGCCGCCCGTAACGCCGCCCGCTTGTCGGCCGCCGAGACCCGCGAACCGAGCAGGCCGGCGCTCATCGGAAAATCCCCGACGGGATGGTCGGAGCCTTGTCCAGCACGACCTGTTCGACCCGCAGGTTGAGGGCGTCGAGGCTGCCCGGCTTCATGGTGGCCAGACCATCGACGACGGTCAGGAAACGCTCCTGCTCGGTGTTGGCGATCACGCCGTCGGCGAGCGCGGTGAACTTGTGGCGGTACTGCGCCCGCTCGAACGGGCGCGCGCCCAGCGGGTGGGCGTCGGCCACGGCCAGCTCGTCGACGATCACCTCGCCGCTCTTGAGCGTCACCACGGCCCGGGCGCCGAATGCCTTCTCGGCGGGGTCATTCGAGTGGTATCGCCGGGTCCACTCCGGATCCTCGACGGTCGAGATCTTGTTCCAGAGCTCGATGGTGTCCGGCCGGTGTGCGCGTTCGGGGGCGTACGACCGCTCGTGGTGCCACGCACCGTCCTGCAGTGCGACCGCGAAGATGTACATCACGGAGTGGTCGAGGGTTTCTCGTGTTGCATCCGGATCGAACTTCTGCGGATCGTTCGAGCCGGTGCCGATCACCACGTGCGTGTGGTGACTGGTGTGCAGCACGATTGTGGCGATCTGGTCCAGATCGCCGATCCGCGAACGCATCCGGCGCGCCAGGTCGATGGGGGCCTGGCTCTGGTATTCGGCGCTGTGTTCCTTGGTGTAGCTGTCCAGGATGGCGAGCTTGGGTTCGCCGGGACCCGGCAGCGGCACCTGGTAGGTGTGCTCGGGCCCGGACAGCAGCCAGGCGATGACGCCGTCCTCGCCTTCCCAGATGGGGGCCGGGGAGCCTTCACCGCGCATGGCCCGGTCGACGGCCTCGATGGCGACCTTGCCGGCCAGCGCCGGGGCGTAGGCCTTCCAGCTGGAGATCAGACCCTTGCGGGACTGGCGGGTGGCGGTGGTGAGGTGCAGCGCCTGGCCGACCGCGGCATAGATGGTCTCGGGGTCCAGCCGCAGCATGGTGCCGAGGCCGGCCGCGACGGACGGGCCGAGGTGCGCAACGTGGTCGATCTTGTGTTCGTGCAAACAGATTCCGCGGACCAGGTCCATCTGCACCTCGTATGCGGTGGCGATGCCGCGGATCAGGTCGGCGCCGCGGACGTCGAGCTGCTGGGCCACCGCGACCAGGGCCGGGATGTTGTCCCCCGGGTGCGAGTACTCGGCGGCCAGGAAGGTGTCGTGGAAGTCGAGTTCGCGGACGGCCACCCCGTTGGCCCAGGCGGCCCACTCGGGCGAGTAGGTGCCGTCGATGCCGAATACCGTGGCACCGCGCGGCGTGCGGTGCGCCTGTGCCTGGGTCCGGGCGACGGTGACGGGACGCCGGATCACCGATGCGGCCGAGACCGCGGCGTTGTCGATGATCCGGTTGACGACCATCGCCGCCACCTCGGGCGTCACGTCGACCGGATCGGCGGCGACCTCCGCGATCTTCCACGCCAGGTGTTCCGAGCGGGGGAATTCCTCCGCGCTGCGTCGGGTGCGTACCTCGTGTGTCTGCATGATTCGCACGCTACGCAGCTGGTCGCGAGCCGGAAAGACCCTGTATTTGCGTAATTTTGCGTCCTTGGTGGCCGTGGTTTGCGAACTTTGTGTAAGCCGCCGGGGTTAGGCTCGCGGCAGTGGCAAAGACATTCGTGGGCGCCCGTCTGCGACGGCTGCGCGAGGAACAGGGCCTGACGCAGGTCGCGCTGGCGCGCGCCCTGGATCTGTCGACGAGCTACGTCAACCAGCTGGAGAACGACCAGCGCCCGGTGACGGTACCGGTGCTGCTCACCCTGGCGGAGCGCTTCGATCTGCCGACCAACTACTTCGCCCCCGATTCCGATGCGCGGCTGGTTTCCGACCTGCGCGAGATTCTCGCCGACACCTCGGCGACTGCCGGCCAGATCGAGGAGCTGGTGGCCAGAATGCCGGCGGTTGGTCAGATGCTGGTCAGCATGAACCGCCGATTATTTGATGCCACAACCGAACTCGACGCCATGCATACCCGCGCCACTGTCGACACGTCGGCGCCGTTGCCGCAGCCGATGCCGTTCGAAGAGGTCCGCGACTTTTTCTACGACCGGAAGAACCACGTCGGCGAACTGGACGCGGCGGCCGAGTCGTTGTTCGACCGGTCCGGCATGCGGCTCGGCGGTCTGGACGCGCAACTTGCCGACCTGTTGACCGCAGAGCTCGGCATCACTGTGGTCATCGACGACGGGGATGTATTGGGCCCCAACGTCAAACGGTTCTACCGGGAGGACGTCGGCGTTCTGCATCTGGCCCGTTGGCTGCATCCGGGGCAGCGCGCGTTCCAGCTGGCCACTCAGGTGGCGCTGTTGATGTATGCCGACCTGATCGCGGCGCTGGTGGCCGGCGACGACCAATTGAGTTCCGAGGCAAGGGAAGTCGCGCAGATCGGGCTGGCGAACTACTTCGCCGGCGCGCTGCTGATGCCGTACCGGCTGTTCCTGGCGGCGGCCGAGGAACTGCGGTACGACATCGACAGGTTGGCGCGCCGGTTCGAGGTCGGATTCGAGACCGTGTGCCATCGGCTCTCGACGCTGCAGCGCCCCGATGCCCGGGGCGTGCCCTTCATCTTCGTGCGCACCGACAGTGCGGGCAACATCTCGAAACGTCAGTCCGCCACGGCCTTTCACTTCTCTCGGGTGGGCGGCAACTGCCCGCTGTGGGTGGTGCACCACGCCTTCGCGAGACCGGGGGAGTTCATCACCCAGGTGGCGCAGATGCCCGACGGGCGGTCGTATTTCTGGATCGCGCGCACGACGACGTCGACCCCGAGCCGGTTCCGGGGGCCGCGGAAGCGATTCGCCATCGGTCTCGGTTGCGACCTGGCGCACGCCGACAAGCTGATCTATTCGGCCGGCATCGATCTGGCCGACCCCGAGGCCGCGGTGCCGATCGGTGCGGGCTGCAAGATCTGTGATCGCCCCGCCTGTCCGCAGCGGGCGTTTCCCTACATCGGGCGTCCGGTGCAGGTCGACCGGCACACCAGCAGCGACCTGCCCTACTCGTCGTCGCCGTAGGGCGGCTGAATGAATATCTGCAGACGTCAATATTGAGGCTTGCCGAACCGGTTGGTTCGGGACTACAGTCAGTTTCCGAACCAACTGACTTGGGAGGTCCTTGTGGACGTCGATACCGCCCGCGCTCGTTTCGCCGAACTGCGGGGTCAGGCTCATGTCGATCCGGCCGAGTTGGACGAAATCTGGGCCTCGCTGGAACCGGTCCGCGCCGTCGACATGGTCGGCAACTGGAAAGGCGACGAGTTCGACACCGGCCACAAGATGAACGGCCAGCTGCAGGCGGCCCGGTGGTACGGCAAAATCTTCAAATCGATCAACGAAGTCGAGCCCATCGTCTGCTACGACGAAGCGGGGCAACTGTTTTCGAACAGGGACCTGAGCCGTGGCGGCGCGACGTTGTGGGACATCGAGTTTCGCGGTGAGGTGACCGGGACCATGGTCTACGACGGGCAGCCGGTGTTCGACCACTTCAAGCGGGTCGACAGCGACACCCTGATGGGCATCATGAACGGCAAGCGGCAGCGCACCGACGACAAGCTGTTCTACTTCCTTCTCGAACGCGACCAGTGAGGTAGCTGGCTGTTACCCTGGCGGATGCTATGAGAGCAGCCGGACATGCGACACGCGAGCGCATCATGGCTGCCGCCAAAGTGGAGTTCTCCGCCCTCGGATTTGCCGGCGCCCGGCTGAATCGCATTGCTGCCGAAGCCAATGCCAGCAAGGAGCGGCTGTACAGCTACTTCCAGAGCAAGCAGAACCTGTTCGAGGCCGTCGTCGAGCAGTGGATTCAGGACGCGCCGTACGACGCGATCTTCAAGCCCGACGACGTCCCGGCGTACGCGGTCGCGCTCTTCGATTACATGGTGGCCGACCCGGTCGGGGCCCGGCTGCAGCGCTGGATCGAGTTGGAGGCCGCCGAGGGGATGTTCGGTGACCACGTGCTGCGTCGCATCTTCCAGTCCAAGCTGGACCGGATCGCCGATGCGCAACGCAGCGGGATCATCGACGCGTCGTGGCGGCCGATGGATCTGCTGGTGCTGCTCAACGACATGACCTACGCGCTCGCCGCGGGCGGATTCGGCATCGACCGCATCGTCGATCAGCCGCTGTCGCCGGAAACCGCGGCCGTCCGGCGTGCCGCCGTCGCCGAGGCCGCGCGCCGGCTGGTTCAGCAGCCCGCCGGTGAGTGACGACCTGGACGGGTTCGGCCCGTTCTTTGCCGTTGCACGGCACCAGGTTTCGCCGACGCAGCCGTGGCGGCCGATGTCCGAGCTCATCGACGATCCGGACGCGCTGACCGCGCGCGTGCACAAGGTCAGGTCGGCGCTGATGGGCAACGGCGAGCCCGAGATTCGCGTTGCCGCGTCCGTCGCACACCTGGGACTGGTGGCCCGGCTGATCGCGCCGATGATCGGTACCGCTGCCCTCGGCGAGCCGGTGTCGTGGTCATTGGGCGACCTCGCCTGGCAGGACCAGTTGGGCGGCCCCTATCCGCTGTCGGTCTCCACCGAGTCGACGGGTGGCCCACCCGCCGTCGAGGCGCTCACGAACGCGTTCGGGCGATTCGGCGTCAGCCCGAAAGTGTTGTGGGGCAACGTGGGATCAGCGGCCAACAGTGCGGCCCAGCAGATCAGCCGGGCCCGGCCGGACTTGGGACAGCAGGCGCGACAAGCGGCCGACGTCGTGCTCGCGGACCCCAGGGTCGACGGGGGAGTGTTGCGCTCAGGGCCGGATTTTCGGCGGAGCAGCTGCTGCCTGATCTACCAGCTGGCAGGCGACAGGGCGGCGTGCTGCGGCGACTGCGTGCTCACCGCACCGGGATCAGATCGAACGCCTGCTTGATGATGCTCAGCAGCCACTGCGCCGCGGTCTGACCCTTGAACGTCGGCCAGGTCAGCTGGAAGTTCACCACCCACGGCTGGCCGGTGTGGTCGACGGCGTACCAGCTGAAGCCGAGGTCGCCGGGCAGATTGCCGCCCTTGGAGCCCAGGTAGGGCCACTTGGCACGGTCCAGATCGATGCCGGCGACCTTCGACATGATGTCCCGGACCGGAGCGGCGGGCCCGACAGCGGCGGCCTGCACCGCGACGTGCTCGCGGCAGATGTCGGCGGCGCTGCCGTACCACTCGGCCCCGATGCTCGAGGCCGGCGTGCGGGTGCGGTACGGGTCGGGCTCGTACGGCCGCGAACTCACCTGCTGCAACAGCGCCGTGCGCTGCGCCTTGTCGCCGTTCTTCCACTGGTCACGCACATCGGGCTTGCCCCAGCCGATGGAGAACAGCTCGTGCATGGTCGGGTACGGCGTCAGACTCGCCGGGTCGTGGTGCCCGGCGACCACGAGTGCCTCGTCCACCGCGGCGGGGCCGACCTTGTTGATCAGCATGTCGGTGGCCATGTTGTCGCTGACCGAGATCATCTGCTGGGCCGCCTCGTGGACCGTCACCTGTGTGCCCGGGGCCAGGTTGTCCATGCCGGCCGAACCGAGCTTCTTGCCTTCGGCGGTGACGGTGACCTTGTCGTCCCAGCTGAGGGTGCCGGCCGACACCGCTCGCGCAACGGCAAGCAGCACATAGATTTTCATGATCGACGCCAGCGGCATCGGCTCGTCGACGTTGGTGCCGGCGACCTTGACGCACTTGCCGTCGACGACCTTGGCGACCTGATACGAGTAGTGGGCGCCGGACTTCGCGATGGCCGCGTCGACGTCAGCCCAGGACTTGACGGGCGGCGGACGCAGCGAGACCTCCATGCGGTCGACGGTGCCCTTGCCGTCGACGTGCAGCTGGATGTCCTGGTTCACGCCGTACGAGTTGGTGACGTGCAGCGTGGACTGCCCGGCGCCGATGTCGATGCCGGTGAGCTTGAACGGGCGGTCCCACCAGATCCACTTCATCCGGTAGGTGATGTCGTCGACCTGGTCGGGTGCGGCGAGCGTCTTCACCCCGGCCGGCTCGATGGACCAGTCCGAGTTGAGCATGTCCATCGTCTGCCGGGACCGCATGCCCTGCGGGGTGCTCATGTCGATCAGGGCGCCGTAGGCAGCGCTCGATGGTGGCGCGACGGCTGCGGGCGTGCTGCTACAGCCGCCTAAGACGACGATGACTGCGCCGGCCGTGGCCAGCGCAGCCCGGGTCTTATGCCTGCTGGCCGGAACCAGCAACGTCCAACACAACCTCGAATTCGAGAAGTGACGCTCCGGTGGCGACGGGGTTGGCCCGCTGCCCGGCGTGGGCCTCGACGGCCGGGCCGGTGGCCCAGGCCTGGAATGCCTCGTCGGACTCCCACTGCGTCACCACGAAGTAGCGGTTTTCGCCCTTGACCGGGCGGAGCAGCTGGAATCCGAGGAAGCCGGGCTGGCCGTCCACTGCGTGAGCGCGGTTGGCGAACCGCTTCTCCAATTCCGGGCCGGCGTTGGGCGGAACTTCGATCGCATTGATCTTCACCACAGGCATGTGGTTCAGGTTACCGCGCTACTCGACAGGCAGGATGGGGCCATGACGACCGACCTGCTCACCGCCCGGGGCGGCACCGGCGAGCCGATTGTGCTGGTGCACGGATTGATGGGCCGCGGGACGACGTGGGAGCGGCAGTTGCCGTGGTTGACCGAATTGGGCGAGGTCTATACGTACGACGCGCCGTGGCACCGCGGGCGCGGTGTCCATGATTCCGAGCCGATCAGCACCGAACGGTTCGTCGCTGACCTGGCCGACGCGGTCGGCTCGTTGGGGCGTCCGGCGCGGTTGATCGGGCACTCGATGGGTGGGCTGCACAGCTGGTGTGTGGCCGCCGAGCATCCGGAACTGGTCACCGCGCTGGTGGTCGAGGACATGGCAGCGGATTTCGTCGGCTTCACCATCGGTGCCTGGGATCCCTGGACCCATTCGATTCCGGTCGAATTCGATTCGGCGCAACAGGTTTTGGATCTCTTCGGCCCGGTCGCCGGCCAGTACTTCCTGGACGCGTTCGATCGCACCGAGACCGGTTGGCGGCTGCACGGCGAGGCGGCGCACTGGGTGGCGATCGCCGCCGAGTGGGGCACCCGGGACTACTGGCAGCAGTGGACGGCAGTGCGGGCGCCGACGTTGCTCATCGAGGCCGGCAACGGGGTCGCGCCGCCGGGGCAGATGCGCAAGATGGCCGAGATCGGGTACCGGACAACGTATGTGGAAGTTCCGGGGGCCGGTCACCTCGTGCACGACGACGCGCCCGAGGTCTACCGCCGCGCGGTCGAGGATTTCCTCGCGTCCGTCTGACTATTCGTATCGGGACCGTGCCGCGGCGAGGTCGTGCGCGACGCGGTCCAGGTCGCGGGAGTCTCCCACGTCGGTCCAGTTGAAGTTGCCGAAGCCGTTGCGTGCACCGGGATTTCGGGTGATGGCGCTCAACAGGGCGCCGAGTGCGAAGGGGGCGACCATGATCGCGACCATCGCGACGAGAGTCAGGATGGTGTTCATACCGATAATTCTCGAATCCGGGGCAACTGAATAAACAGTGGCAGTTCGGACGGCATTCGATAAAATACTGCCATGATCAACAGTGTCTCGGTCCTGGTGATGGACGGAGTGGCGCCGTTCGAGTTCGGCGTGGTGTGCGAGGTCTTCGGCATCGACCGGTCAGCCGACGGTGTGCCGAACTTCGATTTCAAGGTGTGCGGGCCGGAGGCCGGACGGCCCGTGCGCACGTCGGTGGGCGCTTCATTGATCCCCGACCACGGCATCGACCAGCTGCTGGGGGCCGATCTGGTCGCCATTCCGGCAGTGGCGGGTCCGGTCTATCCGCAGGCGGCGTTGGACGCCGTCCGCAATGCCGCGGATTCGGGTTCGATGATCCTGACCATCTGCTCAGGGGTGTTCGTCGCCGGCGCCGCGGGGCTGCTCGACGGCCGTGCGTGTACCACGCACTGGATGCACGCGGACAAGTTGGCGCGCATGTTTCCCACCGCCCGCGTCGACCGTGACGTGCTGTTCGTCGACGACGGAAATCTGATCACCAGCGCGGGGACCGCCGCCGGTATCGACGCCTGCCTACACCTGGTGCGCCGCGAGATGGGCAGCGAGATCACCAACAAGATCGCGCGCCGCATGGTGGTACCGCCGCAGCGCGACGGTGGTCAGCGGCAGTTCATCGAGCAGCCCATCCCGGTGCGGTGCTCGGAAGGCTTTGCGCCGCATCTGGATTGGATTCTGACCAACCTGCGGCAGCCACACACGGTGGCGAGCCTGGCAAAACGGGCCAGCATGTCGGGCCGCACGTTCGCACGCCGGTTCGTCGAGGAGACCGGGCGGACGCCCATGCAGTGGGTCACCGACCAGCGCGTGCTGTACGCCCGCACGCTGCTGGAGGAGACGGATCTCGATGTCGATCGCGTGGCGGACAAGGCCGGATTTGGTACCGCAACCTTGCTGCGGCACCATTTCCGGCGCGTTGTCGGCGTCAACCCGTCCGACTATCGGCGGCGCTTCGCGTGTCCCAATCTGGTTGCGCCGCAACCGGTTGACTAGCCCTGCGGCCTGCACTGCACGTTGACGTACACGGTGTCGAACTGGCCGGAGTTGATGCGCTGGCCCCGGCCGTCGATGTTGGAGCCGGTCAGCCCGTGCACGTCGGTCACCGAGCACGCGGACAGCGGGCCGGAGGTGCTGGTGTTGACCTGGACGTGATAGCCGCGGGACTGCAGCTCGTTGACGGTGTCGACGGCCGAGCCGCCGCCGGTCGGCAGCGCGGAGGCCGTGGCCGGGGCGAGTGCCCCGGCAGCGATTGCTGCTGCGGCGGCTCCGACGATAACGAGGCCGCGTCGCTTGTTGTTTGCTTTCTGTTCACCTGAAATTCGGTATGCGGTCATGCTTCCGTTCTATCCGAGCATCACCGCATGTGGTACTGACTCATGCCGTTCTCATCGGAAAGCATGCGATTTCATGCCGTTCTCATTGAAACGGGGTTTTTAGCGCTCGCCCTCACCCGCCAGCGCGTACCGATCATCGGCGGTCTGCTCGACCAGGCCGTCGACAAGCAGCGAGTCCAGCGCCCGGTCGCGCTGCGCGGTATCGGTGAGCCACGCCACATCCAATTGTGCCCGCGTCACCGGAGTTGCGCTGCCGCGCAACACATCCAGCAGCCGGCCGCGGACCTGTCGATCGGTCCCCGCGTATTTCTGCACGGGACGGGTCGGCGCGTCCAGCTCCGGATGGCCGGCGCTGCGCCACGCGCAGACGGTCAACGGGCAGACTCCGCATTTCGGGGTGCGGGCGGTGCAGACGATCGCGCCGAGTTCCATCAACGCGGCCGAAAACACATGTGCCGTGCCATCTTCGGGCAGCAGCGCGGCGACGTCGTCGAGGTCGCGCGAGCGTGCGGGGGTGTCGGCCACGCCGCGAATCGCGCGCGCCACCACCCGGCGCACGTTGGTGTCGACGACGGGGACGTCCTGCTGATAGGCGAAGCAGGCGACAGCCCGCGCGGTGTAGGCGCCCACACCCGGCAGCGTCAGCAGCGTCTCGACGTCGCGGGGGACTTCGTCGCCGTGTTCATTGGCGATCACCTCGGCGCATTCGTGTAATCGCTTGGCGCGCCGCGGGTAGCCCAATTTGCCCCACGCGCGCAGCACGTCGGCGGCCCCGGCCGCGGCGGTGGCGGACGGTGTCGGCCAGCGGGCGATCCAGTCCCGCCAGATCGGTTCGACCCGCGACACCGGGGTCTGCTGCAGCATGAATTCGCTGACCAGAATTTGCCACGCGGTGACATCCGGCGCCCGCCACGGCAGGTCGCGCTGCGCCGTGCGGTACCACTCCAGGAGCTCGCCGGCCGGGATGAGAATTTGCCCTGAACTCATTGCACACCCACTATGCAAGCAGGGCACAATGGGCGGCATGCCCAACTCAAACCCGATAAATGCCTGGAAAGCACTGAGAGAGGGTAACGAGCGATTCGTTGCCGGTGAACCAGCGCACCCCAGCCAGAGCATCGAGCGTCGGACGCAGTTGGCCGGTGGCCAGAAGCCGACCGCCGTGTTGTTCGGATGTGCTGACAGCCGCGTCGCCGCCGAGATCATCTTCGATCAAGGCCTCGGCGACATGTTCGTCGTGCGCACCGCGGGCCACGTTCTCGATTCCGCCGTGATCGGCTCGATCGAGTACGCCGTGGCGGTCCTCGAAGTGCCGCTGATCGTCGTGCTCGGCCACGACAGCTGCGGCGCGGTCAAGGCCACCATCACCGCTCTCGACGACGGCGCGGTGCCGGGTGGCTACGTCCGCGACATCGTCGAGCGGGTCACGCCGTCGATCCTGGTCGGCCGCCGTGAGGGCCTCACCGAGGTCGACGAACTCGAGGCCCGGCACGTCAACGAGACGGTGCACCTGCTGAGCACGCGATCCAGCATCGTGGCCGAGAAGCTGCAGTCGGGCAAGGTCGCCATCGTCGGCGCCACCTACCACCTGGCCGAGGGCCGGGTCACCAAGCGCGACCACGTCGGCGATATCGGCGAATAGTCGGTGGGGCTGGGGTGGCGAACACCACCCCAGTTCACAGACGACACGCCGCACCAGGTCAGAGCCCACCGCGTTTTGTGCCCTTACCGTGACAATGTGCCGGATCTAGAACCGCATGGCCCGCTGCCATCCCAGATCTATTTCCGTCGGCGGATGCTGGCGATCGGTGTCGCCGCAGTCGTCCTGCTCCTCGTCGTGATCATCGGGGTCGTCGTCTTCAGCAACAGCACGGGCGATTCCAAAGAGACTCAGCCCACCGCCAAGACGTCGACGTCCGCGACCCCACTACCCGGTGAGACGCCCGGGGTGAAGAGCCCGATCGCGCCGCCGCCGAACGCGGCTCCGGCCCCGACGCCCACCCCGACCACGGCGGTCACGCCGCCGCCGGTGCTCAAGGCGGGCGACGATTGCCCGGACACCACACTGGCGGCCAAGGGCATCACCAACCAGCCGACCTATGTGATCGGTGACCAGCCGAAGTTCACCATGGTCGTCACCAACATCGGTCTGGTCGAGTGCAAGCGTGACGTCGGTGCCGCCGTACTGGCCGCCTACGTCTACTCACTGGACAACAACCGGCTGTGGTCCAACCTGGACTGCGCGCCGTCGAACGAGACCCTGGTCCGGGGCTTCAAGCCCGGCGAGCAGGTGACCACCGAGGTCACCTGGACCGGCATGGGCTCGGCGCCGAACTGCCCGCTGCCGCGCCAGGCGATCGGTCCCGGCACCTACAACCTGGTCGTCCAGCTGGGCAACCTGCGATCGGCTCCCGTGCCGTTCGTACTGTCGGAGGCGCAGCAGCCCGGCGCGGGTGCACCGCCGGCGGGCGAGGCACCGCCCCCGGCGCCGGCGGCCCCGGCGCCCGGCGAGCCGACGCTGCCCGGCCCCGCCAACTGATCTCAGGCCAGCCGATCAGCGATCGTCGACTCGGCGAGCAGCGACAAACCCTCGCGAATGTGGCGGGCCCACATGGACCCGATGCCCTCCACCGACTGCAGGTCGTCGGCGCTCGCGGCGAGCAGGCCCTGTAGCGATCCGAACGACCGCACCAACAGGTCGACGTGCGCGAACTGCAGGCGCGGGATGCCGGCCATCGCCCGGTAGCCGCGTGAACTCATCGCCGAATCCTGCGCCTCGGGCGTCGACGGGTAACCGAAAACCCTGGCGAGCGTGGTGAAGTCGAGCAGTTCGTTGTCGCTGAGCGCGTCGAGCTCCTCGAGCGTCGCGGTCACCTGATCGGCGGTCGGGGGATCGGGGTTGGCGTGGTAGTCGCGCACGATCAGTTCGCGGGCCGCGTCGTTGTCGCCGACCAGTTCGTCGAGCTGCAGCTTGAGCTGGCGCCCGTCGGTACCGAGCTCGACGACGTCGGCGTCGATCTCCAGGCTGATCCGGCGGACCATCTCCATGCGCTGCACGACGGTCATGACATCGCGCAGGGTCACGAAGTCCTCGATCTCGGCCATCGACAGCTGCTTGCTGACCTCGTCGAGGCGGAACTTGTAGCGCTCCAGTGTGGCGACGGTCTGGTTGGCGCGCGACAGGATGGTCGGAGTTTCCGGTACGACGTGCCGCTCGCCGGCGACGTACACCGTCACGATGCTCATCGAGTGGCTGACCGACACGACCGGGAAACCGGTCTGGATGGCGGCGCGCTCGGCGGAGCGGTGCCGGGTACCGGATTCGTCGGTCGGGATCGACGGGTCGGGCACGAGCTGCACGTTGGCCCGCAGGATTCGGGTGAGGTCGCTGGAGAGCACCACGGCGCCGTCCATCTTCGACAGCTCCCGCAGCCGGGTCGGCGCGAACCGGACGTCCAGCGGGAAGCCGCCGTCGCAGATGGCCTCGACGCTGTCGTCGTAGCCCAGCACGATCAGCCCGCCGGTACGGCCGCGCAGGATGCGCTCGAGGCCGTCCCGCAGTGGGGTGCCGGGCGCCAGCTTGCCCAACGTCTCACGCAGTGTCGGTCGGGTCAGATGCACGACGTTGCCGCGCCCGGCCCGGGTTCCCGCTTTCACCGACATCGGTGCACTCCTCGGTGGTTTTCCGGCCGGGCTCTACCCGGTCCGGTCCACATTCTCTGTGATCTTGCGTAACACCCGCAACGCCGCGGTGATGTTGTCGGCCGGCAGCACCCGAAGCCCGCGCGGCGGCGACTCGATTCCGGTGGGCACCACGGCCGTCGTGAATCCGAGCCGGGCGGCCTCGGCGAGCCGGCGGTCCATGCCGGTCACCCGCCGCAGATCGCCCGCCAGACCCACCTCGCCGATGGCAATCGCGGTGGCCGGCAGCGGCAGGTCGGTGTACGCCGATGCGATGGCCAGCGCCACCGCCAGATCCGACGACGGATCGGTCAACCGCATGCCGCCCACCGTGGACAGGTAGATGTCGTTGGTGCCGACGGGCAGCCGCGCCCGCTTCTCGAGTACCGCGGTGATCATGGCCGCGCGGGCCGAGTCGATACCGCTGACCGCGCGGCGCGGCGATCCCGCCGACGGCGAGCCGATGAGGGCCTGCACCTCGCCGATGAGTGGCCGCTTGCCGTCGAGGCTGACGGTCACCGCAGTGCCGGACACCGGTGCCGGCCGCTGGTCGAGGAAGAGCCCCGACGGATCGGCAACGCATTCGATTCCGTTGTCGTGCAACATGAAACAGCCGACCTCGTCGGCCGCGCCGAAGCGGTTCTTCACGCCGCGGACCATGCGCAGTGCCGAGGCGCGGTCGCCCTCGAAGTGCAGCACGACGTCCACCAGGTGCTCCAGTGAGCGCGGCCCGGCGATGGCGCCGTCCTTCGTGACGTGGCCGACCAGGACCATCGCGATGCCCGTCGTCTTGGCGGCCATGGTGAGGGCGGTGGTGACGGCCCGAACCTGCGTCACGCCGCCGGTGACGCCGTCGGCCTCGGCGGTAGACATGGTCTGCACCGAATCCACCACCACCAGCGTGGGCCGGACCGCCTCGATGTGGCCGAGTGCGGTCTGCAGGTCGGATTCGGCGGCCAGGAAGACGTCGTCATGCGTGCAGCCGGTGCGCTCGGCGCGCAACCGGATCTGCCCGGCGGATTCCTCGCCCGACAGATACAGCGCACGCCGCCCGGACATGGCCCAGCGGTGTGCGACCTCGAGCAGCAGCGTCGACTTGCCGACGCCGGGATCACCGGCCAGCAGCGTCACCGAACCCGGCACCACACCACCGCCCAGCACGCGGTCCAATTCGCTGATCCCGGTGTGGAAATGCCTGGTCGTGCCGGGATCGATCGAGCTGATCGGCACCGCGGGGGAGGCCGGCGCGACAGCGCGGTGCGTCGCTGGCGTCAGAGAGCTCAGAACGGCGACTTCGTTGACCGTGCCCCAGGTGCCGCACTCCGGGCAGCGGCCCACCCATTTCGCCGTGGTGTGCTGGCACTCCGAGCAGCGAAACTGCGAACGTACTTTCGAACCGGTTCTGGCCATGCCGCGAACTTAGTCGCTGGTACCGACAGATTGCGTCAGGCTCGGCGTCCGAATCCGAGACGCCTGGCCAGTTTTCGCATCAAGCCGGGTTGATCATCCGGGTGGTCCCCGATGACACCGAAATCCACGTGTACGGCAACGGGCCTGTCGTCGCGGTCGTACGTCGCAAGGACCGGGAAACCGCCGTCGCCCCAACCGGATCCGCTGACGACGATATTGGCGCCGGAGGCCGGGTCGAGTGGCACATTGGCGTAGCCCGGGCCGATATCCGGTGCCCACAGGCCGCGGTCGACGGCCTCGGTGCGAGTTGCGAGCACGGAATCCTCGACCGCCGCATCGTGAACCGCGAGCAGCCCGTGGTCGGTGCCGGTGAACGCGCCGAAGCTTGGGACGGGCGGCACCAGTAATTCGTCGGCGGAACCGAGTAGGGCTGGTTGGCCGTCGCCGATCGCCACGCTCAAATATGCCTGGCGGGGTTCAGGGATGCCGTCGTCGCTCACGTCGACCACCGTTGCCCAAACCCGGTACGAGCCATTCGGGACGGCAAGTACGCAACCGCCGCTTCTCGGGCCGAACGGATCGCGCGCGATCAATGCGCCGGTGCTGACCTGCACCGTTCCGAGTTCGACGACGGTGCATCCCGCAGCGCGACCGGTGGTGGCTGCGAGGAACGAAACGAGGCTAGTGATGTCCCTCGCCGCCGCCGGCAGGTGCCGGAGCGGCTTCGCCGGCCTCGCGGCGCGGGGCTTCGCCTGCGGAGATCGGGACCGAGATGGTCTTCTCGCCGGCGTTCTGGAACTTGAACGTGAAGTTGTAGTTCAGGCCGTTGCTGATGGGCTTGGTCAGCGCCACCATCGCGATGGAGGTCGTGGCGTCCTCGGACCGCGGCAGCGTCTGCTTCTGGCCGTCCGGGGTGCCGACCAGCAGCACGCCGCCCGCGGGCACCGTGGTGCCGCCGTTGACCAGCACCTCGCCGGTGTCGGAGGTGATGCCGACCAGCTTGTCGGCGTTGTCGGGCGACTTGTTGGTCGCGACGAACAGCAGCTCGACCATGGTTCCGGGCTTGACGAAGTCGCGGGTCTGCGGGGCGCGCAGGTAGACGTTGCGCAGGTCCACGCCGGCCTTCTCGTTGCCGATGGTGGTGGCGGTGCCGTTGACCGCAGGCAGCTGGTTCGCGCTCTGTGAGACCTGGCCGCTGCTGCAGCCGGTGAGCGTCACCGCGGTGGCCAGCCCGAAGGCGGCCAGCGTGACGGCAGAAGTGCGCGATTTCATGCGGTTCACTCAAGCCTCCTGCTTGGGCGCCAGCGGCGATGCGCGTGACGGCCTTGGGTATGTCCTGCTGTGTCCCCGGACTGGTCCGGCGTTCGACTATGCAGAGTAGTAGGTGGCGGTTGGCGGCGGTAGCGGAGGCCCGCCATCTGCCTGGTTCGGGCGTCTTTCCGGCCGCGAATGACCGGTGAATGGGACGTGAATCCGGGGGAATTCGGCCGGATTGTGGCCCCCGCCACTGCACGTAAACGCTGCGCTGTCAACCCCTTTCACGCATCTGTATGGCCCCTGACCTGCATTGTTGATCCGCGGGTGTCTGACGCCCGTGCTAACATTGCTATGTGAAAGGGGCCCGAATCTGATGATTTTCAAGGTCGGAGACACCGTCGTTTACCCACACCACGGTGCAGCATTGATCGAGGCGATTGAAACCCGGACCATCAAAGGCGAGCAGAAAGAATATCTCGTCCTCAAGGTTGCGCAGGGCGATCTGACCGTTCGAGTACCCGCAGAAAACGCTGAATACGTCGGTGTTCGCGACGTGGTGGGTCAGGAAGGCCTCGACAAGGTGTTCCAGGTGCTGCGCGCCCCGCACACCGAGGAGCCGACCAACTGGTCCCGTCGTTACAAGGCGAACCTGGAGAAGCTGGCTTCCGGTGATGTGAACAAGGTCGCCGAGGTCGTTCGTGACCTGTGGCGTCGTGACCAGGAGCGCGGTCTGTCCGCCGGCGAGAAGCGGATGCTGGCCAAGGCTCGTCAGATCCTTGTCGGTGAGCTGGCCCTGGCCGAGAACACCGATGACGCGAAGGCCGCCACCATCCTGGACGAGGTTCTCGCCGCGGCGTCCTGAACGCCATCTCCAACGGAGCAGTGAACTTCCGTATCGGTCTTGGTACCGATGTACATCCCATCGAGGCAGGGCGGCCGTGTTGGCTGCTCTGCCTGTCTTTTGACGATGCCGACGGCTGCGCCGGGCATTCCGACGGCGACGTCGCCGCGCATGCACTCTGTGATGCCCTGCTGAGCGCTGCGGGCCTCGGTGACCTGGGCAGCGTCTTCGGGACCGACCGTCCCGAATGGCGCGGCGTCACCGGTACCGACATGCTCAAACATGTCGCCACGCTGCTGACGGCTGCCGGTTTTCGGGTGGGCAATGCGGCGGTCCAGGTGATCGGCAACCGCCCGAAAATCGCGCCCCGCAGGGAAGAGGCCCAGCAGGTGCTGTCGGCGCTTCTGGATGCTCCGGTCTCCGTTTCGGCGACCACCACCGATGGGCTCGGGCTCACCGGTCGGGGCGAGGGTCTGGCGGCGATTGCGACGGCGCTGGTGGTCTCGCTGGATTAGGCCGGTAAGCTGGCCCGTCGTGACCGAAAACCGTCTCGAGGGCCTGCGGCTCTACGACACCATGACCGGTGCCGTGCGGGACTTCACCCCGGTGCGGCCCGGACACGCATCCATCTACCTGTGTGGCGCAACCGTGCAGGGCCTGCCCCACATCGGCCACGTCCGCAGTGGCGTCGCGTTCGACGTGCTGCGGCGCTGGCTGACGGCCAAGGGCTACGACGTCGCGTTCATCCGGAACGTCACCGACATCGACGACAAGATTCTCAACAAGGCCGCCGAAGCCGGCCGGCCCTGGTGGGAGTGGGCCGCCACCTTCGAGCGGGCTTTCACGGCCGCCTACGACGCGCTGGGCGTCCTGCCGCCGTCGGCCGAGCCCCGGGCCACCGGGCACATCACTCAGATGGTCGAGGTCATCGAGAAGCTGATCGAGCGCGGGCACGCCTACGCGGCCGACGGCGACGTTTACTTCGACGTGCTGAGCCTGCCCGACTACGGCAAGCTCTCGGGCCACCGCATCGACGACGTCCACCAGGGCGAGGGCCTGGCGACCGGCAAGCGCGACCCGCGGGACTTCACCCTGTGGAAGGGTGCCAAGCCCGGCGAGCCGTCGTGGCCGACGCCGTGGGGCCGGGGCCGCCCCGGCTGGCACACCGAGTGCGTCGCGATGTGCCAGGAGTACCTGGGCTCCGTGTTCGACATCCACGCCGGCGGTATGGACCTGATCTTCCCGCACCACGAGAACGAGACCGCGCAGGCCAACGCCTGCGGCGACGAGTTCGCGCGGTTCTGGCTGCACAACGGATGGGTCACCATGGGTGGCGAGAAGATGAGCAAGTCGCTGGGCAATGTGCTGGCGATCCCGGCTGTGCTGCAACGGGTTCGTGCCGCCGAGCTGCGCTACTACCTGGGCAGTGCGCACTACCGGTCCATGCTGGAGTTCTCCGAGAACTCGCTGCAGGATGCGGCCAAGGCCTACACCGGCATCGAGGAATTCCTGCACCGGGTCCGCACCCGGGTGGGTGCCGTCGAGGTAGGTACCTGGACCGAGAAGTTCGCGGCCGCACTGGATGACGACCTGGCGGTGCCCGCGGCACTGGCCGAGGTGCACGCCGCCCGCGCCGACGGCAACCGCGCACTGGACGCCGGCGACCACGCCGGCGCGATGGCCGCAGCGACGTCGATCCGGGCCATGATGGGCATCCTCGGGTGCGATCCGCTCGATGAGCGCTGGGAAACCCGTGACGAGACATCGGCAGCGCTGAATGCTGTTGACGCCCTGGTGCAGTGGGCCCTCAAGAGCCGCGCCGAGGCCCGGGAGAACCGGGACTGGGCTGCCGCCGACGCGATCCGCGACCAGCTGAAGCTGGCCGGCATCGAGGTCACCGATACCGCTGATGGCCCGCAATGGGCCCTGACTGATGGGGCCTGACCATGGCCGGAAACTCCCAGCGCCGCGGCGCAATTCGCAAGGCGGGCACGAAGAAGGGCCCGACAGTAGGCTCCGGTGGCCAACGCCGGCGTGGGTTGGAGGGCAAGGGCGCGACGCCGCGCGCCGAACAGCGCCCCAACCACAAGGCGTACAAGGTCGCGCAGAAGGCGGCCCGGTCGAATCAGGGACGGCACAAGAAGACCGATGACGTCGAGGTCGTGGTCGGCCGCAACCCCGTCGTGGAATGCCTCCGCGCCGGCGTCCCGGCCACCGCGCTCTATGTCGTGCTGGGCACCGAAGCCGACGAGCGGCTCACCGAATCGGTGACGCGCGCGGCCGATGCCGGCATCGCCATCATGGAGGTGCAGCGCCACGATCTGGACCGCATCACCAGCAATGGCATGCACCAGGGGATCGCGCTGCAGGTGCCGCCGTACCAGTACGTGCACCCGGACGATCTGCTGAAGTCGGCGACCTCTGACTCGAGCCCGGCCCTGCTCGTCGCGCTCGACAACATCTCGGACCCGCGCAACCTGGGCGCCATCGTGCGGTCCGTGGCGGCGTTCGGCGGGCATGGCGTGGTGATCCCGCAGCGGCGTTCGGCGTCGGTCAGTGCGGTGGCCTGGCGTACCAGCGCCGGTGCCGCGGCCCGGCTGCCGGTGTCTCGGGCGACGAATCTCAATCGGACGCTCAAGGATTGGGCCGACGCCGGCCTGACCATCGTCGGACTGGACGCCGGCGGCGACACCACCCTGGACGAACTGGACGCCTCGGGGCCGACGGTCGTCGTTGTGGGTTCCGAGGGCAAGGGCCTGTCACGACTGGTGCGGGAGAACTGCGACCACATCGTCTCGATCCCGATGGCCGGGCCCACCGAGTCGCTCAACGCGTCGGTGGCCGCCGGCGTGGTGCTGGCCGAGATCGCCCGGCAGCGGCGCTGATTCAGCGGTCGGTGCGGGGCCGCGTCAGCCTGAAGCTGTCGACGGCCCGCACCTCGCCGAACGGACCGCTCACCGCGTAGTAGGTGGCGTCCATCGAGGTATTGCCGCCCGGCCGGCCCGGGTCGACATCGAAAGCCACGAAGCCGCAGGGGTTCTCCCGATCGCGGAAGACGGACCAGGGCGCGGCTTCCTCGATGTAGTTCGGCGTCTTCCTGCCGGTGCCGGGATTCACCTCGCCCACGGACATGAGGACGCGGCACCGCGGCTCGGGAAACAGCATCGTGTTCGACGGAATCGACGTGCCGCCCCCGCCGATGACCAGGTGCACGGTGCCCTTGCTGGTGTCGATCGAACCCGATTGTGCGTCAACCGGATTCGGTGTGAGGGTGTCGGTCGGCAAGGTGCCGCGGATCGCATGGCTGCGTTCGTAGTGGTGCTCGTGCCCGCAGACCACGAGGTCGACGTTGAACCGGTCGAAGAGGGGCAGCCAGTTCTCCCGGATGCCGAGGTCGGCGCCGTTGGTCTTGTTGCCCGTGGAGACGGCCGTCTGGTGCATGCACACCACCACCCAGTCGATCTCCTTGTTGCTGCGGGTGCGCTCGAGTTCTTGTTCGAGCCAACGTTTTTGGGCGCCACCGGAGTAGCCGCGCACATACGAGTTGCCGCCGTCCTGGTAGCAGACGTCGTCGTTGGCCAGGATGATCACGCGGACCGAGCCGGCGGTGAAGGCGTACCAGAGTCCACGGAGTTCGGGGTCGGCACCGGAGTCCGGCAGCCCGAAGTAGGCCTGGTAGGCGCCGTAGCCGATCGGGCCGTTGCCCAGCTCGTTCTCGTGATTGCCCGGCGCCGGCATCCACGGTCGGTGCCGCGCGGAGCGGGTGTTGTTCTCGAACCATTCCGACCAGGTGCGAACCCGGTCGTGCGCGAGGTTGGCGTAGCAGAGGTCGCCGTTGACGAGATGAAACAGCGGGGCCAGCCGTTCGACCGCGGTGGTGATGTCACCGGCGGCCGGCGATCCGACGTGATCGCTGCCGAAGGATGCCGCCACCTTGGCGTCGAGCATGGGAGTCGACTGATCGCCGAAGCTGGTGAACCGGATGGGTGCGCGGCCGCGGGGTGCGGTGCGCACCGAGCCCAGTTCGGGACTCGCGCCGTCATGTACGGCGGCGTAGATGTAGTCGGTGTCTGGCGCGAGGCCGGTCAATCGGGCATGGTGGACGCGAATCTCGCTGCGTGACAACGCATCCCGGTAGGTGACGGTCTCGGCCGTGACGATATTGCCGACCCCGTCGTCCGGGGTGCCCACCATGACGTGGGGGTTCTGCACGGCGGCAGCGGTGTGCCAGGACACCACGACCTCGGTGGCCGCGTCGGAGCCGAACTGGGTGTGCAAACCGGTGACCGGTGGCGCGCCGCCGCGGTCGGCCCGCTGCCACAGCATGGGACCGGTGCGCCTGGTCGTGACGTATCCGGTGGCGCCGGCTCCGAGGCCCGCGCCGACGAGAGCCGACGTGCCTCCCACGATCAACGATCTGCGGCTCACGTCCACGACAGCCATCTTGCCTGTGATGCGGACCGCCGGCCCGGCGGCGACGCCGCCCGGCCACGAATCGACGTGTGCTGTTCTCGCTGCGGTAACCGCGCTGGTTCAGCGCCGCTGCAACTCGACGACCGAGATGGCCGGTCGGTCTTCTTCCCCGCTCATCGCAGTCCCAACATCGAACAGGTCAACCACAATCCGGTCACGGCCAGAATCAGGGTGACCGGCGCCGTCACCAGTCCAACGGTGGTGAACTCCCGGGCCCCTGCCGGCATCTCGTCGCGGACGACTTTGCGCCACAACAGGTTCGACAGCGATCCGGGGTAGGTCAGGTTGGGCCCGATGTTCACGCCGATGAGGACCGCCAGCACCGCGACCGGCCCGCCGGCCGCGACGAGCGGCAGCAGCACCAGCACGGCGGGCAGGTTGTTGATCAGATTCGACAGCACCGCCGCGATGGCGGCGATACCGAGCAACGCCGGCAGGGTGGCGCCGTGTGGCAACACCTGCGAGATGACCCGGCCCAGGCCGAGGTCCAGTACGACGCTCACCAGGACGCCCAGCGCCAGCACGGCGACGAGGAACGGCACGTTGGCCGCCCGCACGATGCCCAGGATCGTCTCGTGACCGCGCACGACGGCGCGCACCGCCAGTACCGCGGCACCGGCGAACGCGGCCCACGCCGGTTCCAGACCGAGCAGCGAGGTGGCGCCGAAGCCGATGAGCGTCAGCACCAGCACGGTCAGGACGAAATAGGGGATCTCGGGTGCGGGTGGTGCCGGCCGGTCGGCGGCGCCGGCCTGCAGCTCACGCCGGAAGTACCACCGCAGCAACACATATTCGGCGGCGACGGCGAACAGCCAGGGCAGGGACATTGCCGCGGTGAATCTGGTGAAGCTCAGGCCGGCGGTCGTGAAGGCCAGCAGATTGGTCAGGTTCGACACCGGCAGCAGCAGCGACGCGGTGTTGGCCAGGTGGGCCGCGGCATAGCCGTGTGGCCGTGCCGGTACGCCCAGGGTCCGTGCGGTCGACAGCACGACGGGTGTCAGCAGCACGACGGTGGCATCGAGGCTCAGCACGGCGGTCGTCCCGGCCGCGATGACGAAGACGGTGACCAGGAGCCGGCGTGCCGCCGACTGTCCGGCGCCCCAACTGTGCCGGGCCATGTAGACACCGGCAGCGTGGAACAGCCCTTCGTCGTCGCAGAGTTTGGCCAGCACCAGGACGGCGGCCAGGAACCCGACGACCGGCAGCAATCGGCCGATCTCGTGGAGTGCGGTGTTCACAGCCAGGGATCGGCGGGTTGCCAGAGCGTCGGCAGGTGCAGCGGCAGGCCGTCTTCGGCGGCCAGCCGGCTCAGCACCCGCATCGACACGTTCAGGTCGTCACCGGCGTACGGCAGCGCGCGCAGCGGCTCGTGCAGCGGGCGGAAGAAGTCGTCCCAGTGCGTCAGCACCACCCGGCGCGCACCGACGGTCCGGACCGTCTCGTTCCAGTAGTCGACGAGGTACTGCTCGGGTTGCAGACCGAGCTGACCGATCCCGAGATACACGACCTCGGCGCGTTGTCCGGCGAGGGCACCCGGCACGAACCCGGCGCTGCCGACGGCGAGCAGACGGCGGCCACTGCTGCGGTGATGGATGTGCGTGGACCACGCCTCGCCGCACTTGTACGCCGACGCCCGCACCGGCGGCACCACCGGTGCGGTGATGGTGCCGGGGAAACGGTCGGGTGGGCAGTGGTGCCCGGTGAACAGCGTTACGTCGAAGGCGCCCAACGTGATCGACTCGCCGGGAGTGGCCACCGTCAACTGCGAATCGGGGAGTCCGCCGCCGCGGCCGATGTTCGCGGCCGAGGTGCCGCCCACCAGTTGGGCACCGGTCCGCGCGGCGACGGCCGCGGAGTCCATGGCGTGGTCGAAGTGCGTGTGGACCGGCAGCACGGCGTCGAGCCGGTCGATGCCGAGCCGGTGCAGGCAGCCATCAATGCGTGGTAGCGCGGGGCTCAACTTGCCCAGCCCGACGGCCAAGAGACTCGGCCGGGAGAAGAAGCCGTCGGTCAGCAGCGCCGACGACCCGTCGGACACCAGCATGGTGGTGACGCCGGCCCAGGTGACGGTCAGTGGGGAGTCGGAGCCGGCGGCCGGCTGGTCGAAGTAGCGGGTGTATGCGGCCAGGTCGGGCCGTCCGAGTTTCGGTCGCATCAGCAGAATGCCTCGATCTGTACGTTCTCAGTGGTCAGCCGTTCGCGGACCGCCCGGGCGATGTCGACGGCGTCGGGCGAATCGCCGTGTACACAAATTGATTTCACGGTGATCTTGATGGTGGAACCGTCGACGGCGCCGACGCGACCGGCGGTCACCATGGACGCCACCCGGTCGGCGATGGTCGAGACGTTGTGCAGCACCGCGTTGCGTTGCGTGCGCGGCACCAGCTGTCCGTCGGGGCGATAGGAGCGGTCGGCGAAGGCCTCGGGAACGGTGCGTAACCCGAGTTCGTCGGCGGCGGCGAAGAACGCCGAACCGGCCAGTCCCAACACGGGCAGCGCCGGATCCACGGCGTGCACCGCGGCAGCCACCGCCCGCGCCTGCACGTGATCGGTGACGATCGTGTTGTAAAGGGCGCCATGGGGTTTCACGTAGCTGACGGTCGACCCGGCGACCTGTGCCAGCGCCTGCAACGCGCCGATCTGGTAGATCACCTCGGCGGTCAGGTCTTCGGGGCTGACGTCGATGTAGCGGCGGCCGAAGCCTGCCAGGTCGTTGTAGCCCACCTGAGCACCGATGCGCACGCCGCGCTCGGCGGCCGCGTGACAGACCCGCAGCAGCCCGGCCGGGTCGCCGGCGTGGAACCCGCAGGCGATGTTGGCGCTGGTGACCAGATCGAGCATCGCGTCGTCGTCACCCAGACTCCACACCCCGAAGCTTTCGCCGAGATCGGCATTGAGGTCCACCGCTGACATGTCAGCCAGCCTAGGCTGGCCGCCATGTCCACTCGTGACGACATTCTGATCACCGCGTTCGGCCTCGCCCAGTTGATCGCCGCCGGCGACGTGACGCTGCTCGACGTGCGCTGGCAGCTGGCCAAGCCCGACGGTCGCGACGAGTACCTGGCCGGGCACATCCCCGATGCGGTGTACGTCTCGCTGGAGGACGACCTGTCGGATCACACCGTCACGGGGCGCGGCCGTCATCCGCTGCCGTCGGGCGCCGCGGTGCAGGAGGCCGCGCGTCGCTGGGGCGTGCGGGTCGGCGTGCCGACGGTCATCTACGACGACTGGAACCGTGCCGGCTCGGCGCGCGCCTGGTGGGTGCTGCGCGCGGCGGGCGTCGAGAACGTGCGCATCCTGGACGGTGGGCTGGCCGCGTGGACCACCTCGGGCGGTCCGCTGGACCGCGGCGACGTCGAACCGGCGCCGGGCGACATCACCGTCACGCATCAGGACCTGTACGCCGGTGCCATGCCGACGCTGACCGCCGACGAGGCGGCGGCCCTGGGCCCGCGCCTGGGCGATGTCCGCGCGCCGGAACGGTTCCGCGGCGACGTCGAACCCATCGATCCCATCGCCGGGCACATTCCGGGGGCGATCAACCTGCCCAGCGTGCTGGCGGCCGACGGCACGCTGCGCACCGACGGCGCCGACGTGGATGGCGTGTACTGCGGGTCGGGTGTCACCGCCGCGGTGGCGGTGGCCGCGCTGGCGGCCGCCGGCCGGGACGTGGCGCTGTTCCCCGGTTCGTGGTCGCAGTGGAGCAACGAGCCGGGGCGACCGGTGGGGCGAGCGTAGCGACGGGGTGGTTGATCCTGTTACCGGCGACGGACCCGACCCGCGCCCCAGCACAGCAGGTAGATGCCGAACGAGATCGACGTCACGAATACCGAGACCGGGACGCCTGGGGCGAGGGACAGCACGATGCCGCCGACCGCGGCGATCTCGGCGAACACCACGGAGGCCACCATCGTCGTGACGGGGGAGCTGAACACGCGTCCGGCCGCGGCGGCGGGGGTGATCAACAGCGACATCACCAGCAGTGCCCCGACGATCTGCACGCCCTGCGCGGCCGCGACACCGACCAGTGCGGCGAACACGATGCCCAGCGCCCGCACCGGAACGCCGCGGGCGGCAGCCACTTCCGGGTCGGCGGTGGCGAACAGCAGCGGCCGGTAACAGGCCGCCAGGATCGCGACCACCAACACGGTCACCACCGCCAGCAGTGCCAGACCCGAATAGCCGACGCCGACGATCTGTCCGGTGAGTAACGCGAAACTGGTGCCGGTGCGGCCGGGATACAGGTGGATGAACAACACGGCCAGGCCCAGCCCGAAAGCCAGTACGACACCGATGGCCGAGTCCCGCTCGCGCGAGCGTTGCCCGAGGATGCCGAAAAGGATTGCCGCCAGGGCACTCCCGACGAGGGCGCCGAGGCCGACGTTGAGCCCCGTCAGCAGTGCGAAGGCCGCGCCGGTGAGGGACAGCTCGCTCGAGCCGTGAACGGCGAACGACATCTGCCGCATCACGATGAACGGTCCGATCAGACCACCGAGCAGCGCCAGCAGCGCCGCCGCGAGCACGGCCTGCTGGACGAAATCGCGGCCGAGCAGGTCGGCCGTCAGTGCCGTGTCGACGAAGTTATTCACAGCAGTGTCCGCTCGCATGCTCGGAGTTGTCCACGACCGCACCGTCCTGACCGACGACGACGTACTGTCCGCCGATCTGGGCGACCTGGATGTCGGCGCGGTACAGCGCGGACAGCGTCTCGGACGTCATGACGTCCTCGACGGTGCCGATCCGGAAGCGGCCGTCGACCAGGTACAGCACGCGGTCGACGTACGGCAGCACGGGATTGACCTCGTGGGTGACGAACAGGACCGCGGTACCGGCGTCCTTGCGGCGCTGGTCGATGAGGCTCGACACCAGTTTCGCGTTGGCCGGGTCGAGGTTCAGCAGCGGTTCGTCACACAGCAGCAGTGCGGGGTCGGACGCCAGGGCCTGCGCGATGCGGACCCGTTGCAGTTCGCCGCCGGACATCACCGAGACGGGGACGTCGGCCAGCCGGGCGCCGTCGACCTGGCCGAGTGCCTTGGTCACCACGGCGCGGCGCTGCGCGCGCTTCCGTGGACCGGCGAAACCCCACTGGTGCCCGTCGCAGCCGAGGCCGACGAGGTCGCGGCCGCGCAGCGTCAGCCCGGTGTCCAGTGAGCGGTGCTGCGGCACGTAGCCGATGGCGCCGGTGGTGGTCATCCGGCCGGCCGTCAGCAACTGTTGGCGCAGCAGCACTTTGAGCAGCGAGGTCTTGCCGGTGCCGTTCGGGCCGAGCACCGCGATGAACTCGCCGCGGCGCACCGTCAGATCCAGCCGGTCCCACAGCACGCGGTCGCCGAACGACAGTCGTGCGCCGGTGAGTTCGGCGACCGCTTCAGAAGGCACGGTTACTGATTATCGACCCGGCGCCGCGGCGCTATCGAGCTGGTGGGCCAATGCCTCCGCGGTCTGCCGCTGCCAGGTCAGGAAGTCCTGTCCGGCGGGCAGGGTCTCGGTGACCTCGACGATGGGCACCGCGGCCTTACGCGCGGCGTCCTGCAGCTGCTTGGTGACGGCGGTCTCGGTCTGCTTGTTCACCACCAGTGCGTCGACCTTGTGGCCGTTGATGAGGTCGAGTACCGCGGCCACGTCGGCCGGGGCGGGGTCGTGGCCTTCTTCGGCGGCGGCGGCGAAGCCGTGTGGGGTGTTGTCGACGACGCCCGCGGCAGCCAGCAGGTAATGCGCGACGGGTTCGGTGGAGACGACCGCTGCGCCCGGGTGCTTCTGTCCGATGGCGTGCTCGGTGGCGGCGATCGCGTCGGTCTTCTTGCCGAATTCCGTGGCGTTGGCCCGGTAGGCGTCGGCGTTTGCGGAATCGGACTTGGCCAGGTCCTCGGCGATCTTGGCGGCGACGGCCTTGGCGACGGCCATGTTGTAGAAGACGTGCTCGTTGGCCTCGCCGGGCGCGCTGTGCGGCAGCAGCGAGTACGCGTCCACGGTGGTGACGTTCTTGTGGTTCTTCAACACGTCGTCGGCCCAGTGGTCGTAACCGCCGCCGTTGATGACGACGAGCGACGCGTCGGCGATGGCGGCGGCGTCGGCCGGGGTGGCCTCGTACGAGTGCGGGTCGTCGACGTCGCTGGTCAGGAGGGCCTTGACGTCGGCGTGTCCGCCGGCCACTGCCGTAGCGACGCTGCCCCAGACGTTGGTGGTGGTGACGACCTTGGCGGCGCCGTTGGCGTGGCCGGAGTCGCCTTGCGACCCGCAGGCGGCCAACCCGGTGACCGAGGCCAGCGCAGTGAGGGCGGACAGTGCGATGAGCCTGGTCCGGGTCATGTGTGCTCCTGTGGGCTAGTGTTAATGAAAACCGTTTGCAATAAATCTAGTGCACCGTAGCCGTGCAGCGCGAATCGGATGCGCTAGCGTCACAAATATGCCGAGGAGCCCCAACCCGAGGCGTCGGGCCACGCTGGCCTCGCTCGCTGCTGAGTTGAAGGTCTCGCGCACCACGATCTCGAATGCCTACAACCGGCCGGATCAGCTCTCGCCGGAGCTGCGTGAGCGCGTGCTCGCCGCGGCCAAGGAGATGGGCTACCCCGGCCCCGACCCGGTGGCGCGTTCTCTGCGCACCCGCAGAGCCGGTGCCTTCGGGCTCATGATCACCGAGTCGCTCAACTACTCGTTCCGCGACCCGGCGGCGCTGGATTTCGTTGCCGGACTTGCCGAATCGTGCGAGGAGGCCGGGCAGGGTCTGCTGTTGGTGGCGGCCGGGCCCAACCGGTCGGTCGAGGACGGCACCGCGGCGATACTGTCCGCCGGGGTCGACGGCTTCGCGGTGTACGCGGCCTCGGACGACGATCCGTACCTGCCCGTGGTCCAGCAGCGGGGCGTGCCGATCGTGGTCGTCGACCAGCCGAAGGACGTCCAGGGCGCGTCGCGGGTCTGCATCGACGACCGGGCGGCCATGCGCGGGATCGCGGAATACGTTGTCGGCCTTGGTCATCGGGAGATCGGCCTGCTGACCATGCGGCTCGGGCGGCAGTGGCCGCACGGCGACGCGCAGTCGGCCGTCGCGGACCCCGAGCGGCTCACCTCGCCGCACTTCCACGTGCAGCGCGAGCGCATCCTCGGCGTCTGCGACGCGATGTCCGATGCCGGCCTCAATCCCGGTGCCCTCACAGTGGTCGAGACCTTCGAGCACCTGCCGAGTTCCGGCGGGGCGGCGGCGGCCGTTGCACTGCAAGCAAATCCGCGCATCACGGCGCTGATGTGCACTGCCGACGTGCTGGCGCTCTCGGCGATGGACCACCTGCGATCGCGCGGTATCTACGTGCCCGGCCAGATGACCGTCACCGGATTCGACGGTGTCCCCGAGGCACTGGCGCGCGGCCTGACGACCGTCGCGCAGCCCAGCCTGGAGAAGGGCCGCCGGGCCGGATACCTGTTGAACAATCCGCCGCGGTCCGGGATCCCGGTGATCGAGGTGCTCGACACCGAACTGGTCCGCGGCCGCACCTCGGGCCCGCCCGCCTAACCCGCCCGGCGCGCCGCCAGGTACGCCAGCGCCTCCGCGACGTCCTCAGGGGAGTCGACGCGGTACTGCGCGGCCGACGGCCCCGGACCGACCTTCACGCCGACGTCGCCGTCGCGCAGCCGGGCGAAGGCCTTTTCGTCGGTGACGTCGTCGCCCAGAAAGACCACGGCGGTCGCGCCGTCGCGCTCCCGCAGGACGTCGATGGCCGAGCCCTTGTTGGTGGTGACCACCGCGAACTCCAGCACCGCCTTGCCCTCGGTGGGCTCGGCGGCCCACTGCGTCCCCGCCTTGCGCGCAGCGGCGAGGGCGGCCTCGCCGTCGGCCGCCGTGGCGTTGCGTACGTGCAGGGCGGCGCTGGCCGGTTTGGTCTCGACTGCCGTGCCCGGGTACCGGCTTGCGATCTCGGTGAGCGAATCCACGATCTCGGCCAGCAGCGCGGTGTCGACGGTCTGCGTGAAGCCGGTGTTGAACTCCGCGCCGTGACTGCCCACGAGGTGCACCGAGTCTGGCATGCCGGACAGCTCGCGCAGGACGTCGAGGGCACGTCCTGACACCAGCGCGACGAAGGTGTCCGGCAGGGCCGCCAGGTCGAGCAGGGCGGCCGATCCGGCGGGTAGAGCCCGCGCGTCGGCAGGGTTGTTCACGATCGGCGACAGCGTGCCGTCGAAATCCGAGGTGACGAGCAGTCGGGGGGTGGCGGCGACGGTGTCGAGCGCCGCGATCAGATCAGCCGGGAGCACCGGTCAGACTTTAGGGTGCTCCCCGTCACCGATCAGCAGCCGGACCGCCAGATCGAGCCGCTTGCTCACGTCGGTGGCCGAGGCGCGTCGGGTGAGCCAGGCCAGCAGGTTCGACAGCCACACGTCGGAGATGACGCGGGCGATGTGGTACTGGTCCTCGGTGGGCTCGCCCTCGCTCATGGCGCGCGCGAACATCGAGTCCATGAGCTTGCCGACGTGATCAACCTCACCGGCCGCGGAGGCGTCGGCGAACACGAATGCACGCGTCATGGCCTCGGTCAGCAGCGGGTTGCGCTGCATCGACCGGTTCAGCTTGCCGACCATCGCATTGAGCCGCTGGTACGGCGTGCCACCGGTCAGCGCGGCACGATCGGTCTTGGCGTCGATGCGTTCGAACTCGCGGCCCAGCGCCGACACCAGCAGGTGCACCTTGGACGGGAAGTAGCGGTACAGCGTGCCGACGGCGACGTCGGCACGTTCTGCCACCGCACGCATCTGAACTGCCTCGTAGCCGCCCTTGGAGGCGATCGCCAGGGTGGCATCGAGAATGCGCTTGCGCCGCTCGCGCTGCGCTTCGGAGCCGAGCTCGGATTCGGCGAGTACAGCCATGGTCGTCACCTCCCTCGGGCGAACAGCGGAATCGGACTCGGGTGTTGCTGGCGTCGGCATGCGGCGGTCAGCTCCTTCGGGTAGCGCATTGGGTGAAAACGATACGCAAAGTGATCGGTAATTTCCCACCTCCAGGCGCCCCGGGACACCCAAGTGTCCTGCTGTAATGGCGATCGACTTGACGTCTGATTGCTGTCACCATTAGAACACGTTCTAGTGAGAAGCGTGTTCTTCTCGCCCAAACGCTAGGAGCGCATGGTGTCCATCACTTCCACAACCGTCGATGCGGAGCGGGCCGAGGTTCGCGAAATGGTCCGTAGCTGGGCTGTCGCGTCGGGTTCGATCGCCGCGGTCCGCGCTGCCGAGGAGAATAGCGCTGACGCCTGGCGGGGCCCGTATGACGGTCTTGTCGAACTAGGGACCTTCGGCGTCGCGGTGCCCGAGGACCTCGGCGGCGCCGGCGGGTCCATCGCCGACCTGTGCGTGATGGTCGACGAAGCCGCTGCGGCGCTGGTGCCCGGCCCCGTCGCCACCACCGCCCTGGCAACTCTCGTCATCACCGACGCCGGGCTGTTGGAGGCGCTGGCCTCCGGGCAGCGCACCGCAGGCCTGGCCCTGAGCTCCGACATCGCCTTCGACGGGCAGACCGCCACCGGCACCGCCAAGTTTGTCCTGGGCGCCCTGCCCGACGGCCTGCTGATCCTGCCCGCAGGCGACGTCTGGCTGCTCGTCGACGCCACCGTGGCCGGCGTCACCGTCACGCCGCTCGAGGCCACCGACTTCTCACGCCCGCTGGCCCGCGTCGAGCTGGCCGGCGCCGCGGCGACCGCCCTCGACGCGCCAGTGGCCGATCTGGCCGTGACGGTGCTGGCCGCCGAGGCCGCGGGCCTGGCCCGCTGGCAGCTCGAGACGGCCGCCGACTACGCCAAGGTGCGTGAGCAGTTCGGCAAGCCGATCGGCAGCTTCCAGGCCGTCAAGCACATGTGCGCCGAGATGCTGCTGCGTTCGCAGCAGGTTGCGGTCGCCGCGAGCGACGTCGCCGAGGCCGCCGTCGAAGGCGACGCCACGCAACTCTCCATCGCCGCCGCGGTGGCTGCCGCGGCCGCCATCGACGCCGCGAAACACAATGGGCGCGACTGCATTCAGGTCCTGGGCGGCATCGGCTTCACCTGGGAGCACGACGCCCATCTGTACCTGCGGCGCGCGTACGCCACCGCGCAGATTCTCGGTGGCCACGGCACGTGGCTGCGCCGCGTGGCGGCGCTGACCCGCTCGGGGCTGCGTCGCCAGTTGCACGTCGACACCGGTGCGGCCGAGACGATCCGTCCCGAGATCGCCGCCACCGTCGCCCAGATCGCCGCGCTGCCCGTCGAGAAGCATCAGGCCGCGCTGGCCGAGGCCGGGCTGATGGCGCCGCACTGGCCCGCGCCGTACGGCCGTGCCGCGTCGCCGGGCGAGCAGCTCGTGATCGACGACGAGCTCAGCGCCGCAGGCGTTGTGCGCCCGGACATTTCGATCGGCTGGTGGGCCGCGCCGACCATCCTGGGGCACGGCACCCCCGAGCAGATCGACCGCTTCATCCCCGGCACGCTGACCGGCGACGTGTACTGGTGCCAGCTGTTCAGCGAGCCCGGCGCCGGCTCGGACCTGGCGGCCCTGCGCACCAAGGCCGTCAAGGTCGACGGTGGCTGGAAGCTCACCGGCCAGAAGGTGTGGACCTCCAACGCGCACCGCGCCAACTGGGGGATCTGCCTGGCGCGCACCAACCCTGACGCGCCGAAGCACAAGGGCATCACCTACTTCGTGGTCGACATGAGCTCGCCCGGCATCGACATCCGTCCGCTGCGCGAGATCACCGGCGAGGCGCTGTTCAACGAGGTCTTCCTGGACGACCTGTTCGTGCCGGACGACTGCGTCATCGGCCCCGTCGACGGCGGCTGGGCCCTGGCCCGCACCACGCTGGCCAACGAACGCGTCGCCATGGCCGCCGGTGGCGCCCTGGACAAGGGCATGGAGCACCTGCTGGACGTGCTCGGTGACCGCGAGTTGGACGCCGCCGAATCGGAACGCCTTGGCGCACTTATCGTTGCGGCCCAGGTGGGTTCACTGCTGGATCAGTTGACGGCGCAGATGGCCGTCGGTGGCCACGATCCGGGTGCGCCGTCGAGCGTGCGCAAGCTGATCGGCGTGCGCTACCGCCAGACGCTGGCCGAGACCATCATGGATGCCCACGACGGTTCGGGCATCGAGGATTCGCCCGACGTCCGGTACTTCCTCAACACCCGCTGCCTGTCGATTGCCGGTGGCACGGAACAGATTCTGCTGACCGTGGCCGGCGAGCGCCTGTTGGGCCTGCCGCGCTAGCGGCCCCTGCGGAAGTCCCTCGGGGTCAGGCCGACGCGCTGCCGGAATGTGGTGGCGAAGTGGTTGGGCGTCGAAAACCCCACCGCCGCACTGATTTCGGTGATCGACAACCGGGTCGACGACAGTAGCGTCTTGGCGCGGTCGATGCGGCGGTCGAGCAGGAACTGGTACGGCGTGGTGTGGAACGCACCGCGGAATGCCTTGATGAACGTCGCCACGGACATCTGGGCAAGGTGCGCAAGCGATTCCAGGTTGATGTCGGTTTCGAGGCTGGTCTCCAGGAATTCGACGATCGACTCGCGCGCCGACGGGGGCAGGGTGTCACGCTCGGATTCCGTGGCCGGTGGCGTCGTCGTGTAGGTGTCCCGGATCAGCAATCGCAGTGTCTCGCCGGCGGAGTCGAGCAGCAGCCGGGCGAGCGCGTCGTCGCGGCCCGCGACGCTGCGAATCTTGGTCACCAGCTGCAGGATCAGCGGATCGTGATGCTTGCGCCGCGGGACGTGCACCACCTCGCCGAGTGCGTTCTCGGGTATCGAGATTTCGCAGAAGCCCGAGATGTCTCCCGTGACGACCGAGGTGCAGCGCACGCCCGCCGGTACCACCCAGGTATCGCCGATGCGCGGCAGCGTGCGATCGGTCGGGCCCCAGTCCAGGTTGGTCTCCATGGATCGCAGTTCGCCATGTCGGTGGACGTAGATCAGATGGCGACTCGAATCGTGACAGCACCAGTCGGCGGGCTGCTCGATGCGCTCGGTGGCGAATCGCAGCGACATGCCGCGACTGTCGACGGACCTCTCGCCGACGACGATGCGGGGCGTCATGGGGCGGTCGTCATTCCATGGCTTGAGTGCCATGCCGAACCTCCGAATGTCCAGCTTGGCCATGATCATGCGCCCCGGGCCAGCGGCTCAGGAGAGTTTTCTCCGAAAATCCTGTGAGAAATCGTCGAGAGCGTCAATACCGTGGTGAGCAGAAATTAGAACTTGTTGCAGATTTTGAATGTTTGTTTTCGGCTTGGTCACTACCGTCTGCGCGGCCAGAAGTGCTGACACCTCAGAGTCCAAGGAGAACGTATGGCATTCGAGTTGCGCCGATATTCGACTGCGGGGATCGCGCTGGCATCCGCCGGCGTCATCGCTCTAAGTCCGCTGACGATTCCGTCGCCGGACCTTCACCTACCGGCGCCGACGACCGTCGCATCGACCCGGACCGTGGACCTCACCGGGTTCGTCAACCCGCTCGCGGTGTGGGGTGACGTGCTGACGACGACGCTCACTGACATCGGGAAGCTGGGGCAGGCGTTCGCTGCCGACCCGTTCCCCCTCGCGAAACAGGTGATCGCCAATCAGATCCGGTACGCGAACCAGATCCTGACGATCGGCCAGGGCATGGCCAAGGGTCTGATCAACTGGGCGAACACCGTCCCTGATTCCCTGCGGACCATGGCACAGCAGCTGGCTGCCGGCCAGGTCTCCGATGCGGTGATGTCGGGTTGGGGCATCTTCGTGAACGGCGTCGTCGGCGTCATGTTCCCGGTTCTGGGGCTCGACATCCCGCAGCAGGTCACACAGAACGTCGCCAACGTGGTCAAGGCGCTCACCCCGGTTATCGCCCAGGTGGGGTTTGCGGTGCTGAACACCATGTACCAAGCTACCGACGCCTTCGGTGACATCGCTCAGAACTTCTACAACGCCGCCAAGGTCGGGGATATCGTCACCGCCGCAAGCGAATTGATCAATGCTCCGGCAAACCTGACAGGGGCCGTGCTGAACGGGTGGGGCGAAGGCAGTAAGGGCGTGTACGGCATCTTCGGGTCGTTCGGGGTCGTCGCCGCGGTGATGCAGGGGTTCAAGACGATTGCCGATGCCATCAAGCCGCCGGCTCCGGAGGCTCCGGTGGCGGCGACCGTGGATGGCCCGGCCGCGGTGCCGGCCTCGGCCAGCAAGGCGCTGGCGTCGGAGACCACCGCTGCGGTGGACACGGCTGCGACAGTGAAGGAAGCTCCGGAGAAAGCCAAAGCGCCTGTGGCCAAGGCAGATCCGAAGACCGTAACCCCGGTCGCGACCGAGGCGGAGACTCCGAAGACGGAACAGGTGAAGGTTGCCGAGCCGGTGAAGACGGAGCCGGTGAAGGTGGAGGTGTCGACGCCCGCTGCCGACCCGGTGTCGGCCGAACCGGTCAAGGTCGAGACCACGAAACCGGTTCACAACGACACCACCACGTCCGAGTCGGGGACCAAGGCGGCAGGTTCAACCTCGTCTGACGCCGATGCGGCAGGCAAGTCGGATAAGTCGGACAAGCCGGCCGGGAATGGGCAGGAGGCCGAGAAGGCACCGAAGGCGCAGAAGACCCCGAAGGCGCCAAAGGTCGCCAAGCAGCCGAAGAAGGCGTCGTCGACGCAGCAGTCAGCCAACGCGGGTTAGATGGGGGGACGAGATCGGCGAAATGGTTGCGAAAGCCCTTCGGTGAGCGACCATTTCGTCGATCTCGGCTGGTGTCGCATGCGGCACCAGCCGCGCCTCAGGTCAGGGGACCACGAAATCGGTGACCACGTGGTCGAGCGGATGGTGGTTGGCATCCGCGAGGATGATCTCCACCTTGTGCGGTCCGTGCGGCAAGCCGACCAGGATCACCGGTTCACCGCTGGCGTCCGCCCAGTGCCACGGGGCCCCGTCGACGACGACGTGGATGTGGCCGATGCGCGGAGTCACCTTGAGTGCCTCGGGGCCGAAAACCGGTTCGATGCGCAGGTTTTCGGCGCGGTATTGGATGAATACCTGCCCTTTGGCGAGAGCCTCGGGAACTGGCGGATCGACGATCAGCTTGGCTGGCGGCTGCGGCTCGGTCAGCGGCACCACTCCCGGAGGGCCGAGCACGTCCGCGGCGCTGGGTCCTCCGGCGGCGCGCGAAGTCGTGGGGGGAGAAGAACTCTCGTGACTCGCGTGGTCCGAGCTCTCGACGGTCGTGCCACATGATGCGATGAGCCCCGCAGTGGCCGCGATGACCGCACAGCCAATGAGGCGCGGCAGCTTCGTCATTCGTTTCCCTTCTGAATTTTCTGACACCGGCGGATGCGGTGATTCACCGGGCGAGAAAGCGGCTCTGACAGTAGTCGGAAAGTGCTGCGCCGGTTGCTCCGACCGCTCCCGCCGTGCCGAGCACGATCACCGTTGCGACGGTCGGCGGGTGCCCCGAATAGAAGAAGCTGGTGATGCCGAGAAAGTATGCGGGCGGATAGTTGAAACATGGGCAGCGCTCGCAGACACATGACGATGGCGACCAGGGCGAATATCGCAATGCCGGTGGCGGCCAGACCGAGTGATGGCTGCAGACGATTGATCACCAAGGTCGTTCCGGCGCCGAAGGCCAGGCCGACCACGTACGACGCCAGATTGGCATAGCGGTGACGCACGGTTTCGCCGGTGACGCCGTAGGCGACCCAGCCGAGAAACATCGCAGGAGCCGAGAGCATCGCCCAATTCGTACCGAACGTGACGACGGCCGCGACGCCGGCGACTACCAGCGTGATGGAGTGGAACGGGATCGCGGGCATTCTGGCCGTGCCGGTTGAGGTGATGCTCACGTGTGTCTCCTGGTGGTTGGTCAGTGCGGCTTCCGTTGGTGGAGTTGACATTTCGGTGTGGGGCCGAGTCTGGTCAGGCCACGCTGAGCGCGACGTCGATGTTGCCTCGGGTGGCCTTGGAATACGGGCAGGTTTGATGTGCGGCCTCCACGATGGCCAGGGCCGTGTCCCGCTCGACGCCGGGCAGGCTGACGTTCAGGCGCGCCCGTAGGAAGTAGTCGCCGTCGATGTTGCAGAGGTCGACTTCGGCGTCGACAGCGGTATCGGCGGGCAGTTTGACGTTCGTCTTGCCGGCCGCGATGTGCATTGCGCCGATGAAGCATGCGGACCATCCCGCCGCGAACAGCTGCTCGGGATTGGTGCCGGCCCGATTGCTGCCCGGGGGATCGAGGCGGATATCGAGCCGTCCGTCGGAACTCTGGGCGTGTCCGTCACGGCCGCCCGTGGTGTGGGTCTTGCCGGTGTAGAGGACGGCGTCGTGGGTGCTGGTGCTCATGTGTGGCTCCTTGGGGACGAAGGTCGAAGATTAATCGCATCCGATTAACTCGGATGCGATGAGACTATCGCAAGGCGTCGAGATGTCAACCCATCCGATTGAATCGCATCCGATAGAATCGCTTCGGATGTCACTGAAAGCGTCAGGAGTTGTCGATGACTGTCGAGCGCCCAACTGAGGCCGCCGGTCCCCGGCTTGCCGACTTCATGTGCTTTGCGATCTATTCGGCGAATCTCGCCTACGGCAAGGCGTACAAGCCGATCCTCGACGAGCTCGGCGTCACATATACCCAGTACATCGCCATCGTCGCGCTCTGGGAGAACGATCATCAAACCGTCCGCAGCCTGGGCGAAAACCTGTTCCTGGAGTCGAACACGCTGACGCCGATCCTCAAGAAGCTCGAGTCCCAGGGGTACGTGCGCCGCCAGCGCGATCCGTCCGACGAGCGTCAGGTCATCGTCAGCCTCACGGACGCGGGCCGGGCGCTGCGTGAGAAGGCCCTGCCGATGAACCTGGTGGCAGCGACCGGCTTGCCGTCCGAAGAGTTCGACAAGCTGCAAAAGGCTGTAGTCACTCTGCGCGACAACCTTCGCGAGCACGCGCAGACGCACTCACGGTGACCTCGAGGCGAGTCCCCAGTGGCGGCGGCGCGCCTGTCAGCGCTCGGATCTGCAGATTCGGCGACGTAAGGTAATGGACTCGTAAGTCCAGAAAATACACGCCAAGATGTCCAGGCGACCTCATCGAATCGAAAGGCTGACGTGGACATCGGACAATTCGGTTTGTGGCAGCCCGCCCACGTAACCACACCGGAAATGGCGGAAAAGATTGAGCAGCTTGGGTATTCAGCGGTGTGGCTCGGCGGCCCGGATGTAGATCTCAGCGGGATCGACGACCTTCTGGCGGCAACGCGACGCCTGGTCGTGGGCACCAGCATCTATAACGTCTACAACGGGGATGCGAAGCGGCTTGTCGAAGCGTATCGACGTATCGAACAGAAATTCCCGGATCGACTGCTGATCGGGATCGGCGTCGGGCATCCCGAGCAGACCGTCGGCTATGGCACGCCGATGGCGGCGATGCGGTCCTTCCTCGATGAGTTGGACGCCTGTTCGTTGCCCCGGGATCGGCGCGCCCTGGCCGCTCTCGGGCCGAAGATGATGCAGCTCGCGCATGATCGTGCCGGTGGCGCGGTGCCCTATCTGGTGACGGCGGAGCATACTCGTCGGGCCCGTGCGGCACTCGGTCCCCGGAAATTCCTTGCACCCGAACACAAGGTGGTCCTCGACACCGACGCAGCCCATGCCCGCGACCTGGCGCGGCCTCGCATCAAGCATCCGTACCTGGGTCTGGTGAACTATCGGAACAACCTGCGTAGGTTGGGTTTTGCCGACGAGGACCTTGCCGCGAACGGCAGTGACCGTCTGATCGACGCTCTGGCGCTGCACGGTACACCGGCCGAGATTGTTCGTGGCCTGCGAGCGCACCTGGATGCGGGTGCTGACCACGTGCAGATTCAGGTCATTGGCGAGCAGTCAACCCCGTATGACGCCATGCCGGATGTGCTGCTTCAGGTGTATGACGACGCGATATTTCGGACTTACGAAACACTTGCCGACGCACTCGAAATCCTGCCCTGACCGCGTCGAGTCTGCTAGCGCCGCATGCGGTGCGCGCCGGCGACGATGGCGTCGTGCAGCGCGATCTCGGCGTCGGATGGCGTGCTCCGCCGGTGCAGCAGGACGAATTCCAGGTGGCCGAGGTTCGGTAGCCGGCTGTCGGTGATCGGTTGAAGTCCCTGTGGCAGAACCGATTCGGAGTGCGCGATGATGCCGAGCCCGGCGAGTGCCGCGGCCTGCAGGCCGAGCAGGCTGTCGCTGACGCACGCGACGCGCCAACTGCGGCGCTCGCGTTCCAGTTCGCGTAGTGCGATGTGCCGGGTCAGGCTCGGCGGCGGGTACGTCACGATCGGCACCGGGTCGGTGATGTCGGTCGGCCCGGGGCGGCCGGCCCACACGAGGCGATCGCGCCACAGCAGTTCGCCGTGTTGTTCGCCGGGCAGTCGTTTGGCCACCATGAGGTCCAATTCGCCTGCCGCCATGCGGGTTTTCAGGTTCTCGCTCAGGCCCACGACCAGTTCCAGGTCGACGCCGGGGTAGGACCGCCGGAACTCGACCAGCACATCCGAGAGCATGCGGCCGACCAGATCGTCCGAGGCGCCCAGCCGGATGAGGCCCGTGGGTTGGGATTCGGAGAAGTAGCGGTCGGCCTTGGTCTGCGCGTCCAAGATGTCGTGCGCGAACCCCACCATCGCGGCGCCGTCGGCGGTGAGGGCCAGGTTACGGGTGTCGCGCCGGAACAGCTCGCGGCCGACGGCCTGCTCCAGACGGGCGATGTGCCCGCTCACCGTCGACTGGCGCAGGCCCAGCAGGCGGCCGGCCGCGGTGAATCCGCCGGCGCGATCTACCGCGAGGAAGGTGCGCAGCAGTTCGGGGTCCAACATATTGATCACAATATCCGTTCAGAGATATCGGATATATCGCCTGGCGCTATGAGTTGCGGCGGCAGTACGTTTTTCCGGTGAACCTGCTCGCCAAGCTCCGCATCGACGGCTTCCTGCTCGGGCTGTTCGCCGCGATGGCCATCGGCGTGCTGCTTCCCGCCCGCGGCGACGCCGGCCAGGCGGTCGAGACGGCGACAAAAGTCGCGATCGCGGTGTTGTTCCTGCTGTACGGCACCCGCCTGGAGCCGCGCGAGGCGCTCGAAGGGCTGAAGCACTGGCGGCTGCACACCACGGTGCTGGCGGCGACCTTTGTGCTGTTCCCGTTGCTCGGGCTGGCGATGAAGGTGCTCGTGCCGTCGGTTCTGACCGACGATCTCTACGTCGGCATGCTGTATCTGTGCCTGCTGCCGTCCACGGTGCAGTCATCCATCGCGTTCACTTCGATCGCCCGCGGCAACGTCGCGGCGGCCGTCGTCAGTGCATCGGCGTCGAACCTGCTGGGCATCTTCCTCACCCCGTTGTTGGTGACCCTGCTGATGCAGACCACCGGCGCCGCCACGGTGTCGGTGCACTCGGTCCTCGAGATCGTCGTGCAGCTGTTGCTGCCGTTCGTCGCCGGCCAGCTGTTGCGGTCCAGGCTGCACCGCGTGCTGGCGCACACCACGCTCACCAAGGTCGTCGACCGCGGTTCGGTCTACCTCGTCGTCTATGCGGCGTTCAGTGCCGGTATGGCCGAACACATCTGGACGGGAATGAAGGTCACCAACGTGCTCGCGGTGATCGCGGTCAGCGTGGTGCTGCTCGCCGTGGTGCTCGGCATCACCGCCGGGGTGGCGCGGCTGCTGAAGTTCGATCGCGCCGACCGCATCGTGATCGTCTTCTGCGGATCGAAGAAGAGCCTCGCCACCGGATTGCCGATGGCCACTGTGCTGTTCGCCGGACATCCGATCGGCCTGATCGTGTTGCCGCTCATGATCTTCCACCAGATTCAGCTCATCACCTGCGCGATGCTGGCCGGGCGGTGGGGGCGGCAGGCCGACGCCGAGGCGGCGGAAGAAGAGCTCGCGGCCGCGCAGCGCTGATACCAGCAGCGGCACGCTCGGGTGTGCCGCGCGAGTGAATAACCTCCTGGGAACCGATAGCTGTCGCCGGATAAAAAACAGTATGTTCTACAACTGATTTGCATCACAACTCATTATTGGGTTATGGTCGTTCTACCGGGGCCTCTAATGTCGAGGCCATGGCTTCAACGGAAGATGCGGTAAACGGCGAGGAGGCCGATTGCGATCTGGGTTGGTCGGCGGCGATGCTGATGCGCCATTACCGGGCGCAGGTTCAGCCGCGTGTTGCCGACCTGCCCCGCGGCGAGCGTGGGTACCAGGTGCTCTACACCGTGATCTGCAAGAGCTTGCCCAATCAATTGCAGATGGCGGAGTACCTGGGCATCGACCGTACGGTTCTGCCGTACGTCATCGATGATTTGGTGAAGGCCGGACTGGTCGAACGGCAGCCGGACCCGGCGGACCGTCGGGCCAGGAAGGTCGTCGCCACTGCGCGCGGAGTCGAAACGTTCCAGCGGTTACGGGACGAGGTCGGCCCGGCAGAACAAGCCGTGCTATCGGCGTTGGATCCTGAGGAGCAGTCGCTGTTCAGGTCGCTGTTGTCGCGGGTGGCCCGCCAGGCGCGCGACGAGACCAGCGTACGCGCCATTTCCAGCGAAGACGTTTGAGATTAGAGGCGACCCGGTACCGAGAGGTCGGCGGTTGAGAAATAGCCGCCGCACCTGAAACTGGGGCCGGCACCGGTCCCAGGATCCGCGATACCGCAAAGGAAACGGGTACACGACATGCCGCACAATCCAGCTGATCTCAGCAAGGACCCCACGCCAGATCCGGTCGAGGACAACGCATTTCTGCCCTCGCCGTATTCGTTGAGTCAATACACCCAGTCGAAGACGGACTTCGACGGCGTGAAGCATGAAAACGCCTACACCGGGGGCAGGTGGAAGGTGCTCATGATCGCCACCGAGGAACGCTATGTGCTGTGCGAGAACGACAAGATGTTCTCCACCGGCAATCATCCGGTCGAGATGCTCCTTCCTCTGCATCACATCATGGCGGCCGGCTTCGATGTCGACGTCGCCACGGTCGCCGGGTACCCGGCGAAACTCGAATTGTGGGCAATGCCGGGCGAAGATGAGGCGGTCCTGCGGACCTACGAAGCGCTCAAGCCGAAGCTCAAGCAACCGAAGAAGCTCGCCGACGTCGTCGCCAACGAGCTGGGCGCGGACTCGGATTACATCGCGGTCTTCATTCCCGGCGGGCATGGGGCCGTTGTCGGCCTGCCGGCCGCCGAGGCGGTCGCACAAACGCTGGAATGGGCGTTGGCCAATGACAAGTTCATCGTCACCCTGTGTCACGGCCCGGCCGCATTGTTGTCCGTCGGGCAGGGCGGCAAGGTCTCGCCGTTCAAGGGCTATTCGGTCTGTGTGTTCCCCGATGCGCTCGATGAGGGTCCCAATCTCGAGATCGGTTACCTGCCAGGGCATTTGCGGTGGCTGGTCGCCGACCTGCTCGCCAAGCAGGGGCTGACCATCGTGAATGAGGATATGACGGGCAAGGTCCACCAGGACCGCAAGCTGCTCACCGGTGACAGCCCGTTGGCATCGAACAATCTCGGCATCTTGGCAGCAGATGCGTTGGTGGGCGCTGTCCGGTCGCTCGATGGAACCGACGCGAAGTCCTGACGCGAGGCATTTGATCTGCGGCAGCGGGTGATTCGTTGCCGCAGATCATCTCGCCCGCCTCGGCCGAACTGTCACACCCCGAAAACCCGCGCCGCGTTCCCGCCGAGGTAGAGGTCGCGCGCCTCGGCGTCGAGGCATAGATCGTCCAGTCGCTCCAGACACCGCTCGGCCGACAACATCGGCCAGTTGGTCCCGAAAAGCACTCGGCTGCGGCCGGATCCGCGCATGTAGTCCACGAGCGCCGCGGGTAGACGATGCGTGGCGTAGGCCGAGGTGTCGATGTAGAAGTTCGGAAACTTCTTGGCCAGGAACAGGACTTCGTCGATCCACGGTGCGCCGACGTGGCCCCCGATGACCACGAGTTCCGGGAACTCGAGCAGGACCGTCTCCAGGTAGGGGATCGGCCGGCCGGGCTCGGACGGACAGAGTGGGCCGGTATGCCCGATCTGTGTGCAGAACGGGATGCCGAGTTCGACGCAGGCCTGCAACAGTGGATAGTAGCGGCGGTCGTTGGGTGGCAGGTTCCACAGCCAGGGGACCACGCGCAGCGCAACCATGCCCAGATCGGTTACCGCCCGGCGTAATTCGCGGACGGCGTCGACCGGTCGGGTGAGGTCCACGGAGGCGACGCCGGCGAACCGGTCGGGATGCGCGCGCACGTGCGCCGCCGTCTCGTCGTTGTCGATCAATGCGCCATGCGGCCCGAACCACGCGCACAGCAACGACTTCTCGACGCCGGCGTCATCCATCGCCTTCAGTGTGACGTCGATGGGCAGGGCCGGCAGGTCTTCTTGGCGGGTCCAGCGCAGCAGCGGCCGCAGCCATGGCTGACGCATGAACAACTCGTTCGGCTGCTGGGACCACGCGTCGATTACTCGTGTCATGCCTCAATTACTTCACTAGTGAAGTAATAATGCAAGGGTGGTTTCGAAACACAGGTCACCGGCAGGCAAGCGGCGGGCGTACTTCCAGCTGCAGACCGTCGCGCAGCGGCTGCGCACCACGGCCGACCGGCTGTTCGCCGAGGAAGCCGGCATCACAACGGCACAGGCCGCCGCGCTCATGCTCATCGAGAACCACGCCGGGTGTCGACAGTCGCTCATCGCGGCACAACTCGGCCAGCGGGAATCGGCGGTCACGGCCATGGTCGGCCGGCTGGAGACCGCAGGGTTCATCGAACGCCGGGCCAGTCAGAGCGACGGCCGGGCCTGGGAGTTGTGGCCGACCGAATCCGGCACCGACGCGCTCCGGCGACTGGAGGCCGCGCTGGCGACCGTCAACGGTTACATCGACGAGGCCATCGGGGTCGACGAGGTCGACGGCGTCGTCGATGCACTGCAGCGGCTGAGTGATCTGCTCGACGATCGATAAGCCTTGACCAAACCTTGACTCCGCGTTGAATCGCCGCACCGACGATGACGGATGTGATTACGCTTCAAGCCGTGGAGCTGGGGGTTTTGGGACCTCTGCAGGTCCGGCGGGACGGTACGCCCGTCACGATCCCGGGCGCCAAGCCGCGCGCGATCCTCACGATGCTCGGGCTGCACTGCGGCTCCGTCGTGTCGGCTGACGCATTCTTCGAGTTGCTCTGGGGAGACGAGTCCCCGCGTACCGCCGCGAAGGCCCTGCAGACCCACATCTCGGCCCTGCGCCGCGTACTGGGCGTCGGATTGATCCTGACGGAGGGCGCAGGGTGGACGCTGGCCGAGTCGGAAGTCGACGCCGCCCGGTACAAATCGGCCGCCCGATCGGCCCGCGACGCCGTGGCCACTGGCGACATCGTCGAGGCCGTCGTCCGTTTCGACGAGGCGGTCGCCCTTTGGCGTGGCATCCCCGAACTGCCCGACGGCCGACGCGGCACATCGGAAAAGACGCGATGGATCGAGAGCCACGCCGCATTGGTGGAGGATCGGGCCGATGCACTGCTGGCCGCGGGCCGCGTCGCCGAGATCATCGGCGAGCTCGAGGCCGCTGTCGCTGAGGCGCCGTTGCGTGAAAGGCGTTGGGGACAGCTGATGCTCGCGCTCTACCGCGCAGGCCGGCAGGGCGAAGCCCTCGGTGCCTACCGGCGGGCGCGGGCCCTGCTTGCCGATGAGCTCGGAGTGGACCCCGGACCAGGCCTGCGCCGACTCGAAGCGGCGATCGTCGCGCAAGACGGCTCACTGGAAGTGCCTGCGGTGCAGCATGTTCCGTCGGTCACGCGGGCGGTCACCTTTCTGTTGACGGACATCGAGGGGTCGACGGCCGCCTGGGAGACCGATGCCGACGCCATGGCGGTGGCGCTGGCCAGGCACGACGAGCTGGTCGGGCAGATCGTCACCTCGCACGGCGGGCGGCTGATCAAGACCCGCGGCGAGGGCGACGCCACGTTCTCGGTTTTCGATCGCCCATCGGCGGCTGCCGCGGCCGCCATCGAGTTGCAGCAGGCCATGGCCGCCGAGGGCTGGGCGCTGGTCGATCCGATGCGGATCCGGGTGGCGCTGCACACCGGGGAGGCGGAGCTTCGCGATGGCGACTACTTCGGCCGGGCGGTGAATCGGGCGGCCCGGTTGCGGTCGATCGCCGAGGGCGGCCAAATCCTGTGTTCCGGAGCGACGGCCGAGTTGGTGATCGATTCGCTGTCCGATGATGTGGCCTTGGCCGATCTGGGAATGCGACAGCTCAAGAACCTGGCTCGCCCCGAGCACGTCTTCGAGCTCCGTCGCGACGTCACCGATGGCACGCCCGAACCGCCGACCACCGAGACCTCGATCGAGCGCCCGGCGCTACCTGCGGTGCTGACCGGTTCCGGTCCGTTCGTCGGGCGCGGCGTCGAACTGGAGCGGTTGTTCACGGCGTGGCAGACCGCACTCGCCGGGACCGCGAACTCGGTGCTGATCGCCGGCGAACCCGGGGTCGGCAAGACCCGCCTGGCCGGGGAGTGGTCACGCCAGGCGTATGACCAAGGCGCCCTTGTCATCTACGGCCGCTGCGATGAGGACCTCGGCGCGCCGTACCAGCCGTTCGCCGAAGCCCTGCGCGCGCTGGTGCCGTGTCTCGGGGCCGACCGGCTACGGGGGCTGCGTGGCGTGGAAGCGCTGCTGGCATTGGTGCCTGGTCTGGCCGACGTGTTGCCCGATGTGGCGGCGCCGACCCGTGCCGACCCGGACACCGAGCGCTACGCGCTGTTCGACGCTGTCGTCGCGGTGATGGGTGTGGCCTCGGCGAGTACGCCGGTGGTGCTCATCCTTGACGACCTGCACTGGGCGGCCAAGCCCACGCTGCTGCTGTTGCGGCATCTCCTGCGGTTCGGCGACCACGCCCGCGTGCAGATTGTCGGGACGTATCGCAGTACCGACCTGGACCGGTCTCACCCGCTGGCGGCAATGCTCGCCGACCTCAACAGGGACGGGACGGCCAGTCGCCTGTCGCTGAGTGGTCTCGATGTGAACGAGGTGACGGCGTACGTCGCCGAGACCGGCTACGACGATGAAGAACTGGCTCGGGCGTTGGCCTCGGTAACCGGCGGCAATCCGTTCTTCCTCATCGAGGCACTACGGCATGTCGAGGAGAGCGGCGGCCATTGGGATCCGAGTACCTTGCCACAGGGCGTCCGTGAAGCGGTGAGCCGCCGGCTGTCCCGCCTGCCCGCGGAGACCAACAAAGCGCTTGCCGCGGCCGCCGTCATCGGGAGTCGGTTTCACGTGAATCTTGTCGAGAAGGTTGTCGGAGACGACCTGATCGATGCGTTCGACGAGGCGTGCCACGCCGGCATCGTGATCGAGGAGCCAGGCGGTTGTTACCGGTTCAACCACGCCATCGTCCGGCAGTCGTTGCTTGCCGAACTGCCGTCGGTGCGGCGTATGCGGTTGCACCAGCGCATCGCCGTCACCCTGGAGGACCAGCCTGGCGCGGACGACGAACTGCTCGGCGAACTGGCGCACCACTACTTCGAATGTGCGTGGGCGGGCAACGCCGTCAAGGCCATTGAATACTGCCGTCTGGCGGCGGACCAGGCGATGACCCGGCTCGCGTATGAGGGTGCCGCCGACCTGTACGACCGTGCCCTGCACGCCCTGGAAGAACTCGACGACGAAGTGGCGGACCGGGACGACCAGGTTGCCGACCTGTTGATCGCTCGCTGCGAGGCTCTGCTGGCGGCGGGGGACGTGGCGTCGGCCGCCAGCGTGGTGCCCCAATTGCATTCGGCTACAGTCGATTCCCCGCGCCGGGCGGCCTGGGCGACGTGTTTCGACGGTCAGCTGTCCATGCTGACGCACCCCGAGCGATTGGACGAGATTGAATCGGCGTTGTACGGGGCGGCCCGAAAGCTGGGTGAACTGAACGACGCCGCCGGAGAAGCCAAGGCGCACACCGTCCGTGCCGCGTGCCTGGCCCGACTTGGCCGGATCGGCGACAGCGAGGTGGCACTTGACGAGGCGCTGACCGCGGCCCGTCGTTCAGGTGATCACCGCCGGGTCAACGCGGTCCTGGCGGGTGCGCCGCTGGCCGCGCTGTGGGGGCCCAACCCCGTCCCGCGGGCCGGTGGACGGTGTCTGGATGTGATTCGGTTGCTGCGCATCACGACCGAATCGCCCGCGGTCGAGGCCACCTCGATGCGGTGTCAGGCAGTGCTCGAGGCGTTCCGTGGGCGGAGCGCTGCAGCACGGCGCATGATCGACTCTGCCCGCCGCACCGCTAACGGACTGGGGCTGCGTCATGCGGGCCTAGAGGTCGAGCACCATGCCGGTATCGTCGAGCTGGTCAGTGGCGATCCGGTTGCTGCCGAGCCATTTCTGCGTAAGGCCTACAACGGATTTCGGCGTCTGCGGCTGGACCTCGACATCGCCGAGACGGCTGCCCTGCTGGGCCGCACCTGCCTGATGCTCGGCCGAGTTGTCGAGGCTGACGAACTATGCACGGAGAGCGAGCGGCGTGCCGGCCACGCATTCAAATCGTCGATCGCCTGGCGGACCCTGCGGGCGCAGCTGCTGTCGCGCTGCGGGGAGCACGCCGAGGCTCGGAAAACGGCCGAGGCCGCTGTCGCGCTCGCCCAACGCACCGACGCATTGGTGGATCACGGTGATGCGTGCGATTGCCTGGCAGGGGTTCTGAAGGCTGCCGGTGATACCGCGGGGGCGCGCGCGGCAGCTGAACGGGCGGCAGGTCTGTACGAGCGCAAAGGTGCTGCGGTGCTTGCCGAAAGAGCACGCGGGCTCCTTGACGACCCTGGCCGCCCGAGTGCTCCGGCCGAACCTGAACCGCCCACTGTCGGGGTGCGCACGGCAGCGGTCCTCCTGAGCGAACGCGTGATGGCCGCTCACGACCGTGCGGACTGGGACGAATTCGAGAGGCTGGTCGCCCCCGACGCGTCTGTTGAGAGCCGGCGAAAACTTGTCGGTTTCAAGCGCGGTGACTTCACCCTGCCTGAGGTGACACGCCAGACGCGGCGCGATCTCGAGTCAGGGGCCATGCGGGTGGCCCACGATGTCATCGCTGTGCGTGGTGAATGTCTGGCGCTCGCGCGCGTGCGGGCGGGCACCGCCGACGTGAGCGCTGGGGCGCCGCAAGACGAGTTTCTTCAGGTCTACGGTGTCGACTCCGAGGGTCGGGTCATATTCCAGGTGTGGTTCGACCCGGAGGACATGGACGCCGCGATTGCCGAACTCGACGCCCGGTACGCCCGGCGTGAGGGGTACCGACCCGGCATTGTGCAGGGGAACGCTGCGACCAAAGCGGACGATCGACTGATCCTGCTATTCGGTGACGGTCGCCTGGACGAGATTGATGCGCTGTTCACCGAGGACACCCTGCTCAATGACAGACGGCGTGGTGTTCAACGCGAGTTCAAGGGGCGCTCGACTGCGGTCGAGAACATCTGTTCCATCGCAGCTTTCGATGTCACTGTCACGAAGACGACGCTCGCCCTGCGCGGTGATCGTCTTTGCCTCAGCCACATGCGATTCGAAGAACGTCGCACCGGGCCTGCGGCGTTCTGCGTCGAAACACTGGAGATCACCGAAGTCGACGACGACGGATTGATAGTGGCGAAGATAACCTTCGACCTCGAGGATGTCGACGCTGCAACCGCTGAACTCGATGCCCGCTATGTTGCCGGTGAAGGGGCTGCGCACGCGCACTCTTGGTCGACAGTTCTCCGTGCGTACGACGCGCTCAATCGGCACGAATTACCCGACACGACAGTCGATATGGTGAGTATCGACAACAGGCTGATCGCGTCATTCGTCCCGGGCGGCATCAAGGAGTACACCGTCCTCGCCTGGGAACAGGTGCCGGACATCAGTTTCCGCATCGAGTCGGTACACCAGCTGGCTGACGATGGGGCGGTCATCACCCACGCGTTGAGCGGCACATCCCGCGATGGCTTCGAGGCCGAGTGGCGCGAAATCCACCTCATGACGATCGATGGTGAACTGTTCAACCGGAGCGAGATGTTCGATGAGGGCAACCTCGCCGGCGCACTGGCGCGCTTCGCGGAATTACATGTGCAGACAAGACCTTTGGAGAACACGGCCAGCCACGTCTATGCGCGCTACTTCAGCTCGTACGGGGCCCGCGACTGGGCGGCGATGGCCGAAATGTGTGCAGAGAACGTGGTACTCGACGATCGTCGCGCGCTGATCGGTACCGGGGTGCTTCGAGGACGCGAAGCCACCACGGGCAACATGCGGGCGATCGCCGAATTCGCGGTGACACTGTCGACGTCGCGCATCATCGCTACCCGTGGCGAGCGGCTCGCGCTGATCTTGGCTCGCTTCGCGAGCACCATGGACGAAGCCGAGCCGTTCTATGCCAACATGCTGATCGTCGCCGAAATCGATGTTGCCGAACGGATTGCGGCCTTTGTGACCTTCGATCCTGAAGAGGTCCACGCCGCCTTCGCGGAACTTGAGGCTCGTTTCCTGGCCGGTGACGCTGGCGCTCATGCCGCGGTCTGGTCGGTGATCGAGCAGGCCAACGGCGCTTTCAATCGACACGAATTACCCACGTCCACACCGGATGCGGTACACATCGACCGGCGATCTCTGGTGTCGACAGAGGCGGTGGAAATGGCAGCATCTGTCGGTGCGGTGTTCGATGTCGTATCCGATGCCCGCGCTTCCATTGACGCGGTGTACCGACTGAACGGACTCGGCGCGGTGGTGACCCAAACCCTGAAAGGGACTTCGGCAGAGGGCTTTTGCGCCGAATGGCGGATGGTCTGCATCTACCTGACCGCCGGTGAGTTGATCAGCCGCGCCGAGATCTTCGATGAGACGGACCTAGAAGCCGCCCTCGCACGCTTCGACGAGTTGAGCCGGCCAACACCGCGACTGGAGAACGCGGCGAGCCGGGCCAATGGACGCTTCATCGCCTACTTCGCCGCCCGCGACTGGGACGGCATTGTGTCGGTGCTGAGCGAAGAGCACTGCGGCGACGATTGGCGGCGCGTGGTCGGGGCCGGACTCCGCCGCGGCCGGGATGCCGATATCGAGAACTTGCGCGTGATCGCCGATCTCGGGGGGAGCCTGACGGCCGAGGTCATGGCGATTCGCGGTGAACGCCTGGTTCTCAGTCGTAACCGGTTTTCGGGCAGTGACCGGTCGCAAGAGATCATCGTCGAGACGTTGACCGTCGTCGAGATCAATATGAGCGGCCTTATTACCGCAGTCGTTTCGTTCGACATCGACGACCTCGACGCCGCGTTCCAAGAACTCGAGGCTCGTTACCTCGTGGGTGAAGCCGCTGCCCATGCGCAGATCTGGTCGACGATTGCCGACTCTGTCGCCGGATTCAATCGGCACGAACTTCCCACGACGACGCCGGATCCGGCCTACATCGATCGGCGATCGCTCGTCTCGATGGAGGCAGTTGGGCTCGCTGCGTCCCTTCATTCGGTTCTGGAAATGATCCCGGACGTCAGAATCTGCATCGAGGCGGTGCATCGACTGAGTGGTTGCGGAGCCGTCGTCACTGTGGCTGTGGAAGGAACCTCGCCAGAGGGCCTTTCCGCCGAATGGCGAGTCATCGACGTTCTCGCGACCGAAGGCAACTTGATCAGTCGTGGAGAAATCTACGATGAGACGAACCTCGACGCCGCGCTCGCACGCTTGGACCAACTCACTGACGGTCGAGCGTGAATTCGATGGCGACACATCAGCCCGAAAGTTCGCGATCTACTTCACTTTCGGCGATGCGGCGCTCAGTTGTAGTGCGTCGTCGCGCAGGCCGTCGGCGTCGTGAGGTTCACGCCGGGGTAGGTGACCTGAATGTCGGCGCAGGCGATGAAATTCGCCTCGGTGTTCGGCTTACCGGTGCGCACGTCGAGCGTCAGCGAGGTGCCGTCGACGGCGAACTCCTCGAACGTGCCGCCACCGTTGAACGTGACCGAGACCAGAGCGCTGTTCTGCGACTTGAGCTGTCGCGAGTTCACGGGGCCGTTCCAGGAACCGCGGTTGATCGGCGGCGCTCCGGTTGGCGCGCTGTACGAGACGTCTTGGTACACATTGCGGTTCGAGCTGCGCAGCGTGATGTTCTCGCGCGCCCAGGTGTTCGGCGGCAGCGGAACCGGATTGCCCCCGACCACCAGGTTGGCGGCGGTGTTGAAGGTGCACGCACCACCCGAGCACTGTGCCGTCACGTGAATCTGAATCTTCGTGGCGTCGTCGACCGGCACGAAGGCGTCGGCCGAATTGACTGCGGCAGCAGCCGTCGCGGGGGACATCAGCGCGGTCGCGGTCAGCACAGCGGCCGCGGTTGCTGCAGTAAGCCCGTGCACAGTCACTTTCACGTTCAAGAACGTATCCCTTCGCTACTCGTCGTAGGTGACTTCGACGGAATCCGTCTTGGGCACCGCCTGGCAACCGAGGATGAGGCCCTCTTCGAGGTCGGACGGCTCCAACACGTCGTTGATCGCCATGTCGACGTCGCCCTTCTTCATCAGCACCGCACACGCCCCGCAGTGCCCCTCTCGGCAGGAGAACGGTGCGTCCAGTCCCTTGTCGAGCAGCACGTCGAGCAGTACAGCCTTGCGCGGCCACTGCAGCTCGTGCGTCTCGCCGTCGAGCGTGACGATTGCGGTGGCCGGGCCCTCATCGCTGTCATCTTCGGCGAGCACGACGGCGGCGAACGGGTCGGAGTCCAGTGACTGGAACACCTCGAGGTGCACATTGCTCTTGTCGGCGCCGGACTTGAGCAGCGCCTCTTCGGCGGCGGCCATGAACGGGGCCGGGCCGCAGATGAACGTCTCGCGCGTGGTGTAGGGCGCCAGCTGTGTGGCCAGGATGGTCGGGTTGGGCAGGCCCTGCACCGACTCGAGCCAGTGCACGACGGACAGCCGGTCCGGGTACAGCGACGTCAGTTCGCGCAGCGCCTTGCTGAAGATCACCGACTTCTCGTCGCGGTTGGCGTAGAACAGCGTCACCTTGCCGGTGCCCTCGGACAGCGCGGACTTGAGGATCGACAGCATCGGCGTGATGCCGCTACCGCCGGCCAGCAGCAGGAAGTCGGTGTCGAGGTTCTTGGGGACGAACGTGCCGGACGGGGCCAGCACGTGCATCCGCATGCCGACATGTGCGTTGTCGCACAGCCAGTTCGACGCGTAGCCGTCCGCGGTGCGCTTGACCGCGACGGTCAGTGCCTCGTTGGCATGCGGCGAGCTGCACAGGGAGTAGCAGCGGGCGACCGATCCGGTGCGGGTGCTCGGGACGCGCAGGGTCAGGAACTGACCGGGGGAGTACTTCAGTCGCTCTGGCGGGATGTCGCTGCCGTCGGGCGTCTCGAACACCAAGACGCGCGCGTCGTTGGTCTCGGCGACGACGTCGGCCACCACAAGTTCCAGTACGTGGCTGCCCAGCGGCTCGTCCACAACCATCACCCTTCGTTCGAACCGGCCTGACGGCCAGTAACTAGAACAGGTTACAAAAGTGCAGTTATGCGGGTCTACCTGCTGTAGCACCGCCATGCTCGACACAAATCGTAACGTGTTCTAATCTTCTGTCTAGACGACCACTCCCCGGGAGGCAATCCGTGACGTCAATTGAACAACTCGACGTGCAGGCCGTGCTGGCTGGCATCGACGACCTGCTGCCGGTGCTGCGCGAACGCGCACAGCTGACCGAGGACCTGCGCCAGGTGCCGCAGGAGTCTATCGACAGTCTGAACGAGATCGGCTTCTTCAAACTGCTGCAGCCCGCCCAGTGGGACGGCCTCGAGGCTGACCCCACCGTGTTCTACGAGGCGGTCCGCCGCATCGCCAGCGCCTGCGGTTCCACCGGCTGGGTCGCGTCGATCATCGGCGTGCACAACTGGCACCTGGCGCTGTTCGATCAGCAGGCCCAGGAAGACGTCTGGGGCGACGACTCGACCGTCCGCATCTCCTCGTCCTACGCCCCCATGGGCGCGGGCGTGGTGACGGAGACCGGCGACGGCTACATCGTCAACGGCGCCTGGAACTGGTCCTCCGGCTCGGAGCACGCCACGTGGGCGTTCCTCGGTGGCCCGGTCATCAAGGACGGCCACCCGGTCGACTTCGGCAGCTTCCTGATCCCGCGCACCGAATACACCATCGACGACGTCTGGAACGTCGTCGGCCTGCGCGGCACCGGCAGCAACACCATCGTCGTCAAAGACGTCTTCGTGCCCCGGCACCGCTTCCTGTCCTACAAGGCGATGAACGACGGCACCGCCGGCGGCTACCAGACCAACACCGCCCCGGTCTACAAGATGCCGTGGGGCACCGTGCACCCCACCACCATCTCCGCCCCCATCGTCGGCATGGCCTACGGCGCCTACGCCGCGCACGTCGAACACCAGGGCAAGCGCGTCCGCGCCGCGTTCGCCGGCGAGAAGTCCAAGGACGACCCGTTCGCCAAGGTCCGCATCGCCGAGGCCGCCAGCGACATCGACGCCGCCTGGCGCCAGCTCATCGGCAACGTCGCCGACGAGTACGCCCTGCTGGTCGCCGGCAAGGAGATCCCGTTCGAGCTGCGGGCCCGCGCCCGCCGTGACCAGGTGCGCGCCACCGGCCGCGCCATCGCGTCCGTCGACCGGCTCTTCGAGGCCGCCGGCGCCACCGCGCTGGCCAACGGCACCCCGCTGCAGCGTTTCTGGCGCGACGCCCACGCCGGCCGCGTGCACGCCGCCAACGAGCCCGAGCGCGCCTACCTGATCTTCGGTAACAACGAGTTCGGTCTGCCCCCGGCCGACACCATGGTCTGATGACCGCCGCGGTATCCGAGGTCACTTTCGAGTCCACCTCGCGGTATGCGCAGGTAAGTGATGATTTGCGCCTGCACTACCACGAGGCCGGCGACCCGGCCGCCGAGACGATCGTGCTGCTGCACGGCGGCGGCCCGGGTGCGTCGAGCTGGTCGAACTTCTCGAAGAACATCGCGGTGCTGGCCGAGCGGTTCCATGTGCTGGCCGTCGACCAGCCGGGCTACGGATATTCGGACAAGCCCACCGACCACGTGCAGTACCACCGCCACAGCGCCACCGCGCTGCTGGCGCTGTTCGACCACCTCGGTATCGAACGGGCTGCGCTGGTGGGCAATTCGCTAGGCGGTGGGACGGCGGTCCGGTTCGCGCTGGATCATCCCGAGCGGGCCGGCCGGCTGGTGCTGATGGGCCCGGGCGGGTTGAGCGTCAACCTCTTCGCGCCCGACCCCACCGAGGGCGTCAAGCTGCTCGGCAAGTTCGCCTACGCACCGACGCGCGAGACCCTCGAGGCGTTCGTGCGGATCATGGTCTTCGATCAGAGCCTGGTCACCCCGGAGCTGATCGACGAGCGGTTCGCCATCGCCAGCACACCCGAGTCGCTCGCCGCGCTGCGCGCGATGGTCAAGTCCTTCGCGGGGCCTGACTACGAGCTCGGCATGATGTGGCGCGAAGTGCACAAGCTTCGGCAGCGGGTGCTGCTGATCTGGGGCCGTGAGGATCGCGTCAACCCGCTCGACGGCGCGTTGGTCGCGCTCAAACAGATTCCGCGGGTCCAGCTGCACGTGTTCGGTCAGTGCGGCCACTGGGCACAACTAGAGAAGTTCGACGAGTTCAACAAGCTGACCCTCGACTTTCTGGGCAGCTAGAGGAGACATGGCATGACGACGATCAAGGCCCTTGGTTACATGCGCATCGAGGCCACCGATGTGGCGGCCTGGCGCGAGTTCGGGCTCAAGGTGCTCGGCATGATGGAGGGCGAGGGCACCAACCCGGATGCCCTCTACCTGCGGATGGACGACGTCGCGGCGCGTCTGGTGATCGTGCCCGGCGAGAAGGACCGGCTGCTGGCCTCGGGCTGGGAGGTCGCGGACGCGCCTGCCCTCGAGCAGCTGAAGGAAAACCTCAGCGCCCACGGCGTCCCGTTCAAGGAAGGGACCAAGGAAGAACTGCTCGACCGCAAGGTCGAGGGCATGATCAGCTTCCAGGATCCGGCCGACAACACCCTCGAGGTCTACTACGGCATCCAGTACCTGGGTCGTCGCTTCGTCAGCCCCTACGGCCACAAGTTCGTCACCGCCGAGCAGGGCCTCGGCCACGTCGTGCTCACCTGCAATGACGACGCCGCGGCGCAGGCGTTCTACCAGGATGTGCTGGGCTTCCGGCTGCGCGACTCGATGCGGCTGCCCCCGCAGATCGCGGGCCGCCCGGCCGACGGCGACCCGGTGTGGCTGCGGTTCTACGGCTGCAACCCGCGCCACCACGCGCTGGCGTTCATGCCCATGCCCAACCCGACGGGCATCGTGCACTTGATGGTCGAGGTGGAGAACTCCGACGACGTCGGCCTGTGCCTGGACCGCGCCAACCGCAAGAAGGTCAAGATGTCGGCCACGCTGGGCCGGCACATCAACGACAAGATGCTGTCCTTCTACATGAAGACGCCGGGTGGCTTCGACATGGAATTCGGTTGCGAGGGACTCGAAGTCGAGGACGAGAGCTGGATCGCCCGCGAGAGCGTCGGCATCAGCCTCTGGGGTCACGACTTCAGCGTCGGGTTCAAGTAGGCTCGCGCGGCATGACTCAGACCCCGCAGATCGACCCCCGCACATTCCGAAATGTGCTCGGGCAGTTCTGTACCGGCATCACCGTCATCACCACCGTGAATGACGGTGTGCCGGTCGGTTTCGCCTGCCAGTCGTTCGCTGCTCTGTCGCTGGACCCGCCGCTGGTGCTGTTCTGCCCGACGAAGCAATCGCGGGCCTGGAAGGCCATCGAGGCCAGTGGCAAGTTCTGCGTCAACATGCTGCACGAGAACCAGCAGCACGTCTCGGCGCAGTTCGGCTCCAGGGCCGAGGACAAGTTCGCCGGGATCGATTGGAGTCCTTCGGGATTGGGCTCGCCGGTGCTCGACGGCACGCTCGCCCACATCGACTGCACGGTGCACTCCGTGCACGACGGCGGCGACCACTTCGTGGTGTTCGGCGCGGTGCAGTCGATGTCCGAGCCGCAGGCCATCAAGCCGCGTCCGCTGCTGTTCTACCGCGGCGAGTACACGGGCATCGAGCCGGACAAGAACACCCCGGCGCAATGGCGCGACGATCTGGATGCGTTTCTCACCACGACGACCGAGGACACCTGGCTATAGTCGCGCAATGAGCGCGCCGATCCGGTCCGGATTGCGTCGGGTCGTCCTGGCTTCCATGGCCGGCACCGTCGTCGAGTGGTACGAGTTCTTCCTGTATGGCACCGCTGCCACCATCGTGTTCAGCAAGGTGTTCTTCGGGCAGAGCGGCAGCGATCTCGATGCCATCTTCGCGGCCTTCGTCACCTACGCGGTGGGCTTCGTCGCGCGACCACTCGGTGGCGTGGTGTTCGGTCACTTCGGCGACAAGTTCGGTCGCAAGACGCTGCTGCAGTTCTCGCTGCTGCTGGTCGGTTCGGCCACGTTCCTCATGGGCTGCCTACCGACGTACGGCCAGATCGGTTACTGGGCGCCGGCGCTGTTGGTGGTGCTGCGGTTCATCCAGGGGTTCGCGGTCGGCGGCGAGTGGGGTGGCGCGGTGCTGCTGGTCGCCGAGCACAGTCCCGCGCAGAGCCGCGGATTCTGGTCCAGCTGGCCGCAGGCCGGGGTGCCGGTCGGCAACATCCTGGCCACCGTCGTCCTGCTGACGCTGACGGGAACGCTGCCGGAATCGGAGTTCCTGTCCTGGGGCTGGCGGGTGGCGTTCTGGCTGTCGGCGGTCGTGGTGCTGGTCGGCTACTACATTCGCACCAAGGTCACCGATGCGCCGATTTTCGTTGCGGCACAAGAAGAAGCCGAGCGCGTCAAGGCGTCGTCGATGAGCGTCGTCGAGGTGCTCCGGTACTACCCGGGCAAGGTGCTGACCGCCATGGGTCTGCGGTTCGCCGAGAACATCATGTACTACCTGGTGGTCACGTTCTCGATCACCTATCTGAAAGTGCATGCGGGCGTGGGTACTTCACTGATCCTGTGGTACCTGCTGGTGGCCCACGCCGCGCACCTGGTGGCAATCCCGTTGGTGGGCAGGCTCTCCGATCGCATCGGCCGTCGCCCCGTCTACCTGATCGGGACGCTGCTCACCGCGGCCTGGGGCTTCGTCGCGTTCCCGATGATGGACAGCAAGCACTACTTCGTCATCATGTCGGCGATCACCGCGGGCCTGGTCGCGCATGCGTTCATGTACGCGCCCCAGCCGGCATTGATGTCCGAGATGTTCCCGACCCGGATGCGCTATTCCGGTGTCTCCCTTGGCTATCAGGTGACGGCGATCTTCGCCGGGTCACTCGCGCCGATCATCGCGGTCCGGCTGCTGAAGGACTACCACTCGTCGGTGCCGATCGCGCTGTACCTGGCCGGCGCGTGCGTGGTGACGCTGGTGGCGCTGGCGTTCGCACGCGAGACCAAGGGCATCGACCTGGCCGACGTGGATCTCGCGGATAGTGAGCGTGCGGTTGCCGCCGGAGTGCCCCGTCCGTGATGGTCGCGCCACGAATGTGCATACAGATAGTGAAATTTGCGGTTGCTCCGCTCTGACTGCACATTCGTGTACGTGAATATGCTGGGCGCTTGACAAGCAAACGCCTTGTGGGCGTTGACCGTGCGCGGGCGCATGCAAAGTGCGAGAAGCGAAGACCCAGGGCGCACGATCAACGCGAGGCCGACCGGGAAAAGGTCGACTACGACCCGTCCTGCATCGCGGCCTGCCACAAGCCGCGGCCCAGCTCCGACAGCCGCAGCGCGAGCTTCTCGACGCGCGCCGGGAAGGGGCCCCGCGAGGCGTCCTTGATGGCTTTGAGCACCATCGACTCCGCGCCGAGGATCTCGTAGTCGGCCTTCAGGTCGGGATCCTCGGGGACGGTCTCGACCAGCCCGAGCGCCAGCAGGTGGCTGACGTACTGCGGCACCATCTGCGGTAGCGCGACGTTGGCGGTGCGGCCGATGAGGCACGCGTTCTCCAGCGTCGCGACGCTGCGGTTCCGCGGGTAGATGTTCACCAGCGGTGACGACTCGTTGTCGGACAGCGCGCCGATGATGCGGGCTTCGTCGGCAACCAGCTGATCGAGCAGCCGGTGGTACAGCTCGGTCTTCCCGTCGGCCGTGCTCTGGTCGAGGGCGCGGTCCAGCAGGCCACCGAGCTTGCCGTGCAGGGACTCCTTGGCGGGCTGTTTCTGCGGGGCGGGAGCCGGCGAGCGCTCGGGGGCCATCTCGATGGCTTCGACGGTGGTCTTGGTCGCGATCGCGATCTGCTCGCCACCCCAGGCGGCCAGCTTGAAACCGAACTTCGCGACGCCGAGGGCGCGGTTGGCCAGGCCGAGCGGGTCGAATCGCTTCGGGATCGCCAAACCACCACGCGGCGTCGAGATCGCGATGGCGATCTCACCGATGGGCGTGGACAGCTTGATGCCGTGCCGTTCGAGGCCCTCGCGGTTCACCGGTAAGTCGTCGGTAACTTCCGGTTCTGGGTTGTCGGTTTCCTGGGACATTGCGGACCGATGGTACCGGCCTGCCGTTTGTTCTCGCCCCTTGTGTGGCAAACCCGACAGCTACCCCTGTCGGTACGCGGCGAGCCAGGGACCCAGCCGACGCAGCGCTTCTTCGATGTCGGACTTCGGTCCGGCGAACGACAACCGTACGAACGATCCGCCGTGCTGGGTGTCGAAATCCACGCCCGGCGCGATCGCCAGACCGGTGTCGGTCAGCAACTTCTCGCAGAACGTCAGCGAGTCGGTGGAGTAGTCCGAAATGTCGGCGTAGACGTAGAACGCGCCGTCGGCGGGCGCCAGCTTGTCGAGCCCGACGTCGGCCAGCCCGGCGAGCAGCAGCGCGCGGTTCTCCGCGTAGTGGTGCACCAGGGCGTCGGCTTCGGCGATGGCCTCGGGCGTGAACGCCGCGACGGCCGCGTACTGCGGCAGTGTCGGCGGGCAGATGGAGAAATTGCCGGTCAGGCAATCGACGGCCCGGCGCAGCGGTTCGGGCACCAGCAGCCAGCCCAGCCGCCAGCCGGTCATGGCGAAGTACTTCGAAAAGCTGTTCACCACAATGGCATTGCGCGAGGTCTCCCAGGCGCAGCTGGTCGCGGGCGCGCCGTCATAGATGAGCCCGTGGTACAGCTCGTCGCTGATGAGCTGCACGGAGTTGGCGTCGCACCAGGTGGCGATGGCAGCCAGATCCTCGGCCGGCAGCACGGTGCCCGTCGGGTTGTTCGGGCTGGCGATGATCAGCCCCTTCGCCGGCGGGTCGAGCTGCTCCAACATGGAAATGGTTGGGTGGAAACGGGTTTCGGGTCCGCACGGCACCTCGACGACCTCGCAACCCAAGGCCGACAGGATGTTTCGGTAACAGGGATAGCCGGGGCTCGCCACTGCGACGCGATCGCCGACGTCGAAGCACGACAGGAACGCGAGCAAGAATCCGCCGGTGGATCCGGTGGTGATGACGACGGCGTCCGGCTCCACCTCGACGCCGTGCCGGTCGAGGTAGGACTTCGCGATGGCCTCACGCAGCTCGGGAATGCCCAGCGCGACGGTGTATCCGAGGTTGTCATTGGCGAGCGCCTCGGCAGCGGCCGCCCGGATGGGCGCCGGTGCCTGCGCGGCGGGCTGGCCCGCGGACAGGTTCACCAGGTCGCCGTGGCTGCGCTGCCGCTCGGCCGCGGCCAGCCACACGTCCATGACATAGAACGGTGGAATGCCTGCGCGCAGCGCCACGGGGTTGGTCACCTGAGTCAGGCTAGAACACCCGGCGGCAATACCGGCCGGCCGGTGGCGGCAGGCACAATCGTCGGATGGTCCAGGTTGCGGTGGGTGTCGGCCCCGTCAGTGCCGATGATGTAGTGCGGGTGGCCCGTGACGGCGCGGAAGTGATGGTCGCCGATGATGCGGTGGCCGCCATGGCGGCCAGTCGGGCCCACATCGAGGCGCTCGCGGGGAATCCCACCCCGGCGTACGGAATCTCCACCGGCTTCGGTGCGCTGGCCACCCGCCATATTCCCCATGAGCTGCGAACGAAGCTGCAGCGCAGCCTGATTCGCTCGCACGCGGCGGGGTCGGGCCCTGAGATCGAACGCGAGGTCATCCGGGCGATGATGCTGCTCAGGCTGTCGACGCTGGCGACGGGTCGCACCGGGGTCCGACCGCAGGTCGCCCAGGCCTACGCCGGACTGCTGTCGGCCGGACTGACGCCGGTTGTCTACGAATACGGCAGCCTCGGCTGTTCGGGGGATCTCGCGCCGCTGTCGCACGTCGCGCTCGCGGTCATGGGTGAAGGCCAGGTCCGCACCGTAGACGGCGCCCTCCTACCGGCCGTCGACGCGTTGCGCGAGCATGGGCTGGAGCCGGTCACCTTCGCCGAGAAGGAAGGCCTGGCGCTCATCAACGGGACCGACGGAATGCTCGGCCAGCTGGTGCTGGCGCTGGCAGATCTCGATCGGCTGCTGGTACTCGCCGACATCGCTGCGGCGATGAGCGTGGAGGGGTTGCTCGGTACCGACCGGGTCTTCGCGGCGCATCTTCAGGCCTTGCGGCCCCAGCTCGGGCAGGCCGTCGCCGCCGCGAACATGACGCGGGTGCTGGCCGGATCGCCCATCGTCGCCAGCCACAGCGGACCCGACTGCCCGCTGGTGCAGGACGCCTACTCGCTGCGCTGCGCACCCCAGGTTGCCGGCGCCGTTCGCGACACGGTGACGCACGCCCGTACGGTCGCCGACCGGGAATTGGCCAGCATCGTCGACAACCCCGTCATCACTGATACCGGGACCGTCGAGTCCAACGGCAACTTCCACGGCGCCCCGGTCGCGTATGTGCTGGACTTCCTCGCGATCGCCGTCGCCGACCTGGCCAGCATCAGCGAACGGCGCACCGACCGCTTCCTCGACGCGGCCCGCAGCCGTGGCCTCAACCCGTTCCTGGCCGACGATCCCGGTGTCGACAGCGGTCACATGATCGCGCAGTACACGCAGGCCGCCATCGTCTCCGAACTCAAGCGCCTGGCACAGCCCGCGAGCGTCGACTCGATCCCATCGTCGGCGATGCAGGAGGACCACGTCTCCATGGGCTGGTCGGCGGCCCGCAAGCTGCGTAAGTCCATCGACGGGCTCACCCGGGTCCTGGCGATCGAAGTGCTCACCGCCGCACGGGGAATCGAGATGCGGGCACCGCTGCGGCCGGCGCCGGGCACGGCGGCGGTGATCGCCGCCGTGCGGGACCGGGTCCCCGGCCCCGGCCCGGATCGCTACCTGGCCCCCGAGATCGAAGCGGTCGTCGAATTGGCCGGGGACGGGGCGCTGGTGGCTGCGGCCGAGGCGGTCATCGGCCGCCTCAGCTGACCCGATCGGTGACGAGGCGGCCGAGGTCGTCGAGCAGCGCTTCGGCCGCGGCCAGGTCACCCCGCAGGTCCCGGTCGGTGTCGTCCCACGGCAGATCTGCCGCCAAGGCGATGGCCTCTCCGGCGACACCCGTGAAGCGGTGGTGCAGGCCGCGCTGCCGCAACAGGCGCACGGCCCCGACCAGCTCGCAGCACAACAACACCCGGTAGGCGGCAACCGACCGCTCCAGCTGAAGCGCGCTCTGCGAGGCGAACGTGGCGTCCTCCTCCATACCCCGCGACAGCACGAGCGTCCCGACGGATGCGGGTTGCGCGGCGGCCCGGATTTCGGCGATCGCCCCGGCAGCGACGTACTCGACCATCATGAGCCCGGATGAGCCGTCTTCGGCCGCTGCCAGAAAAGCGTTGCGGCCGTTGGTCTCCGGGTCGTTCAGCATCCGGATTCGGGAGTGGGTGATCGGCGCGGTCAGCGCCAGCGCCAGCGTGGTGCCGTCGAGTTCCAGGGACAGCGCCGCCTGGTAGAAGGCGCCGTGATGCACCACCTGGTCGCCCTCGATGTCGAACAGCGGATTCTCCTGCGCCGTGTTGAGCGTCCGCTCCAACTGTGCGACAAGGGAATTCAGCGTCGCGACGACGCTGGCCTGAGCGACGGGGTAGACCCGCAGGCCATACGGATCCTGGATGCGTGCCGGACGGTGCTCAGGGTGCCCCGCGCCGGCGAACAACGTGCGCAGGCGGGCGGCCAGCGCGTCCACCTCCGGTGCGGCGGCCGCGCGTGCGGCCGCCGCGGCGAATGCCGACGGATTACCTTCCAGCGCAAGAAAACTCAGCATGTAGATGACGCTCGATGCGCGTTCCAGCCGGATCAGCTCGTCGGCGGCGAGGCAGCTGCGGCCGACGGTGAGGGCGCTGCTGCTCATGAAGGGCAGTGCGCTGTCTGCGCCCCACCGCGGCATCGGGGTCAGCGGGCGGCTGGCCGGGCGTTCGCCCATCAACGTGAGGGCGGTGCCGGCCAGTGCTGCCAGGTCGCCGGTGCCGATCGACGCGTAGTGCCGCAGTTCGGGCAGGGCATCGTCGTTGAGCATGCGCTCGAGGCCGCCCAGGATGCGCGGATCCAGGCCCGCGCCCGGGACACACAGTTGGATCAGCCGCACGGCCAGCATGGCGCGCACCGTGCGGTCGTCGAGCGGATCACCCGCATCGGCGGCGTGGCTGCGCAACAGGCGCAGCCCGTAGTCGTCATCATCCGGTGCCACCGGCGTGCTGCGATTCGCGCCGACTCCGGTGGTGCGGCCGTAGGTGGCGAACCGCGCACTCAGGTCGGCCGCCTGCCGGTGTGCCCCGGTGACCCCGTCGAGCACGGCCGGTGCAACGCAGACCTGATCGCGCCGGTCCGCGAGCGTCACGACGTCGGCAATCGTGCCCGCTCCGGTCAGCTCAATCATGTAATTCTCCTCGTTCTCTACCGCAGGCGCGCGATCGGTCCTATCATCGCCGAAAGCCATATCTTTCCGCTAGATGGAAAGTGAATTTTACTTAGTGGCAACGCTGAGTGCGTTGGTCGAAACGTTGAGCTCCTACATTTCGTCGTCAAGGAGAGGAGGTCGCAGTGGCGGAAGCGTCCACTCGGACCGTCGAACGGGCACTGGCACTACTCGCGACGGTCTGCGAGTCCGGTGCGACGAACCTCGTCGACAGCGCACGGGAATGTGAACTCGCGCCGAGCACGGCGTTGCGGTTGTTGCGGACGCTCGAAACAACCGGCTTCGTCAGCCGGGACGAGTCCGGCACCTACCGGCCCGGTGGGCGGATCATCCAGCTCGGCGCACAGGCCCTGAGCAACGAGTTCCTGATCGATCTCGCCGAACCGGCCATGGACGCGCTGGTTGCCGAAACTGGCGAGTCCGCCTATCTGTCGGTCCGAGGACACGGCCAAACGGCGCTCTATCTCAACATCGTCGAGGGCACGCATTCGGTTCGGCACGCCAACTGGGTGGGTCGGACCGTACCCCTGGACGCCTCGGCAGCCGGGCACGCATTGCGCGGTGACGTCCCCGCCGACGGCTACGTCGTGGTGGAACGCGGTGTCGAAGCCGATGTCACCGCGATCGCGGCTCCCGTGCTCTCGGAGGCTCGCATCGTCGGGGCGCTCAGCCTCGTGATCCCGAGCTATCGGCTCACCGCGCCCGAAACGGCGCGGTACGGCCAAATGCTGGTCTCGGCCGCCGCGGACGTCTCCGCCCGGCTGAGCGGACCCACGAAACAAGGCTCGCCGGAAAGAAAGTCATGATCACATTCGACACCGTCTCCAAGGTGTATCCCGACGGCACGGTCGCCGTCGACAACCTGACGATCACTGCTCCGGGCGGCAAGATCACCGCGTTGGTCGGCCCGTCAGGATGCGGGAAGACGACTTCCATGCGGTTGATCAACCGGCTCATCGAACCCACCTCGGGCACCATCGCACTCGACGGTGTCGACACCCAGTCGCTGGACCGGGTGGCGTTGCGGCGCAAGATCGGTTACGTCATCCAGAACGCGGGGCTCTTTCCGCATCGCACGGTGGTCGACAACGTCGCCGCACTGCCCCGGCTGCTCGGTGGCAGCAAGAAGGAAACACGTTCGGCGGCAATGGAACTGCTGGAACGCGTCGGCCTCGATGCCAAGTTCGCCCACCGGTATCCGTGGCAACTGTCCGGCGGGCAGCAACAGCGGGTCGGCGTGGCTCGCGCGCTGGCGACCGACCCGCCCTTCCTGCTCATGGACGAGCCGTTCAGCGCCGTGGATCCGATCGTCCGCAACCAGTTGCAGGACGAATTCCTGCGCCTGCAGGCCGACATCTCCAAGACCATCGTGATGGTCACCCACGATATCGACGAGGCGCTCAAGCTGGGTGACCAGGTCGTCGTGCTTCGCGAAGGAGGCACCCTCGCCCAGGCGGCGACGCCGGCCGAACTGCTGGCGGCCCCTAACGACGCCTTCGTCGCAGACTTCGTCGGGTCGGCACGCGGCTACCGGGCGCTCGGCTTCCACACCGGCGACGACCGGCTGCCGTTGCATCGGGAGCCGACGATCGCTGTGGGGCAATCGATTTCGGCGATCCCGTCCGACTCGGGGCGGTGGGTGCTCGCGGTCAACGCGCACGGGTCCCCGCTCGGCTGGGTCGACACCACGACGCTGTCCGGCGACACGGTGCTCGACGGCGACATCACACTGTGTACCACCGCCCGCCGCGGCGACCCGCTGCGCGAGCTGCTCAACGCCGCGCTGTCCAGCCCGAGTGGGCGGGGTGTGATCACCGACGAATCGGGTGTGCTCCTCGGCACCGCGACCGACCACGACATCATCGACGCGATCCGACGGGCCAAGGACGCGAGGTCGGTGTCGGCATGAACTGGCTCTCGTCGAACATCGACCGCATCGTCTCGCTGACCGTCAGCCACACCTGGCTCACTCTGGTCCCGACCGTCATCGGGCTGGCGCTGGCTCTGCCGCTGGGCTGGTGGGCGCACCGCTCCGGTCGCGGGTACGCCGCCATCGTCGGTACCGCCGGCCTGCTCTACACCATCCCGTCGCTGGCCCTGTTCATCATCCTGCCGGTGATCCTCGGCACCAAGATCCTTGATCCGGTGAATATCGTTGTCGCACTGACGCTGTACACCCTGGCGTTGTTGGTGCGCGTCGTCGCCGACGGTCTCGGTTCGGTACCGCACGACACTGTGGCCGCCGCCGAGGCGATGGGCTACCGCGGTTGGCAGCGCCTACTGCTCGTAGAACTTCCCGTCGCGGTGCCGGTGATCGCCGCGGGCCTGCGCGTCGCGGTGGTGTCCAACGTCAGCATCGTCACCATGGCCGCCCTGCTGGGCATTCCTCAGCTCGGATCGCTTTTCACACAAGGCTTTCAGCTGCGGCTGTACGTTCCGCTGATCACCGGCGTGGTCCTGTGTGCGGTGCTCGCGATCATCTTCGACGGGCTGATCATCTGGCTGAACAAGCTGCTCACCCCATGGCGGCAGCGGACGGTGACGTCATGAACATCGTCGGCTGGTTCACCGACCCGGCCAATTGGTCCGGCTCGGGCGGCATCCCCGTGCAGGTCGGGTACCACCTGCTCTACTCCGGCATCGCACTGCTGGCCGCACTTGCGATCGCGGTCCCGCTCGGGATCGTGATCGGGTACACCGGCCGTGGCGAGGCGGTGGTCGCCGGATTTGCAAATGCGCTGCGCGCCTTGCCATCCCTCGGTCTGCTCGTGCTGCTGTTCCTGATCATCTCACCGGTGGTGGCCGGCAAGTTGGTGTACATCCTGCCCACCATCGTCGTGCTGGTGCTGCTGGCCGTGCCACCCATCCTCACCGGCACCTACGCCGGCATCCAGAGCGCCGATCAGCACGCGGTGGACGCAGCGCGCGGCATGGGGTTCACCAGAACCCAGATCCTGCTGCGTGTGCAGCTGCCGTGTGCGTTGCCGCTGCTGGTGTCCGGCGTCAGAAGCGCCACACTGCAGATCGTTTCGACGGCCACCATCGCTGCGTACCTCGGTCTGCAGGGCCTCGGCCGGTTCATCCTGGACGGCCGGGCAACAGCAAGTTTCAGCGAAATGGCCGGCGGCGCAATCCTGGTCGCCCTCCTCGCCATCGTGCTCGAGTTCACCTTCGCCTGGATCGGCAGGCTCATCGTGTCTCCCGGCCTGCGCCGGGCCGCAAGCAAATCCGCCTCACCCATCGAAACCTCAGTAACCACCTTCACCTTGGAGAAAGCACCATGAAGAAGCGCAGCATCCTCTCGATCGTCGCCGCCGCTGCCGTGTTCGCGCTCAGCGCGTGTGGCGGAGGTGGGGGAGACCCGCTCTCCGGCGGCGGGAGCGACAAGGGCTCCGCGGGATCGCAGATCATCATCGGATCCGCCGACTTCACCGAAAGCCAGCTCGTCGCCAGCATCTACTCGCAGGCGTTGCAGGCCAAGGGCGTCAGCGTCAAGGAGCAGTTCAACATCGGCAGCCGAGAGGTCTACCTCCAGGCCTTGAAGGACGGGTCGATCGACTTGGTTCCCGAATACACCGGAGCGTTGCTGAGCCATCTCGACCCCAAGTCGACCGCCGCGACGCAGGATGCGGTGACCACCGAACTCAAGGGCAAGCTCCCCGCCGGGATCGCCATGCTGACCCCGTCGGCCGCCGAGGACAAGGACGTCGTCGCGGTCACCCAGGCGACGGCCGACAAGTACAAGCTCAAGACCATCTCCGACCTGGGCCTGGTCGCTGGGGAACTGGTGCTGGGCGGCCCTGCGGAATGGAAGACCCGCCAGCAGGGTGTGGTCGGCCTGCGCGACGTGTACGGACTCAACTTCAAGGACTTCGTCAGCCTCGACGCAGGCGGAACACTGACGATGACAGCTCTCACCAATGGTCAGATCCAAGCGGGCGACCTGTTCAGCACCGACCCGGGCCTGAAGGCGAATCATCTTGTGGCCCTGGAGGACAACAAGAATCTGTTCGCGGCGGAGAACGTGGTGCCACTGATCAAGGCCGGCAAGCAGAACGACACCGTCACCAAGACCCTCGACGCGGTGTCGGCGAAACTCACCACAGACGACCTGATCTCGATGAACGCCCAGGCCGCCACCGGCGCCAACCTCGCTGATATCGCCAAGAAGTGGCTGGCGAGCGCCGGCATCGGCGGACAGTGAACGACTCTCTCGGCAAAGGATCTGCATTCTCATGACCAATTCGGTGACCACCGGCCCACGTCCCGTCCGCGCCCCCCGCGGTTCTGAAATCTCTTGTCGCGGTTGGCAACAGGAAGCTGCCCTGCGCATGCTGATGAACAACCTCGATCCTGAGGTGGCCGAGCATCCAGAGGACCTCGTCGTCTACGGCGGCACGGGCCGCGCGGCCCGGAACTGGGAGGCCTTCGATGCGATCGTCCGCACGCTGCGGTCGCTGGCCGACGACGAGACGCTGCTCATCCAATCGGGGAAACCGGTCGGCGTCTTCCGGACCAACGTCTGGTCACCTCGTGTGCTGCTGGCGAATTCGAACCTGGTCGGCGACTGGGCCACCTGGGAGCAGTTTCGCAAGCTGGAAGCCGAAGGGCTGATGATGTACGGCCAGATGACGGCCGGCTCCTGGATCTACATCGGCACCCAGGGCATCCTGCAGGGCACGTTCGAGACCTTCGGTGCGGTGGCGCGCAAACGATTCGGCGGCACCCTGGCCGGCACCATCACCCTGACGGCCGGCGTGGGCGGCATGGGCGGGGCACAGCCACTCGCGGTCACCATGAACGAGGGCGTCGCGATCTGCGTGGACTGCGACGAGAGCCGCATCGACCGGCGCATCGCACACCGCTACCTGGACACCAAGGCCACCGACATCGACGAAGCCCTGGCGATGGCGATCGAAGCGCGGGATGCCAAGCGGCCGTTGTCGATCGGGCTCGTCGGCAATGCGGCGGCGGTGTTCCCCGAACTCCTGGAACGTGAAGCCCCGATCGATATCGTCACCGACCAGACCTCGGCCCACGACCCGTTGTCCTACCTGCCGTTGGGCGTCGATTTCGAGGACATGAAGAAGATGGCGGACAAGGATCCCGCGTACTTCACCGAGCAGGCCGAGTTGTCCATGGCCAAGCACGTCGCCGCCATGGTCGGCTTCATGGACCGTGGCGCCGAGGTGTTCGATTACGGCAACTCGATCCGGGACGAGGCGCGCAAGGCCGGCTACGACCGCGCTTTCGCTTTCCCGGGATTCGTGCCGGCGTACATTCGCCCGCAGTTCGAGGAGGGCCTGGGACCGTTCCGCTGGGCCGCTCTGTCGGGAGACCCCGCCGATATCGCCGCGACGGACCGGGCGATCCTGGAGCTGTTCCCCGACAACGACCATCTGCGGCGCTGGATCACCATGGCCGGTGAGAAGGTCGCGTTCGAGGGCCTGCCCGCACGCATCTGCTGGCTCGGGTACGGCGAGCGGCACCGGGCCGGCCTGCGGTTCAACGAGATGGTCGCCTCCGGTGAGCTCTCGGCGCCGCTGGTGATCGGCCGTGACCACCTGGATTCGGGATCGGTCGCATCGCCCTACCGCGAGACCGAGTCCATGCTCGACGGTTCCGATGCGATCGCCGACTGGCCGTTGCTCAACGCATTGGTCAACACCGCGTCCGGCGCGTCATGGGTGTCCATCCATCACGGCGGTGGCGTGGGCATCGGGCGCTCGATCCACGCCGGCCAGGTGTGCGTGGCCGACGGCACCGAACTGGCCGCACAGAAGCTCGAGCGGGTGCTGACCAACGATCCGGGGATGGGCGTCATCCGGCATGTGGATGCCGGTTACGAGCATGCCGCCGACGTGGCACGCGAACGGGGCGTGCGGATCCCGATGTGGGAGAACGCGTGACATCGCCCGGCACGTCGTTCGACAAGTTGTGGCCGACCATCCTCGACGTCGGCCGCAACCCGGCCAACGGCGGATATCGCCGGTTCGCGTGGACCGACGCCGATCTGACCCTGCGCGAGTGGTTCATCGGCGAAGCCGAGCGGCGTGGCATGGACGTCGAGGTCGATCGCAACGGCAACCTGTGGGCCTGGTGGCTGCCGCCGGGCTGGTCCGGTGATCCGCGCGACGCGTTCGTGACCGGTTCGCATCTGGACTCGGTGCCCGACGGTGGCGCCTTCGACGGGCCGCTCGGTATCGTCTCGGCCTTCGCCGCGATCGATATCGTGCGGGAGCGCGGTGTAGTGCCCGCCATCCCGGTCGGGGTGGCGGCGTTCTCAGATGAGGAAGGCGCACGGTTCGGGGTGGCCTGCGTGGGCTCGCAGCTGTCGACCGGTGCGCTGAGTGCCGACCGGGCGCGCGGGCTGCGCGACATCGACGGAATCACGTTGGCGGAGGCCCTCATTCGCGCCGGGCGCGATCCCGGGCACCTGGGCCCGGATCCGCACCTGGCCGCGCGGGTCGGCGTGTTCGTCGAGTTGCACGTGGAACAGGGCCGGGCGCTCGATCTGGTCGACGCCCCCATCGCGGTCGCTTCATCGATCTGGCCGCACGGCCGCTGGGAGTTCACGTTCGACGGTGAGGCCAACCATGCCGGTGCCACACGTCTGGTCGATCGCCGTGACCCCATGTTGGCCTTCGCGTCCTCGGTGCACACCGCGCGTGCGCAGGCCGCCGCACATCAGGCGGTGGCCACGTTCGGCAAGGTGATCGTGGCCCCCAACGGAGCCAACGCGATACCGTCGCAGATTCGGGCATGGTTGGACGCCCGCGCCGCGGACGAGGTCACCCTCGGCGCACTGGTCGATGCCATCTCCGCGGAAGCACGGCGGCACGCCGAACACGAGTCGGTGACCCTCGACGTCATCGCCGAATCGATCACACCGATCGTCGAATTCCCGGAAGGGCCGCGCAGCCGGCTGACCAAGGCCCTGCGCCACCTGGGGGACATCCCGGTACTGCCCACGGCGGCCGGCCACGACGCCGGCATCCTCGCGGCTCAGGTGCCGACGGCGATGCTGTTCGTCCGCAACCCGACGGGGGTGTCGCACTCGCCTGTCGAGCACGCGGAACCCGCCGACTGCAACCGCGGTGCGGTTGCTCTTGCCGACGTGATGGCCGAGTGGGTTTCGCGGTGACGGTCACCTGGTGGTGTGAGCACGCCTGGCTCGGCGACACGGTGCAGGCGGGCGTGCTGATCACCGTCGACGATGGCCGAATCACCTCGATCGTGGCGGGTGCGCCGGCCACCGGCGCGTCGAACCGCTTGTCCGGCTTGGTGATCCCCGGTATGGCGAACGCTCATTCGCATGCCTTCCACCGTGCACTGCGTGGGCGCACCCAGCGCGATCGGGGATCGTTCTGGACGTGGCGTGACCTCATGTACCGGGTGGCCGACCGCTTGGATCCGGATCGCTACCGCGCCTTGGCCCGCGCCGTGTACGCCGAGATGGCGCTGGCCGGTATCACCTCCGTCGGGGAGTTCCACTACCTGCATCATGGCACCGGCGGTCGTCCCTATTCGGACCCGAATGCGATGGGGCATGCGCTGATCGATGCCGCTGCAGACGCGGGGCCGCGGCTGACGCTGCTGGACACCTGCTATCTGAGTTCCGCACCGGACGGCACGGCGCTGCAGGACGGGCCGCAACAGCGGTTCGGGGACGGCAGTGGGGCCGGCTGGGCCGAACGCGCCGAAATCCTGCGTGACCAAACACGTTCCAGGCCCGGCATTCTCGTCGGCGCCGCGCTACATTCCGTACGTGGCGTCCCCGTCGACCAGATGCCCGATGTGGTCGAGTGGGCGTCCGCGCACTCGGCGCCGCTGCACGTGCACTCGTCCGAACAGCGCGCTGAGATCGAGCAGTGCCAGGCCGTGCACGGGCGCACGCCCACCGCGGTGCTGCGTGACGCCGGCGCGCTCGGCCCGCGGACCACCGCCGTCCATGCCACCCATCTGACCGCCGGCGATATCGCCGACATGAGTGCCTCGGCCACCGGTGTCTGCTTTTGCCCCACCACCGAACGGGATCTCGGTGACGGGATCGGCCCGGCGCCGGCCCTGCTGAACACACCGGGACTGTTCAGTCTGGGATCCGACAGCCACGCTGTCATCGACATGTTCGAGGAGGCCCGCGCCGTCGAACTCGATGAACGATTGGCCCGACAGGAGCGCGGCATCATCGGCGCACCGACCTTGTTACGCGCCGCCACCGTCGACGGCCAACACGCCATCGGCTGGGCGGATGCGGGCGTGCTGCAGGTCGGCGCGCGCGCCGACCTGGTTGCGGTGGACCTGAATTCGGTACGCACTGCCGGTGGCGGGGCCACCGCGGAGACGATCGTGTTCGCCGCCACCGCCGCCGATGTCACCGACGTGGTGATCGACGGACAGGTGGTGGTCGCCGACCGTAGACATGTCCGCGTCGACGTGGCCGCGGAATTGAGCAAGGCGATCGAGAACCTGCTGGGGGACTCATGACCATCCTGTACGACGGCATCGCCGAGCTGGTCACCAACGACCCGGCGCAGGGCGACGGCAGCGCTCTCGGTGTGGTCAGCGACGGGGCCGTGCTCGTGGCCGGTGACACGATCGAGTGGGTGGGCCGGCGCCGCGATGCGCCCGCTGCGGACGGACGCGTCGACTGCGGCGGCGTGAGCGTCGTGCCCGGATTCGTCGACAGTCATGCCCACCTGGTGTTCGCCGGTGAACGGTCGGCGGAGTTCGCAGCCCGGATGAGCGGACAGCCCTATGCCGCCGGCGGTATCGCGACGACGGTGGCGGCGACCCGCGCAGCCGACGATTCCACTCTGTCGGCGGGCGTGCGCCGGCTGGCCGGTGAACTGTCTGCCGCGGGGGTGACGACGTTCGAATGCAAGAGCGGATACGGCCTCGACATCCAGAACGAGGCCCGTTCCCTGCGCATCGCCCGCGAATACACCGGAGAGACAACATTTCTCGGAGCCCATGTGGTTCCTGCTGAATACCGTGACGATCGTGCCGGATACATCGACCTCGTCACCGGCCCGATGTTGGACGCCTGCGCACCGCTGGCCCGCTGGATCGACGTGTTCTGCGACAGGGGAGCGTTCGACGTCGACGAATCCCGTGCCATCCTCACCGCGGGCATGGCGGCCGGCCTACAACCGCGGCTGCACGCCGGTCAACTCGGCCCCAGCGAGGGGATTCAGCTGGCGGTACAACTCGGGGCGGCCTCGGTCGATCACTGCACGTATGCCACCGACGCGGATATCGAGGCACTGGCCTCCGGTAGCACGGTCGCCACGCTACTGCCGGGAGCGGAGTTCTCCACGCGCGCACCGTGGCCGGACGCGCGCCGGATGATCGACGCCGGCGTGACGGTCGCCATCGCCACCGACTGCAACCCCGGGAGCTCCTTCACCACCAGCATGCCGTTCTGCATCGCGGTGGCCGTTCGCGACATGAAGTTCACTCCCGCGGAGGCATTGTGGGCGGCGACCGCCGGCGGTGCGGCCGCGCTCCGCCGGGACGACGTCGGAACGCTGGCGCCCGGTAAGCGCGCCGACTTCCTGTGTCTCGACGCGCCGTCGTACATCCATCTCGCGTACCGGCCGGGGGTGCCGTTGATCCGCGATGTGGTGCACGCCGGTCAGAGGATCTGAGCCTCCAGTCGCCGCAGGTGCTCCCGCGACGACCCGAGCAGCTGCGCACTGCCGTGCGCACGCTTGAAGTAGAACTGGATGTCGCTCTCCCAGGTGATCGCGATGCCGCCGTGCATCTGGATCGCTTCGCCGGCAACGGCATTGAACGCCTCGGTGGCCATGTAGCGGGCCAGCGACGCATTCGTCGGCGTCGGGTCGGCGATGGCGTCGTTGACGATCGAGCGGGCGGCCGAGACCTTGACGTACAGATCCGACATGCGGTGCTTGAGCGCCTGGAAGCTGCCGATCGGCCGGCCGAACTGCACGCGGTCCTTCGAGTACGCGACGGTCAGGTCCAGGCAGCGGCTCGCGGCGGCGACCTGCTCGACGGCCATCAGGATGGCCGCGGTGTCCGCCAGGCCGGGGTCGGCGCCCAGGGCGGTGGTACTGCCCGGAGCTACCGCGGCGAGACGACGCGTCGGGTCCATCGCGATCGCCGGGGTGACGGTGTTGTCGGTCCAGCGGGTCAGCTGGCCGTCCTGCGCGGCGATCACCACGTCGGCGACGTCGCCGTTGATGACATAGCCGGCATCGAAAACGACGGTTCCGATGGACGTTCCCTCGGCCAGGCCCTCCAGTGGCTCTTCGTCGCCGACGGCGAGCAGAGCCAGTTCGGCGAGCGTGGTGCCGAGCAGCGGCGTCGGGACGAGGCCCTTGGCCAGTTCCTCGAGAACCACTGCGGCGTCACCCAATTCACCACCGGCACCGCCGAGCTCCTCGGGCACGACCAGCGCCGCGGCGCCGACCTGCTCGCACAGCATCTGCCAGAGCTTCTCGTCGTAGCCCTTCTCGGACTCGATGGCAGCCCGGACGGCTTCAGGGCTGGCGTGCTTCTCGACCAGCGCTGCGACGGTGGCGCGCAGCATGTCCCGTTCTTCGCTCATCGTCACAGCCCTTCCAGTACGCGGGTCCGGTGCCACGCCGAGTCGCCCCACGCCGAGCGCAGCGCCTGCGTGCGCAGCAGCAACAGCGACAGGTCGTGTTCCTGCGTGAAACCGATGGCGCCGTGCGTCTGCAGCGACGACCGGGCGGCCAGCAGCGCGGCTTCGTTGGCCGCGACCTTGGCGGCGCTGACATCGCGGGCCAGCGTGGGCGACCCGTCGGCGAGGGCCAAGGCCGCGCCGTAGACCAGCGGGCGGGCCAGCTCGACGGCGATGTGCACGTCGGCCAGCTTGTGCTTGATGGCCTGGTACGACCCGATCACGGTGCCGAACTGCGTGCGCTGCTTGGCGTACTCGACAGCCATGTCGAGCATCGCCTGGCCGGCGCCCACCAGCTGCGCGGCGGTGGCCAGCGCGCCGAACTCGAAAGCCTGTGCCGTGTCCGCGGTTTGGGCTTCGCCGGTGGCGGTCACGTCGAACAGGTGACGGGCCGGGTCGACGGACTGGTGCTCGGCGCCGATGGTGGCGTCCTGCACCTGACCATCCCCGGCCAGCAGGATCAGACCGGCGGTGTCGGCGTCGACGGCCCGCGGGGCCAGCGGCGGCAGGGCGACGGTGGCGATGAGCTCGCCCGAGGCCAGGCCTTCCGAACGCTTATCTGACGCCAGCAGCACAGGGGCGACCGCAATGGATTCGGTGACCGGACCGGGCACGGCCCAGTAGCCCAGACGCTCAAGTGCGACAACCAGATCCACCGGGTGCGCGCCGATGCCGTCGAACTCCTCCGGCACGTTCAGCGCGGTGACACCCAGGTCGGCCAGCGTTGACCAGACCTTGCGGCCGGGTGCGGCGTCGGCCGCCTTCTCGACTCCACCCCACGCCCGAACGGCGGCGGGCACGTCTGCCGCGCCCAGCGCGGCGTCGATGCTCGCAGCGAAATCGCGCTGCGATTCGTCCAATTCAAAGAACACGTGAACAATCCCTCTTATTTGCGGGGCAGGCCCAGCAGGCGCTCGGCGATGATGTTGCGCTGAATTTCGTTGGTACCGGCGTAGATCGGGCCGCCCAGGGCGAACAGCAATCCTTCGGTCCAGTGGTCGTACAGCTCGGCGTCGGGGCCGCGCAGGTCCAGTGCGGTCTGGTGCAGGGCGACGTCGAGGTCGGACCAGAACACCTTGGTCACCGAGGACTCGGCGCCTAGCTCGCCACCGTTGGCCAGCCGCGTGACGGTGCCGAAGGTGTGCAGGCGGTAGGCCTGGGCCTTGATCCAGGCGTCGGCGACGCGCTCGGCGTAGGCCGGGTTCTGCTCGACCTTCCATTGCGCGACAAGGCGTTCGGCAGGGGCGACGAAGCGGGCCGGGCTGCGCAGCGACATGCCGCGCTCGTTGCTCGAGGTGCTCATGGCGGCGGTCCAGCCGCCATGCACCTGACCGATGACGTCCTCGTCGGGGACGAACACGTCATCGAGGAAGATCTCACCGAAGCCGGTCTCACCACCCAGCTGGGCGATGGGCCGGACCGTGATGCCCTCGGCCTTGAGGTCGAACATGAAGTACGTCAGACCCTTGTGGCGCTGCGCTTCCGGGTCGGAGCGGAACAGCCCGAAACCGCGCTCACCGAACGGGGCGCGCGAGCTCCAGATCTTCTGGCCGTTGAGCTTCCAGCCGCCGTCGACCTTGGTCGCGGTCGAGCGCAGCGAGGCCAGGTCGCTACCGGACTCGGGCTCGGACCAGGCCTGGGCCCAGATCTCCTCGCCGGAGGCCATTTTCGGCAGCACGCGCTCCAGCTGGTCCTTGGTGCCGTGCGCGAACAGCGTCGGCGCCAGCATCGCGGTGCCGTTGGCCGAAGCGCGGCCGGGGGCACCGGACTTGAAGTACTCCTCCTCGTACACCACCCACTGCAGCATGGTGGCGTCGCGGCCGCCGTACTCCTTGGGCCACGCGATGACCGACAGGCCGGCGTCGTAAAGCACCTTGTCCCAGACACGGTGCTGCTCGAAGCCCTCGAGGGTGTCGTAGGACTTGGTGGGGAACTTGTCCTTGTTGGACGCCAAGAAGTCGCGGACCTCGGCCCGGAATTCTTCGGTTTCGTCGTCGAATGTCAGGTCCATGCGTTACCGATTCATCTCTCGCAGTTGTGGTTTGACCACTTTGCCTCCAGGGTCGCGCGGCAGGGTGTCCAGGAACGCCACCGACCGCGGCGCCTTGAAGTTAGCCAAATGTTCTTTGGTGTAGGTCTGCGGTGGGGTCTGCCGACCGGGCTGCTGGGTGCCGTCGGACCCACTCATTGGAACTCCCTCTAACAAAGCAAGTGCTTGGTAGGTTAGCCTATAAGGGTGATAGAGGTCCAGACGTTCCGGGCTGAGGTCCGGCAATGGCTCGCAGACAATCTCGTCGGTGAATTCGCAGCTCTCAAAGGTCTTGGTGGCCCCGGCCGTGAGCACGAGGCATACGAAGAACGACGCGCGTGGAACCAGCACCTGGCCGCGGCAGGCCTGACCTGCCTGGGCTGGCCTGAGGAGCACGGTGGCCGCGGCTTGTCGGTCGCGCACCGCGTCGCCTTCTACGAGGAGTACGCCAAGGCGGACGCCCCGGACAAGGTCAACCACCTCGGTGAGGAACTGCTCGGGCCGACGCTCATCGCGTACGGCACCGAAGAGCAGAAGAAGCGCTTCCTGCCGAACATCCTCAACGTCACCGAGCTGTGGGCCCAGGGCTACTCCGAGCCCGGCGCCGGTAGCGATCTGGCCAACGTCTCGACGGCGGCCGAACTCGTCGGCGACGAGTGGGTCATCAACGGTCAGAAAGTCTGGACCTCGCTGGCACACTGGGCGCAGTGGTGCTTCGTGGTGGCCCGCACCGAGAAGGGCTCCAAGCGTCACCACGGGCTCTCCTATCTGTTGGTGCCGCTGGACCAGCCGGGCGTCGAGATCCGCCCGATCGTTCAGTTGACCGGCGACTCCGAATTCAACGAGGTGTTCTTCGACGACGCCCGCACCGAGGCATCGCTGGTGGTCGGGGAGCCCGGGCAGGGCTGGGGCGTGGCGATGGCGACGCTGACCTTCGAGCGTGGTGTTTCGACGCTGGGTCAGCAGATTCGTTACAAGCGCGAGCTCGAGGGTCTGATCGGTGTCGCGAAGACCACCGGCGCCATCGACGATCCGCTGATCCGGCACAAGCTGACTGAATCGTGGACCGGCCTGCAGGCCATGCGGTCCTACGCGATGGCCACCATGGACGTCGAGCAGCCGGGCCAGGACAACGTGTCAAAGCTGTTGTGGGCCAACTGGCATCGCGAGCTCGGTGAGATCGCCATGGACGTGCAGGGCATGGCGGGGCTGACGCTGCCCGGCGGCGAGTTCGATGAGTGGCAGCGCCTGTACCTGTTCTCCCGGTCGGACACCATCTACGGCGGCTCCAACGAAATTCAGCGCAACATTATCGCCGAGCGCGTGCTCGGCCTACCCCGAGAGGCCAAGGGCTGATGGATCTTTCAGTTGCTCCTACCGAGGTTGAGGGCCACGGCCTGCTGAAGGGCAAGGTCGTCCTCGTGACGGCCGCCGCCGGCACCGGCATCGGCTCGTCCACCGCCCGTCGCGCGCTGCTGGAAGGCGCCGACGTCGTGGTGTCCGACTACCACGAGCGTCGCCTCAACGAAACGCGTGACCAGCTGGCCGCACTCGGCCTGGGCAAGGTCGAGGCCGTCGTCTGCGACGTCACCTCCACCGAGGCCGTCGACGCCCTGATCACCGCGGCCGTCGAGAAGATGGGCCGGCTGGACGTGCTGGTCAACAACGCCGGCCTGGGCGGGGAGACCCCGCTGGTCGACATGACCGACGACGAGTGGGACCGCGTCCTCAACGTCACCCTGAACTCGGTGATGCGCGCGACCCGCGCCGCCCTGCGGTACTTCCGCGGCGTCGAGCACGGCGGCGTGATCGTCAACAACGCCAGCGTCCTGGGCTGGCGCGCGCAGCACTCGCAGTCGCACTACGCCGCCGCCAAGGCCGGCGTCATGGCGCTGACCCGTTGCAGCGCAATCGAAGCCGTCGAGTACGGCGTCCGCATCAACGCGGTGTCCCCGAGCATCGCGCGGCACAAGTTCCTGGAGAAGTCGGCCGATGCCGCGCTGCTGGACCGGCTGTCGTCGGACGAGGCATTCGGCCGTGCCGCCGAGCCGTGGGAAATCGCCACCACCATCGCGTATTTGGCCAGCGACTACTCGAGCTACCTGACCGGCGAGATCATTTCGGTGTCGAGCCAGCGGGCGTAGTTTTCATCCGGCCGCGAGGTTCGGATATGTGCACTTGCCCGCCTAATTGCGACAACGTTGTCGCAATTAGGCGGGCATTTTCATGTGTGGCTGGCTCGCGATCTCGCAAGCCTGACCTGGTGGCGGACCCTCTCGATCAGATGATCGCCTGCTCCTGCAAGTCCGCGATCCGCGCCGCGTCATAGCCCAGTTCACCGAGTATCTCCGCGTTGTGCTCGCCGATCACTGGCGGCGCGAGGCGGATCGTCGCTGGCGTGGCACCCATGCCCGCCAGCGGGCTGCCGATCAGGTCGACCGATCCGGCGGCGGCCCATGCATGCGGCGTCGTCGCGCGCAGGCCCCGGTGCTGCACCTGTGGATCTTCCCAGACCTCCGCCAGATCGTTATAGCGCGCGGCCGGGATGCCCACGCTGTCGAACTTCGCCTGGAGCTCCTCCGTCGTGAACTGCCGGCTCCACACGTTGATGATGTCGATCAACTCCGCGCGATTGATCTTGGCCCGCTTGGCGTTGGTGTCGAAGCGCGGGTCGTCGTAGAGCTCGGGCTGGCCCATCAACTCCGACATGCGCCGCCAGTGAGCGTCGCTCCCGGCCGTGATGTACGTCATGCCGTCGCGCGCATGGATGAGGTCGGCGGGGCCGCCGCCGTTGCCGCCATTGCCCAGACGCTCCGCCTGGACGCCGCTGATCAGGTAGTCCTGCATGATGTGGCAGATCATCGCCACGGAACTGTCGAGCAGCGCCATGTCGATGTACTGGCCCTCGCCGGTGTTGTTGCGATGGTTCAGCGCGGCGAGGATCGCGATGGCGCTGTTGTGGCCGGTCACGAAATCGACCAGGCTGGGACCGGCTTTCACTGGCCCCGCGCCGGGTTGGCCTTCGGGGATGCCGGTCACGGCCATCATGCCGCCGCTCGCCTGGAACAACCCGTCGTAGCCCGCGCGCGCCGCCATTGGCCCGGTCTGGCCGAAGCCGGTGATCGAGCAGTAGATGAGGCGGGGATTGATCGCCTTCAGGCTCTCGTAGTCCAGCCCGAACCGCTTGAGGTCGCCGACCTTGTAATTCTCGATCAGGATGTCCGCGGTCTTGACCAGGGCACGCAGGATGTCCTGCCCCTCCGGCTTGGAGTGGTTGACCGTGATCGACCGCTTGTTGCGGTTCGACGCGGTGAAGAAGCCGGACTGGCGAAGGTCCTTGCCGTCCTTGCCCTCGACCGAGGCAAGACCGTAACCGCGCCCTTCGTCACCGCTGCCCGGTCGCTCCACCTTGATGACGTCAGCGCCGAGGTCGCCCAGTATCTGCGCGCTGATCGGGCCGGCGAAGACGCGGGTCATGTCGATGACCCGGATACCCTCCAGGGCACGCTGTGTCGTGCTCATGATCTCCTGCTACTCATCCATTTCGAGTCGTGCTGCGCGCAAGCATAGGGCTCGAATCGAAGCGCCCGACGCTTTACGCATCCCATCTATCGGTCGCGGTCGAGAACCGCGCGTGTGACCTCGCCCGCTCTCAGGGCCGCGATCGCCTCAACGTGCGCGACCCCTGTGAGCACTCGATCTTTGTGTACGTAGTGGCCAAGTCAACACCGGCCCGACCTACCCTAGCAAGCGCTTGGTTTCCATGCTGTTGAGATGGCGTCTCCATCGCCAGTCAACCCGCGAGCAGGCGCGACGAGCTACTTCAGCTCGCCGCGGCGAGTCTCTACCATCGCTTCAAGTCGAAGGAACAGATGGTCGAAGAGGTCACGCGGGACTTCCTTGATTGGTTGTTCAGCCGGTACGAAGAAATCATCGCCACCGAGCCGTGGGAGATCGCGTCGACCATCGCATTCCTGGCCGGCGACTACTCCAGCTACCTGGCCGGCGAGATTATCTCGGCGTCCAGCCAGCGCGCTCACGTTTGGCGACGCGAATGTCGTCCGTACGCTTCGGTTTTCGAGATGAATCGCCTGCTCGCGTGGTACGCGCCTAGATAACAGATCGGGAACACACCGAGCGTGATCAGGGAGACCAGAGCGAACTGGATGCGTTGGCCTGCTGCAATCGGGTTGTGCAAGAACCGATCCCGGTAGCCGAAGCTGATTCCAGCCGCTATCGCCACGCCGGCGGAGACCGCCGTTTGGCCCGGTCCGCTTCTTCCTGTCGCGAACGCAAACACGGGGTACATGAATATCGCGACCGCGAGCAGCAGTTGCCACCACGCCTTGGGGTGGTTACGCCAGCGCCGTAGGGCTGAGTGCAGCTGACGGAAAGCTCGCGAGAAGTCTCCACAGTTTCTTCACAATCACTGCCGGTAAGCCCCACAAACCGCGCTTACAGTCGGAAAGCGTGAAGCGAATCCTGGTGGTCGACGACGAGCCGACCATCCTGTCCTCGGTCGCCACCCGCCTGCGGGCCGAGTCGTTCCAGGTGGAGACGGCCGTCGACGGGCCTTCGGCAGTGGCCGCGGCGGCAGCGACACGGCCCGACCTGGTGGTGCTGGACGTCATGCTGCCCGGCTTCGACGGGGTGGAAGTCTGCCGGCGCATCCAGGCCGAGCGTCCGGTGCCGGTGCTGATGTTGACCGCCCGCACGGACGAGACCGACATGCTGATCGGTCTGGGGATCGGGGCCGACGACTATCTCACCAAACCGTTCAGCATGCGCGAGTTGGTTGCGCGGGTGCGGGTGTTGCTGCGTCGGGTGGACCGGGCGGCCGGGGACCAGCCGCTGTCGGTGGGGGAGTACCGCATCGATCTCGCCGAGCGCCGGGTGCACCAGGGTGACATCGAAATCCACCTCACCCGAACCGAATTCGATCTACTGGCCTTCCTCGCCGGTCGTCCCAGAGCCGCGGTGGACCGCGAGACGCTGCTGGAGCACGTCTGGGGCTGGGGGTCGGGCGCCGAGACGCGCACGGTCGACAGCCACGTGAAGGCGTTGCGCCGCAAGCTCGGTGCCGAGCTCATCCGGACCGTGCATGGGGTCGGCTATGCCCTAGAGGTACCACGGTGAGCACCTTCGGCGAACTATGGGACCGGCTGCCCCGGCCACTGGATCCGTTCGCGTCCTTCAAGATCAAGATGGGACTGCTGGTCGGCGGAGCAATCCTGTTGGCGTCGTTCACCTTCTGGATCGGCGCGAGCTGGCAGTTCCGATACGCGCTGCTGTCCGCTCTGCTGACCTCACTGCTCTTCACCCAGTTCATGGCCCACGGCATGACGTCACCCTTGCGGCAGATGACCGCCGCGGCCCGCGCGATGGCCAAGGGCGACTACAGCATTCGGGTCCGCGCCACGTCGCGTGATGAAGTCGGCCAACTCGCAACGGCATTCAATCAGATGGCAGCCGACCTCGGTGCCGCCGACGAATACCGGCGCGGACTGATCGGCAACGTGTCCCATGAACTACGCACGCCCATCACCGCATTGCAGGCGGTCCTGGAGAACGTGGTCGACGGAGTCGTTGAACCCGATGCGCAGACGATGCGGTTAGCGCTGTCGCAGACCGAACGCCTCGGCGAATTGGTGACCGATCTGCTGGACCTGTCTCGCCTCGAAGGCGGGGCAATTCCCTTGCGGATCAACCGGTTCGACGTCGAGGCCTTCCTGCGTGCCGCCGTCGAGCACGTCTCGGTTTCCGCCGATGACGTGCCAGTCGCGGTCGAGGTGTCACCACCCGGTCTGACGGCGCTGGCCGATCCGGCGCGGCTACGGCAGGTGGTGGTCAATCTGGTGGACAACGCGATTCGGCACAGCCCGCCCGGCGGCAGTGTGACGGTGCGAGCGACGCGTGACGCCGCGGGCCTGCGCCTGGAGGTCGCCGATCAAGGGCCGGGCATCGCGCCGGTTGAGCGTGAGCGGGTCTTCGAACGGTTCACCCGCGGGGCCACCTCTGACGGTGGCACCGGTCTGGGTTTGGCGATCGCCCGCTGGGCGGTCGAGTTGCACGGCGGAGCTATCGACGTGGTGGAGACGAACGTGGGATGCCGCTTCAGGGTGAGCATTCCGGAATCAGAGGAGCGGTCCGCATGACGATGTTGATGGGATATCCAGGGCCGCCGATGGTCCCTCCGCTGATCGGGCCGGCACTGCCGCGCCGCGGTGAGCCCGGCTGGACGATGTTGCCGCGACGGGTGTGGCCGATCAGTCCGCTGGCGACAGCGCCACACCGGGTGGTGGCGCTCGCCGTGGTAGCCGGTCTGCTCGGTACTGCGCTGTGGCGGCCGTCGTCTTTGAGCGCCGGCTACCTGGCCGTCGGGGTGATGGTCTTCGCTGTCGTCTACGGCACCGCCGAGCGCCGGCCGACGCGCACCGAATGGGCCGGTATCGCACTGACGTTGGCGCTGCTGGCAGTTCCCGCCTTACTTGCCGCCGACTGGCTGGGCGTGCTGTGCATCATGGCGGCCTGGATCGTCGGGTGGTGCACGCTGTTCGGCGGACGTACCTGGACCGCGGTCCTGACCGCGCCGTTCCTGGCGTGGGCGCTGCCGGCCCGTGTCCTCGGTTGGACGCGGCGTGGATTGTCCGGTCGGGTGGGTATCACAAACCCGGTTCGCGTTGCCGTTGTTGGCGGTCTCACAGTGCTGCTGACTCTGGTGTTCGGCGCGTTGTTCGCCTCGGCGGACGCGGCTTTCGCGCATCTGGTGGGCAAGCTGGTCCCGCGGTTCGACGGTGTCGACGTCGTCGCCCGCGTCGTCGTCTTCGGCATGGTCGCCGCGTTCGTCCTCGGTGGTGCCTACCTGACCCGGTTCGCGCCGCGGCTGGATGTCCTCGCGCCCAAGCCGATGAAGCCGGTGCCGCGCTGGGAGTGGGCCGTTCCGCTGGGGGTGCTCGATGCGCTGTTCATTGCGTTCGTCGCGGTGCAGGCGGCGGTGCTGTTCGGCGGTCATACCCACGTGCTGGAAACCGAGGGGCTGACGTACGCCGAGTACGCGCGCCAGGGCTTCTGGCAGTTGTTGTGGGTGTCGGCGCTGACGCTGCTGGTGCTGAGCGGCGTGATCCGGGTGGCGGGTCGTGTCACTGCGGGTGACCGCCGTGTACTCCGAGTGCTGGCCGGAATCCTCTGCGCGACTTCGGTTGTCGTCGTCATCTCTGCGATCCACCGCATGTGGCTCTATCAGCAGGCGTACGGCTTCAGCACCGACCGGTTGATGGTGATCACCATCGAACTGTGGTTGGGTGCGGTGTTCCTGCTCGTCGCGGTGGCGGGTGTGCGGATGTCGGGGCGTTGGCTGCCGCACGCCGTGCTGGCGGCTGGGGTCGTGGCGCTGCTGGGGTTGGCGGCACTCAATCCCGAGCGCCTCGTCGCCGATCGCAACATCGACCGCTTCGAGCAGACCGGCCAACTCGATGCGGAGTACCTGTCCCGGCTGTCGTCGGACATCGACCCGGCGCTGCATCGGCTACCTGAGCGTGTCCGCGCCTGCGTCCGATCGAACTACTCGCATGACGACCCGTGGTACCTGTTCAACCTGTCCCGCTCGAACGCGGACCGGCCGGTGGGAACGGAGCTGCCCAAGTATTGCGATCAGTACTGGTCCTCCCGCTACTAGCGGGCCGCCGACCCTGAGCTTGTGTGCGAAAAATCGCCGGTTCGTGGCACACAAGCGCAGTTTCGGCGGGGAAATGCGAAGTGGTGACAGTCACCAGCCTCCACAATCGACCTAACAAGCGCTTGGTTGCTATGCTGTGTCGATGGCGTCTCCATCGCCCAGTCAACCGGCGACCAGGCGCGACGAGCTTCTTCAGCTCGCCGCGGCGATGTTCGCTGAGCGTGGGCTGAAGGCAACCACTGTCCGGGACATCGCAGACTCGGCAGGAATCCTGTCAGGCAGTCTCTACCATCACTTCAAATCGAAGGAACAGATGGTCGAAGAGGTCATGCGTGACTTCCTCGATTGGCTGTTCGCCCGGTACGAGCAGATCATCGCCACCGAGCCCGATCCGCTGGCGCGTTTCAAAGGTCTGTTCATGGCGTCGTTCGATGCCATCGAGCACCGGCACGCGCAGGTCGTCATCTACCAGGACGAGGCCAAGCGCCTCGGCGTCCTGCCCCAGTTCGCCTTCGTCGACGAACGCAATCGCCAGCAGCGCAAGATGTGGGTCGACGTCCTGAAGCAGGGCATGGCCGAAGGCGTCTTCCGATCCGACCTGAATGTTGATCTGGTCTACCGGTTCATCCGTGACACCACGTGGGTGTCGGTGCGCTGGTACCAGCCGGGCGGCAAGTTGACCGCGGAAGACGTCGGTCAGCACTACCTGACCATCGTGCTCGGCGGCGTTGCGGTAGCCCCGTAACGCCTTGCCGCCAAATGAGTTTCACCCAAAGAAGGAGATGAGAAATGGCCGCATCTGAGGCGTACGTCATCGACGCTGTGCGCACCGCCGTCGGCAAGAAGGGTGGTGGCCTCTCCGGTTACCACCCGATCGATCTCGGTGTGGAGGCGTACCGCGGGATCTTCGCTCGCAACGACGTCGACCCCGCTGCGTTCGACGACGTGATCGTCGGCTGTGTCGACGCCATCGGTGGGCAGGCCGGCAACATCGGCCGTCTGACCTGGCTCGCCGCCGGCTACGACGAGGGCGTCCCCGGCACCACCGTCGACCGGCAGTGCGGTTCCTCCCAGCAGGCCATTTCCTTTGGTGCGCAGGCGATCATGTCGGGTACCGCAGACCTGATCCTGGCCGCCGGCATCCAGAACATGAGCCAGATTCCGATCAGCTCGGCCATGATCGTCGGTGAGCAGTTCGGCTTCACCTCGCCGACCAACGAGTCGAAGCGCTGGGTGGAACGCTATGGCGACCAGGAGATTTCGCAGTTCCGCGGCGCCGAGATGATCGCCGAGCAGTGGGACATCTCCCGCGAGGACATGGAGCTGTTCGCGTTCAACAGCCACCAGCGTGCATTCACCGCGATCCGTGAGGGCCGTTTCGACAACGAGATCATCCCGATCGACGGCTTCAAGGTCGACGAGGGGCCGCGTGAGAGCACTCTGGAGAAGTTGGCCTCGCTGAAGGTGCTGGTCGAGGGTGGCCGGCTGACCGCCGCGCTGGCCAGCCAGATTTCGGATGGCGCGTCGGCGACGCTGCTGGCCTCCGAGGCTGCCGTGAAGGCGCATGGCCTCAAGCCGCGGGCCCGCATCCACCACATCAGCTGCCGCGGCGACGACCCGGTGAAGATGCTCACCGGCCCGATCCCGGCGACCAAGTACGCGCTGGAGAAGACCGGCCTGACCATGGACGACATCGACGTCGTCGAGATCAACGAGGCGTTCGCGTCCGTCGTGCTGGCTTGGGCCAAGGAACTCAACGTCGACCTGGCCAAGGTGAACCCCAACGGCGGCGGCATCGCGCTGGGCCACCCGCTGGGCGCCACCGGTGCCAAGCTGTTCGCCACCATGCTCAACGAGCTGGAGCGCACGGGCGGTCGCTACGGCCTGCAGACGATGTGCGAGGGCGGCGGCACCGCCAACGTCACCATCATCGAGCGCCTCTGATACCACGCGAAACTGCCCCTTTCCTCCGGGAGAGGGGCAGTTCTGTGTCTGTGCGGGTTTACCGGTTCGGATCAACGGGCATTCGGCAATCATGCTGAAGTCCCTCGTCGTGATGTCCGTGGCAGCAGCGGCTGCTCTCGGTGCAAGCGCCTGCTCGGACGAGTCGCCGCCGCCGTCCAAGCCCACCTCCAGCACGAGCACGACGGTGACTTCGACGGAGATCATCCCGGGAGTTCCGGTCGGCCCGTCGACACCGCCGACGACCCCGTCGACGCGGGCCAGCACGAGCACCGTCACGGTCACGGTGCCGCCGCCCAGTGTGACGGTTCCGAATCCGCCGCCGGTGCCGGTTGTGCCGGGGCCCATGGGCCCCGGGCGGTAGGGAACTACGCGGGTCGGTGACCCAGTAGTGCGCCGATGGCCTGCTCGGCCTTGCCGACCTCCAGCGGTTCGCCGGTGATGATGTCGGCGTAGAGGAACGACTCCACGATGCGGACGATGAGGAACGCGAGGTCGCGCGGGGGCAGTGGGGGATCGAGTTGACCCGTGGCGATCTCGTCGTTGAGTAGCTCTTCGATCGCGGCGACGAGGCGGCCCTGCAACGTCCCGGCGCGGGTGGCCAGAATCCGCAGGGCGCGTTCGGGTTCGCGCCGCAGGAACGCCTGGAAGAAGCCGGATTCGTCGATGACGGTGGCGTAGTGGCCGACGGCCCGTGCGATGTGCGCGGCGCCGTGCCCGGGTGCCGCGTCGATGGAGGCCTTGAGTGTGGGCTCGGCCAGCGACCACAGGATTTCGGCCAGCAGTTCGTCGCGGCCGCCGACCCAGCGGAACAGCGTGGCCCGGTTGATGCCGAGTTCGGTTGCCAATTCCTGCATTTCGATGCGACGGCCCTCGATGAACCAACGGCGCGCGATGCGGAACGCCTCGAGTGGGTCGGGGCGTCGGTCTGTCGACGCGAGCATGCGACCCAACGGTGTCTCGCTGATGGCGCACCTCCTGTTCATCCGCCGCCTTTCGCATCATGGTAGCGGCTGATGTCTGAGTGAGATATATCTCGATCAGTCTCGTCTGTGCAACATATCTAGATATGATGCACGAGTGACCCAGAGCGACGCAGCTTCGATCCTTGATCTCTTCCGTCTCGATGGCCGCGTCGCGGTCGTCACCGGCGCCTCGAGCAGCCTCGGCGTCGGATTCGCGCAGGCATTGGCGCAGGCCGGCGCCGACGTCGTGCTCGGTGCGCGCCGCGAAGACCGGCTGGCCGACACCAAGGCGCTGGTGGAAGCCGCCGGTCGCCGGGCCGTCGCCGTGCGCACCGACGTCACCGATCCCGACGACTGCAAAGCCCTCGTGCAGGCTGCCGTCGATTCCTTCGGGCGCGTCGACATTCTGGTGAACAATGCGGGAGTGGGCACAGCCGTCCCGGCGACGCGCGAAACGCCCGAGCAGTTCCGGTCCGTCATCGACCTGAATCTGAACGGGTGCTACTGGATGGCGCAGGCGTGTGCCGCGCACATGCAGCCGGGCAGCTCGATCATCAACGTCAGCAGCATTCTCGGCCTGACCACCGCCGGCCTCCCGCAGGCGGCCTACGCGTCATCGAAGGCGGGCCTGATCGGCCTGACCCGCGACCTTGCCCAGCAGTGGACGGGCCGCAAGGGTATCCGCGTCAACGCCCTGGCGCCGGGCTTCTTCGCCTCCGAGATGACCGATCAGTACGACGACGGCTACTTCGAGACCACCGTCCTGCCACGCACCCTGGCCGGAAGGCTCGGGCGCACAGAGGAACTCAGCGCGGCGCTGATCTTCCTGGCCAGTGATGCCAGCAGCTATGTCACCGGAATCACCCTGCCCGTCGAGGGCGGCCTGCTCACCACCTGAGCGCCAAAACCCATCTAGGAGAAGAACACTCGTGAAGCAGCTCAGCGGCATGGACGCCACCTTCCTCTACCTGGAGACGCCGACGACATTCGGTCACGTCACCGGGCTGATGATCTTCGAGCGGCCCAGCGAGGAGTTCGACCCCTACACCGCGGTCCATGCGAAGTACGCGTCGCTCATCGGTGAACTCGAACCGTTGCGCCGGCGGCTCGTCGAAGTGCCGCTGGGGCTCGACCACCCGTACTGGGTGGACGACCCGAACTTCGATCTCGACTTCCACATCCGCGAAATCCATTTGGCCCGGCCGGGAATGGTCGACCAGCTGGCCGACCAGGTGTCCCGCATCGTCGGCCGCCCGATGGACCGGAGCCGGCCGCTGTGGGAGGTCTACGTCATCGACGGTCTGGACGACGGCAACTGGGCGATGCTGACGAAGTACCACCACGCCACCATCGACGGTGCCGCCGGACAGTTGATGCTCAACATCCTGACCGACACCGAACCGGACGCCGCGCCACCCGGACCCAGCCCGGCCTGGGAAGCCGAACCGCTGCCCAGCGACATCGACCTGCTGCGCAAAGCCGTCATCAACCTCGCGGGCCATCCGGTCAAGGCACTACGATTCCAGACCCGGCTGGTCGGCCAGCTCGCCGACGCCGCCGGCATCGACAGCATCGGCAGTGCCGCCAGCAAGGCCGGCTCGGCCATCAAAGCCATTGCGCGCCTTGGCAAAGAAGACGGCCCGAAGATTCCGTTGCCCACCTCGGCCGCACCGCCCACGCCGTGGAACAAGCCCATCACCGGGCATCGCCGGTTTGCCATGCGCACCGCGTCGCTGGAGAACGTCAAGCAGCTCAAGACCGCGACGGGCGGCACGGTCAACGACATCGTGATGGCGATCTGCGCCGGCGGTCTGCGCAGCTATCTGCAGGCCCACGACGCGCTGCCCGACGGCCCGCTGCGGGCCATGGTGCCGGTGTCGATCCGTACCGGCGACGAAGAGGACCCGTGGACCAACCGGGTGTCGGCGATCTTCCCCGAACTGCCGACCGACTGCGCCGACCCGCTCGAGCGCGTGGCCCGCTGCCGCGAGGCGATGCTCGACGCGAAGCGCCTGCTGGATCTGGTGCCCGCCAGCCAACTCGGCGACATGGCGCAGGTTTCGGCTCCCGTGCTGTCGACGTCCGCCATGCGGCTGGCGTCGCGCTTCGGGCTGGCGCACCGGATCGCGGCCACGCCGTTCAACCTGGTGATCTCCAACGTTCCGGGTCCGCGCAAGCCGCTGTACTTCGCGGGCGCGCAACTCGTCCATCAGTTCCCGGTGTCGATCGTCACCGAAGGACAGGGGCTCAACATCACCGTGGTGAGCTATCTGGACCGCCTGGACTTCGGCTTCATCGTCGACCGCGAGCTGGTGCCCGACGTGTGGGACCTGGCCGACATGCACATCGACGAGATCGGCCGGCTGATGGAGGCCAGCGGCGCCGAATGGGTGCAGGAGCCCCAACCGGCGGCACCGCGGCGCGGACCGGTCCGGGTGGTTCAGCCCGGCGACGCCTACTGACGGGCTCTAGTGTTCAGGGCATGAGTGGTTCAGGCGACGAGAGTCTGCTGACAGTCGTCGTCGCGCTCGGCGCCAACGCCCTGATCGCGGTGGCCAAGACCGTCGCCGCCGTCGTCACGGGCAGCGCTTCGATGCTCGCCGAGTCCGCGCATTCCTGGGCGGACACCGGCAACGAGGTGTTCCTGCTGATCGGTACCCGGCAGTCGGACAAGCCGGCCGATGCCGAACACCGGCTGGGCTACGGCCGGGCCGGCTACATCTGGTCGATGTTCGCGGCCTTCGGCCTGTTCACCGTCGGTGCCGTGGTGTCGATCTGGCACGGCATCCAGTCCCTCAAGGGCGAAGCCGAGGCGACGTCGTACGGCTGGGCCTATGCGGTGCTCGCGGTCTCGTTCATCTTGGAGGGATCGTCGTTCCTGCAAGCGTTTTCGCAGACGAAGTCCGGCGCGCTCGAACGGCGGATCCATCCACTGCGCTACATCCGCGTCACGTCGAACCCGATGCTGCGCGCCGTCTTCGCCGAGGACCTGTCGGCCCTCATCGGCATCGTGATCGCGACGTGCGGCATCTTGGCGCACCAGCTCACCGGGAATGCGGTCTGGGACGCCATCGGCTCGATCCTGGTCGGCCTGCTGCTCGGGGTCGTGGCGTTGTTCCTCATCGGGCGGAACATGGATTTCCTGACGGGGGAGACCGTCACCCCGCTCGCGCGCAACAACGCACTGCTGGCGCTGCTCGACCATCACGACATCGAGCGGGTCAGCTACCTGCACATGGAATGGGTTGGGGCGAACCGGATTTATCTCGTCGCCGCCGTCGACCTCATCGGTGACGCGGCCGAATCGAACGTCGCCGCGCGGCTCAACGCCATCGCCGACGCGTTGGCGGACCGCCCTGAGATCGTGCGGGCCGTGCTGACCCTGACCCGGCCGGGTGACACCACCGATCTGCGGCCCACCGAGCTGCCCGAGTGGTATCGCTAGTCGGGGTTCATCGGCGCGCGCTGTGCCGTCGCGACGAGCGCGCGCGCCAGCACCGAGCCGGGTTCGGCGGCGCTGTTGACCAGCGCGACCGTCGCCGTCACCTGAGGTTCGTCCAACGGCACCACCCGCACCCCGTCGGGCGGGCGCAACGTGTGCAGCCAGGTCTGCGGGACGATGCTCGCCCAGTGGCCACCGCTGACGTGCGCCAGCAGGGACACCACCGAATCGGCTTCGAGTCGTGGCGTCGCCGTCAGGCTGTGCGCCGCCAGGACGTCGTCGAGCAGTTGCCGGCCCCGCATCCCCGTGTTCAGCAGGCACAGCGGTAGTTCCAGCGCGTCGGACCAGGTCAGCGGATTCGGCTGGCTGGCAAGCAGTTCGGCGCCGGCGATCAGCACCTGCCGCTCTTCGTAGAGCGGTGTGACCGTCAGGCCCGTGGTGTCGATGCCGTCGGGGTAGATGATGCCCGCGTCGAGTTCGAAGCGGCGGATGCGCTCGATGATGCCCGCCGAGCGCAGGCTGCTCTCCAACTGCACTCGCACCAAGGGATGTTCGAGGCAGAACGGATCGGTCAGCAGGGCCACCGTGCCCGACGCGGCCGGGATGACGCCGAGCCGCAGCTCGCCCGTCAGACCCGTCTGCAACGCGGTGACCTCGTGGATGAGGGCATCGTGATCGGCCAGAATCCGGCGCGCCCACAACACCAGCCGTTCGCCTTCGGGCGTCAGCCCCTCGAAGCTCTGCCCACGCCGCACCAGCGGAACCTTGAGCTCGTTCTCGAGCTTGCGGATGGCCTCGGACAGCGCCGGCTGCGAGACGTAGCAGGCGGCAGCGGCGCGCGCGAAGTGCTTCTCGCGGGCGAGCGCCACGAAGTATTCGAGCTGGCGAAACAGCATGGACTATTCGACCATGGTTGATAGGCGATGCCTATCAGGCTCACGGAAATTGCCCTTGGACTCAGGAGGCCTCCGCCGAGCAGACTTGTCGCATGACCGACCGGAGCATTGAGCAGCGAGTCGATACCGAGGGCCAGCCCGACAGTCATGGCGAGCCCGAGTTCCATCCCTACCACCATCCCGCGGCCGGTTGGGGCGCGGCCATCAGCGTCACGAAGTTCCTGGCGCGCGAGCGTGAGCCCATCAGCGGACCGCACGCGATCATGAAGATGAACCACGAGGACGGTGGCTTCGACTGCCCGGGCTGTGCCTGGCCCGACGACATGAAGGGCCTCAAGCTCGACATCTGCGAGAACGGCATCAAGCACGTCACGTGGGAGATGACGCACAAGCGCTGCGGGCCGGAGTTCTTTGCCCAGCACACGGTTTCGGAACTGGCGGAGTGGAGCGACTTCGCGCTCGAAGACACCGGCCGGCTCACCGAACCGATGGTGTACGACGCGGCGACCGACCGCTACAAGCCCATCAGCTGGCGCGACGCCTTCGACCTCATCGGCCGGGCGCTGGCGGAACTCGACGACCCGAACCAGGCGTCGTACTACACATCGGGCCGGCTCGGTAACGAGGCGACGTTCCTCTACCAACTGTTGGCCCGGGAGCTGGGTACCAACAATCTGCCCGACTGCTCCAACATGTGCCACGAGGCCAGCGGCCGCGCCATGCAGGCGTCCCTCGGTACCGGCAAGGGCACCGTCGACCTCGAGGACTGGGAGACCGCGGACGCGCTGTTCGTCATCGGCGTCAACGCCGCCTCCAATGCGCCCCGCATGCTCACCGCGCTGTCGGAGGCCTACCGCCGCGGCGCGCAGATCGTGCACATCAACCCACTCGTCGAGGCCGGTGCCACGAAGACGATCATCCCGCATGACTTCCTGCGGATGGCGACGTTCAAGTCCACCAAGACCAGCACGCTGAACCTGCAGCCCCGGATCGGCGGCGACATGGCCCTGATCCGTGGCATCGCCAAAGCCGTTCTGGAACAAGCAGAGACGGATCCGAAGGCGCTCGACATCGAGTTCATCGAGCGGTACACCACCGGGTTCGAGGCCTACCGGGCCGCAGTCGAGGCCACGTCGTGGGATGAGATCGAATACAAATCCGGGGTGTCGCAGCGCGATATCCGCAGGGCCGCCAAGATTTACCGCGACGCGGACCGCAGCATCATCAGCTGGTGCCTCGGCGTCACCCAGCACGAGCACGGTGTGGACAGCGTCCGGGAGATCGTGAATCTGCTTCTGCTGCGCGGCAATCTGGGCCGCGAAGGCGCCGGACCGTCGCCCGTGCGCGGGCACAGCAACGTGCAGGGCAACCGCACGTGCGGTATCGACCACCGGCCGACCGAGGAGTTCCTGGACCGTCTGGGTGAGGTCTGCGGCATCGACCCGCCCCGCGCGCACGGGCTCGACACCGTCCACACCATCGAGGGCATGCACAGCGGTGACGTCAAGGTGTTCATCGGTATGGGCGGCAATTTCGCCAGCGCCGCACCGGATACCGCGTACACGTTCGAGGGCCTGCAGAAGTGCGAGCTCACCGTCCAGGTCAGCACAAAGCTGAACCGCAGCCACGTGATTCACGGCCGTCAGGCGCTGATTCTGCCGTGCCTGGGCCGCACCGAGAAGGACCATCAGAAGGAGGGCATCCAGTCGACCTCGGTGGAGGACTCGATGAGCATGGTGCACCTGTCGGTCGGGATGAAGAAGCCGGCCTCGCCGCACCTGCTGTCCGAGCCGGCGATCATCGCGGGGATCGCCGCGGCCGCGCTGCCGAACAGCCAGACACCGTGGCACTGGTACGTCGAGGACTACGACCGCATCCGCGACACGATGGCCAAGGTGCTCAACGGGTTCGAGGACTTCAACCGCCGGGTCCGGTTGCCGCTGGGCTTCCGGATCAAGCAGCCCGCGCGGGAACTGATCTTCCTGACCCCGTCGGGCCGCGCGGAGTTCTCGGCCGTCGAGTTGCCCGACGACACCGTCAGCGAAGGCACGCTGATCCTGGCCACGCTGCGCTCGCACGACCAGTGGAACACCACCATCTACTCAGACAACGATCGCTACCGCGGCATCAAGAACCTGCGCACGCTCATCTTCATGAATGAGCACGACATGGCCGACCGCGGCATCAAGGAGTTCGACGACGTCGACATCGTCGCCACCGCGCGCGACGGCAGCGTCCGCTCACTGCACCGCTACAAGGCGGTGCCGTACGGCATCCCGCGCGGCAACGCGGCCGGCTACATGCCGGAGATGAATGTGCTCTGTGCCATCGGCGATTTCAGCTCGCAGAGCGACCAGCCCATCATGAAGAACGTCAAGGTGACGGTGACGAAGTCGGCGGGTTAGGGGGACGGGTTCTGGTTTTTCGGCGGCTGGCGTTTCGGGTCCGAAATTTGTCATACCCTTCTGCTTTGATGGTGTCATGTCTACCACCGCAACACCTTTGGATGTTGAGGTGTCGCCGTGTGAGCGCCTTGAGGCGTTGCACGCGGAGATCGGTGAGTTGACCGGTCAGCGCAACGCGATCGACGCACGGCTAGTGGAGATCGTGGCCGAGATCGACCGCGACGGACTGTGGGGCGCGACAGGGGCCCGGTCGATGGCGTCGTTGGTGGCGTGGAAAACCGGGGTGTCGCCGCGTAATGCGGAAGTAATGGTGGCGGTGGCGCACCGCCTGGAGGAGTTCCCGCGCTGCGCTGAAGCGATGCGGGCGGGCCGGTTGTCGTTGGATCAGGTCGGGGTGGTCGCCGAGCATGCCGGCGAGGGTTCTGATGAGCATTACGCGCAGTTCGCCGACAGCGCCACGGTCACGCAGTTGCGGACGGCAGTGAAGCTGGAGCCGCGCCCGGACCCTGAGCCGGAGGCGAAGCCAGAGCCGGCGCGGTCGATCAGCAAGACCACGCATGAGGACGGGTCCACGACGTACAAGATTCGGCTGCCGAAGTTGGAGGCCGCCAAGTTCGATGCTGCGATGGCGTCGCATCAGGATGCGTTGGTCGCGGACTGGAAGCGTGACCACGAGGACACCGAAGGGGAAGTGTCGGAGCAGGCGCCGCCGTTCCCGAATCAGGTCGATGGGTTCATGAGTCTGGTCGAGGCCGGCTGGGATGCCGACGTGGCACTGCGGCCGCATGGGCAGCGCACCACCGTCGTGGTGCATATGGACCTCGAACAGCGCACGGCCGCCTTGCATCTGGGGTCGGTGCTCACCGAGGAGGAACGCCAACTGCTGTTGTGCGATGCGACGTGCGAGGTGTGGCTCGAGAAGCACGGGCAGCCGTTCGGCGTCGGGCGCAGCACCCGCACCATCAGTCGCCGGCTGCGCCGCGCGCTGGAGCACCGGGACCGGTGCTGCCGGGTACCGGGGTGCGGGGCCACCCGCGGCTTGCATGCGCATCACATCATTCACTGGGAGAACGGCGGGGAAACCGAACTGCACAACCTGGTGCTGGTGTGCCCGTACCACCACCGCCTACATCACAAGCGGGTCATCACCATCACCGGCCCGGCTGACCGACTCGTCGTCACCGATGCAGCGGGCCGCCAACTCGACGGCGGATCCCTCGCCCGACCACCCACCACGGCCCGCCCTGATGTGCCGCCCTGCCCCGGCCCCACCGGGGAACGCGCCCAATGGTGGTGGTACCAACCCTTCGAACCACCACCTAGACCGCCTGCCAACTAGGCCGGGTGGCAACAGAACTGGCGCCTTGGCCTCTAATCCCGGGTGCCCGGCAACAGCATCGACACCACGATCGCGGCGGTGACGCCGATGACGGTGTCGATGCCACGAGCGGTCAGCAACACCAGCGGTTCGGTTGGTGCCGCGAGGTCGGTCATCAGCATGATCAACGGCGTGAAGAACCCCAGTGCGACCGCGTGGTGGTGGGCCATGAACAACTCGGTGGGGAACAACAGAACCATGACGCAAATCGCCAGCACATACTCACTGGGTCCCGGCACCAGCAGTGCGGCCGCCACGGCCAGGCCGATGAAAGTGCCACCCAGGCGATGGATTCCGCGTCTGATCCGGCCGCTGGCGTCGGCGGCCGCCAACGGCCCGGCTGCCGCGGCGATGGCCCAGTTGGCATGGTCGACGCCCAAAGCGAGGCCGGCGGTGCCGGCGGCGGTGATGGCAAGCGCGTAGCGGCCCGCGTGGATCAGCACGTCGCGCCGGTTCGGCGGGGAAAGCCGGGCGGCCGGCCTCACGGCCCGCGGTGCGTCGAGCACACCCAACAGGACGCACAACAAAGCCGTTGCGGCACAGAGCAATATCGCCGAAGAGGGCGCGACCCGGCCCGCCGGCACCGTGGCGATGGCGCCGAGCGCGAAGACGCCGTAGAACGGTCCCTCGGGCTTGAGCGCGAGGTAGTCGGTCACCACCGAGCCGACGGACGCGAACGCCACCGCGGCGACAACCAGGACAGCCCGTGGCACATGGGAATTGGCGAGTGCCACACCGATGGCCACGCCCAGAACCAGGATCACGCCGCCCTGGGTCTGATGCGCGAACCGCCGGGAGCGGGTTTCGGTGCGGCCGTACATGCCGGTGATCGCACCGAACACCGCGTAGATGATCAGGTCGGGGCGTCCGGCGGCCAGCAGTGCGACACCCGGGATGGCCAACCCCAGCGCGACCCGCAACGCGGGCCGGTGGTCTTCCGTCGGCGGGGTCATGGCCCGGCGCACGCGCATATAGACGGTGCGCATGGGCCCACTCCGATCGATGAACGACTTACTCAAACAGGTTGTCGTACCCGGGGAGTGACCGTCAAAGTGGAAATACCGAGCAAGTGATCGGCGGCGCCTATCGAGCGCGCGGCTTGACCGCGTCAGCCCAGCACAGGGAAGCTGCGGCGCTTGGCCAGCCGGTCCATGCCGGACTGGATGGCGAACTGCACCTCGTCGTACACCTTGTCGACGTAGGCGACATCGTTGGCACGCTCGGGGTCGCTGTCGACGTAGATGGGGTCGAGCAGCTCGGTGCGGATTTTCGCAGGCAGCGGCAGGTGCATCGGCAGCACCTCGACGGCGAGCGGGAACGGGAAGCCGGCGATGATCGGCATGTTGGCGCCGCGCAACCGCTTACCGAGGCCGCTCCACTTGGCCAGGAACTTGCCCTCGTTCAGCACGAAGACGGTGTCGTGCCCACCGACCGTGGCCACTGGGACGATTGGCACACCGGACCGGATCGCCTGCTTCACAAAGCCTTTGCGGCCGGCGAGGATCGCCTTGTCACGGTCGCGCCAGTTGCGCATCGCGTCCAGCTCGCCGCCCGGCCACACCACGACGTCATGCCCCGCGGCCAGCGCGCTCGTCACACCGTCACGCGACGCGGGGATGACGCCGACGGCGCGGAAGTAGTCACCCAGACCGGGGGCACCCATCAGCACGTCGTGCGCGGTGCCGTGCAGGACACGCTGCCCGTCGAAGTGCCGGTACCAGGAGTGCACCAGCGTCCAGGCGTCCATGGTCAGGGAGCCGCCGGAATGGATACCGATCAACAGCGACGGTTCGTCGGGCACCTTGTGCCAGCCGTCGATCTCGAGCCGGAAATAGTGGTCGCACAGGAAGTTCCAGATCGGGTTCTGGACGTACCGCATGAACGTCGGGTTGGGGACGCTCGGGGGAGCAGGCGGGGCGGCGGTCAGCGTGGTCATGAGTCCTCGTTTGCGGGGTCGGGCCGTCCGCGGCGCCTACCGACCGCGCGGACTATGGCGTTGATCGCGGCAAGGGTCAGAACGGGGAGCAAGGTGACGACGATGTAGGCCACACCACCGATGACAGTCATCCGACCGATTACCTCTCTGGTGCGGTTTGTCGAGCCTGTTGTAGCAGGTAGGAACCTTGCCGCTGTGGTCGATGGCTACGCTACGGAGCGCAGAGAGGAGTTTCGACATCCCCGGCAGCCGAAGATTCGGCGCAATTCCGCGGATATGTTGTCGCGAGAAGCCAACGTCTACGGCCAGGGTTGACAGCCCGGGCGAATGTTGCTGCTCGCGTTGATCGTGCGCCCAGGATCCTCGCTACTCGAACTTTGTCTGCGTAAGCGCACACTCGACGCCCACAAGGCATTTGCTTGTCAGGTGCCAGCATGCAGAGGCTCGCGACTGTGCCGCCAGCGCGTCTCAAGAGTGGATCTGACGATCTGTACACACCCTCGACGCGAACCTCGCTGCCACGCACATGCGTAAGCCCCCCAAATCCAAAGAGATTTGGGGGGCTTACGTCTGCTCGCGCAGAGAACGTGACCTAGACGATGTAGCTCGTCGCAGCCTGCAGGTGGGCGATGGCCTCGTCGGCGATCCGCGGTATGAGTTCGGAGCAGGCTGGCAAATCCGCCACGATGCCGGCCACCTGACCCGAGGCCAGCACGCCCGCCTCGGTGTTGCCGTCCACCAGACCGGCTTTCAGCAGCATCGGGGTGTTGGCCGCCATGACGACCTGCGACCAGGTCAGGTCCTTGCCGTGGCGCATGGCCAGGCCGTCCTTGATCATCGAACGCCACGTCATGCCGGACATCTTCTTGAACTTCTGGGCGTTTCCGACCGCGGCGACGAAACCGCGCACCGGAGAACCGCTTTCGAGCTTCTCGACCAGCCCGGTTCGCAGCACCCGGTGCGGCATGCCGTCGACGCGGGTCGACACCACGGTGCCGTCCAGTGCGGCTTCCAGGTAGCGCTGCTTGACGGCGTCGGGCACCGTCGAGTCCGAGGTCAGCAGGAACCGCGTGCCCATCGCGACGCCGGCGGCACCGTAGGACAGCGCGGCCGCCAGGCCACGGCCGTCGAAGAAACCACCCGCGGCGATCACCGGCATACCGGTGTCCTTGACGGCGTCGAGCACCGACGGCAGCAGCAGCGTCGTGGCGATCGGGCCGGTGTGGCCACCGCCTTCGCCGCCCTGCACGATCACCGCGTCGGCGCCCCAGCTCGCCACCTTCTTGGCGTGCTTGGCCAGGCCGACCGACGGGATCACCACGACGCCGGCATCTTTGAGCTTCGCGATCAGCTCGGGCTTGGGAGCCAGGGCGAAGGAGGCGACTTTGACTCCTTCGCGGATCAGGAGGTCGCAGCGGGCATCCGCATCGCCGGCGTCGGCACGCATGTTGATGCCGAACGGCTTGTCGGTGGCCGCCTTGACCTTGGTGACGGCGGTCTGCAGCTCGTCCAGCGTCATCGTCGCCGACGCCAGGATGCCGAGACCACCGGCGTTGGAGGTGGCCGCGACCAGTCGCGCGCCGGCCACCCAGCCCATACCGGTCTGCACGACCGGGTACTCGATGCCGACCAGTTCGGTCAGCGGCGTCTTGAGCTTGCTCACGCCTTGACTTCCTTGTCGCGGAACGACTTCGGGTCGATGACCTCGCGCAGCAGCTGCAGTTCGTCGGCGGTTGGCAGGCGGGTCTCGCCGGCGGTGTCCAGGCCGTGCACCTCGAACGAGGTGTTGTCGGCGACCTCGTCGGCCGTCACACCCGGGTGCAGCGACACCGCGCGCATCTGGTGCTCGGGGCCGTTGAAGTCGAACACACCCAGGTTGGAGACCACCTGGTACACGTTCAGGAAGCGGTACGCCGGGTTGGCCGGATCGACCTTGTCCCAACCGATTCCGGAGACGATGTCGACCGACTCGGCGAACACGCGCTTGGTGTGGTTGCCCACGAAGTAGCTCGTCGCGTGGTTGATGCTGTTGCCGGGCGCGCCGCGGACACCGAACATCTGGCGGGTCGGCTGCTGGATCGGGCCGAAGGCCGACAGGTTCTGGTTGCCGTAGCGGTCGATCTGGTTGGCGCCCATGACCACATGCCGACGGCCCCAGGCCAGCGTCTCGAAGACGCGGTTGAACGGCATCCAGCCCTCGACGGCGAACGGGGCGCCGATCGCCGGGGTGTCGGCCAGCATGCGGGCCTCACCGTCGGTGATCACGATGTCGGGCGAGAAGGTCAGCCGGGCCAGGCGGGCGCCGATCTGCACGACGGTCGTCATGGGGCTGGCCATGATTTCCCCTGCGTCACGGAACAATTCGGCGCAGGCGACGGCACAAATTTCGGAGCGGGTTACTGAGTCATTCCCCGTCGCTCCGCTCGCCTCGATCGTCACTTGTTGGCCTCCTTCTGAGCCTCGGCGAACTTACGGACCGCGGCCTGGTAGTCGGCTTCGGTTCCGGACAGGTAGGTCTTGACGAACTCGGCCCAGGTCTCGTCCGAGCCGGCGGCTTCGGCGTAGTGGCGCTGGAACTTCTCGTCGCGCCGGTAGTCGGGCTCGTTGGTGGTGAAGTGGGCGCCGTTCGGGGCCTCGACCACGGTGTCGACCATCATGCGGTTGATGATCTGCTGCTGCGGCACAACCGACTTCACCAGCTCTTCAGTGGAGACGATCTTCTCGACCGACAGGTGCCGGCGCTCGGCCGACATCAGGAACAGGTCGTCGAAGTAGGGGTCGATGCCGGTGTAGGCGGCATTGCCCTTCACGTCGCCCAGGTTCATGTGCACGAATGCGGCATCGAGGTTCAGCGCCGGCATGGCGATGAGTTCCTCGTAGCCGTCGCCGGTCGGGTACGGGGACTTGACGGTCTTGAGCTCGTCACCCCAGAAGGCACGGACGTCGCTGCCGAGGCCGGCGCGGATCGGCAGGAACGGAAGACGTTGTGCGGCAGCCTGTAGGCCACAGCGCAGCATGCCCTCGTCCATCTCGCGGGCCTCGATGGCGCCTTCGGTGCGGCGCCGCGCGAACCACGGGTCGTAGAACGGCGGCGAGTCCAGCGACACGAAGCCGTAGTAGACGCGCTTGACCTTGCCTGCGGCACAGAGCAGTCCGAGATCCGGGCCGCCGTAGGTGACGACGGTCAGGTCGGTGACATCGGTGCGCAGCAGCGCGCGCACGAATGCCATCGGCTTGCGGCGCGAACCCCAGCCGCCGATGCCGATGGTCATGCCGCTTTCGATCTCGGCTACTGCGGCCTCGAGAGTTGTTGTCTTGTCTGCCATATTATTTCGACCCCTTGTTGGTCCCCGCGAACTCGTCGCGGTGCTCGTCGGACACGCCGGACAGATTCAGTTCGAAGGTGAAGCCCTGCTCCATGCGGTAGCGCGCGTTGACGGGCTGCACGTCGATGAAGTTCAGTGCCTCCTTGGCGGCCCGGATGACGCGCGTGTCCTTGCTGGCGATGTCGCGGGCGACGCGCAGCGCGGCCTCGTCGAGCTCCTCGCGCGGGACGACCTCGTGCACCGAACCGAAGTGCTGCAGCGTCGAGGCGGGCACGGTCGCGGCGGTGAAGAACAGCCGGCGCATCATGTGCTGCGGGACCAGGCGCGAGAGGTGGGTTGCGGCGCCCAGCGCGCCACGCTCGACCTCGGGCAGGCCGAACTTCGCGTCGTCGGAGGCGACGATGACGTCGGCGTTGCCGACCAGGCCGATGCCGCCACCGACGCAGAAGCCGTTGACGGCCGCGATGACCGGGACCTGGCATTCGTACACCGCGCGGAACGCCTCGTAGCAGCCGCGGTTGGCATCGATCAGGGCGCCGAAGCCCTCGGTGTTCTGCATTTCCTTGATGTCGACGCCGGCATTGAAGCCGCGTCCCTCGGCCCGCAGGATCACCACGTGGGTGCTCTTGTCGCGCCCGGCGGCGGTGATCTGGTCAGCCAGTTCGAACCAACCGGCCGACGGGATGGCGTTGACCGGCGGGTAGTTCACGGTGACCGAGACGATGCCCGGTTCGACTGTCTTGGTGGTGATGGTCATCAGTCACTTCCTGGGGGACGGGTACCTAAGCAAGCACTTGCTTGGTACGCTAGCACAGTGACTGCTGGAATCAATCTGCAATTGGCCGGTCGCGTGGTGCTGGTCACCGGCGGTGTGCGCGGCGTCGGCGCCGGCATCAGCGCGGTGTTCGCCGAGCAGGGTGCCACTGTGATCACCTGCGCGCGGCGCGAGGTCGAGGGGTTGCCCTACGAGTTCCACGCCTGCGATGTTCGTGACGACGCGGCGGTCAAGGCCATGATCGACGCCATCGTCGCCAAGCACGGCCGGCTGGACGTCGTGGTCAACAACGCCGGTGGCTCGCCGTTCGCGCTGGCCGCCGATGCGTCGGCCAAGTTCAGCACCAAGATCATCGAGCTCAACCTGATTGCGCCGCTGCTGGTTTCGACGCACGCCAATGCGGTGATGCAGCAGCAGGACACCGGCGGCGTGATCGTCAACATCTCCAGCGTCAGCGCGCACCGGCCCACGCCGGGCACCGGTGCGTACGGCGCCGCCAAGGCCGGCATCGACAGCCTGACCACGACGCTCGCCGTCGAGTGGTCGCCCAAGGTCCGGGTGAACTCCGTCATCGTCGGCATGGTCGAGACCGAGCAGTCCGAACTGTTCTACGGCGACGCCGAGTCGGTCGCCGCCGTGGCCGCGACCGTGCCGCTCAAGCGGCTGGCCAAGCCCACCGACATCGGCTGGGCCGCAGCATTTTTGGCCTCCGAGGCCGCGTCGTACGTCAGCGGTGCGTCCCTCGAAGTGCACGGCGGCGGAGAGCCGCCGCAATACCTGGAAACGTCTAGCGCCAACAAATAAGGAGAGATCAATGGGATTGCTCGACGGCCGTGTGGTCATCGTGACGGGTGCCGGTGGCGGCATCGGGCGTGAGCACGCGCTCGCGTTCGCCGCGGAAGGTGCCCGCGTCGTGGTCAACGACATCGGCGTCGGCCTGGACGGTTCGCCCGCCGGTGGCGGCAGCGCCGCGCAGAATGTGGTCGACGAGATCGTCGCCGCCGGTGGTGAGGCCGTGGCCAACGGTTCGAACGTCGCCGACTGGGAGCAGGCCGCGGCCCTGATCCAGCAGGCCGTCGATACCTACGGCACCCTCGATGTGCTGGTGAACAACGCCGGCATCGTGCGCGACCGTATGTTCGCCAACGCCACCGAAGACGAATTCGACGCCGTCACCGCGGTGCACCTCAAGGGGCACTTCGCCACCATGAAGCACGCCGCCGCGTACTGGCGCGCCAAGGCCAAGGCCGGCGAGACCGTGGACGCCCGCATCATCAACACCAGCTCGGGCGCCGGCCTGCAGGGCAGCGTCGGCCAGGCCACCTACAGTGCGTCCAAGGCCGGCATCGCCGCGCTGACGCTGGTCGCCGCGACCGAGATGGGCCGCTACGGCGTCACCGCCAACGCCATCGCGCCGTCGGCTCGTACCCGGATGACCGAGACCGTCTTCGCCGATGCGATGAACACCCAGGACCAGGCGTTCGACTCCATGGCCCCCGACAACATCTCCCCGCTGGTGGTGTGGCTGGGCAGCGTGGAGTCGCGCGACGTCACGGGCAAGGTGTTCGAGCTCGAAGGCGGCAAGATTCGTGTTGCCGAGGGCTGGGCGCACGGCCCCGAGATCGACAAGGGTGCCAAGTGGGACCCGGCCGAGCTGGGCCCCGTGGTCGCCGATCTGCTGGCCAAGGCGCGTCCCGCGGTGCCCGTCTACGGCTCGTAACAGCCGCGATCGCAAAAGCGTCCCCGTAACGAATCACGTTGCGGGGACGCTTTTTTGGTCTGCATCACAGCGTGGCGGCGACATCCCAGATCGGTTCGAGCGCCGCGATGCCGGTGCGGACGAGCGGACTGAGTACGACATCGGTCGCGCCTGCGGCGAGGTAGCGGCGCAGTTGAGTGGACACCTGCGAAGCAGTGCCGACCGCCGCGAGATCGATGACCGAGTCGACGCCTTCGCGTTCGATCACCTTGGCGTACGACGGGATCGTCGCGTAGAACTCGAGAGCCTCCGCCGCGCGGTTGCGGCCCTCGTCGACGTCGTCGGTCACCAGAACGGGTACCGCGGCAATCACTTTGGGCGCGGGTCGGCCGGCCGCGATTGCCGCCTCGGAGATGGTCGGCACGATGAATTCCTCGATGGTGCGCGGCCCGGCCAGATAGGGCAGGGTGCCGTCCGCCAATTCCCCTGTCACACGTAATGCCTTGGGCCCCATGGCCGCGACATAGACGGGCAGGGGCGTGCCACCGGCGACCGTCACCGGAAACTCTGGGGCTGCGGTGAATTCTTCGCCGTGGAAGTCGACGGTGCCGGTATCCAGGATCGACCGCAGCACCTGCAGGTGTTCGCGCAGCCGGCCGATGGTGTTCGGCCACGCGGTACCGAAAGCCACCTGTTCAGGAGCGTGCGCACCCAGCCCGAGGCCGAGGCTGAAGTTTCCGCCAGTGGCCGCTTGAGCGGTCAGCGCCTGGGAGGCGAGCGTCAGCGGGTGGCGCGGGTTGACCGGTACGACAAAGGTGCCGACGCCAAGGCCCGGCACCGCGGCACCGACGTATCCGGCGAGCGAGATCGCGTCGTGGTCGAACTGCTGGGCTATCCACACTTGGCCGACGCCGGCGTTGTAGGCGCGGCGGGCCTGGTCGATCGCGGCAGCGACATGATTGGCGGAAGTACGGTCGGGGTCCAGCACAACTCCGGTCGGCATATCAACGACAACGACGGGGCCCGGCCGCCGATTCCGGCGCGGAAAGAAAAACTCCCCCAGAACGAAACTCGTTCTGGGGGAGCCTCTTTGCTGTTGTTACTTGGCGGCGTCGGCCTTGGCGGCCTTGTCCTTCTGCTGCTTCTCCGCCTTCTTCGGCTTTTCGGCCTTGGGCTTGTCGGCCTTATCGGACTTGTCCTTCTTCGGCTTGTCCTTCTTGACCTTGGTGCCCTTGTCCTCGGCGCCCTTGTCGCCGGTGCCGGCCTTCGGGGTGTCCTCGGCCTTGGAATCACCGGCCTTCGTATCGCCGGCCTTGACGTCGTCGGCCTTGGTGGTGTCAGCCGGGGTGTCGTCGACCTTGGTGGTCTTGACGGTCTTGTCCTTCGTGCCGGTGGTGGCCGGCTTCAGGGCGGAGACCTGCTTGGCGAGCGTCGGCGTCACCGCGGGCTTGTCGGCGCTGTCGGCCTCTTTCGCTGCGGCGGTATTCGGGGTGACGGCCTGCACCGACGCCGGCGGGGGTGCCGCCTTGAAGACGGTGCCGGTCTGGATGGACTTCACGACGCTCTTGACCACGTTGATCGGAAGGTTCACGACGGCCTTGGCGGTATCGAACACGCCGTCCCGAATAGCGTTGGCGACGTTGGCGATGTTGCCGGTCCGCAGGGCCTTCGCGACGTTGTAGAGCGCCATCTGCGGCACCTTGACGGCGTCGCGTACGTTGACGAACAGCTTGGTGGGTAGGGCCGGGTTCTGCGTGACGGCGATACCGCCCCAGTTCTCCAGGGTCCAGCCGTCCTCGGGGTTGCCGGTCACGGTGACGATCTCGGTGTTGCCCAGCGGGTGCTTCAGCATCAGGGTGAGGTCGGGGTTCTCGACGTTCATCAGGGTCCACGCCATGATCGACATGCCGTGCGCGAAGGCCACCGGGTTCTGCGCGCCGCTGTTGTAGATGTCGTCGACCGCGCCGTTGAACCGGTCCTGGAAGACCGCGCCATTGGCATCGGGCGAACCGGGCATCGGCATCAGGAGGTTGCCGGTGGCCCAGGACAGCGGGATCAGCGCGTAGAGGATGCGGGCGAAGCCGGAGTCCTGCGACTGGCCTTCGAAGATGCCGGCCTGCACCTCATGGAGACCGCTCAGCACCGTCACCGGCATGCCGGTCGCGGTCGCGTACGGCGCTGCGGTCTGCTGGGTGCGCACCATGTCCGAGGCGAAGATGGCGTCGTGTGCCAGGCCGTCATTGGCGAGGACGCCGGCCACCGTCTGGGCCTGGGTCTGGCCCGTCGTCGTCAGGTTGGGGCCCGGGATCTTGGTGTCGATGAGGCCCGAGGCGTTCCCCTCGGATTCGCCGTGCCGGACGAACGTGATGGTGATGTTCGTTGTGGCCCAGGCCGAAAAGGCCGAGGTGAGGAACATGAAGACGGCGGCGACCAGAACGGCCGCGGCTCGAGCCCCGCGTTTGAATGTTCGGCTGTGGTTCAGCCGGACCATTGATGACATAGACGGCTCCATAGTGTTGGCCCTGGATGTGTGCAGGGCCACACTATGTACACATCTATGAATCTGTCTAGTCTCTTCCGTCAATTACCGGATGAACTTTGCTGGCGCGCACAGGGCGCCGCGCCTAGCCTGCCGGGTGGTGCTGCTCCCATTGGAATCCGGCGACGTCGTATTGGCTGACGGCCTTGTCCGTGTTTCCCCTGTTCGGGTTCAATTCGCTTCCCGCGTAATGCTGTTCAGCGTTGGCGAATCCCTGGCTGCTGAAGCCCGGCGGCTTCAGAGCGGGGTTGTCGCTGGCCTCCTTGCCGGGTTGGCCGGTGGTGCCGGGGGCGTGTGGGTTGTCGGCGAGGGCGACGCCGGCGGGCGACAGCGCGACGAATGCGGTGACCACACACGGGAGGATGATGGAGCGGTTCATGAGATTTCTCCGATCGTGAGAGCCCCTTTCGGATCACGATCGCCGGGCCTGATCGGTTCACCGATCACGAAAAAACTCCCCTGGGACGACGGGCGTCCAGGGGAGTTTTTTTCGGTCTGTGCTCAGGCCGGGTCGAGCAGGATGATCGGAATCTTCCGGTCCGTGTGCGAGCGGTAGTCGACGAAGTCCGGGTACATGGCGTCGAGCTTGGGCCAGTACTCGTCGCGTTCGGCATCGGTGGCCTCACGGGCGGTCAGCTGCAGTTTCTCGCCGCGCACCTGGAACTTCACCTTCGGGTTGGCAACCAGGTTCAGGTACCACATCGGGTGCGTGTCGCGGCCGCCCTGCGAGGCGACGACGACGATGCGGTCGCCTTCACGCAGGTACAACAACGGGCTGTCGCGGGGCTCGCCGGATTTGCGGCCGATCGTGGTCAGGATCCCGACGGGCGGGGGAGTGGCGACGGGCTTGGAGCCCAGCCGCCACTTGGCGCCGATCCGGCCGTCGGTGGCCCGGAATGCCCAGGTGTTGATCCGCGACATCCACTTGAAGCCGACCTGCATTCCCTTGGAATTCAGGATCTTCAGCTGCCTGTCGCTCATTTCCCCGTCGGCCATGGTGGCGACCCTGCTCCTCGCTCTAGATGCGCTCGATGATCGTGCCGGTGGACAGCGCACCGCCGGCGCACATCGTGATCAGCGCCGTCGACTTGCCGGTCCGTTCCAGCTCGTGCAGCGCGGTCGTGATGAGCCGCGAGCCGGTGGAACCCACCGGGTGGCCCAGCGCGATGGCGCCGCCGTTGACGTTGACCCTATCCATGTCGGCCTTGTGCACCTGAGCCCAGGACAGCACGACGGACGCGAACGCCTCGTTGATCTCGACCAGGTCGATGTCGGCCATCGACATGCGCGCCTTCTCGAGCACCTTGGCGGTCGACTGCACCGGGCCGTCCAGGTGGTAGTAGGTCTCGGCGCCGACGTTGGCCTGCGCGATGATCCGGGCGCGGGGCGTGAAGCCGAGCGCCTTGGCCTTGTCCTCGTCCATCCACAGCACCGCGGCGGCACCGTCGGAAATCTGCGATGAGGTGCCGGCGGTGTGGATACCGCCCTCGATGACGGGCTTCAGCGACGCCAGGCCCTCCAGGGTGGTGTCGCGCAGGCCCTGGTCGCGGCTGACCAGGTTCAGCTCGGCGGTGGGCTGCTTGTTCTCGTCGATGACCGGCGCCTCGATGGGCGAGATTTCGCGGTCGAAGCGGCCCTCGGCCCAGGCCTGCTTGGCCTTGGCCTGCGAGGCGAAGCCCAGCGCGTCGATGTCGTCGCGGGTGATGCCCCGGCGCTTGGCGATGCGCTCGGCGGCCTCGAACTGGTTGGGCAGGTCGATGTCCCACGAGGCGGCGCGGGCGCCACCGCCGTTGGCGCCCAGCGGCACCCGGCTCATGGCCTCGATGCCGCAGGCGATGCCGATGTCGATGGCGCCGGTGGCGATCAGACCCGCGATGAGGTGGTTGGCCTGCTGCGCGCTGCCGCACTGGCAGTCGATGGTGGTGGCGCCGACGTGCTCGGGCAATCCGGCGACCAACCAGGACTGTCGGGTGATGTTGTTGCCCTGCTCGCCGTACTGCGTGACGCAGCCGCCGATGAGCTGCTCGACGTCGCCGGCGTCGAGCCCGGCCTTCTCGACGAGAGCCTTCTGCGTGGCGCCCAGAAGCTCGGTCGCGTGCAGGCCGGACAGCCAGCCACCTCGCTTGCCGATGGGGCTACGAGTGGCTTCAACGATGACAGGATTACCCATGGCCTCAGGCTAGAACACGTTTCATTACTCTGACAAGCAATCATCGGGACGTGCCTTTTATCTGCGGTGAAGGCGTGTTTCAATGGTCGCAACGCCGAACTAGAAGGATTTGTCTCGGAACCCTGTTCTGAGGCGTTGGATTCCCCAAGGAGACACCATGCCCTGCCCCATCCCGTCCGATCTCGACTTGTTGGACGCGAACCTCAACCTGGAGCGGCTGCCTGTCGAGGAACTCGCGGAGCTGCGCAAGTCCGAGCCGATCCACTGGGTGGACGTGCCCGGCGGCACCGGTGGCTTCGGTGACAAGGGCTACTGGATCGTCACCCGCTACGACGACGTCAAAGAGGTGTCGAAGCGGAACGACATCTTCGGCAGCGCGCCCGATGGCGCGATTCCGGTGTGGCCGCAGGCCATGACGCGTGACGCCGTCGACGTGCAGCGCGCCGTGCTGCTGAACATGGACGCCCCGCAGCACACCCGGCTGCGCAAGATCATCTCCCGCGGCTTCACCCCGCGAGCCATCGGCCGCCTGCAGGCCGAGCTGAACGAGCGGGCCCAGAAGATCGCCGAGACCGCCGCCGCGTCGGGCACCGGTGACTTCGTCGAGCAGGTCTCGTGCGAACTGCCGCTGCAGGCCATCGCCGGACTGCTCGGTGTGCCGCAGGAAGACCGCGACAAGCTGTTCAACTGGTCCAACGAGATGACCGCAGGCGAGGACCCCGAGTACGCCCACATCGACCCGGCCGCATCGTCGTTCGAGCTGATCACCTACGCCATGAACATGGCCGCAGAGCGGGCCAAGAACCCGACCGACGACATTGTCACGCAGCTGATCGAGGCCGACCTCGACGGCGAGAAACTGTCCGACGACGAGTTCGGCTTCTTCGTGGTGATGCTGGCCGTGGCCGGTAACGAGACCACCCGTAACTCGATCACGCACGGCATGATCGCCTTCTCCCAGAACCCCGACCAGTGGGAGCTGTACAAGAAGGAGCGTCCGGAGTCGGCCGCCGACGAGATCGTCCGTTGGGCCACACCGGTTACCGCATTCCAGCGCACCGCGCTGGAGGACACCGAGCTCGGTGGCGTGAAGATCAAGAAGGGCGAGCGGGTCGTCATGTCCTACCGTTCGGCCAACTTCGACGAAGAGGTGTTCGAGGACCCGCACACCTTCAACATCCTGCGCTCGCCTAACCAGCACGTCGGCTTCGGCGGCACCGGCGCGCACTACTGCATCGGCGCCAACCTGGCGCGCATGACCATCAACCTGATGTTCAACGCCATCGCCGACCATATGCCGGACCTGGCCTCGGTCGGTGAGCCCGAGCGGCTCATGTCGGGCTGGCTCAACGGCATCAAGCACTGGCAGGTTGACTACACGGGTAAGTGCCCCGTCCAGCACTGACGGCGACTGACTGCAGTAGTCCGGTAACACGAATCAAGGAGGATTCGGGTGGATTTCACACCGAGCCCCGAGCAGCAGGCTGTCGCCGATGTGGTGACCTCTGTGCTCGAGCGGGAAAACACTTGGGACGCACTGGTTTCCGGTGGCGTCGTGGCACTGGCAGTGCCGGACCGCTTGGGCGGTGACGGGTTGGGGCTGCCGGAGGCGGCCACCGCGCTGACCGAGATCGGTCGGCGCGGCACCACCGGACCGGCACTCGCCACCATCGGGCTCGCCCTGGTGCCGCTGGTCGACCTGGCCACCGAAGCGCAGCAGGACCGGTACCTGGCGGGCGTCGCGCAGGGCGCGGTGCTGTCCGCCGCACTGAACGAAGCCGGCAACCAGCTGCCGGAGAAGCCGTCGACCAGCTACGCCGGCGGCAAGCTCAACGGCACCAAAATCGGTGTGCCGTATGCCGAGACGGCGCAGTGGCTGCTGGTCACCACCGACAGTGGTGTGGTCGTCGTGTCACCGAAGGCCGCCGGTGTGACGGTCGAGAAGACCCCGACCGCCAACGGCTCGGACGAATACGTCGTCACCTTCACCGACGTGGCAGTGGCCGACGACGACGTGCTGGCCGGTGCCACGGTGGCGCGGGTGAACGAGTTGGCGCTGGCCATGATCGGGGCGTTCGGTGCCGGCCTGGTGGCCGGTGCGCTGCGGCTGACGGCCGACTACACCGCGACCCGCGAGCAGTTCGGCCGGCCGCTGTCCACGTTCCAGACGGTGGCGGCGCAGCTGTCCGAGGTCTACATCGCCTCGCGGACAATCGATCTCGTGTCCACTTCCGTGGTGTGGCGGTTGTCGGAGGGGCTCGACGCAGCCGAGGACCTGGCGATCCTGGGCTACTGGCTGACCTCGCAGGCCCCGCCGGCCATGCGGCTGTGCCATCACCTGCACGGCGGCATGGGCATGGACATCACCTACCCGATGGACCGCTACTACTCCTCGATCAAGGACCTGAACCGCCTGCTCGGGGGTCCGTCGCACCGTCTCGATCTGGTGGGAGCCTGATGTTTATCGACCTGACCGCGGAACAGCGCAAGCTGCAATCCGAACTGCGCGAGTACTTTTCGACGCTGATCACGCCCGAAGAGGCGGCGGCGATGGAGACCGACCGGCACAACGAGGCCTACCGCGCCGTCATCAAGCGCATGGGCAGCGACGGCAAGCTCGGTGTGGGCTGGCCCAAGGAGTACGGCGGCCTGGGCTTCGGGCCCATCGAGCAGCAGATCTTCATCAACGAGGCCAACCGCGCCGACATCCCGCTGCCGATGGTCACGCTGCAGACCGTGGGACCCACCCTGCAGCTGCTCGGCACCGAGGAACAGAAGAAGAAGTTCCTGCCCGGAATCCTTTCCGGTGAGGTTCATTTCGCGATCGGCTACTCCGAGCCCGAAGCCGGCACCGACCTGGCGTCGCTGCGGACCACCGCGGTGCGGCACGGCGATGAGTACATCGTCAACGGCCAGAAGATGTGGACCACCGGCGCCCACGACGCCGACTACGTGTGGCTGGCCTGTCGCACCGACCCGACTGCGGCGAAGCACAAGGGCATCTCGATCCTGATCGTCGACACCAAGGACCCGGGCTACTCCTGGACCCCGATCATCCTGTCCGACGGTGCCCACCACACCAACACGACGTACTACAACGATGTGCGGGTGCCCGCCGACATGCTGGTCGGTGAGGAGAACGGCGGCTGGAAGCTCATCACCACGCAGCTCAACCACGAGCGCGTCGGCCTGGGCCCGGCCGGTCGCGTGGCCGGCATCTACGAGCAGGTGCACAGCTGGGCCTCTCAGCCGGGCTCCGACGGCGTTGTCCCGCTGGACAATCCGGAGGCCAAGCGGCTGCTGGGGCAGATCAAGACGATCATGCGGCTCAACGAACTGCTCAACTGGCAGGTCGCCTCGTCCGGCGAGAACATCGCCGTCGCCGATGCGGCCGCGACGAAAGTCTTTTCCACCGAGCGCATTCAGGAAGTGAGCCGGCTGGCCGAAGAGGTCGTTGGGCGCTTCGGCAACCCGGCCGACACGCATACCGCCCAGTTGCTGCAGTGGCTGGACACCATGGCCAAGCGCAACCTGGTCATCACCTTCGGTGGCGGGGTCAACGAGGTCATGCGCGAGATGATCGCCGCATCGGGCCTCAAGGTTCCGCGGGTTTCGCGGTAGGAGGGCGATCGATGACTGATCTTCAGGCCGGTATCGACGAGATCGTCGCATCCGGGCGCAGCAAACCGACCCTGAGCCGGGATCCGGTGAACCAGCCCATGATTCACCACTGGACCGACGCGATCGGCGACAAGAACCCGATCTACGTCGACGAGGTGGCGGCCAAGGCCGCTGGGCACCCCGGTATCGTGGCGCCGCCCGCCATGATCCAGGTCTGGACCATGATGGGCCTGGGCCGCACCCGGTCCGACGACGATCCGCTGGCCCGGATCATGAAGTTGTTCGACGAGGCCGGGTACGTCGGCGTCGTCGCCACCAACTGCGACCAGACCTACCACCGCTACCTGCAGCCGGGTGAGCGCGTCAGCATCAGCGCCGAGGTCACCGACGTGGTGGGTCCGAAGCAGACGGCGCTGGGCGAGGGCTACTTCGTCAACCAGAAGATCCGCTGGCATGTCGGCGACGAGGAAGTCGCCGACATGGACTGGCGCATCATGAAGTTCCTGCCCGCCAACAAGCAGGGTAAGGAGGCCGAGGAGAAGGATGTAACCGGTTCCGCTCTATCGGATCTGGACCCGGACAAGCTGATGCGGCCGTCGTCGTCGCGCGACACCCAGTTCTTCTGGGACGGCGTCAACGCGCACGAACTGCGGATCCAGAAGCGGCCCGACGGTTCGCTGCAGCACCCGCCGGTGCCGGCGATCTGGCAGGACAAGGACGCTCCGATCGACTACGTCGTCTCCTCGGGCCGCGGCACGGTGTTCAGCTACGTCGTGCACCACGCGCCGAAGGTGCCCGGCCGCAGCCTGCCGTTCATCATCGCGCTCGTCGAACTCGAAGAGGGCGTGCGCATGCTCGGTGAGCTGCGCGGCGTCGAGCACGACGATGTGAAGATCGGAATGCCGGTCAGCGCAACGTTCCTCGACTTCCCGGACAGCGACGTCAGTCCGGCCTGGAGCCTGTACGCATGGGAGGCAGCGAAGTGACCGCCACCGTCAGTGCCACCGTGGGCACCAAGCTGCCAGAACTGTCGATCTACGGCGACCCGACGTTCATCGTCTCGACCGCCATCGCCACCCGGGACTACCAGGATGTGCACCACGACCGGGACAAGGCACAGGCCAAGGGTTCCAAGGACATCTTCGTCAACATCCTGACCGACACCGGTCTGGTGGGGCGTTACGTCACCGACTGGGCCGGCCCGAACGCCATCATCAAGTCGATCAAGCTGCGTCTCGGTGTGCCGTGGTACGCCTACGACACCATCACCTTCCGTGGTGAGGTGACCGCTGTCGAGGGCGACCTCGTGACGCTGAAAGTGGTGGGCAGCAACAGCCTTGGCGACCACGTCATCGCCACCTCGACGCTCACGATGGGAGTCGCGCAGTGAGCATCTCCGGCAAGGCCGTCATCGCCGGCATCGGCGCCACGGACTTCTCCAAGAACTCCGGCCGCAGTGAACTGCGGCTGGCCGCCGAGGCCGTCACCGACGCCCTGAACGACGCGGGCCTGTCGCCCAAGGACGTCGACGGTCTGGTGACCTTCACCATGGACTCCAACCTGGAGACCGCGGTGGCCCGCTCCACCGGCATCGGAGAGCTGAAGTTCTTCAGCCAGATCGGCTACGGCGGCGGCGCCGCCGCGGCGACCGTGCAGCAGGCCGTGCTGGCGGTGGCGTCCGGCATCGCCGAAGTCGTTGTGGCATACCGCGCTTTCAATGAGCGCTCGGAGCACCGCTTCGGCCAGGTGATGACGGGGCTGACCGTCAACGCCGACTCCCGTGGTGTCGAGTACAGCTGGTCATACCCGCACGGTCTGAGCACGCCGGCCGCCTCGGTCGCCATGGTTGCGCAGCGATACATGCACGAATACGGCGCCACCAGTGCCGATTTCGGTGTCGTGTCGGTGGCCGACCGCAAGCATGCGGCGACCAACCCGAAGGCGCACTTCTACGGCAAGCCGATCACCATCGAGGACCACCAGAACTCGCGGTGGATCGCCGAGCCGCTGCGGCTGCTCGACTGCTGCCAGGAGACCGACGGCGGCGTGGCCATCGTCGTCACCACCCCGGAGCGAGCCAAGGACCTCAAGCAGCGTCCGGTCGTCGTCGAGGCGGCGGCGCAGGCGGCAGGCGAGGACCAGTTCACCATGTACTCGTACTACCGCGACGAGCTCGGCCTGCCCGAGATGGGCCTGGTCGGAAAGCAGCTGTGGGGCCAGAGTGGCTTGACGCCCAATGACATTCAGACTGCGATCCTGTACGACCATTTCACCCCGTACACCCTGATCCAGCTCGAAGAGCTCGGTTTCTGTGGCCGGGGCGAGGCCAAGGACTTCATCGCGAACGGTGCGATCGAGCTGGGCGGCAAGCTGCCGATCAACACGCACGGCGGTCAGCTCGGTGAGGCCTACATCCATGGTATGAACGGCATCGCCGAAGGCGTCCGCCAGCTGCGCGGCACCTCCGTCAACCAGGTACCCGATGTCGAACACGTGCTCGTCACCGCCGGCACCGGCGTCCCGACGTCAGGTCTGATCCTGGGCTGAGTTCCCCTCGCGAGCAGACGCAAATGTCCCCGCACGCCCGGCGTGTCGGGGACATTTGCGTCTGCTCGGGCTAATAGAGGTAGTCCTACTCATCCGGACGCGCGTGGCTCGGCGCGATGATGACCTGCATGACCGAACCGCAGCGGGCGATGGTGGCCCGGCTCTCGCAGGATGTCGCCGCGATGTCCCATCATCTGGCGTGGGTGTCGGCCTGCCTCACCGAACTCGATCGGTCGATGGCGTACCAGCAGCCGGCCGCGCAGCCCGTCGCATACGCTGCGCCGCAACAGTATTGGCAGCCGCCTCAGGCACCGCCGGTCGCGGCACCGACACCTCAACCACAGCCGCCCACGGCGCCGTACCCGCAGCCGCGACCCGAGCGCTCGGACGGCTGGATCGGCAAGGCACTGGCCGCCGCCGGCGTCGCGGTGACGTTGATCGGCGTCGCCCTGCTGTTGGTCCTCGCCGCGCAGGCCGGGCTGTTGCGGCCCGAGTTCCGTGTCGGCGCGGGGGCGGTCCTGGCAGCCGGCCTGGTGGTCGGGGCGACTCGCCTGAAGACGCGGCCCGGCGGCACGGTGGGCGCAGTTGCCCTGGCCGCCACCGGCATCGCCGCGGCGTACATCTACGTCGTCGCGGTCACCACGATTTACGAATGGCTTTCTGCGCCGGTCGGTTTGGTGCTCGCGGCAGTCATCGGCGGCGGCGGGCTGACCTTGGCGCGGCGCTGGGACTCCCAGCAGCTCGCGCTGCTGGTGCTGGTACCTCTGGCCGTGCTGGCGCCGGTGGTGGCCGACGGCGTCTCGCTGCTGCTGATCGGGTTCATGCTGGCGCTGTCCGCGGCGTCGTTGCCGGTGCAGATCGGCAAGGACTGGGTCGCGATGTTCGTGGCCCGGACCGCCGTCTGCACTTTTCCGTTGCTGGTGGCACTGGCCTCGGCGACATTCGGCACGCACCGGAATCCGGGACTCGCGGCTGCCTGCGCGGCGGCGGCCGTGCTGGCCGTTGTGGGTGCGTTGATCCTGCTGCCCAAGACGGTCAACCGTTCGCTGCTGGCCCTGGCCACCGCCGGCGGTGCGGTGCCGGTGCTGTTCGTCACGGCGGTGGTCCGCCCGCTGATCGCCGCGTCGATCATCGCCGCGGTGGCGGCCGTGTTCCTGGCGATCGTGCTGGCCGGCAATCGGCTGCCCGGCGTCGTCGACGTGGTGCGGCGGATCTGGGCGGCGACGGCCGCGGTCTGCGCGCTGGTCGCGGTATTGGTGGCCTTCGATGGCCGTACGGGCAGTGCAGTTTTGCTCGCGATGTCCGTCGTGGTGGCCGTCGCCGGGCGTCGCGACGCCATCGCCCGCTGGGTGGCCGCCGGGTTCGGGGCCGTGGGCGGTGCCGTCTACCTCAGCTACTCTCCGCCGGACCTGTTGTTCCGCGCGGTGGAGCTCAATACGCACAGTGCCGTGTCCACCATCGTCTCCAGCATCTTGGCGGTGGGCAGTGCGGTCGCCGTCGTCTGGTCGTGGGCCGGCCGGCGTGACGACGACGAGGTGCGGCTGATGTGGGCCGGTGCGGTCGTGGTCGCCGCGTACGCGTCCACCATGGCGACCGTGACCGCCGGCGTGCTGATCGGCGGCGTGAAGGGCGGGTTCTTCGCGGGCCACATGGTCGCGACCATCGGCTGGATCGCGGTCGCGGCAGCGTTGTTCGGGTACGCGGCGCGCGGGCCGAAGGCGCAGCGGTCACTGCCCATCGGCGGCGGTCTGGCGCTGGTGGCGGCGGCGATGGCCAAGCTGTTCCTGTTCGATCTCGGGACCCTGAACGGGATGTTCCGGGTGGCGGTGTTCATCGTCGTCGGCCTCGTGCTGCTGGCCATGGGGACCGGTTATGCCCGGTTGCTCGCCCGGCAGGATCAGCCGCATCCGGACCGTCAGTTTGCGTCGGGTGGGTAGCTGTCGGGGCGGTAGGCTCGAACCGACGCGGTATGTCTGGGGAAGGGGGCCGTGTCTATGGGGATTCAGCCGGACAGCAGTCCGTTCGGATCGCAGACGGTGACGGGCCCGGGGTGGCCCAACGTCAATGAGGAGCAGCTCGAAGAAGCGGCTGCGCATTACACGAAGCTGGCCACCAAGATCAGCGGATCAGTGGTGCCCCAGCAGACCAGCCAGTTGATGAACCTCACCGACCAGTGGCAGGGCGCGGCGTCGCTGGCGGCGGCAGGCGAGGCCGGCACCATCATCGGCGGCCATGAGGCCAACGGCGCGCAGGCGGCGGCCATCGCCGCCAAACTGCAGTCGATGGTGGCCGCGGTCATCAAGACCAAGAACCTGGTCAACGCCACCGCCGAGGAAGTCCAGGCGGAGTGCATGGCCCTGTCGGCGGCGCCGTTCCCCAACGTGCAGGAACTGATTCAGAGCCGCATCAAGATGGGCCTGTCCCAGAACATCGCCGCGGTGACGGCCAGTGCCACCGAGGTGGCCAACTTCGTCGGTGCGCCGCCGAGCATCCCGACGGCCGGTGTGCCGCCGCAGGTGGCGCAGACCGCGCAGAAGACCGCGGAGTCGGCGGGCAAGGGCGGCGACCAGATGGGCCAGATGATGGGCCAGATGATGCAGATGGCCGGTCAGCTCCCGCAGATGCTGGGGCAGCTGCCGCAGCAGGCCATGCAACCGCTGCAACAACTTTCGCAGCCACTGCAGCAGTTGACGTCCCTGTTCCAGGGCGGCGGGCAGGGCAAGGCCGGCCTCGGCGCCTCACCGTTCGGTGCGTTCTCCAACCATCCGCTGGCCGGCGGTTCCGGCGCGGCTCATGGCGCGGGCCTGATGAAGGGCGGCATGCCCGGCGGCGGTGGCGGTGTGGGTGCGGCCTCCGTGCAGACGCCGCTGCTGGCCAAGATGGTCGGCCCTGGCGCGGCCGGACCCGGCGTGATGCCGGCGAGCGCCGCGGGCGGCATGGGCGCCGGTGGCCTGGCTCCGGTCGCAGCTGCCGCAGGTGCCGGTGGCGCGATGGGTGCCATGGGCGGCATGGGTCACCGTGAAGGCGGCGGCGGGGGCCGTATCACGCAGCTGGCGGTGCCCGAAGCGCTCGACCACGGTTCCTATGACGAAGACGTCGACGACGACTGGTGAATGAATAGGGGGGATATCTGATGTCGATGATGCAGACACCGGACAACATCAGCTGGAACACGGCTTCCGTCGAGCTGCCTGACATGCCGATGATCCAGCCCGGCGAGGACGCCATGAGCGCGACCATCGCCGCGATCCTGCCGGCCATGGCAGCCGACATGACCGCCAATGTGGCGTCGCTGCAGGCCAAGGAGGGCATGTTCTCCGGCAAGGTCGGCATGGCCCAGTCGGCCTACGACAATGCCGACAGCAAGGGCGGCGAGGGCGTCGGCCAGATGGGGCAGATGCTCGGCCAGCTCGGGCAGATGGGTCAGCAGGCTGGTCAGATGGCGGGCCAGGGCGGCGGCATGGGCCAACTCGGCCAGCAGGCCGGCCAGTTCGGTCAGATGATCCAGCAGGCCATGGGCAAGGGCGGCGGCAAGGAAGGCGGCATGCCGGGCGGGGAACCGCCGGAGGGCCAGCCCGGCGGGCCGGGCGGCGGTGGCGCCCCCATGTCGCCAGAGCAGCGCCAGGCGCAGCAGGATGCCCGGGAGAACCAGCAGAACGACCGGCAGTCCCAGCAGGACGCCCGTCAGCAACAGCAGGACAACCGGCAGTCCCAGCAGGATCGCCGGGAGGCCCAGCAGGACGCCCGCGACTCCCGTCGGCACACGTCCGCTCCGGCCCAGGCGGCGCCGCCGGCGGCGGGTCCCAGCGCCGGTTCGCACAACGCCGGTCCGGCGCCCGTCGCCCCGGTGGCTCCGCCGCCGCAGCGTGGCGGTGACGTCGGCCGTCAGATGTAGTTCCTGAAACAACAAGCCGGACAACGAAATTGGGGCCAGTCGCGATGCTCGCGACTGGCCCCAATTCGATGGTTGACCGTTAGGAGGCCGGTGCCGGGGCCGGGGTCGGGGTGACCGGAGCAGCCGGAGCGGCCTGCTGGTTACCGGCCGGGGTGGCGGTGCCCTGACCCGCGCTGGAGGCGGGCTGGCCGGCGATGGCCTGGCTCGGGCCCGGAGCCGGTGCCGGGGTCAGCGGAGCCTGCGAGACAGCGCCACCGGCGGTGGCAGCGGTGCCCGGGCCGCTTTCGGCGGCGGTGGGAATCGGAGCGGCCTCGGGAGCCGGGCCGGCGGCCGGAGCCGTCGCCGGGGTACCCGCGGGGGTGCCGGCCGGGGTTCCTGCCGGAACCTGGGCACCTGCCGGAACCGGAGCATCAGCGCCCGGAGTACCGGCCGGGGCCGGAGCCGCCGCCGGAGTACCGGCCGGGGCCGGAGCAACTGCCGGAGTACCGGCCGGAGCCGGGGTACCGGCCGGGGTCGCGGCAGGGGTCTCACCGTTCGGCGTAGCCGCCGGAACCGCACCGGTGGTGGTGCCGGCCGGAGGCTGCGTGCCCGTGGCGGCCGGAACAGCGCCGGCCGGGGTGGCGCCGGGCACGGCGCTGCCGAGACCGGCGGGAGCAGCAGCCGGGGCGGCAGCAGGAGCGGCGGCGGGAGCGGCAGCCGGGGCCGGGGTGGTGGCGGCCGGAGCAGTGCCACGCGCCGGGGCAGCGGCGGGAGCGGTACCGGTGGCGGCTTCGGTGCCCTGCCACTTGATCACTTCGCGGTCACCGTCCGTGTAGACGACGCTGGTCGGAGCGGCGCCCGTCACGTCGAAGTAGATTTTGCCCTTGGACTCTTGCCCTTCGGCGAGGCCGGCGGGGTTGATGCCCTGCGGAGTGGCAGCGCCCCACAGCACGCGGTAGTTCTCTCCGGCCGCGGTGCGGGCGTTCAGGTTCGGCACGAACGGCTGCGAGTTGCCGCGCTCGGCCGTGTACTCCGCTGTCGCTTCCCACAGCGTGCCGTTGAGGTGCTGCGAGAGCACATCGGTGCTGGGCTTGAGGTTGCTGATCTGCCATTCCGCGACGGTGTTCCCGTCGACGAGCTTGCCGTCCGCGCCGAACGCCACCGTGGTGGGTGCGGACGTCACCCCTGCGGGCTGGGCGGGGTCGGCCACTGCGAACGGTGTCGCGATCAGGCCGCACGCGGCGGCTGCGCCGATGGCGATGGTGATCTTGCGGGTACTCATGTTGATGTGGCTCCTTTGTCTCCAAGTCGTCCGACGGGCGGCTTCCCCCACGGAAGTTGAGTCACGAGTAATTGGATAATTACTGACTACTACGAAAGCTAGCAGGTTAAGCGTCTGCTGTGGATAGAGGCGGACGCGCCGGCGGCGACCCGACCGCCGGCCCTGGTTTGCCGAAAGCGGCCGCTGGATGAGCGGCCGCTTCCGAATACGTCCTGGTCAGGACGCGGTGAGCTCGATTCCAGCAAGCACGACGACATTGTCCCGGCTCGGTGCCGTCAGCACGCCGGTGATTCGTTCACCGTCACGCCAAAGGTTGGCCTGCAGGGTTTCACCCGGGATCACGGTGCCCGCGAAGCGCGCGCCGTAGGACCGGACCCGGCCGGCGTCGCCGTCGAGCACGTTGTCGACGATGGCCTTGCAGCCGATGCCGTAGGTGCACAGGCCGTGCAGGATCGGGCGGTCGAAGCCGGCGGCCTTGGCGAACGCCGGGTCCGAGTGCAGCGGGTTGCGGTCGCCGCAGAGCCGGTACAGCAGTGCCTGCTGCGGCAGCGTCGGCAGCGCGATCTGCAGGTCCGGCGCCCGGTCGGGCTCGGCAGCCGAGGTCGACGGACCACGGTCGCCGCCGAAGCCGCCCTCGCCGCGGGCGAAGATGGACCGCTTCTGCTTCCACAGCGGAGCGCCGTCGAGGGTGGTCACGGTGGTCTCCGACCAGATGACCGCGGCCTTGCCCTTGTCCCAGATCTCGGTGAACTTGGTGACGGCACGGCCCGTGCCTGACGGCGGGATCGGCGCGTCGGTGTAGATGGCCTCGCTGGCGTGCAGCACCCGGCTGAGCTCGATGTCGATGCCCGGGAACTTGACCGTCGGCGCCTTGGTCTCGTGGAAGCTCTGCGCCACGTTGCCGAAGGTCGGCAGCACCTGCGGCTTGTCGTCGATCAGGTAGCGCAGCTCGCGCTCGCTCATCGGGTCCGCGCCGGCACCCAGGCCCAGGTGGTACAGCTGCACATCGCTGCTGCTCCACGAGAATTCGACGGGCGCCAATTCGGCGCCGATGGCCTCATCGAGATTGATCGGCATGTCAGCCCTTTCCTGCCACGTGCAGTGCCGCGAGGTATCCGAAGGTCATGGCGGGGCCGATGGTCCCGCCGGGGCCCGGGTAGGTGTGACCCATCACCGGTCCACTGACGTTGCCAGATGCGTACAGGCCCTCGATCACCGAGCCGTCCTCGCGGAGAGCGCGGCCGTGGATGTCGGTGACGATGCCGCCCTTGGTGCCGAGGTCGCCGGGCACCATCTTGGCCGCGTAGAACGGGCCGTGCTTGATCTCGCCCAGGTTCGGGTTCGGCTTGTTGGTCGGGTCGCCGTAGTACCGGTCGTAGGCGCTGTTGCCGCGGCCGAAGTCCTCGTCGACACCGCTGCGGGCGAAGCCGTTGAAGCGCTCGATGGTGGCCTTGAGCTCATCGACGGGCAGGTTGGTGAGCTCCGCCAGTTCCTCGATGGTGTCGGCCTTGACGACGACACCGGCCTCGGTCCACTTCTTCGGAATGCGTTGTCCCGGCTGCAGACCCGCGAAGATGTAGCGGTTGCGGTACTGCTGGTCGAAGAGCAACCACGCCGGCACGTTCTCGCCCGGGCCCTCGCCCTGGCCGTACTGGCCGCCGTACATGTGGTGGCAGGCCTCGACGTACGGCATGGACTCGTTCATGAACCGCTTGCCGTTCATGTTCACGATGATGGAGCCGGGGGAGTTGCGCTCGGACAGCGCGAACCACGGGTTGTCGGGCAGCGGCACCGTCGGGCCCCACCAGGCGTCTTCCATGATTTCCAGTGCGGCGCCGAGCTTTTCGGCGGCCAGGATGCCGTCGCCGGTGTTGGCCTTGGCGCCGACGGTCCACTCGGTCGTGATCGGCTGGCGCTGGTACTTGGTGCGCATCTCTTGGTTCTTCTCGAAGCCACCGCTGCCCAGGATCACCGCACGGCGGGCCCGGATCAGTTGCGGCTCAGCGCTTTCCGGTGCGTTGGTGTCACGGACGTAGATGCCGGCGACCCGGCCGTTCTCGTAGTACAGGTCGGTCAGCGCGGTGTTCAGCTGCACCGGGACGCCGGCCTTCTGCAGGCCGATGCGCAGCGGGGCGATCAGGGCGCGGCCCATGCCGACCAGGTTCTTGCCGGTGGCGCCGGCCCAGGTGGCGCGGATGCCGACCTTGAGGCTGCGCAGCACGCCGCGCGGGTGGCGCTTGAGCTGGTTGAGCCGGACGTAATCCTGTTGCATCACAACCATGTTGAGCGGGACCTTGCCGTACGCCGGCTCCAGGCCCTTTTCGTCGACGCCGAGCTTCTTGGCGTTGAACGGCTTGGGCTCGACGGACCGTCCGCCGGCGCGGCCGCCCTCGACCTCGGGGTAGTAGTCGGAGTAGTTCGGCACCCAGCACAGCTTCAGTGGCGAGTTCTTCAGAACGAAGGACAGCATCTCGGGGCCGCGCTGCAGGTAGGTGTCGATCTTCTCTGCGGGCACCACGTCGCCGACGATCTTGTGCAGGTAGGTGCGGGCCGCTTCCGGGGTGTCCTTGACCCCCGCACGCTGCAGAATCTCATTGTTCGGGATCCAGACGCCGCCACCTGACCGCGCAGTGGAACCTCCATAGTGTGGGGCCTTTTCTACGACTACTGTCGAAAGGCCCTGATGGGCTGCGGTGAGGGCGGCGACCATACCGGCTGCACCGCTGCCGACGACGACAACGTCGTACTCCTGTCCAGTCATGTAGAACACGTTATAGAATTGCCCGGCCTGTGGACAACTGCGCCGGTCCATGAAGTTAGGGGAATTCACGAATGCTGTCCGACAACGTGCGTGCCGAGCTCGCCGCCGCGCTGGCCCAAGCCGAGCGCAGCCGGGTCGCGATGTCGCCGATGACCGACACCTACGCCGACATCGACGTCGTGGACGCGTACGAGATCCAGCTGCTCAACATTCGTCAGCGGGTCGCGGAAGGTGCCCGCGTGGTGGGACACAAGGTTGGTCTGTCCAGCGAGGCCATGCAGAAAATGATGAATGTGGACGAACCCGACTACGGGCACCTCCTCGACGACATGCAGGTATTCGAGGACAAGCCCGTGCTGACCTCGAAGTACCTGTTGCCGCGGGTCGAGGTGGAGGTCGGGTTCGTGCTGGCCGACGATCTGCCCGGCGCCGGCTGCACCGAGGACGACGTGCTGGCCGCCACCGCCGCGTTCGCGCCGGCCATCGAGCTGATCGACACCCGCATCACCAACTGGCAGGTCAAGTTGTGCGACACCATCGCCGACAACGCGTCCTCGGCCGGCTGGGTTCTCGGCAAGGAGCGGGTGTCGCCCAAGGACATCGACATTCGCAACATCGACGCCGTGCTCAAGTGCAACGGCGAGGTGCTGGGCGAGGGCCGCAGCGACGCGGTGCTCGGCAACCCGGTGACGGCGGTGGCCTGGCTGGCGCGCAAGGTCGACCAGTTCGGCGTGCGTCTCAAGGCCGGCGACGTGGTGCTGCCGGGGGCCTGCATGCGGGCGTTCGATGCCAAGCCGGGTGACGACTTCGTCGCCGAATTCGCCGGATTGGGTTCCGTCCACCTGTCTTTCGCGTAATACCCAAAGTTTCTGTAGAGGAGTGAGCATGCCGTCCAAAGCGAGCGTCGCGATCGTCGGCTCGGGAAATATCAGTACTGACCTGCTGTACAAGCTGCTGCGGTCGGACTGGCTCGAGCCGCGCTGGATGATCGGTATCGACCCGGATAGCGAGGGCCTGGCCCGCGCCCGCAAGCTGGGTCTGGAGACCAGCGCCGAAGGGGCGGACTGGCTCCTGGCCCAGAGCGAGAAGCCGGACTTCATCTTCGAGGCCACCAGCGCCTACGTGCACAAGGCATACGCGCCGCGGTACGAGGAAGCCGGCATCCGCGCCATCGACCTGACCCCGGCTGCCGTCGGCCCTGGCGTCATCCCGCCGGCCAACCTGCGGGCGCACCTGGATTCGATGAACGTCAACATGGTCACCTGCGGTGGCCAGGCCACCATCCCGATGGTCTACGCCGTGTCGCGTGCGGTCGAGGCGCAGGGCGGCGTGCCCTACGCCGAGATCGTGGCGTCGGTGTCGTCGGCTTCGGCCGGCCCCGGCACCCGGGCCAACATCGACGAGTTCACCAAGACCACCAGCGCCGGCGTGCGCAACATCGGTGGCGCCCGCGACGGCAAGGCCATCATCATCCTGAACCCGGCCGAACCGCCGATGATCATGCGCGACACCATCTTCTGCGCCATCCCCGAAGATGCCGACCACGCTGCGATCACGCAGTCGGTCAAGGACGTCGTCGCCGAGGTGCAGACGTACGTGCCCGGTTACCGGCTGCTCAACGAGCCGCAGTTCGACGAGCCGTCGGTGGTCAACGGTGGCCAGCACGTCGTCAGCATCTTCGTCGAGGTGGAAGGTGCCGGCGACTATCTGCCGACCTACGCTGGAAACCTGGACATCATGACCGCCGCGGCCACCAAGGTGGGCGAGGAGATCGCCAAGGAAATCGTGGGAGTTAAGGCATGAGCACCGCACTGCAACCCGGAGACATTTTCTTCGACGCCGCCTGGGACGTCCGGATGACGGACACCTCGCTGCGCGACGGTTCACACCACAAGCGTCACCAGTTCACCGCTGACGAGGTGCGCGCTATCGTCGGCGCCCTCGACAACGCCGGCGTCCCGGTCATCGAGGTCACCCACGGCGACGGACTCGGTGGTTCGAGCTTCAACTACGGGTTCTCCAAGACCCCGGAGCAGGAGCTGATCACCATCGCGGCCGAGACCGCGAAGAACGCCAAGATCGCCTTCCTGATGCTGCCGGGTGTCGGCACCAAGGAAGACATCCGGATCGCGCAGGGCAACGGCGGCTCGATCTGCCGCATCGCCACCCACTGCACCGAGGCCGACGTCTCGATCCAGCACTTCGGCTTCGCCCGCGAACTGGGCTTGGAGACCGTGGGCTTCCTGATGATGAGCCACACCATCTCTCCCGAGAAGCTGGCCGCGCAGGCCCGCATCATGGCCGACGCCGGCTGCCAGTGCATCTACGTCGTGGACTCCGCCGGTGCGTTGGTGCTCGAAGGTGTCGCCGACCGGGTGGCCGCTCTGGTCGCCGAATTGGGTTCGGATGCGCAGGTTGGTTTCCACGGACACGAGAATCTCGGTCTGGGCGTTGCCAATTCGGTCGAGGCCGTGCGTGCCGGTGCCAAGCAGATCGACGGCTCGTGCCGCCGGTTTGGTGCGGGTGCCGGTAATGCGCCGGTCGAGGCGCTGGTCGGCGTTTTCGACAAGATCGGTGTCAAGACCGGCATCGACTTCTTTGACATCGCCGACGCCGCGGAAGAGGTTGTCGCCCCGGCGATGCCCGCCGAGTGCCTGCTGGACCGCAACGCACTGGTGATGGGCTACGCGGGCGTGTACTCGAGCTTCCTCAAGCACGCGGTGCGCCAGGGCGAACGTTACGGCGTGCCTGCGCACGAGCTGCTGCTCCGTGTCGGCCAGCGCAAGCTGATCGGTGGCCAGGAGGACCAGCTGATCGACATCGCGCTCGAGATCCAGCGCGAGCGTGCCGACGGCAAAGCCTAACTGCCGCAAGCGAAAACGCCGGCCGTCCCGAAAGGGGCGGCCGGCGTTTTGCGTAGCCGGATCAGCTGGTGACGGAATCCGTCGCGGTCTCGCAGCGGACCACCAGCTCGGCCAGTGCCGCGGGCAGCCGGTCGGCGATAGCGTGCGGATCCTTGACCTGGTCAGTGCAGGTGAGCACGCAGATCTGCATGCCGCCTTCGTAGCTCCAGCCGGTGATGTTCATGCCCATCGGGAAGACCAGCGGGCCGGTCGAGATCAGCTTCTCGACCGGGACGCCGCCGAAGTACAACGTCTTCTGCGGGCCACGCATGTTCGACGCGATCATGCTGAACATCGGGCGCTTCTTGACCTTTGCCCCGATGGTCGGCAGCACCCGCGAGTAGACCTTGAACAGCGGCCAGTACTCCATCCAGTCGTGCTGCAGCCAGGCATCGCGCTCGCTCTGCACCTCGCGCGCGGTGGCGGTGTTCGCCGAGATGGCTTTCAGCCGTGCCACCGGATCGGCGATGTTGGTCGCGAGTTCGACGTTCCAGCGGGCGACCTTGTTACCCCACCGGTCGCCGTCCTGCGGGCGCATCGACACCGGCACCACGGCGGTCATGGTGTCGTCCCCGACGGGGCCGCGGGACGCCTGGTACTCGCGAAGCACGGTGCTGCACATGGCGAGGAAGACGTCGTTGACGCTCACGCCGAACGCCTTCGACACCCGCTTGATCTGATCCATCTCGACGTTCACGAACGCGAAGCCGCGGCCCGCGGTCAGCGGCTCGTTGAACGGCAGGGCCGGCGGGATGAAGGCCTCGGCGTAGCCGGGCTTGCCCGACTTCTGCCGGTTCTGGATGGTGCGCGTGACTTTCGCCGTGCGGGCCAAGACCTTCGGGAATTTGGTCAGCGACTTGACCTGCTGGCGCGCCACCATCGGCAGCCACTCGGCGGTCGGCGGGCGGTGCTCGTCGGGCGCCGGGCGGGCCGACGGCTCGGGCAGCCGGTCGGCGGGGTCCTGGCTGTAGAACTGCTCGAGCAGGTTCAGCGACGCCATACCGTCGGCCACCGCGTGGTGGATCTTGAGCACGAGTGCGACGCGGCCGTCGGCCAGGCCGTCGATGTACCACATCTGCCAGGCCGGGCGGTCCCGGACGAGCGGCTCTTCGAAGAGTTTGGCGATCTCCGCGCCGAGCTCGCGATCGGTTCCCGGTGCGGCGGCGGTGGCGCGCTTCATGTGGTAGTTCAGGTCGCCGCGGGCACGGGTGATCCACCACGGCCGGCCGGCGCCGAAACGCGGCGACATCAGCTGCCACTGCAGGGGTTCGACGCGGTCGACGAGACCGGGCAGTGCGGCGCGCACGGCTTCGAAGGTGATGGGCTCGTGGCCCTGGGCCGGATCGAGTACGACGGCCTTGATGGTGTGCTGCGGCTGGACGGCACTCTCCCACGCCAGGAAGCTGTTGTCCTCGCCCGATAAACGTCGCATACATCACTATGAGGCCAAAAATGTGAGCCAGCGGACATGTTGTCTCGGTGATCGGGAACTACCTCTGAATTTCGGCTCACACCCCGTTTAGCGTGCTCACCATGAGCTGACTCGGCGTCGCGACGCGGAGCCCGAGGGCTCCGCCGGGTCGGTGTCTGACTGAATGGAGTAGGGATATGCAACTGAGGAACAGCCGGGTTCTGGTCACCGGTGCCAGCCGTGGCCTGGGCCGGAACATCGCGCAGGCGATGGCTCGCCGCGGCGCCGACGTCGCACTCGTCGCCCGCAACGCCGAGCAGCTCGAAGAGCTCGCAAAGGAGTTGGGCGGCAAGGCATATCCCGCTGACCTGATGGATCCGGCGGCGGTCGAAGAGCTGATCGGCCGCGTCGAGGCCGACGGCCCCGTCGACGTCATCATCAACAACGCCGGTGTGGACCGCGTCGGCCGCTTCTACGAGGCGTCGTCGGCGGATGTGCGAGACCTGTTGCAGGTCAACCTGATTGCTCCCATGGAGCTGTGCCGCCAGGTGATGCCGGGGATGATCAAGCGCGGCCGCGGCCACATCGTCAACGTGTCCTCGATGGGCGCCATCTCCACCGGACCGGGCGTCACCCTGTACGGCGCCTCCAAGGCCGGCCTCAGCCACTTCACCGCCGGCATCCGCTCCGAGCTGCGCAACAAGCCCGTCAACACCACGCTGGTGCAGATCGGTGAGGTCAAGACCGACATGATCGATCACATCCGGTCGTTCGGCCCGGCGCGCCGCACCATCGAACGGTCGCTCAAGTTCCGGATGATCCCGCAGGAGCCGCTGGACGCCGACATGGTCGCCGAGGCCATCGCCGATGCCGTCGAGAAGGAGAAGAAGCACGTCATCCTGCCCAAGCGCATCGCGGCGATGGCGTACCTCACCGAGACCCCGCGCCGGGTCTCCGAGCTCATGCTGACCGGCATCGACCAGGACAGCGACTAGTCATGGACCTGGCCGGCAAGGTCGCGATCATCACCGGCGCGGCGCGTGGTCAGGGTGAGGCCGAGGCGCGGTTGTTCGCCGCACTCGGCGCGCAGGTGGTGCTCACCGATGTCCTGGTCGACGAGGGAGAGGCGGTCGCCGCGTCGATCGGCGCCGCCGCCCGCTTCCAGCGGCACGACGTCGGCAACGAAAGTGATTGGCGGACAACGGTCGAACTCGCGCTCAGTGCGTTCGGCCGCATCGACGCGCTGGTCAACAACGCGGCTATCTGCACCGTCGAACCGCTCATGGACCACACCGCCGAGTCGTGGGAGCGGCAGCTGCGCGTCAACCTGATCGGGCCGTTCCTGGGCACCAAGGCCGTCGTCGAACCCATGAAGGCGGTCGGTGGCGGCTCGATCATCAATGTGTCCTCGCAGGCCGGTCTGCAGGGGCTGGCCGGCTACAGCGCCTACGGCGCCTCCAAGTGGGGCCTGCGCGGCTTCTCCAAGGTCGCCGCAATCGAATTGGGCCCCATGGGAATTCGGGTCAACACCGTCTACCCCGGCATGATCGACACCCCGATGGTGGCGCACCTGCCGATCGAACGCGGGCTCGGCGGGCACCCGGGTGCGCCGCTCACGCGCGTCGGCGCGCCCGAGGAGGTCGCCGAGGTGGTGGCGTTCCTCGCGTCGGACGCGTCGTCGTACATGACGGGCGCGGACCTGGCGGTCGACGGCGGCGCGAGCGCGGGCCGGATCCCGGTCGTGCCCACCCAGCCACAAGCGACGTAGCGAGCGACTTGTCAGACTTCCCCGGCAAGATGGGCGCATGGCCGGGGACGAATCCACACTGGCGCCGGAGCGCCGGCGGCGGGCCGGGTCGATGGAGCTGTTGCTCATCGCCCTCACCGCACTGGCGCTGTCGGGCTCGTGGGTCAGCGGTGTCCTGACCGACCACGCCCGCCTGGCCACCGCGGCCACGGTGTTCTGCGGCGTCTTCGTGCAGGCCCTGCCGTTCCTGGTGCTGGGCGTCATCGTCAGCGGCCTGGTCGCCGCATACCTCACCCCGGAGCGGCTGGCCCGCCGGCTGCCGCGCCGGCCGGCGCTCGCGGTGGCGGTGGCCGGTGTCGGCGGCGCCGCGCTGCCCGGATGCGAATGCGGTTCGGTGCCCGTGGCGCGCCGGTTGTTCAGCGGGGAGACGGCGGGGGCTGCCTTGACCTTCATGCTGTCCGCACCGGCGATCAACCCGGTGGTGCTGGTGGCGACGGCGGTTGCGTTCCCAGGCCAGCCGCAGATGGTGGTGGCACGCTGCGTGGCGTCGCTCCTGACCGCGGTGGTGATGGGGCTGTTGTGGCAGCGCTGGGGCCGCACCGAATGGGTGACCCGCACGCTGCCCACCCATCACGACGAGGGGGCATCGCGCTTCACTGTCTTCACCGAGGCGGCCCGGCACGACTTCCTGCAGTCCGCGGCCTACCTCGTCGTTGGTGCCGGCGCGGCGGCGGTGCTGCGTGCGGCCGTGCCGCCGTGGGTGTTCGAGCAGGTGGCCGGCAACCTGGTGGTCGGCGTGGTGACGATGGCACTGTTGGCCGTCGTGCTGGCGCTGTGTTCGGAGGCCGACGCTTTCGTCGCGGCGAGCCTGACCATGGTCCCGTTGGTGCCGCGGCTGGTGTTCCTGGTGGTCGGGCCGGCCGTGGACGTCAAGTTGTTCGCGATGCAGGCCGGTGTGTTCGGCCGGCCGTTCGCCGTGCGATTCGCGCCGCTGACGCTGGTGGTCGCCACGGTCTGCGCGACGGCCGTCGGGCTGCTGCTGCTCGGGGGCGCGTCGTGAGCCGGGAGACCCAGAACATCCTGGTGCTGTTGATCGGGCTGAGCACAGGCCTGATCGCGGTGAAGGGCACCTACCTCAATTTCGTGAAACCGGCGCTGTTCCCGTGGCTGGTGGTGGCGGCCGTCCTGTTGGTGGCGCTCGCTGTGGTGTGCCTGGTGCGGGACCTGCGTCATGGGCCGCCCGGCGGGCATCACCATCGCGGGCTGCTGGCGTGGCTGCTGCTCATCCCGGTGGCGCTCACCGCGTTCGTCGCCGTGCCACCGATGAGTGCCGTCGGCGCCGAGACCGTCACCGCCGCGGTGGCGCCGCCGAAGCGGGCATTTCCACCGTTGCCGGCCGACGGTGTGGTGTCGCTACCGGAGGTCGTGCTGCGGGCCGCCGCGGATTCCACGAAAAGCCTTGAGGGACGGACCATCACCGTCACCGGGTTCACCATGGGCGACGACCTGGCCCGCGTCGTGATCGTGTGTTGCGCCGCCGACGCGCAACTGGCCCGCATCCACCTGACCGGCGCGGCCGGTCCGCACCCGAAGGACACCTGGCTGAAGGTGCAGGGCAAGGTGGTACCCGGGACGTCCAATCCGTCCACGAATTTCGTCCCGACCATGGAAGTGACCAGTGCCGAGCCCATCCCCAAGCCCCGCAACACCTACGCGTACTGACGCGCAGGCCCTGCTCGAACAGCTCGCCGGCCCCGGCGCGGTGCTGCGCGACGATCAGTGGGTGGCCATCGAGGCCCTGGTGGTCCAGGGTCGCCGAGCGCTGGTGGTGCAGCGCACCGGGTGGGGCAAGTCCGCGGTGTACTTCATCGCCGCCAAGCTGCTGCGGGCCGCCGGCCGCGGCCCGACCGTCATCGTCTCGCCGCTGCTGGCGCTGATGCGCAACCAGGTGGCGTCGGCCGAACGCGCGGGCGTCCGCGCCGCCACCATCAACTCCAGCAATGTCACCGAGTGGGACGAGGTGCACCAGCGGGTCACCTCCGGAGACCTCGACGTGCTGCTGGTCAGCCCGGAGCGCTTGAACAACCCTGACTTTCGTGACGCCGTCCTGCCCGCACTGGCCGCCGACGCCGGACTCGTCGTCGTCGACGAGGCGCACTGCGTCTCCGACTGGGGCCACGACTTCCGGCCCGACTACCGGCGCATCCGCACCCTGATCGGTGAGTTGGGTTCGGGCATACCGGTGCTCGCCACCACCGCGACTGCCAACGACCGCGTGGTGCAGGATGTGGCTGCCCAGCTGGGCGTCGGCGGCGGGGATACCCTGGTGCTGCGCGGCGGGCTGGACCGGGAGTCGCTGCGCCTGTCGGTGGTGCATGCCGGGGGCCCGGCGCAGCGGGCGGCATGGCTTGCGGCGCATCTGGATTCGCTGCCCGGCTCGGGCATCGTCTACACCCTGACGGTGTCGCAGGCACATGACATCGCCGCGCTGCTGCGCGAGCAGGGCCACACCGTCGCCTCCTACACCGGATCCACTGAAGCCGCCGAACGCGAACAGCTGGAAGCCGACCTGCTGAACAACCGGGTCAAGGCGCTCATCGCCACCTCGGCGCTGGGCATGGGGTTCGACAAACCGGACCTGGGCTTCGTCGTGCACCTGGGCGCTCCGTCGTCACCCATCGCGTACTACCAGCAGGTTGGCCGTGCCGGCCGCGCCACGTCGAGCGCCGAGGTGATCCTGCTGCCGGGCAAAGAGGACGCTGACATCTGGCGGTACTTCGCGTCGGTCGCGTTCCCGTCGGAAGCCTTGGTACGCAAGGTGATCGGCGAACTCGAACCGGACCGGGCGCTGTCGACCGCGGCCCTGGAACCGTTGGTCGACCTCAACCGGTCCCGGCTCGAGATGGTGCTCAAGGTGCTCGACGTCGACGGTGCGGTGCGCCGCGTCAAGGGCGGCTGGATCAGTACCGGCGAGCCGTGGTCGTACGACGAGGAGCGCTACCGCAATCTGGATGCCGCGCGGCAGCGCGAGCAGCAGGCCATGCTGGACTACCAGGCGACGACCGAGTGCCGAATGGTGTTCCTGCGCAGCCAACTCGACGATCCCGAGCTCGACGGCCGGGGCTGCGGCCGGTGCGACAACTGTGCGGGTGCGCGCTACGCCGCCGACGTCGATGCGGAGGCCGCGTCGACGGTGCGGGACCAGCTGATGCGGCCCGGCGTGGAGCTCGCCCCGCGTAAACAGTGGCCGACGGGGCTGGGCTCCCTGGGAATCGGGTTGTCCGGACGCATATCCGGTGGCGCCGAGCCGGGCCGCGTCATCGGGCGACTGACCGACCTGGGGTGGGGCGCCCGGCTGCGCCAATTGCTCGACGGGCCCGACGCCGAGGTCCCCGACGCCGTGGTGCAGGCGGCGGTTGCGGTTCTCAAGGCCTGGAACTGGAAAGACCGCCCGGTGGCGGTGATGGGTCTGGACTCCGAGCGGCACCCGCAGCTGATCGGGTCGCTCGTCACCCGGCTGGCGGAGCTGGGCCGGCTGCAGAACCTGGGCACGCTGTACTACCGGCCGCAGCGGCGTCCCGTGACGGCGGCCAATTCTGCGTACCGTGTTGCGGCGCTGGTGGATTCATGGGAAGCGCCCACGCTGGACGTGAGCGGTCCGGTGCTGCTGGTCGACGATCTCGTCGACACCGGCTGGACCATGACCATGGCGACGCAGGTGCTGCGCACCGCCGGTGCGCCGGCGGTGCTGCCGTTCGCGATCGCAGCGGTCAGCTGACGGCGGAACGCCACTCGGCGTACAGCTCGTCGATCATCGCGGCGACCTCGTCGTAGGTATCCCAGGTGTCCGGTTCGCCGTACCGCTCGCCATGACGAGCGACAGCGGGCACGTTGCGATACTGCGAGAGGTAGGTCCGGTAACCGGCAGCGGCGAAGGCGTTTCCGGTGTCGGTCAGCATCGACGGATCGATCTGATTGACGCAGTATCGCCGCAGGTACTCGCCGGGCGTGACGGTCCGGCTCTGCAATTCGGTTGGATTGCAATCAGGTTGGGTGAGGCCGTGCAACGCCAACCAGGCCATGAACATCCCGATGTGGGTGCTCGCCGCGCTCACATCGAGGTCGAGTTCCCCGACGCTGTCGTAGTGCCACTCGGCGTCGTCGTACGTCACTACTCGAGCCTATGAGCCTGGCGCACCGGTTCCGGACACCAATTTTTCTGGCGCCCATCGGTTCAGTTCCGGCGCAGCCCCAGCTGATCGAGTACGGCGTCGACGCCCACCAACTGGATGTCGTCGCGTCGCAAGGCCTTCCACTGGTCGCGCGTCATGGTGAACTCCAGCATGGTGTCGAAGACCCCACGCCGCGACTGCCGCGACGAGCCGGTCTGTACGTACGGCAGCGACCGCGTGACGCCGAGTGACGCCGCGTTGTCGTGCCAGGCCCGGGTGGTCGCCAGGTCGGCGTCGAATCCGGCGAAGATCAGCTGCAGTGCGGCCGTGCGCATCTCCCGGCCGAGGCCGCGGCCCTGATATCGACGACCCAGCCAAGAACCGGTGGACACGGTCCGGCGGGCGGGGAAGCCGTCGGCGGTCACCACACAGACGCCCACGGCTGCGTCGCCGACGATGACGGCCATCGGCACGTCCCAGTGCTCCGTCGACACCTCGGCGCGGGTCTGCCGGAAGTACTGGACGGTGTTGCGTTCCAGTTCGGGGGAGACCGCGTCGGTCCACGGGACCGAGAACGGCATGGTGGCCGGATCGTGGATGCCCTGGGCGGCCAGTCGGGCGAGTTGGTCGGCCAGTTCGTCGGTCACATGGCAGAGCCGCAGAACCGGAGTGATCACCTCCAGTTCCGCCAGTGGCCAGGGCGAAGCGCGCATGCCCCAATACCAGCACAGCCGAGCTAATTCACGAAAGCGAATATTTGCCGCTTCGGGCCATGCTGACCTGCAACTTTGGCCGCTTGTGTAACAGCTGTACCGGGCTGAGCGAAACATACCCAGAGGCCGGGGAAGACGGATGCGGCCAGAACAAAGGAGGATTCCATGACTCGTGCCGTTACGTTCGGCCGTTCCACCCTCGGCTTCATTGCCCTGGGTGCCGCCTGTGCCGCCCTTGTCGTGCCGCGTGCATCGGCCGATCCCGTGAGCCCGACGTCGCCGACGACGTCGGCCACCGCTTCGCCGACCACGACCGCGACCACCGCCGCGACCCCGACGACCTCGGCGACGCCGACCACGTCCGCCACCGCACCGTCTACCACGACGACGACCACCGTCGCCCCCGCGGCTACGGTCGCCGACTGCAGCACCGCGACGCTCGCCAAGACCATCAGCTCGGTCACGCTGCAGCTGTCGGACTACTTCGCCGCGCACCCGGATGCCGATGCCGCACTGCTCGACGCCACCCGGCAGTCGGCGTTCGCCGCCATGAGCCAGTTCGACAACTACTTCAAGGCCCACCCCGACGAGGCCGACGCGCTGCGCGGCATCCAGGCCCCGCTGGCCGCGTTCAAGGACCGCTGCGGCCTGCAGGTCGCGCCGACCGACGCGCTGGCCGTCCTCAACGGCGTCTAGTCGCCGCTGGCTGAACGTGAGCGAATGTGTCTATCCGTCAACGGGTTTCGCGCATGAGCTCACGTTCGGCCGGGCTGGGACCCGCCGAGTTGCGCCGTCAGCGTCTCGGCGGTGGCAACCAGCCCGCGCGCTCGCTTACTGATCTCCGCGTCGGTCAGGGCATGGCCGATCTGCAGTGACAGCACCATCACCTGGCGTTGGTGATGGTCGAACACCGGTGCGGCGATGACGCTGATGTCGTGCTTGGCCCGGGCACCCGCCGCCGTGTTCGATTCGCTGGGCAGATATACGCGCTCACCGATGTCGGAGACGAGTTCGCCCAGCAGAACCCGTAATTCGTCGGGCAGGTTGCTCGACATGCCGGCCATCATGGCGTACAGCCGCCGGCCGCCCGGTGTCAGCCGCTCCACGAGATAACCCGATTCGCGGCACTCGGTGATGACCCGTTCCAGCCGCGCACTGTCGGTGCGCAGCGGGATCGTCGGCTCCTTGGCCAGCCAGTCGCGCACCGCACGCTCATCCCACAGCACGAACATCAGGCCGACCGGCGGCGCGAACGGATAGCTCTGCCCGACCTGCACCGGCTCCGGACTGCCGTGCGGGGCAACGAGTTCCAGCAGGGTGATGCGGTCGTCGACGACCGCCGACAACGCCGCCGTGGCGTTGAACGCCTCCGAGAGCCGGCGCAGTTCCGCCCGCGCGGCCGGGCTGATGCGCATGGACTCCTGTGCGGTGTGGCCCAGCGTGATCAACCGCGGGCCCAGCCGGTAGGTCTTCTCGGCGGCATCACGCACCAGATAACCGGCATCGGCAAGCGTGGTGACGATGCCCAGGCAGGTGGGCTTGCTGAGGTCGAGCCGGCGCGCCAACTCGGACAGCCCGAATTGTTCCTGGGGGTGACTGGCCAGGAAATCCAGCACCGCGACGACGCGGGCGGTGGGCGGCGACGAGCGGCCGGTGTCAGTCATGGCAAGGAATGTACGACATCGGTCCAAATATGGACCGGCGGCCGGTAATTCAGCCGTTCCTGCCGACCTGCGCGGCATTGACGACGAACTGCAACACGTTCTACTCTTCAGTCGGAATATCTACCGATGCGTTCCAATATTGGAACGGAAGGGTGCTGACCGTATGTTCACGCAGTCGTTCGTCGACGCCGTCGCCGAGGCGGAGCGCCTTGTCGCCGCGGCGCCGTTCATCGAAACCGAGGCCGATCTGCTCGAAGGCCTGCAATACCTCGCCGGTTGTATCGCATCGTGCACGCACGTCGCGTTCGACTTCGACAAGGACCACCCGTTCCTGCACAGCGGCACCGGCCCGTTCGAGAAGATGGGCCTCGACAACCCCGACACCATGTACTTCGGGACGCGCGTGCAGCCGGGCCACGAGTACGTCGTCACCGGGCGTCGCGGCACCACCACCGACGTCAGCTTCCAGCTGCTCGGCGGTGAGTACACCGACGCCAACGTGCCGGACAGCGAGACGGCGTTCGACGACCGCAAGCTCGACATCGCGGCCGACGGCACGTTCGAGTGGCGGTTCACGCCGGCCACCCCGGCGCAGCTGGTGATCCGCGAGGTCTACAACGATTGGTCGGCGCAGCGCGGTTCGTTCGCGATCTCCCGCACCGACACCGCGGGCACCGCACCGGAGCCGTTGACCCGCGAGCTGATCGAGAAGCGGTACGCGGTCGCCGGCAAGCAGCTGGTACAGCGCGTCAAGACCTGGCTGCAGTTCCCGAAGTGGTTCTACGACAACCTGCCGGTCAACACACTCACCGCGCCGCGACTGACCCCGGGCGGGCTGGCCACCCAGTACTCGTCCGTCGGGCACTACGACATGACGCCCGACCAGGCCATGGTTATCACGCTGCCGGTGTCGGATGCGCCCTACCTGGGCTTCCAGCTCGGCAGCCTCTGGTACATCTCGCTGGACTACATCAATCACCAGACGTCACTGAACGGCACTCAGGCACAGGCGGATCCGGACGGCAAGATCCGGATCGTGGTGTCCGAGAACAACCCGGGCGTGACCAACTGGTGCGAGACCCTCGGCCACGCCAAGGGCTACCTGCAGTTCCGTTGGCAGCGGGTGTCCCGCGAGCTGACGGCCGAGGACGGCCCGACGTGCGAGGTCGTGGGCCTCGATGAGGTGGCGTCGAAGCTGCCGTTCTACGAGACCAACAAGATTTCCGAAGAAGATTGGCGTGCGCGGATTGCGCTGCGCCAGAGGCTTATTGGCGAGAGGATGGTGGGCTGACCGTGAGCGGACTGCTGACGAGCAAGGTGGTGGTGATCAGCGGCGTCGGGCCTGGGCTCGGGACGACGCTGGCGCGCCGATGTGCGGAGAACGGCGCCGACCTGGTGCTGGTGGCCCGCACGGTGGAGCGACTCGAGGTCGTCGCCAAGGAGGTGACGGAGCTGGGCCGCCGCGCACTGGTGGTGGGCGCCGACATCACCGACGAGGAGCAGGTCGCCAATGTGGTGGCCCGCACCACGGAGGAGTTCGGCAAGGCGGACGTGTTGATCAACAACGCGTTCCGGGTGCCGTCGATGAAGCCCTTCGCGAACACCACCTTTGAGCACATGCGCGATGCGATCGAGCTGACGGTGTTCGGCGCGCTGCGCATGACCCAGGGCTTCACCCCGGCGCTCGAGACCGCCAAAGGCTCGGTGGTGAACGTGAATTCGATGGTCGTGCGGCATTCGCAGGCCAAGTACGGCGCCTACAAGATGGCGAAGTCGGCCCTGCTGGCCATGTCCCAGACCCTCTCGACCGAGCTGGGCGAGAAGGGCATCCGGGTGAACTCCGTGATGCCGGGCTACATCTGGGGCGAAACCCTGGAGGGCTACTTCAGCCATCAAGCCCAGAAGTACGGCACCACCGTCGAGCAGATCTACGCGGCGTCGGCCGCCGGCTCCGACCTCAAGCGGCTGCCGACCGAGGACGAGGTGGCTTCTGCCATCCTGTTCCTGGCCAGTGACCTGGCCAGTGGCATCACCGGCCAGTCGCTCGACGTCAACTGCGGGGAGTACAAGGCATGAGCGCACTTCGGACCAACGTCGGCACTGTCGAGGACCTGCACGCCTCGGCCGTCAAGGCCTGTGGCCTGGACGACTTCGGCGGCGACGACGACAACTACCTGGAAGCTCTTGGCGTGCTGCTGGATTCGTACCGGCGCGAGGCCGACCTGACCGAGCTCGGCAGCAAGATGCAGCGGTTCTTCACCCGCAACGCGCTGGTGGCCCGCCTGGTGTCCAACGCGGCGTTCAAGCAGTACCCGCAGCACGCCGACGTGCCGATCGAGCGGCCCATCTTCGTCACCGGCCTGCCGCGCACCGGCACCACGGTGATCCACCGGCTGCTGACGGCCGACCCGCGGCACCAGGGCCTGGAGATGTGGCTGGCCGAGTTCCCGCAGCCCCGGCCACCGCGCGAAACCTGGTCCGACAACCCGGTTTTCAGTGCACTCGATGCGCGGTTCAAGCAGGCTCACGAAGAGAACCCGGACTACACGGGCCTGCACTTCATGACGGCCGACGAGGTCGAGGAATGCTGGCAGCTGCTGCGTCAGTCGCTGCACTCGGTGTCCTACGAGACGCTGGCGCACGTCCCGTCGTACGCGCAGTGGCTGGCCCGGCAGGACTGGACCAAGTCCTACCAGCGGCACCGCAAGAACCTACAGTTGATCGGGCTGAACGAGCCTGAAAAGCGCTGGGTGCTCAAGAATCCCAGCCATCTGTTCGCGCTGGATGCGCTGTTCAAGGTGTACCCGGACGCATTGGTGGTGCAATGCCACCGGCCGGCCGAGACCATCATGGCGTCGATGTGCTCACTCGCGCAGCACACCACAGAGGGTTGGTCGAACACGTTCACGGGCAAGGTGATCGGCGACGACTCGATGGAAACGTGGTCACGGGGCCTGGAGCTGTTCAACGCCGAACGGGCCAAGCATGATCCCAAGCAGTTCTGCGATGTCGACTACTTCGAGTTCATCAAGGACCCGGTCGGCGCCGTCGAGGGCATCTACCGCACGTTCGACATCGAGTTCACCGACGCCGCACGCGAGGCCATCAGCGAGAGCCACGCCCAGAGTCAGCAGGGTCCGCGCGCACCGAAGCACACCTACTCGCTGTCCGACTACGGGCTGACCGAGGAACAGGTCAAGGAGCGCTTCGCCAACCTGTAACAGCTGAACAATCGCGAAAACCCCCTGAATCAAGCGATTCAGGGGGTTTTCGCGTTTCTGCGCGAGAGAAACTCAGCCGTCGCCGGGGGAGGGGGCGGTGGAGAACTCTTCCAGGCACCCCTCGGCGACCGCATGCTTGATGCTGTCGGACATCTTCGGGCACGAGCGGCTGCGGCTGGGGTCGCCGCCTTCGGCACGGATCTCGCTGAAATACGCGCACCGCTGCGTCGCCTCCGAATTCCACTGCACCGCAGTGTGTTCCGGACCCAACTTCTTCACCGATACCGTCGAGTGGCAGAACCGGCAGTCCACCGGAACCAGGCCCGAGGTCAGGTACCGCTGACGGTCGGCCGCGGTGGCTTCACGAACCGCGGCCAGCCGCACCGGGTCACCGGCGAAATCCGGTGCTTTGGACCAGGATCCGTTCGCCGGTGCATCGGATGCGGGATGGGCGTGGTCGTCGTCTTCGCCATGACCCATCAGCTGCAGCATCGAACGGGCCAGGCTCTCGGCTTCGTCGGCGGTGCCGACAAATGGGCTCCGAGCCTGATCCCGCCCGCTGTGCTGGGTCATCAGCTGGTCTGCTCTGCGGATTCCTTGGCCTCGGCCTGCAGGCGCAGGTTCTCGGCCACTTCGCCTTGCCATTTCTCGTTGGCGACGGTGGTGTCGATCTCCAACTCGAAGCGGTCGGTCATGTCCGGGGTGATGTCGGCGACGTCGACGTAGAACTGCTGGTACCAGCGGCGCATCTGGTAGACCGCGCCGTCTTCTTCGACCAGCAGCGGGTTGTCGATGCGGGTTTTGTGCTTCCAGATTTCGACGTCCTGCATGAAGCCCTTGCTGACCCCGTCGGTCATGGCGTCGGCGAGCTTCTGGGTGGTCTTTTCGTCCATGCCCTTGGGCTTTTCGACGATGACGCCCCACTGCAGCACGAAGGCGTCCTGGCTGACCGGGTAGTGGCAGTTGATCAGGATCGACTCGGCCTTGTAGCCGCTGTAGTTGTTGTGCAGCCAGTTGATCATGAACGACGGCCCGAAGTACGAGGCTTCCGAATCCAGGTGCGCTTCGCCGTACTGGGTGCCCATGCCGCCGATGTCGGGGCGGCCCACGTTGTGCAGGTACTGGCTGGCGATGTGGCCTTCGAAGACGTTCTTGAAGTACGTCGGCAGGCCGTAGTGGATGTAGAAGAAGTGCGCCATGTCGGTGACGTTGTCGATGATCTCGCGGCAGTTGCTGCCTTCGATGAGCATCGAGTTCCACTGCCAGTCGGTCCACTCGTCGCTGGCGGCTTCGGGGATCTCCGGGATGCGGACCTCGTCGGTGGGGGCGTTGCCCTCGTGGTCGTGCCAGACGAACAGCAGGCCGCCGCGGACGTCGGTCTGCCAGGCGCGGGTGCGGGCCAGGCGCGGCGTGCGCTTGGCGTAGGGCACGAGTTGGCATTTGCCGTCCCCGCCCCAGCGCCAGTCGTGGAACGGGCAGGCGACCGCGTCCCCTTTGATGGTGCCCTGCGACAGGTCCCCGCCCATGTGGCGGCAGTAGCCGTCCAGGATTTTCAGGTCGCCTTTCGAGTCCGCGAACACCACCAATTTGGTGCCGAACGCCTCGAAAGAATGCGGCTTGCCGTCCAGGAAGTTCTTCACAGGACCCACGCAGTGCCATCCACGGGCAAAGCGGTCCGGCAGCGCGCCGGTATCGATCTCGCGAACCCCCGCGGTTTCGGTGCTCACCTTGGCCTCCCAATCTGTGCCTAGTAACTAGAACACGTTACAGTTTTTCCTCGGTGCAGCGCAATGCAAGCGTCCCGACCTGCGGTATATCTATGTCATGCCGCTTTACTCGTTCGAGGGCCGAAGCCCGGTCGTCGACCCCACGGCGTTCATCGCCCCCACCGCCGTCCTGATCGGCGATGTTCGTGTCGAAGCCGGGGCCTCGGTGTGGTTCAACGCGGTTCTGCGCGCCGATTACGCGCCCGTCGTCATCCGCAATGGTGCAAACGTGCAGGACGGGTCCGTGCTGCACGCCCCGCCGGGCATTCCGGTCGACATCGGGCCCGGCGCGACCATCGCCCACCTGTGCGTCGTGCACGGCGCCCATGTCGGTGCCGAAGCGCTGATCGCCAACAACAGCACCATCCTCGACGGCGCGGTGATCGGCCGGCGCAGCTTGGTCGCGGCCCACTCGCTGGTGGTCGCCGGGACCAAGATCCCCGACGAGGTGCTGGTCGTGGGTTCGCCGGCCAAGATTCGCGGCCCGATCGCCGGGACCGGCGCCGAGACGTGGATCAACACCAACCCGCAGGCCTACCGCGAGCTGGCCGAGCGCTACCTGGCGGGGCTGGAAGAGCTGTAGAGCCCGGATTTCGCCGAAATCGGACAATCCGGCCGACGTTCGGCCAAGACTGGGCGCATGAAGCTGCCGCTCTTCGTCCTGGCCGGTGCCTCCATCGCGCTGACGGCTCCGTTGGCGCACGCCGCGCCGCCGCCCAACTTTCCCGACTTCTCGGGGTTCAACGTCGTCACGAACACGCACCTGACGACGTACCAGCGCACCGATCAGCAGATGGTGAAGTTCTCCACGCCCGACGGACTGGCGTGTCTGCTCAGCACGTTGTCCGGCACCGGGCCGGTCGTGCGGTGCTACGGGCCGGTGCCGGGGATGGCGGGTCTGGGCGTCACGGTCGATCCCACCGCCAAGGCGCCACGTGATTTCGGGGTGGCACAGCTGCACGCGGCCAATGCGGGGACGGTCAGCAACTACCGCGGCGACGTCCCGGCCGATCTGGCCGGCGCGCCACTACTGGCGCCCGGGGAGAAGGTGACTCTGGCGACCACGACATGCGGCGTGGTAGCCGGTGGCGTCACCGCCTGTATCGACACCACCGACGGCGGCCACGGCTTCGTCCTGCAGCCGTCGGGTTCCTGGACTTTCTAACCGGTGATTTGTGCACGATTTTCCGCGGCCAGCGCGGAAAATCGTGCACAAATCACGAGGTACGCGGCGCTTCCCAGAAGGCGCGCAGTGCCAGTAGCTGCCCGGCTTCGTTGGCGCGGTAGGTGAAGACGCCGTGGGTGGTGAAGTCGTGCCCGCCGATGGTGGTCACGATGTTGCCGACGTTGGCTTCCTCGTCACCGCACTGGTAGGTGGTCTCGAAGTTGAACACGAGACTGTCGGTGGGCGCGATCGCCTTGTCCCAGAAGGCCGAGATGGCTTCCTTGCCGCGGTGTCCCTTGCCCTCGGGATCGAGGAACGACGGCCCGATCGGGTCCTGCACGATGGCGTCGTCGGCGAAGTTGGCCAGCCAGGCCTCCTTGTCGCGGGCGGCGACGGCATCGCGTGACCGCTTGCCGGCCAGGTGCGCGGGATGATTCGGATCGGAAACCGTCATGTCAGTTCTTTCCAGGCTTGTCGCTCGAGACGACCCACATCGAGTAGTACTGTGCGCCACCGCCGTACGCGTGGCCCAGTGCCTTGCGGGCGCCCTCGACCTGGTGGTCGCCGGCCTTACCCATGACCTGGATGGCCGACTCGGCGAAGCGGATCATGCCGGATGCGCCAATGGGATTCGACGAGAGCACACCGCCGGAGGCGTTGAACGGAATCTTGCCGCCGATGGCGGTCTCGCCCGCCTGCGTCAGCTTCCAGCCTTCACCTTCGGGCGCGAAGCCCAGGTTCTCCAGCCACATCGGCTCGTACCACGAGAACGGCACATAGACCTCGGCGCAATCGATTTCGTCGATCGGGCTGGTGATCCCGGCATCGCGCCACAGGGCGGCGGCCGCGTCGCGGCCGGCCTGCGGGTTCACCTGATCGCGGCCCGAGTAGGCCAGCGGTTCGGTGCGCAGCGCGGTGGCGTGGATCCAGGCCACCGGATGTCCCTCGGCGACGCGGGCGTCGGCCACTTCCTCGTTGCCGATCACCAGCGCGGCCGCACCGTCGGACGACGGGCAGGTCTCGTCGAAACGGATCGGGTCCCAGAGCATCTGCGACGACATCACCTTCTCGACGGTGATGTCGGGCTGGTGCAGGTGCGCCAGCGGATTCTTGGCGCCGTTGAGCCGGTCCTTGACCGCGACCATGGCGCCGATGTTCTCCGGCGCGCCCGAGCGACGGATGTAGGCCCGCACGTGCGGGGCGAAGTAGCCGCCCGCGCCCGCGCCGACCGGCTTGGTGAACGGCACCGGAATCGACAGCGCCCACATGGCATTCGACTCGGACTGCTTCTCCCACGCCATGGTCAGCACGCGGCGGTACTTGCCGGACTTCACCAGGCTGGCGGCGACGATCGCGGTCGAGCCACCCACCGAACCGGCGGTGTGCACGCGGATCAGCGGCTTGTTGGTGGCGCCGGTGGCGTCGGCCATGAACAGCTCGGGCATCATGACGCCCTCGAAGAAGTCCGGTGCCTTGCCGACGACGACGGCGTCGATATCGGCCATGGTGCAACCGGAGTCGGCGAGCGCTCTATCGATGGCCTCGCGCACCAGGCCGTTCATCGAGACATCGGAACGCTTGGCGACGTACTTGGTCTGTCCAGTACCGAGGACGGCAGCTTTGTTCGCCATCAGTTCTTACCCTCCAGGACGGCAATCAGATTCTGTTGCAGCGCAGGACCACTCGTGGCGTGGGCCAGCACGCGGTTCGCCGAGCCGTTGAAGATGTGCTCGGCGGCGAAGCCGATGCGCTCCAGGCCGGCGGAGAACATCGGGTTGGCGGCCAACGCGCCGCCCGACGGGTTGATCTTGGTGGAGTCCTTGAGCCCGATCGCCTCGGTGAGGATCAGCTGCTGGTGGCTGAACGGCGCGTGCAGTTCGGCGATGTCGATCGAGCCGGGGTCCCCACCGGTGGCGGCGGCGGCCGAAGCGGCGGTCGACGTCGAGACCGTGAGGTCACGGGCACCCAGGATCGGGGTCTCGATGCGGTGCTCGAAACCGGTTATCCAGGCCGGGTTTTCGCGCAGTTCGCGCGCCTTGTCGGCCGAGGCCAGCACGATCGCGGACGCGCCGTCGGTGATCGGCGCGATGTCGTGACGGCGCAGCGGGTCGGCGAAGAACGGCCGGGACAGCAGCTCGCTGACGCTGGACGCGGACTCGAGGCGGTCGACGCGCTCGGCGACGGCGAACGAGTCCAGCGCCACCTGCGCCATCTGCTCGGCGGTCCACTTGCCGGCGTCCAGGCCGAACCGGGCCTGCAGGCCCGCCATCGAGACGGCGTCCGGCCACAGCGGCGAGACGGTGTACGGGTCGGTCTGCAGGGCCAGCACCCGGCGCAGGGTGCCGGCGCTGCCCTTGCCGAAGCCGTAGACCAGCGCAGTGTCGACCTCACCCGTCAGGATCTTGATGTAGGCCTCGTACAGCGCCCACGCGGCGTCCATCTCGACGTGCGACTCGTTGATCGGCGGCACCGCGCCGATGGAGTCGATGGCCGAGATGAACGAGAAGGCCCGGCCGGCAAGGTAATCCGAAGAACCTGAGCACCAGAAGCCGATGTCGGTCTGCTGCAGGCCCAACTCGGTGAACAGCTTGGCAAAGCACGGCATCAGCATCTCGACGCCGTTCGTGGTGCCGTCGGTGCGGCGCACATGCGGCGCATGCGCGAACCCGACGACAGCTACATCGCTGGAAGTCATTGTGGCCCTTTACAGGTGGTGCTTGTACGAGTCGTAGTCGGCGTCGGGTTCGCCGGACGGTTTGAAGTGCGAGATGTTGTCGATGCCCAGGCCCCATTCCTCACGGGGCTTCCACACCGCCTCGACCCGCATGCCCATCCGGACGTCGGCCGCGTCGATCTCGGTGACCAGGTGCAGGAACGGGATGTCGGCACCGTCGAGCAGCACGTAGGCGGCCACATACGGCGGCTTGATGCGCTGACCCGGGAACGGGATGTTGATGATCGCGAAGGTCGTGACGGTGCCGCGGTCGGGCAGCTCGACGAACTCGTCGAGGACCATGCCGGTGGCCGGGTCGGCCTCCTTCGGCGGGAACAGCACCGGGCCCGGCTTGCCGTCGCGGCCGACCTTGGTGCGGCCACCGAGCAGCTTGCCCTCCTGCAGGCCGCGCAGGAAGGTGCTCTCGGGAAGTGAAGCGGTGTGCTGGATTTCGATGGACGACGGCGAGACCAGCATGGTCACGGGGTCGCGATCGTCGGCCGGCAACGGTTCTGCAGCGTCTTCCCCGGGCACGAAGTACGCGATGTCCGTGATGGCACCGACAGGCTCGTCGACCCAGTGCGCGCGGACGCGATCGCCGGACTTCAGCGACCCCTCCGGGGCGTCGACGGCGTGCAACAGCGGGGTGTCGGCGCCGTCCAGCTTGATCAGCGCCCAGGCGAACGGACGCTGCAGGGGCTGGCCTTCCAGGGGCTCGGGCTGCCAGGTCCACGACACCACGGTGCCGACACTGGAAACCGGAACCACCTCGGTCAGGGCCTCGTACGTGACAGGGTCATACTCGGCGGGCGGGACGTGTACCCGGCCGTCCGAACCGCGGGTGCCGACGATGCGTCGTCCGCGCAGCGCGGTGAAGAACTGACTCAGGACCGGACCGACTGAACGGGTGTAGTCGAATGACAGTTTCAGCGGAGCCGAAAGGGGCGGCTCATGGCCTGCCATCTGGGCTGGGCTGCTTTGGCTAACGCTCACGGCATCGAGTAGAACAGGTTCTAACAATCGTGGCAAGCACCCTCGGAAAGGCGACCCCATGAAACTCGGTTTGCAGCTCGGATACTGGGGCGCCAAGGCGCCCACCGACCACGCGACGCTCGTCGCCGCCGCGGAGGAAGCCGGTTTCGATACCGTCTTCACCGCGGAGGCCTGGGGCTCGGATGCCTACACGCCGCTGGCCTGGTGGGGCCGGGAAACCACACGGATGCGCCTGGGCACCTCGGTCATCCAGATGTCGGCCCGCACGCCCACGGCGTGTGCCATGGCAGCGCTGACCCTCGACCATCTGTCGGGCGGCCGCCACATCCTGGGCCTCGGCGTCTCGGGGCCGCAGGTCGTCGAGGGCTGGTACGGCCAGAAGTTCCCGAAGCCGTTGGCGCGCACCCGCGAATACATCGACATCCTGCGCCAGGTGTGGGCCCGCGAGGCGCCGGTGACCAGCGCCGGCCCGCACTACCCGCTGCCGCTCTCGGGTGAGGGCACGACGGGGCTGGGTAAGCCGCTGAAGCCCATCACGCATCCGCTGCGCGCGGACATCCCGGTGATGCTGGGCGCCGAAGGCCCCAAGAACGTCGCGCTGGCCGCCGAGATCGCCGATGGGTGGCTGCCGATCTTCTACTCGCCGCGCATCTCCGGCATGTACAACGAATGGCTCGACGAGGGCTTCGCCCGCGCCGGTGCCCGTCGTACCCGTGAGACGTTCGAAATCTGTGCGACCGCGCAGATCATCGTCACCGACGACCGGCCGATGGTCATGGAGATGATGAAGCCGCACCTGGCGCTCTACATGGGCGGCATGGGCTCCGAGGACACCAACTTCCACGCCGAGGTGTACCGCCGCATGGGCTACTCCGAGGTCGTCGACGACGTCACGAAGCTGTTCCGCAGCGACCGTAAGGACGAGGCGGCCAAGGTCATTCCGGACGAGTTGGTCGACGACTCGGCGATCGTCGGCAACCTCGACTACGTCAAGGAACAGATCAAGGCCTGGGAGGCCTCGGGCGTGACGATGATGGTCGTCGGGGCCAAGTCGGTCGAGCAGATCAACCAGCTGGCTGAATTGGTCTAGTTTCCCTCGCGAGCAGACGTAAAACTGTCGTTTTGGGTTGTCGACGTGCAGGTTTACGTCTGCTGGCGAAGTCCGCAGTAGACACTTATTGCAAAGTGTCTATAACGTGTTCTAGATTTGTGCTGTGACAGACGCCACCGAGTCCGCACCGTCGCAGCATGTCATTGCCGGCACGGTGCTGACCATGCCCGTGCGCGTCCGCAAGGCGACGCAGCACATGGCGATGTTCTCGGTCGACGCCGATGCCGCCCAGCGCATGATCGACTACAGCGGCCTGCAGGTGTGCCGGTATCGCCGGCGCCGGGCGGTGGCCGTGCTGATGCTCATGCACTACGTCGACAGCGACCTCGGTGAGTACTACGAGTACGGCACCAACATCATGGTGAACCCGCCCGGCTCGGACGCCTCGGGCCTGCGCGCCCTGCAGTCCGCCGGTGCCTTCATCCATCACCTGCCCGTCGATCAGACCTTCACGCTGGAGGCCGGCCGATCGATCTGGGGATATCCGAAGGTCATGGCGGACTTTGTCGTTCGCGATGAGAAGAACTTCGGTTTCGACGTCACCATCGACGGCCGGTTCGCCGTCGGGATGGACTTCCGGCCCGGCTTCCCGGTGCCCGCGCCGTCGAAACCCCAGGCGCCCCCGACCTATTCGCACCTCGACGGTGTCACCCGGGAGACCGTCGGCGTGATGAGACCGTCCGGGGTGCGCTACCGGCCCGGCGGCGTGACGGTGCGCCTCGGTGACCACCCGTATGCCCTGGAATTGGCGGCCCTCGGATTGCCGAAACGCGCCATGCTCTCGGGTTCCGCTGACAACGTAGACATGACCTTCGCCGATGCTCAGGAGATCAAGTGACCAGTGTTATCACCCGCCCCGACGTTGACCTGGCCGACGGCCGGTTCTATGCCGACCGGGCAGCCGCGCACGAGGCGTACCGCTGGATGCGGGCCAACGAGCCGGTGTTCCGGGACCGCACCGGACAAGCCGCGGTGACGACCTACCAGTCGGTGCTCGACGCCGAGCGCAACGCCGAGCTGTTCTCCAACGCCGGCGGCATCCGCCCCGACCAGCCGGGCATGCCGTACATGATCGACATGGACGATCCGGCCCACCTGGTGCGGCGCAAGCTCGTCAACGCCGGCTTCACCCGCAAGCGCGTCATGGACAAGGTGCCGTCGATCGGGCGTCTGGTCGATGCGCTGATCGACAACGTCTGTGAGAAGGGCGAGGCCGACTTCGTCCGCGACCTGGCGGCCCCGCTGCCGATGGCCGTCATCGGCGACATGCTCGGTGTCGTGCCCGAAGAGCGTGAGATGTTGCTCGACTGGTCCGACGAGCTGGTGTCGGGGCTGTCGTCGCACCTGGACGAGTCGTCGATCCAGAAGCTGATGGAAACCTTTGCGGCATATACCGCTTTCACCATGGACGTCATCAAGGACCGGCGGGCCAACCCGACCGACGACCTGTTCTCGGTGTTCATCAACTCCGAGGTCGAAGGTCAGCGGCTGAGCGATGACGAGATCGTCATGGAGACGCTGCTGATCTTGATCGGCGGCGACGAGACCACGCGGCACACGCTGTCCGGCGGCACCGAGCAGCTGATGCGCAACCGCGACCAGTGGGACCGCTTGGTCGCGGATGCGTCGCTGATGCCCGGCGCGATCGAGGAGATGCTGCGCTGGACGTCGCCCATCAAGAACATGTGCCGCACCTTGACTGCGGACACCGTCTTCTACGGCACTGAGCTGAAGAAAGACGAGAAGGTCATGCTGATGTTCGAGTCGGCGAACTTCGACGGTGACCAGTTCCCGAACCCGGACGAGTTCCATATCGACCGGAACCCCAACAGCCACTTGGCTTTCGGCTTCGGCACCCATTTCTGCATGGGCAACCAGCTGGCCCGGCTGGAGCTGCGCCTGATGACCGAGCGGCTGCTGCAGCGCCTGCCCGACCTGCGCTTGGCCGACGGCGCGGAGATCCCACTGCGCGCCGCCAACTTCGTCAGCGGCCCCGAGGCCATGCCGGTGGTGTTCACCCCGGCCCCGCGGGTGCTCTGAGCTAGCTGCCGACCGTGCTCGCCGCCGGCACCGCCATCGAGATGACGGTGCCCGGCGAGCCCGTGACCGTGAATTCGCCGCCCGTCGCAAGCACTTTCGTGCAGATCGACGCGAACCCGATGTGACCGTCTTCGACGCTCTGGGCGAGCCGGTCCGGCGGGATGCCGACGCCGTCGTCGGCGATGCGTAGTTCGGCCCGGCTTCCGTTGTGCGCCAGTGTGAATCGCAGGTTGTCGGCGTGCGCGTGTTTGATCGCGTTGGTCGAGAACTCGCGGGCCGCGCTGTAGAGCAGGTGGTCGGCGGCGGTGCGCAGGCTGTCGGGCCAGCCGTCGGCGTCCAGATGAACCGTGATGCTGGTCCGTGCGGCAATGCCGTCGGCCAGTGCGGTGATCGCGGCCTTGAGGCCGGACCGGGCCAGCACCTCGGGATGCAGTTCGCGCACCACGTCGCGCAGCAGCCGGGAGGATTCCGCGAGTGCGAAGTCGACGCGGTCCATCCCCTCGACCGACCCGTCGCGGACGTCCTCCATGTCGTGCCGCGCCACCAGGACGTACTGCAGCGCGCCGTCGTGCAGGCGCTCCGAGAGGGATTGGCGTTCGCGCTTCTCCAGGCTGATCACCTCTTCGAGCAGACGGGTCCGCTCCTGCGCCAGCCCGGCGATGGTCCTGGTCTTGGACTGCTGCACCCACGACAGCGCGACCGAACCGGCGGCCAGACCGAACACGATGGCGGTCCGCAACAGGATGGAGCCCCAGGGCTCGTCACCGTTGGCTTCCCGGTCGATCCAGTTGACGACGAAGAACGTGGCGACGGTGGGAATGGCGATCATGGCGCTGACCATGGGATCGAGCTGAGCCGCCGCGATCAGCGGGATCAGGAACAGCCCGTGCTGCAGGACGTCGGACGTCCAGGTTTCCGGCGAACTCAGCCCGCTGTCCACTGAAATGACCGCCACCACAGTCAGATCCGCGCACAGCATGAGCAGTGCCACCACGCGCTGGGTGCGCCGGTCGGACTGGTCGGCCGAGCGTCGTCCCCACCAACCCCATGCCGCGACCATCGCGAGGTAGCACGCGAAGATGCCCCAATGCAGCGGCAGGTTCGCGTTCGGGGGCTCCAGCAGCAGGCCGAACCCGACGAACACCGCCAACAGCACCCGTAGCGCGAACTGCAGCAGCAGGCCACGCACCAGCGAGGTGTCGGTGGTTGGCATCCTGATCCCCCCGGCGTTCGTGATTTGTGCACGATTTTCCGCGATGACCGCGGAAAATCGTGCACAAATCACGCAAAAGATTCGACGATTGACTCTCGGGGGTCGCGCCAGGTCAGGCTCAGGTCGGCCAGGGTCAGGCTGTCGTCGGTGGGGACGGCGGCCGTCAGCAGCAGGGCGGCTTCGTAGCTCAGCCCCTCCGCCAGCGGCAGCCAGCGCCCGGCGAAGTCCGATACCCGGCCGACGCCGCGAAACAGGCCGGGCGACAGTGGAATCCGCCGAATGGAGCGGCCCAGCGCCGACTGCAGCGCGTCGACCATCTGATCGAACGTCAGCATCACCCCGCCGCAGACATAGCGCTTCGGGCCGCGGCCCGGCCGCATCAGCGCCGTGTGCACCCGCGCCACGTCGCCGACATCGATCATCTGCATGCCTCCGCGCAGCCGCGGCGCGACGCGGTACCGCACGATCGGGTCCCAACCACGTTGTGTCACACCAACTGCTGTGTGGAATGCCGGGCCGACGACCGACGACGGGTACGTCACGACGACGGGCGCGCCCGCGGCCTGCAGCCGCCGCGCCGCGTTGTCGGCGTAGGCCTTGGTGCGGGCGTAATCGCTGCGGCCCGGTGCCGGGGGAGTGTCGGGGCCGATGACACCGTCGGTCGGCGGGAACAGTGAGCTGTAGGACGACACCGAGACCACGGGGTCCAGCCCGAACTCACAAGCCCGGGTCAACAGGGCCTCGGTGGCGTAGGCGTTGATGTCCCACATCAGCTGTGTACGCCGGCTGTCGGTACCGACGACACCGGCCGCGTGCAGCGCGGCGTCGCATCCGGTCAGCAGCTCGGAAACCGTTGCGGGATCACGGATGTCGCCGGTCAGGACCTCGAGCGGACCCACACTGCCCAGCGCGTCGAGCGCCGCGTCGTCACTGCCGCCGGGAACCACCAGCAGCCGGACGGTATGCCCGGCCGCCAACAGGGCGCGGACGGTGTGGGCACCGACGTAGCCGGTGCCGCCCGTCACCGCGATGTGCATCAGCGCATCTTGAACTGCGGCGCGCGCTTCTCCTTGAACGCCAGCGGGCCTTCTTTGGAGTCCTCGGACAGGAACACCGGGATACCGTTGGCGGTATCGGGCTTGAAGGCGTCCAGTTCGTGCATGCCCTCGGTCTCGCGGATGGTCTTCAGGATGGCCTGCACCGCCAGCGGACCGTTGTTGTTGATCACCTCGGCGATCTCGAGCGCCTTCTCCAGCGCGGTGCCGTCCGGCACCACATAGCCGATCAGCCCGTAGTCCAGGGCCTGCTGCGCGGTGATGTGGCGGCCGGTCAGCAGCATGTCGCACGCGATGGTGTACGGAATCTGGCGCACCAGGCGCACCGCCGAACCGCCCATCGGGTACAGGCTCCACTTGGCCTCGGAGATGCCGAACTTGGCGCTCTCGCCGGCGACGCGGATGTCGGTGCCCTGCAGGATCTCGGTGCCGCCGGCGATGGCCGGGCCCTCGACCGCGGCGATCAGCGGCTTGGTCAGGCGGCGGCCCTTGAGCAGACCGTCGATGCGCGACGGGTCGTAGCTGCCGTCCTTGAACGAGTCGCCCGGCGGCTTCTTGGCGGCGCCCTTGAGGTCCATGCCCGCGCAGAAGTAGCCGCCGGCGCCCGTGAGGATGCAGGTGCGGATCTCCGGATCGCTGTCGACGCGGTCCCAGGCCTCGACCATTATCGAGAGCATCTCGGACGAGAGGGCGTTGCGCGCCTCAGGTCGGTTCAGGGTGACGATCAGGGTGTGTCCGCGCTGCTCAATGAGGGCGTCGGGGCCAGCCAATTTGCTATCGCCGGGTTCGCTCACGGGTACCAACTTCCGGTCTCGAGATCGTTAGACTTGTCACAAAATGTAACACGTTCTAGTTTATGTAACGTGGCTCTGAACATCGCAGATCTCGCCGAGCACGCCATCGATGCTGTGCCGGACCGCGTCGCACTCATCTGTGGCGACGAACAACTGACCTATGCCCAATTGGAGGAGAAGGCCAACCGCCTGGCCCACTACCTCCAGTCGCAGGGCGTGAAGAAAGACGACAAGGTTGGGCTGTACTGCCGCAACCGCATCGAGATCGTGATCGGCATGCTCGGCATCGTCAAGGCCGGCGCGATCCTGGTCAACGTCAACTTCCGCTACGTCGAGGGCGAGCTGAAGTACCTGTTCGACAACTCGGACATGGTCGCCCTCATCCATGAGCGCCAGTACTCCGACCGGGTGGCCAACGTGCTGCCCGAGCTGCCGCTGCTCAAGACCATCCTGGTCGTGGAGGACGGTAGCGACAACGACTACCTCAGATATGGCGGCGTCGAGTTCTACTCGGCCATCGCCGACAGCTCGCCCGAGCGCGACTTCGGCCCGCGCAGCGAGGACGACATCTACCTGCTGTACACCGGCGGCACCACCGGATTCCCCAAGGGCGTCATGTGGCGCCACGAGGACATCTACCGAGTGCTGTTCGGCGGCACCGACTTCGCGACCGGCGAGCCCATCGCCGACGAATACGACCTGTCCAAGCAGGCCGCCGCCAACCCGCCGATGATCCGGCTCCCCATCCCGCCGATGATCCACGGCGCGACGCAGTCGGCCACCTGGATGGCGCTGTTCACCGGCCACACCGTGGTGCTGATGCCGGAGTTCGACGCCGACGCCGCGTGGCGAATGATCCACGAGCACAAGGTGAATCTGCTGTTCTTTACCGGCGACGCGATGGCGCGGCCGCTGCTGGACGCGCTGCTGGCGCACCAGGAAGCCGGCAACCAGTACGACCTGTCGTCGCTGTTCCTGCTCGCGAGCACCGCCGCACTGTTCTCGACCAGCCTCAAGGAGAAGTTCCTCGAGCTGCTGCCGAACCGCGTCATCACCGACTCCATCGGCTCGTCGGAGACCGGCTTCGGTGGCACCAGCATCGTGGCGAAGGGCCAGTCGCACACCGGCGGACCGCGCGTCACCATCGACAAGAACACCAAGGTCCTCGACGAGGACGGCAACGAGGTGGTTCCGGGCTCGGGCGTGCGCGGCATCATCGCCAAGTGCGGCCACATCCCGGTCGGCTACTTCAAGGACGAGAAGAAGACCGCCGAGACCTTCCGCACCTACAACGGGGTCCGGTACGCGATCCCCGGCGACTACGCCGAGGTCGAGGCCGACGGCAGCGTGACGATGCTGGGCCGCGGCTCGGTGTCGATCAACTCCGGTGGCGAGAAGATCTACCCCGAAGAGGTCGAGGCCGCACTCAAGGGGCACCCGGATGTGTTCGACGCCCTGGTCGTCGGCGTTCCGGACCCGCGCTTCGGTCAGCACGTCGCGGCCGTCGTGCAGCCGCGCGAGGGCACCAAGCCGGCGCTGGCCGACCTGGATGCGTTCGTCCGCAGCGAGATCGCCGGCTACAAGGTGCCGCGCAGCCTGTGGCTGGTCGACGAGGTCAAGCGGTCCCCGGCCGGCAAGCCCGACTACCGCTGGGCCAAGGAGCAGACCGAGGCGCGTCCCGCCGATGAGGTGCACGCGAAACACGCAGGCGCACAAGCCTAGTCAGGAACGAGAAATGAAAACCGAACTCTGCGAACGCTTCGAGATCGAATACCCGATCTTCGTCTTCACGCCGTCGGAGAAGGTGGCCGCGGCCGTGACCCGTGCCGGCGGCATGGGTGTGCTGGGGTGCGTCCGGTTCAACGACGCCGACGACCTCGAGAACGTCCTGCAGTGGATGGACGCCAACACCGACGGCAAGCCGTACGGCGTCGACATCGTGATGCCGGCCAAGGTCCCCACCGAGGGCACCAGCGTCGACATCAACAAGCTGATCCCGCAGGGGCACAAGGACTTCGTCGCCAAGACCCTCGCCGAGCTCGGGGTGCCGCCGCTGCCGGCGGACGAGGAGAAGAACGAAGGCGTGCTCGGCTGGCTGCACTCGGTGGCGCGCAGCCACGTCGAGGTGGCGCTCAAGCACCCGATCAAGCTGATCGCCAACGCACTCGGCTCGCCGCCCAAGGACGTCATCGACCAGGCGCACGCCGCGGGTGTTCCGGTGGCCGCACTGGCCGGCTCGGCCAAGCACGCGGCGCGGCACGTGGAGAACGGCGTCGACATCGTCGTCGCCCAGGGGCACGAGGCCGGTGGCCACACCGGTGAGATCGGCTCCATGGTGCTGTGGCCGGAGATCGTTGATGCCCTTGGTGGTTCGGCCCCGGTGCTGGCCGCCGGCGGCATCGGCACGGGACGGCAGCTGGCCGCCGCCCTGGCACTGGGCGCACAGGGCGTCTGGATGGGCTCGGCGTTCCTGACGTCGGCCGAATACGACCTCGGTGTGCGTCTGGAGTCGGGCGTTTCCGTTGTGCAGCAGGCGATGCTGAACGCGACCTCGGCCGACACCGTCCGCCGCAAGATCTACACCGGCAAGCCGGCCCGGCTGCTCAAGAGCCGCTGGACCGACGCCTGGGACGCCGAGGGCGCGCCCGATCCGCTGCCGATGCCGCTGCAGAACATCCTGGTCAGCGAGGCCCATCAGCGCATGAACGAGTCCGGTGACCCGACCGCCGTCGCGATGCCGGTCGGTCAGATCGTCGGCCGGATGAACGAGATCCGTCCGGTCGAGACCATCATCGCCGAACTGGTCGCCGAGTTCGAGGCCGCCACCAAGCGCCTGGACGCCATCCGCGACAACTGATTTCGCGCGCGGCAGGTGAGCTTCAGCGCTACGGCGTGATCTTCACCTGCCGCGCCACCACATCGGTGGCCGCCTGGATGATGGGCGTCTGGTCCGCCGCGCCGTCCGCATTCAGTTGCAGGACATAGGTTGCCCCGTCAGACGGGAAGATCACCGTCTGCTGCGCGACGAATTTCGTCTTGCCGTCGGACACCCAGGTGCCGGCGATCCGGTAGGCGGGGTAGTCGCGCACCTTGGTTTCCGTTCCGGGGCCCGACGGCGTGAAGCCCGGTAGGTTCTGAATCTCCCCGGGCGCCGTGGCCATCAGCGCCTTGGCGTCGACGTCACCGGTGAGCTTCGACAGCAGCGCGACCACGCTCGGCGCGTAGTTCGCCGCGTCGACGGGTCCGTTGTAGATGATCGAGTCGTACGCCCACGGCGGATTGTCGTCGCCGGTGGCCCGCCAGCCGTCCGGCTTCGGCAGGTCGACCTTCGGCTCGCCCGGATCGGTGCGGTGCACCTGCTGTTCGGTGATCTTGTGGTCTTTGATGTAGCTGGCAATCGTCGGGTTGGGGCCGTCGGCTGCCTGTTTGTTGCCCGCGTCCGCCGCGGTCGGCGCGGCGCTCGTCGCGTTGTCGGACGACGCGCTCGCATCGCTGCCGGAGTCGCAACCGGCCAGCACCACAGACAGTGCGGTCGCTGCCGCGACGAGGCCGGTGATCGCGGACAATCTCATACGGCCGAGACTAATCCACAATTCCCGGGCTGATCCTGTGAGCCGCACCGGGGCCGTCGCGAAATCGGCTCTAGCGTGGGTGTTAGCTGTGGCATTACTGTGTGCCCGTGGCAAACGCGCAGAAACCACCGCCCGCCTGGCTCATCGACGGCATCGGCCGCGTCCGTGACGGGCTGGGCCAGTTGCGCCGGTCCGTCGTCCCGGCGAACGTCGCGCTCTTCGAGCTGGGACAGGGCGCCTGGCTGACCCAGGCCATGTACGTCGGCGCCAAGCTGGGCATCTTCGACGCCCTGGCGGCCGGCCCCGCATCGGCCGACGACGTTGCGCGCCGGGTGGGTTCGCACCCCGGGGCCACCGCACGGCTCATGCGGGCACTGGCGGGCAACTCGCTGCTCAAGCACGGGCGCGACGGCCGGTTCGCGCTGAGCCGGCTGGGGGACGCCCTGCGATCTGATGCGCCGGGCTCGCTGGCACCGATGCTGCTGTTCATCGGCCATCCCAAGCACTGGGAGCACTGGGGCCAGTTGCTGTACTCGGTGCAGACCGGCAAGACGTCCGCGGAGATGCTGCGCGGCATGCCCATCTTCGCGTACCTCGAGAAGGATCGCGACCTGGCCGCGGTTTTCAACAACGCCATGACCGCGGTGTCCGCCATGGCGATCGAAACCCTCATGCCCGCATACGATTTCACGCGTTTCCGCAATATCGTCGACGTCGGTGGCGGGCACGGGGCCCTGCTGTCCGCGGTGCTGCAGCAGGCCACCGACGCCAGCGGTGTGCTGTTCGATCTACCGTCCGTCGTGGCCGGAGCCGGCCCGGTGCTGGACGCGGCCGGCGTATCCGACCGGGTGACCGTCAGCGGCGGTTCGTTCTTCGACGCGGTCCCCGAAGGCGGGGATGCCTACCTGCTGAAGACGATCATCCACGACTGGGACGAGGACAGCGCGCTGGTGATCCTGCGGAACGTCCGCAAGGCGATCGACCCCGCCGGCACCCTGGCCCTCGTCGAATTGGTGCTGCCGGAAGGCACGCCGAACCACCCCGGCATGCTGCTGGACCTGGAGATGCTGGTGGCTGCCGGCGGCCGGGAGCGCACCGGTTCGGAATACGCGGAACTGTTGGCGCGCGCAGGCTTTCGGCAGACCCGCGTGGTCCCGACGGCCGGGCCGATGTCGCTCGTCGAGGCCGTCCCGGTCCACGACTAGCGGGCGATCGCGAAAACCGGGTCCGCGCAGTCGGTGCCCTCGGCCGACAGCTGCCGCTTGATGACCTTGAAGGTCTCGGTGCGCGGCAGGTTCGTGGCGACACGGATGAACCGGGGCCACTGCTTGGGACCCAGATCCTCTTGGGCGGCAAGGAAAGCGCTGAAGTCGTCGGCGGAGAATGTCGCGTCGTCGAGCAGGACGAGTGCCGACATCACCTGGTCTCCGACGGCAGGGTCGGGGATCGGGTAGACGGCCGCCTCGACCACGTCGGGGTGCCGCAGCAGCACCTGCTCGATGGGTGCGGTGCCGAGGTTCTCACCGTCGACGCGCATCCAATCGCCAAGGCGCCCAGCGAAATAGATGTATCCCGCTTCGTCCCGGTACGCCAGGTCGCCGGTGTGGTAGATGCCGCCGGCCATGCGTTCGGCCTCGGCGGCCTCGTTGTTGTAGTAGCCGCGGAACCAGCCGCGGCCCGTCGGGTTCACCAGTTCGCCGACCACGCCCGGCGGGCACGGCAGGCCGGTGTCCACGTCGACGATGGCCACCTCGTCGGTCAGCGGACCGAGCGCGCCGGCCGGCGTGTCCGGGGTGCGGGCGATCGCGACGCCGCCCTCGGTGGAGCCGAAACCGTCGACGACGATGACGCCGAAACGCTGTGCGAACCGGTTCAGGTCACGCGGGGCGCCCTCGTTGCCGTACATGAACTTCAGGGGATTGTCGGTGTCGTCCGGGCGGGCCGGGGTGGCCAGGATGTACGACAGCGGCTTGCCGACGTAGTTGGCGTAGGTGGCGCCGTAGCGGCGCACGTCCCGGAGAAAGCCCGACGCGGAGAACTTGCGGCGCAACGCGATCGAGCCCTGTGCCGCCAGTGCGACCGCCCAGCCGGCCATCACCGCGTTGGAGTGGAACAGCGGCATCGACAGGTAGAACGTATCGTCGCGCCCGAGGCCGAAGCGGTCGGCCAGCATCTGTCCCGGGAACGCCACCTTGTCGTGCGTGACGCGGACGGCCTTGGGGTCACCGCTGGTGCCCGAGGTGAAGATCAGCATGAACAGGTCGTCGGGATCGACATCGGCGAACTGCACGGGCGTGCCGGCGAAACCGGCGAGTTCGGTTGCCCACGAAGCGGATTCGACGTCGATGACGTCGATGCCCGCGGCGTCGAGCCCGGCCGGGACCAGGTCGGGATTGTCGGCGAGCACCAGCTGGCAGTCGGAGCGCTCGGCATCGCCGACCAGCGCCGCCCCGCGGCGGGTCGGGTTGAGGCCGACCGGAACCAGCCCCGCCAGCGCGGCGGCCACCAGCAGCGACGAGAAGAACGTCGTATTGCTCAGCAGCACACCGATATGCGGTGGCTTGGCCGGGTCCAGTCGCGCCTTCAACGCCGCGGCCAACTGTGCGCCCGCGGCGATGTGGTCGGCCCAGCTGATCAGATCAGCCGGGCCGCCGTCATCGTCGGGTGAGGAATCGTCCGGTGCCGCAACGCAGTCGTACAACCCGCGGTCGGTGACGCCGACGAGCGGACGTAGCAGGTCGCTGACGGTGGGACGGTTGGACATCAACTGATCAGACCGGCGTCTCGGCCAGTTCGCGCCCGATCTGCAGCAGCTGCCCGGTGGCGCTGCCGACCGCGAACTCGGTCTGCTTGGCCGCCAGGAAGTACCGGTGCACCGGGTGATCCATGTCGATACCGACACCGCCGTGCACGTGCACCGCGGTGTGCGCCACCCGGTGGCCGGCCTCGGCGGCCCAGAACGCCGCGGTGTTCACGTCGATCTCGGCCGGCAGACCCTCGGCCACGCGCCAGGAGGCCTGCGTCAGCGTCAGGCGCAGCGCCTTGACGTCGATGTAGCCGTCGGCCAGCCGGGACGACACGGCCTGGAAGCTGCCGATCGGGCGGTCGAACTGCTCGCGCTCACGCGCGTACAGCGCGGTGAGCTCCAGCGCTCGTTCCACCACGCCGAGCTGGAATGCGCTGCGGCCCAGGGCACCCCGCAGCTGCAGCCAGGCGAGCACCTCCGCGCCGCCGACGATACGGTCGGCCGCGACGGACACGCCCTGCAGATCCACGTGCGCGACGCTGCCGTGCCCGGTGGTGTCCAGCGAGGTGACGGTGACGCCCGCATCAGCGGCGGCGACCAGGAAAACCTTGACGCCGGAATCGCTTTCGGCCGGCACCAGGAAGGCATCGGCGACCGGGCCGTACGCGACCTGGGTACGCGTGCCCGTCAGCTTGTAGCCGGTCTCATCGGATCCGGTGGCCTGCACCGGGCCTTGACCCATCTCACCGTCGAGCGCGGGCACGACGATCTTGGTGCCGGCGACCGCCGGGGTGGCCCACTCGGATTGCAGCGCGGCCGAACCGAACTCGGCGATGGCGCCGGCGGCCAGGATGGTCGACTCGAGGTACGGCACCGCCGCGAGCTGACGGCCCAGTGCCACCAGCACGGCAGACTGCTCCAGCGGACCGAAACCGCCGCCGCCCACCGACTCCGGTGCGGTGGTGGACAGGATGTCGGAGTCGATCAGCTTGGCCCACAGCTCACGGTCGAACCGCTCGTCGAGCTTGTCCAGTTCCTTCTGGCGCTCCGAGGTCACCACCGATTCGGTGATGGACCGGACCAGGCCGCCGAGGTCCTCAGATGCTTCGGTTGTCTTGAAGTCCATTACTCGCCGCTCTCTCTTAGCGATTCACTCGGGGCAGGCCGAGCGCGACCATGCCGATGATGTCGCGCTGAATCTCGTTGGTGCCGCCGCCGAAGGTCAGGATCAGGCAGGACCGGTGCCAGCGCTCGATCCGGCCGCGCAGCAGCGCGCCCGGGGTGTCGCGGCGCAGGGTCGCCGAGGTGCCGAGCACCTCCATGAGCAACCTGTAGGCCTCGGTGGCCAGTTCGGTGCCGTACACCTTGGCCGCCGACGCGTCGGCGGGGGAGGGCGCGGAGTCGGTGGCCGAGGCCAGCTCCCAGTTGATGAGCTTCAGCACTTCGGCCTTGGCGTGCACGCGGGCCAGGTTCAGCTGCACCCACTCCGAGTCGATCAGACGCTTGCCGTGGTGGTCCTTGGTGTTCTGGGCCCATTCCCGGACGCCGTCCAGCGCGACGAAGATCGGCTGTGCCGACACCAGGGCCACACGCTCGTGGTTGAGCTGGTTGGTGACCAGCTTCCAGCCGCCGTGCTCCTCGCCGACCAGGCTGGAGGTCGGGACGCGGACGTCCTGGTAGTAGGTGGCACTGGTGTCCACGCCGGACATGGTGTGCACCGGGGTCCAGGAGAAGCCCTCGGCGGTGGTCGGCACGATCAGCATCGAGATGCCGCGGTGCTTCTTGGCCTCGGGGTTGGTGCGGGCCGCCAGCCAGACGTAGTCGGCGTAGGCGATCAGCGACGTCCACATCTTCTGGCCGTTGATGACGTAGTCATCGCCGTCGCGGACGGCGGTGGTGCGCAGCGACGCCAGGTCGGTGCCGGCGCCGGGCTCGGAGTAGCCGATGGAGAAGTGCAGCTGGCCCGCGGCGATCTTGGGCAGGAAGAACTTCTTCTGCTCCTCGGTGCCGAAGTGCATGATCGTCGGCGCCACGGAGTTGATGGTCAGGAACGGCACCGGGACGTTGGCGATGGCGGCCTCGTCGTTGAAGATCAGGCCGTCCATCGGGGGCCGGGCCTGGCCGCCGTACTCCTTCGGCCAGCTCAGCGTCAGCCAGCCGTCCTTGCCCATCTGCTCGACGGTCTCGCGGTAGACGTTGCCGCGTCCCATCTCACCGTCGTTGGACGCCAGGGCCTCGGCGCGCTCCGGGGTCATGAGCTTGGTGAAGTACGAGCGCAGTTCGCGCCGCAGCTCCTCCTGCTCGGGCGTGTAGCCGATCCGCATCGAACTCATCCTTTATCAGTTGAATTGGGCTAGGTCTTCGGTCCGTTTGTCACGTTGCTGAGGTCGCTTTCGGCGACCCATGCCTACTCAAACTTGTAACACGTTCTAGTCTTGCGGTCCAGAGCGTGCCACACTGGCATCGCCATGGCGGGGTCGTTATGTTGGCCTCACCGTCGAAATCCGGGCTGTCAGGAGGGTGTCATGCGGGTTGAAGTTGATCACGACCGCTGTGAAGGAAACGCGGTTTGCGTGGGAATTGCGCCGGACCTTTTCGATCTGGACGACAACGACTATGCGGTAGTCAAGGCCGATCCGGTGCCTGCCGACCAGGAAGCGCTGGCTGAGCAGTCCATCGCCGAATGCCCCCGGGCAGCCCTTCTCCGTAAAGACTAGAGGTATTCATAAATTGACTAGCGAAATCGACTCCACCGACCTCTCCGGCAAGGTCGCCGTGGTCACCGGTGCCGCCGCGGGCCTGGGCCGCGCCGAGGCCATCGGCCTGGCGCAGGCCGGCGCCACCGTCGTGGTGAACGACATGGCCGGCGCGCTGGACAAGTCGGACGTGCTCGCCGAGATCGAGGCTGCCGGCTCCAAAGGCATTGCGGTGGCCGGGGATATCAGCGCCCGAAGCACCGCCGACGAACTGGTCGCCACCGCGGACAGCCTGGGTGGGCTGAACATCGTCGTGAACAACGCCGGCATCACCCGCGACAAGATGCTCTTCAACATGACCGACGAGGACTGGGACGCCGTCATCGCGGTCCACCTGCGCGGTCACTTCCTGCTGACCCGCAACGCTGCCACCTACTGGCGCGCCAAGGCCAAGGAGTCGGCCGACGGCAAGGTGTACGGCCGGATCGTCAACACCTCGTCCGAGGCCGGTCTGGCCGGTCCGGTCGGCCAGGCGAACTACGGCGCCGCCAAGGCCGGCATCACGGCGCTGACCCTGACCGCGGCCCGCGGCCTGGAGCGTTACGGCGTGCGCGCCAACGCGATCGCCCCGCGGGCACGTACCGCGATGACGGCCGATGTGTTCGGTGCGGCTCCTGGTGAGGGTGAGGTCGATCCGCTGTCGCCCGAACACGTTGTGAAATTGGTGCGTTTCCTTTCCTCGCCCGCGTCGGAAAACGTGAATGGCCAGCTCTTCATCGTTTATGGTCCGACTGTGACCCTGGTAGCAGCGCCGACGGCAGAGAGCCAGTTCACAGCGCCGTCCGCTGAGTGGGACATGACACAACTGAGTTCGACGTTGCGCGGATATTTTGCTGACCGCGATCCGGAGCGGAATTTCTCTGCGACTGCCCTGATGGAGTCGAGGGACTGAACGTCCCGGATTCAGTGCTGACGCGGCGCAGAAAGCGTCGCGTCAGCACTAGAACCTGTTTCAGTGACGACAACGTCAAAATATATGCTGAGCTGCGATTATATGTCGTTTCCCAGTGATTTTGCTGTTCTTTTGCCACTGCGAACGTGTTCTAGCTACTATGAGCCGGCTCACAAGAGCTACGCATTACACCGTGGTTGTCAGGCCGCTGCGAACGAGGGAAATCCCACTCTTCGCCGTGACTGCAGAATCAGGACCGAGAATGGAGTCGAAGGTTGATCGAACAGCTTGCGGCTCCGGCCAGGGCCGTTGGCGGGTTCTTCGAAATGGCCCTCGACACATTCACCAAGATGTGGCGCCGGCCGTTCCAGTTCCGGGAGTTCTTCGAACAGACCTGGATGATTGCCCGCGTATCGCTCGTGCCGACCCTGCTCGTCGCCATTCCGTTCACAGTGCTGGTGGCTTTCACGCTGAACATCCTGCTGCGTGAGATCGGCGCCGCCGACCTCTCCGGCGCAGGCACCGCCTTCGGTACCGTCACCCAGCTCGGTCCCGTCGTCACCGTGCTCGTCGTCGCCGGCGCCGGTGCCACGGCCATCTGCGCCGACCTCGGCGCCCGCACCATCCGCGAAGAGATCGACGCGATGCGGGTGCTGGGCATCGACCCGATCCAGCGTCTGGTGGTGCCCCGCGTCCTGGCGTCGACGTTCGTCGCCGTGCTCCTCAACAACCTGGTGTGCGCCATCGGCATTTCCGGCGGCTACGTCTTCTCCGTCTTCCTGCAGGGCGTGAACCCGGGCTCGTTCATCAACGGTCTGACGGTGCTGACCGGCCTGGGTGAACTGATGCTCGCCGAGATCAAGGCCGTGCTGTTCGGCCTGCTCGCCGGCATGGTCGGCTGCTACCGCGGCCTGACCGTCAAGGGCGGCCCCAAGGGCGTCGGTATCGCGGTGAACGAGACCGTGGTCTACGCCTTCATCTGCTTGTTCGTCATCAACGTGATCATGACCGCCATCGGCGTCCGAGTACTGGTGAGGTGATCCGGCCATGAGCTACGACGCGACACTCCGTTTCAAACGCATGTTCCGGGCACTGCCCGGCATCGTCGACGGCATCGGCGAGCAGGCCCTGTTCTACGGGGAGTCCTTCCGCTACATCCCCAACGCGCTGACCCGCTACCGCCGCGAGACCATCCGGCTCATCGCCGAGATGACGATGGGCACCGGCGCGCTGGTGATGATCGGCGGCACCGTCGGTGTCGCCGCGTTCATGACGCTGGCCTCCGGCGGCGTCATCGCCGTCCAGGGCTACTCCTCTCTGGGCAACATCGGTATCGAGGCCCTGACCGGCTTCCTGTCGGCCTTCCTCAACGTGCGCATCGTCGCCCCGATCATCGCCGGCATCGCGCTGGCCGCGACCATCGGCGCCGGCTGTACCGCACAGCTGGGCGCCATGCGCGTCGCCGAGGAGATCGATGCCGTCGAATCGATGGCCGTCCACTCGGTGTCCTACCTGGTGTCCACGCGCATCATCGCGGGCCTGATCGCCGTCATCCCGCTGTACGCCCTGGCCGTCCTGGCATCGTTCTTCGCGGCGCGGGCCACGACGGTGTACATCAACGGTCAGTCGGCCGGTCTGTACGACCACTACTTCAGCACCTTCATGGTGCCCACCGACCTGTTGTGGTCATTCCTGCAGGCCATCGTCATGTCCGTCGCGGTCATGCTGGTGCACACCTACTACGGCTACAACGCCAGCGGCGGACCCGTCGGCGTGGGTATCGCGGTCGGTCAGGCCGTGCGGACCTCGCTGATCGTGGTCGTCACCATCGTCCTGCTCATCTCCCTGGCCGTGTACGGCGCGTCCGGCAACTTCAACCTCTCCGGATAGGGGGTGTAGACGATGTCCTCCGGTGGTCCCAAACGCAGTCATGTGAGACTCGCAGCGGCGGTGCTGATCAGCATCATCGTCGCCGCCGTGGTGTTCACCTATTTGTCGTACACCGCGGCATTCACCCCCACCGACACCGTTTCGGTGATGGCGCCCCGCGCCGGTCTGGTCATGGATCCCGACGCCAAGGTCAAGTACCGCGGCATCCAGGTCGGCAAGGTCGAGCAGATCGACTACGCCGGTGACCAGGCGAAGCTGAAGCTCGCCGTCCTGAGCGACCAGATGCGGTACATCCCGTCGAACGCCCGGGTCCGGCTCGGCAGCACGACGGTGTTCGGCGCCAAGTCGGTCGAGTTCCTCCCGCCGGAGCATCCGTCGAAGGAATCGATGCGTCCCGGCGCGCAGGTGCAGGCCAAAGATGTCCAGCTGGAGATGAACACCGTCTTCCAGACGCTGACGGACCTGCTCGACAAGATCGACCCGGTCAACCTGAACGCCACGGTGACCGCGCTCGGTGAAGGCCTGCGTGGCCATGGCGACGACGCCGGTGCCGCAGCGGCCGGGCTGAGCAAGTACCTGCAGTACTTCAACCCCAAGCTGCCGACCCTGCAGCAGGACTTCAAGGACACCGCCGTCGTGGCCGGCATCTACGGTGATGCCGCGCCCGATCTGGCCAAGGTCTTCGACAACGCGCCGACCGTCAGCAAGACGCTGATCGACGAGAAGGACGACCTGAACGCGGCGCTGCTCGCATCCGCCGGGTTCGCCAACAACGCCTACGCGACCATCTCACCGGCCGCCGATGACTACATCGCCGCCATCCAGCGACTGCGCGCACCGCTGAAGGTCCTGGGCGACTACTCGCCCGAGTTGCCGTGTCTGCTGCAAGGTGTGTCGAAGGCCGTGGACCGCTTCGGTCCGGTGTTCGGTGGCGTCAAGCCGGGTCTGTTCGTGTCCTCGAACTTCTTCCCCGGCGCGCCCAACTACACCTACCCGGAGAGCCTGCCGATGGTGAACGCCTCCGGTGGCCCGAACTGCCGTGGCCTTCCGGACCTGCCGTCCAAGCAGTTCGGTGGCTCCTGGTACCACTCGCCGTTCCTGGTGACCGACAACGCCTACATCCCGTTCCAGCCGAACACCGAGTTGCAGTTCGACGCTCCCTCGACGCTGCAGTTCCTGTTCTCCGGTGCCTACGCAGAGAGGGACCGCTTCTGATGTCCGCGAGTGACTGGGGCCGCCCATGAGACACAAACGCGAGATGATCAACGTCACGATCTTCACCGTCGTGATGTTGCTGGTCGCCGCCGGTCTGGTCGTCGTGTTCGGCCAGTTCCGGTTCGCCTCGTCGAACACCTACCACGCCAACTTCGCCGACGCGTCCCGGCTCAAGGCCGGTGAGGACGTCCGTATCGCGGGCGTGCAGGTGGGTTCGGTGAAGAGCGTCAAGCTCAAGAACGACAACACCGTCGACGTCAAGTTCACGCTGAACGACCGCTACCAGCTGTACAGCTCGAGCCGGGCCGTCATCCGCTACCAGAACCTGGTCGGCGACCGGTACATGGAGATCACCTCCGGTCCGGGCGAGCTGCGCAAGCTGCCGGCCGGCGGCACCGTCGTCCTCGCCAACACCCAGCCGGCGCTCGACCTCGACGCCCTGCTCGGCGGTCTGCGGCCCGTCGTCAAGGGCCTGGACGGCAAGAAGGTCAACGAGATCACCGCCGCGATGATCGAGGCCCTGCAGGGGCAGGGCGGCGCGCTCTCCGACCTGCTGTCCAACACCGGTTCGTTCAGCCAGACCCTGGCCGACCGTGACCAGCTGATCGGCGACACGATCACCAACCTCAACACGGTGCTCGCCACGGTCGACTCCAAGGGGTCCCAGTTCAACACCAGCATCGACCAGCTGCAGCAGCTGATCACCGGCCTGGCCGAGGGACGCGACCCGATCGCCGGTGCCATCGGCCCGCTGGCCTCGGCCGAGAACGACCTGACCGAGATGCTGCAGAAGTCGCGGCGCCCGGTGCAGGGCGTCATCGAGAACGCCCGCCCGTTCGCGCAGCGCATGTATGAGCGCCGGGCTGAAGTGAACCCGGTCATCGAGAACCTCGCGGAGAACTACCTGCGGCTCAACGCACTTGGTGCGTACGGCGCGTTCTTCAACATCTACTACTGCTCGGTCAAGATCAAGATGAGCGGCCCCGCGGGCAGCGACCTGATCGTGCCGTTCGGTGGCCCGGCGGATCCGTCGAAGGGCAGGTGCTCCGAAAATGGCTAAGCCGGAAAAGGATCCGGTCCGCACGGGCATACTCGGCGTCTTCATCGTGACGTGCCTCGTGCTGATCTCGTTCGGGTACACCGGACTGCCGTTCTACCCGCAGGGCAAGAACTACTCGGCGTTCTTCAGCGACGCCGGTGGCATCACGCCGGGCAGTGACGTCCGGGTCTCGGGCATCAAGGTCGGCAAGGTGGGCACCGTGGAGCTCGCCGGTACGGCCGCGAAGGTGAACTTCACCGTCGACCGTCAGATCCGGGTCGGCGACCAGTCGCTGGTGTCGATCAAGACCGATACGGTGCTGGGCCAGAAGTCCCTCTGGGTGACCCCGAAGGGGACGAAGGAATCGACGGTTATCCCGTTGGGCCGCACCACGACTCCGTACACGATCAACACCGCGCTGCAGGATCTCGGGCAGAACACCAGCGAGCTGGACAAGCCCCAGATGGAGCAGGCCCTCAAGGTGCTGACCGACACGTTGCACGACGCGACGCCGCAGCTTCGTGGCGCGCTCGACGGCGTGGCGTCCCTGTCGCGGAGCCTCAACAAGCGCGACCAGGCGCTCGAACAACTTCTGGGCCACGCCAAGAAGGTGTCGGACACGTTGGCGCAGCGCGCCGACCAGGTGAACAAGCTGGTGATCGACGGCAATCAGCTCTTCGCCGCGCTCGATGAGCGCAGGCAGTCGATCAGCACGCTGATCTCCGGTATCCGTGGCGTCTCGCAACAGCTTTCCGGATTCGTCGCCGACAACAAGCGGGAGTTCGGCCCGGCCCTCAAGCAGCTGAACCTGGTGCTGGACGAATTGCTGAAGCGCAAGGAGCACATCAGCGAGGCGCTCAAGCGGTTGCCGGGTTACGCCACCGCGCTGGGCGAGGTGGTCGGTAACGGCCCGGGCTTCAACATCAACCTGTACGGCCTGCCGCCGGCGACGATGTCGGAAGTCTTGCTCGACACGTACTTCCAGCCGGGCAAGCTGCCTGCCAGCCTCGGCGACATGCTGAAGGGCTACATCTCTGAACGGATCGTCGTGAGGCCGAAGTCGCCATGATGAAGAACATGAAGTCGCGCGGGGCGATTGTCGCCCTGGTGGTCGCACTGGTGGCGCTCGTCGCCGGTGGCGCCTACCTGCTGTGGCCGTCACGTGGTGGCCACAAGGTGGTGGCCTACTTCACCAATGCGGTCGGCCTGTACGCCGGCGACGATGTGCGGGTGCTCGGGGTTCCGGTGGGCACCATCGATTCGGTTGAGCCGCAGCCCAATTCAGTCAAGGTCTCCATGACCGTGAAGGACGGCGTGAAGATCCCGGCCGATGCCCGGGCGATCATCATCTCGCCGAACCTCGTGGCTGCCCGGTTCGTGCAGTTCACCCCTGTCTACGACGGCGGCGCGGCACTGGCCAACGGCGCCGAGGTGCCGCTGAGCCGGACCGGTGTTCCGGTCGAGTGGGACGACGTCAAGAAGCAGCTGACCCAGCTCAGCGCGCAGCTCGGTCCGCAGGACGGTGCGCCGCAGGGTCCGCTGGGTGCGTTCATCAACCAGGCCGCCGACACCCTCGACGGCAAGGGCGACTCGTTCCGCAACGCGTTGCGCGAGCTGTCGCAAACCGCTGGGCGCCTTGGCGATTCGCGTGGCGACCTGTTCGGCACCATCAAGAACCTGCAGATTCTGGTCAACGCGCTGTCCAACAGTAACGAGCAGATCGTGCAGTTCACCGACCACGTCGCATCGGTTTCGCAGGTACTCGCGGAGAGCTCGGCCGGTCTCGACCAGACCCTCGGTGCCCTCAACCAGGCGCTCGGCGACGTCAAAGGCCTGCTGAAGGACAACAACAAGGCCCTGATCGACCAGGTCGGCAAGCTGGCCGAGTTCACCCAGATCATGACCGACAACAGCGACAACATCGAGCAGATTCTGCACGTGACGCCGAACGGCCTGGCCAACTTCTACAACATCTACAACCCGGCCCAGGGCTCCCTGGACGGTCTGCTGTCGCTGCCGAACTTCTCCAACCCGGTGCAATTCCTGTGCGGCGGTAACTTCGACGTCGGCGCCACTCCGGACAACTACAAGCGGTCGGAGATCTGCCGTCAGCGCATGGGGCCGGTGCTGCGTCGTATCGCGATGAACTACCCGCCGGTGCTGTTCCACCCGATCAACAGCATCACGGCGTACAAGGGTCAGGTCATCTACGACACCCCGCAGACCGAGGCCAAGGCGCAGACTCCGGTGCCGTACCTGCAGTGGAACGCCGCACCCGGCGTGGTGCCGCCGAAGGTTCAGCCGGACGGGACGCTCAGCGACCTGATCCTGCCGCCGCCGGCCGTCGTCGGCCAGATTTCGCCGGCCGCGCCGCCGATGGGACCCGGTTCGACGCCGCTGAACGGTTCGGGCCCGCTGCCCGGACCCGCCCCGGCACCGGCCCCGGCGCCGGTGGGCGCACCGCTGCCCGCCGAAGCTGGAGGCAACTGATGAAGACGGTTGTGAAGGTCCTGGCACTCGGATCGAGTGCCGTGGTGCTCGCCGGTTGCCAGTTCGGCGGCCTGAACTCGCTGGACATGCCGGGCACCCAGGGCCACGGCGCCGGTTCGTACACCGTGACGGTGCAGCTCCCCGACGTCGCGACGTTGCCGCAGAACTCACCGGTGATGGTCCACGACGTCACCGTCGGCAGCGTCTCGGGCCTGGACGCTGTCCAGCGCCCCGACGGCACGTTCTATGCCGCGGTGAAGCTGTCGATCAACGGCGACGTGAAGCTGCCGGCGAACGCCAGGGCGAAGGTCGCGCAGACGTCGCTGCTGGGTTCGCAGCACGTGCAGCTGTCGGAACCGGTCGGGGAGGCGCCGCAGGGCCGGCTCAAGCAGGGCTCGGAGATTCCACTGGCGAACACCGGCCGGTACCCGACCACCGAAGAGGTGCTGTCGTCACTGGGCCTGGTCGTGAACAAGGGCAATCTCGGTGCGCTGCAGGACATCACCGACGAGGCCTACGCCGCGGTCGCCGGGCGGGCCGGGCAGTTCGTCGACTTCATCCCGCGGTTGGCTGAGCTCACCCAGTCCCTGGACAAGCAGACCACCGACATCATCGGCGCCATGGACGGGCTGAACCGCTTCGCCTCGATCCTGGCGAAGAGCAAGGACAGCCTGGGCCGCACGCTGGACACGCTGCCGGGCGCGATCAAGGTCCTCAACGACAACCGCAAGAACATCGTCGATGCGTTCACCGCATTGCGGAAGCTCGCGGTGGTCGGCGCGAAGGTCATGACCGCCACGAAGGACGACTTCGCGGCGGACTTCAAGGACATCTTCCCGGTGATCAAGGCGTTCAACGACAACGCCGACGAATTCATCCACGACCTGGACCTGTTGCCGACGTTCCCGTTCTCCAACAAGTACTTCCGCAACGCGGTACGTGGCGACTACCTGAACGTGTACGTCACGTTCGACCTGACGCTGCGCCGTCTCGGTGAGACGGTCTTCACCACCTCGGGGGCCTTCGACCCGAACATGCGGCACCTGGACGAGATCGTCAACCCGCCGGACTTCCTGTTGGGTGCGCTGGCGAACCTGTCCGGACAGGCCGCCGATCCGTTCAAGATTCCAGCAGGCCAAGCGACGCAACATGGAGGGGTGAAGCCGTAATGTTGTTGACCCGTCTTGCGCGTTTCCAGCTGGCGATCTTCGGTGTCGTCACCGTCATCTGCCTCGCGCTGATCACGACGTCGTACCTGCACCTGCCTGCCGCCGTCGGTCTCGGTGTCTACAACGTGGACGCCAAGTTCGTCGTCGGTGGCGGCATCTACCAGAACGCCAACGTCACCTACCGCGGCGTGACCGTCGGCCGCGTGACGAACGTCGGCCTGACCGACAACGGTGTGACGGCCCAGATGCGGCTCAACACCGACACCCCGGTGCCGGACAACGTGACCGCCACGGTCAAGAGCGTGTCCGCGATCGGTGAGCAGTACATCGACCTGGTACCGCCGACCAACCCGTCGAAGAACATGCTCAAGGGCGGCGCCACCATCGGCGTCGACCGCACCGCCGTCGGTCAGGACATCGTCGACCTGCTCAACCAGGCCCAGAGTCTGGTGAGCAGCATCAGCAACACCCGCTTGCAGGACCTGTTGCGCGAGTCGTTCAAGGCGTTCAACGGATCGGGTCCGGAACTGTCGCGGATGATCCAGTCGTCGCGTCTGCTGGTGGACGAGGCCAATGCCAATACCAACGAGATCAACAAGCTGCTCGATCAGGCCGGCCCGCTGCTGAAGGCGCAGATCCGCGCCGGTGCCGATCTCAAGACCATGGCCAGCAGCCTCGCGACGCTGACCGGTGAAGCCGCCCAGGCCGACCCGCAGATTCGGTCGGTGCTCAAGACCGTCCCGGGCGCCGTCGAAACCGTCAACGAGACCTTCGACGGCATCCGGCCGACGTTCCCGGTCCTCGCCGCCAATCTCGCCAACTTCGGCCGGATCGGCGTGATTTACCACAAGTCGATCGAGCAGGCCCTGGTGATCTTCCCGGCGCTGATCGCGGCACTGCTGACGGACGCAGGCCAGTTGCCCATCGACGAAGGCGGCAAGCTGGACTTCAAGATCAGCCTGGGCCAGCCGCCGTGCATGACGGGCTTCGTCCCGGCGCCGGAGATCCGCACGCCGGCCGACACCACATTGCGCGACTTGCCGAAGGATCTGTACTGCAAGACCGCGCAGAACGATCCGAGCACGGTCCGCGGTGCCCGCAACTACCCGTGCATGGAGTACCCGGGCAAGCGTGCCCCCACCGTCCAGATCTGCCGTGACCCGCGTGGTTACGTGCCGATCGGCAGCAACCCGTGGCGTGGTCCGCCGGTGCCGTACGACACCCCGGTCACCGACCCGCGGAACATCACGCCGCCGAACCGGTTCCCGAACATCCCGCCGGGAGCCGACTACGACCCGGGTCCGCCGTCGGTGCAGCTGCCGCCGGGTGTGCCCGCCGGGCCGGGACCTGCGCCCAACGCGCCGTTCCCGCTGCCGTACCCGCCGAGTGATCCGGGTCCGCAGCCGCTGCCCTGGCCGTTCTTCGCACCGCCGGATCAGGTGACTCCGCCGTACGCGATCAACAACCCGCCGGCGCCCGGCCCCGAGGGCCAGCCGCAGGCAAGCGGGCCGAAGGGGCCGCAGAGTACGACGTACGATGCGAATACCGGGGTCTTCGCTGACCCTGCCGGCGGTACGGGAGTGTTCAACGCCGGCTCGAGTAACGGCGACGCAGGCGAGTCCTGGGTCGACCTGATGAAGGATCCAAGGCAGGTTTAATGAGTGACCAACCGGCTGCGACGGACGAGACGTCGGAGCCGCCGGTGACCCGCGTGCGCAGGCGGGCCTCACGGCCCGCCGGCACCGCCGGTTCAGCAGAGGCTTCAACAGTGCTCGACGTGGCGATTCCGTCGACGACGAGCAAGACATCGGCAACCGATTCGGTAACCACCAAGGCACGGCCCGCGGTCCAGGTACCGCGACGGCAACCGCACCGGTCGCTGGTCATGACCATCGGTCTGGCCGTCGTCGCCGTGCTCGTGGCGGCCCTGGCCGGCGGCACCTGGTTCCTCTGGCACGGCAACGGGCAGATCGAGGCGACCCAGGACCGTGATCAGCGGTTCGTGGACACGGCGAAGCAGACCGTGGTCAACATGTTCAGTTACACGCAGAACACGGTCGACGAGAGCGTGAACCGCTTCGTGAACGGCATCGGCCCCGGCCCGCTGCGCGACATGATGAACCAGAGCAACAACGCCGAGAACCTGAAGTACCTGTTCAAGCAGACGCAGGCCAATTCAGAGGCGGTCATCACCGCGGCGGCGCTGGAGAGCGTCGACAACACCTCCAACATCGCGAAGGTGCTCGTGACGGTCCGGGTGACCCTGACCGACCTCAACGGCGTGAACCAGCCGTCGACGCCGTACCGGCAGCGTGTCTTCATTCGCGAGGACGACAGCGGCCACATGGCGGCCTACGACATCAAGTACCCGGACGGAGGCAACTGATGAACCGGTTGCTGGCAGCGCTCGGCGCCCTGTTGGCGGTCGCCGTGGTGGCGCTCGGGGCGCTCGGCGGCTCGACGTACTGGAACCATGTGCAGCTTTCCGGCGAACAGGCGACGGCCGACGAGCTGCCCAGCCTGGCCAGGTCTCAGATCCCACAGATCCTCGGCTACGAGTACAGCAGCGTGCAGCGTTCCACGACGCAGGCTCTGACGTTGATGACGCCGGCGTTCCGCAAGCGGTACGAGGAACTGACGGCCAAGAACAACATCTTCAACGACGCGGTGAAGCGCAAGCTGATCAGCCAGGTGAATGTCGTTGGGGCGGGCATGATCTCGTCGCACCGCGACTCCGGCACGGTCCTGGCTTTCGTCAACCGGGTGATCACGGATGAGCGCAAGCAGCCCAACTACGAGGGCAGCCGGCTCAAGGTCGACTACCGCAAGATCGACGGCAAGTGGTTGATCGACGAGATGACGCCGATCTTCTGAGTACTCCAACATGATTCAGGCCCCGGAGCGGTTGCTCCGGGGCCTGAATCTTTGTCGTGTGGCGTCAGTCGCGAGTGTGGGCGAGGGCGTCGAGGAACGCCCGGGCCCAGCGGTCGACGTCGTGGGCCAGCACCTGACGACGCAGCGCGCGCATGCGACGCCGGCCCTCTTCCGGGGACTGCGTGAGGGCGTCGGCGATGGCGTCCTTGACTCCGTCCAGGTGGTGCGGGTTGGTCAGGTAGGCCTGCCGCAATTCCTCTGCGGCGCCGGTGAATTCGCTGAGCACGAGAGCGCCGCCGAGATCGCTGCGGCACGCCACGTACTCCTTGGCGACCAGGTTCATGCCATCGCGCAGCGGCGTCACCAGCATGACGTCGGCGGCGACGAAGAAGGCGATGAGTTCGTCGCGGCCGATCGCCCGGTGCATGTAGTGCACCACCGCGTGACCGACCTCGCTGTACTCGCCGTTGATGTGCCCGACCTGGCGCTCGATGTCCTCCCGCATGACCTTGTAACTGTCCACGCGTTCGCGGCTCGGCGTAGCCAGCTGGACCAGCACGGTGTCGTGCCGGTTGGCCCGGCCTTCGGCGAGCAGCTCCGAGAACGCGCGCAGCCGTACGTCGATGCCCTTGGTGTAGTCCAGCCGGTCCACACCCAGCATGATCTTGCGCGGGTTGCCCAGCTCGTCGCGGATCTGACGGGCCCGTTGCCGGATGGTGCGGCTGCGGGCCTGGGCGTCCATGGCTGCGGAGTCGATCGAGATGGGGAACGCGCCGACCTTCACGATGCGGCCGTCGTGGTTCACCTCGCCGAGCCGGGACCGGACACCGATGGTGTGGCGTGAGGTGTTGGAGTCGAGCAGTCGACGGGCCAGCACCAGGAAGTTCTGCGCACCGCCGGGCAGGTGGAAGCCCACCAGGTCGGCGCCGAGCAGGCCTTCGATGATCTCGGTGCGCCACGGCATCTGCATGAACAGCTCGACGGGCGGGAACGGGATGTGCAGAAAGAACCCGATGGTCAGGTCGGGACGCAGCTCCCGCAGCATCTTGGGGACCAGCTGTAGCTGGTAGTCCTGCACCCAGACCGTCGCGCCCTTCGCCGCGACGCGGGCCGTGGCCTCGGCGAAGCGCCGGTTGACCGCGACATAGGCGTCCCACCAGTGCCGGTGGTAGATGGGCTTGACGATGACGTCGTGGTACAGCGGCCACAGCGTCGCGTTGGAGAAGCCCTCGTAGTAGTCGGCGATGTCGTCGGCCGACAGGCTGACCGGGCAGAGGGTCAGCTCGTCCTGGACGATCGGCTCTTCGTCGCTGTCGGCGACGCCGGGCCAGCCGATCCAGGCGCCACGCTGTTTGCGCAGCAGCGGCTCCAGCGCCGTGACGAGGCCGCCAGGGCTGCGCTTCCACGTGATGGAACCGTCGGGCAGCCGCTCCATGTCGACGGGCAGCCGGTTGGCGACCACGACGAAGTCGCAGTTGCCGACGGACTTGGTGGCGGCCTTACCGCCCTTGGAGGATTTGGGACTCGCGGTGGACGCCGCAGAAGCGTCGTTGCCTCCGCGGGCCGTCACGCGTCGAGCTTCGTGGGCCCGATACCCAGCATGGACAGGAACATCCGACATTCGTCGGCATCGTTGGCGTATGCGGCTACGACCCGGCGGGCCTGACGGGCGGTGCTGTCGGCCAGGGGCTCCACATCGCCGATATCGGCGGGATCAGTTTTTGCAGGCATTACACAACCTTAGGCGAATGTTGTTACGGGCTGGAACTCACCGACGAGTGCGGCTGCACCTGGGGCACCTGTTCCTCGGAGAGGCCGATGCACTCGCCGGTGTTGTGGCCGGTGCAGGGAATGCCGTCGACTTGGCCGAGTTGGTTCGTCGGCGCTTGCACCGGTCCGGGTGCCTGGTCGTTGCCGCCCGCGAAACAGGAGCCGCTGACGGGATTTTCCGTCATGCCGGGCGGACAGTTGGTGTCCCCGAGTGATGCGGTGGACGCCGGCCCGCTGAGGGCGAATACGGCGGGTGCGGCGACCGTCGCGAAGGCGACGCCGCCGGCCACCAGGAGGCGTCGAGGAATCTGGATGCTCATGGCGTCACGCTTTCGTTGGCGAAAATTTCAGCGTACGCCCGGTTGCTGTGCCGAGATCGGGGAAATTGGCCGCCCGACCAGCATTGTGTACAACTTTTGAAAAGTGTATACAAGACGTGTTCCCCGTTGATCTGTCCAGAGGAGTACGTCGGTGCAGTTTTCAGTCCAGGGTTGGCTGACAGATCGGACGGTGTTGATCACCGGCGGTGGCAGCGGCATCGGCAAGGCCATCGCACAAGGTGTCGTGGCCGCCGGCGGCAACGCCCTCATCGTCGGCCGCACCGAGGCCACGTTGCAGTCCGCCGTCGACGAGATCTCGGCCGCCGGGGGACCGGGTGCCATCCGCTTCCAGACCGCCGACGTCACCAACGAGGACGACGTCGCCCGCGCCGTCGCGGCCGCAGCCGCGTGGAACGGCAAGCTCTCCGGTGCCGTGCACTGTGCCGGTGGCTCGCTGACCGTCGGGCCCGTCACGCACCTGGATTCGGAGATGTGGCGCCAGACCGTCGACCTCAACGTCAACGGCAGTATGTACGTCGTCAAGCACACCGCGCGGGAAATGGTGCGCGGTGGCGGTGGCTCGTTCGTCGGCATCTCGTCGATCGCGGCGAGCAACACCCACCGCTGGTTCGGGCCGTACGGCGTCACCAAGTCGGCGCTGGATCATCTGGTGCAGTTGGCCGCCGACGAACTCGGCGCGTCCTGGGTGCGGGCCAACAGCATCCGTCCCGGCCTGATCCGGACCGATCTGGTGGCGGCCAGCATCTTCGAATTCGAGCCGCTGCGTGAGGATTACAAGCAGTGCACGCCGCTGCCCCGGGCCGGCGAGGTCGAGGACGTCGCCAACCTGGCGCTGTTCCTGCTCAGTGACGCGTCGCAGTGGATCACCGGCCAGCTGATCAACGTCGACGGCGGTCAGAAGCTGCGCCGCGGCCCGGACTTCTCGGCCATGATGGAACCGATGTTCGGCGCCGACGCCATGCGCGGGGTGTTCGCCGAGTAGCCGCTACTTCGGCGCCACCACGCCGTGGTCGTACGCGTAGACGATCGCGGCGGCGCGGTCCCGGAGGTCGAGCTTGGTGAAGATGCGCCCGATGTGGCTCTTCACCGTCACCTCCGAGATGACCAGCCGGCCGGCGATCTCGGCGTTGGTCGCGCCCGATCCGATCAGCTGCAGTACGTCGAGTTCACGGGCCGTCAGCCGGTCGGCCACGTCGTCGGACGGTGCGCCGGGCGCGCGCCGGTAACCGTTCAGCACACGCGCGGTGACGGCGGGGTCCAGATACGCCTCACCGCGCGCGACGGCGTGCACCGCCCGGATGAGTTCCTCGGCCGGTGAGTCCTTGAGGACGAAGCCCGACGCCCCTGCGCGCAGCGCCGCGGACAACAGGTCGTCGTCGTCGAAAGTGGTGAGCGCCAAGGCCGGTGGGCCGCCGCCCGTGCGCAGGGCCCGGATGGCATCGACGCCGCTGACGCGCTTCATCCGCAGGTCCATCACCACCACGTCGGGACGGCACCGGAGCACCTCGCGTGGCACCTCGTCGCCGTCGGCGCATTCGCCGACGATGGAGAAGCCGTCCTTGCGCCGCAGGATCCTTCGCAGGCCCGACCGGACGAGTTCCTGATCGTCGACCAGCAGGACGTCGACGGTGGCACCGTCTTTCGGGACCGTGCCGTCAGTCATGGCGAACCTCGTTGCGTGGCATCAGGATTCGGTGCATGGCGCAGTGCTGGGTTGCCGTCGGAGTGACCGGCACGCGAGCCTGCACCGTCCAGCCGTCCGGTCCCGGTCCGGCGTCGAATTGGCCGTCCAGCAAGGCGATTCGCTGGCGCATCCCCGGTAGACCGGCGCCTGCCGCTGCGCTGGTGACCGGTCGTGGCAATTCGTTGTCGACAGACAGGATGGCGGTGCCTTTGTCCGTATACAGTCGCAGCCGCGCCGCCGACGCGGGGGCGTGCTTGGCGACATTCGCCAGCGATTCCTGCGCCACTCGGTACAGCGCCAGGCCGATCCCCGGCGTGACCGATGCCGGGTCGATCTCGATGCTCGACTCCACGTGCAATCCCGCATCGGAGAAGCTCGTCACCAGGTCGGGGATGTCGGACAACCCAGGCTCGGGGGCCAGGCGCAGCGGGGCTGCGTCGCGTGCGCCCAGCAGACCGACCGTCTGCCGGATATCCGACATGGCCTGCCGGCCGAGGCGCTCGGCGTCGAGCAGCCCGTCCACCGCCTCGTCGACGTCGTTGTCCTCCTGCAACGCCCGCCGGGCGCCCGTCAGGTGCAGCATCGTCACCGACAAGGAGTGCGCGATCACGTCGTGAACCTCGCGGGCGATGCGGCGCCGTTCGTCGGAGGCGGCCTGTTCGGCGAGGACGTCCTGGCGGGCGCGTTCTTCGATGACGAGACGCTGTTGCAGTTGCAGGATGTGGCCGATCATCGCCGCGATGGCCAGGAAGAACAGCAGGTAGGGCACGAACGTGCTGAGGTGTCCCGTGCGGGACGCGCCGATCAGCAGCAACGCGCTGGCGAGCAGACTCACGAGGCCGATGCGCATCGGCCCCAGCGCGAACACCTCTCCGAGCATGAACATCAACAGGAACGGCGCCGCGTCGAGGAAGACCGGCGGCCAGCACAGCAACAGCAGGGCCACCCCGGCGAGCACCGACGCCGCGCTCACGGCCGTCGACGGCTTGTAGCCGCCCACGATGAACGCGACGATCGGCGCGAACACCATTCCGACGGCCACCAACAGCAGCCAAGGCTTGGTGAAATCCCGCTGCGTCGCGGCAGTCGCCGCGACCATCAGAGTGCCGGTGTACATGACGATCGGGACCGTGAACGGGTACTGGTAGGCCACGAGCCCGCGCCGACGCAGCGCGAAGTCACGGAGCCAGCCCATACCGCCAGCGTAGAGCCGGTGCCGGGATTTACACATCATTCGCGGGACGGCCGGGGCCTCCTACCACGGTAGGAGGCCCGGTCTCGTCCGCAGCACGACGTTTCCGGACCCCGGTCGCTCGTAGTTTCGGACCCATGTGGGACGTCATCGCAAGATTTTGCAGCCGCTTCGCGGTCCTGATCATCGGATTGTGGGTGCTGGCCGCAGCGGCGGGCAATCTGCTTGTGCCGCAAGTGGAAAGCACTGCGCACAACCACGCGCGCGGCTTCCTGCCCGCGGACGCCCCGGTGAACCTCGCCGGCGTTCAGATGGACCGGCATTTCCACGACGGCTCGAGCGGCAACCTCAACTACCTGGTGTTGGAGGGTGAGCACCCGCTCGGTGCGCCGGAGCGGGCCTACTACGACCAGCTGCTGCGCACATTGCGCGCGGATACCGAAAACCTGGATTCGGTGATGGACCTGTGGTCCGACCCGTTGACGGCAGCCGGCGCGCAGAGCACCGACGGCAAGGCCGTCTACACCATGCTGCGGATTCGCGGTGAACTCGGCGCCGCCAAGGCGAACGCCGCGCTGGATGCGGTGCGGCGGATCGTCGCGGCCGCGCCGGCACCGGCGGGCCTGCACGCCTATGTCACCGGACCCGGCGCCACCATCGCCGACGAGCTGACCGCCATCGACAAGCAGATGCTGATGATCACGGGCGTCACGGTGGTGCTGATCGCGGTGCTGTTGTTCGCCGTGTACCGGTCGGTGATCACGGCATCGATCCCGCTGCTGACCGTCGGGCTGGGACTCGGGGTCGCGCGGGGCGCCGTGGCATTCCTGGGGGAGCGGGACCTCATCGAGGTATCGATCTTCTCGGTGTCGCTGCTGGCCGCGATGGTGCTCGGGGCGGCAACGGATTACGGCATCTTCCTGCTGGGCCGCTATCACGAACAGCGCCGCGCCGGCGTCGACCACGAGGACGCGCTGGTGATCGCGAACCGCAGTGTCGCGCCGGTGATCGCCGCGTCGGGCCTGACCATCGCGGCAGCGCTGTCGTGCCTGCTGTTCGCCCAGGTTGGCATGCTGCGCAGTGCCGGATTACCTTGTGCCATCGGCATTCTCACCGGGATGTTCGCATCGCTGACGTTGTTGCCCGCGTTCATCGGGCTGGCCGGCCGGCATGGTCTGGCGCAGCCGCGCCGTCGGGCCGCGGCGACGGTGCCCGGCCGGGGCTGGCGCCGGGTCGGGACCGTCGTCGCCCGGTGGCCCGGACCCGTGCTGGTGGCCGCGTCGCTGGTTCTCATGGTCTGCGCCATCCCGGTCGCCGGCATCCGGTTGGGCTTCGACGAGCTTGCCGCACAACCCGATTCGACTCACGCCAACCGGGGCTACCAGGCCATGGACCGGCACTTCCCGCCCAACCGGCTGCTGCCCGAGATCGTCTCCATCGAGACCGACCACGACCTGCGTAACCCCGCGGGCGTCATCGCGGTCGAAAGGGTGACCCGGAAGATCATGGAGATTCCCGGCATTCGTATGGTGCAGTCGGCGTCGCGGCCGGCGGGTTCGGTGCCCGAGCAGGCGGCCCTGACCGATCAGGCCGGCACCATCGCCGACCAGCTCGACGACGGGGTGGCCCAGCTGAGTAAGCGGCTCGGCGCGGTCAACCAGCTGTCCGCGACGTTGGACCAGTTCTCCTCGGCGATAACGCAATTGCAGAACGGGTTGGGCGGCAGCGTCCGCGGTCTCGGGCAGCTCGGCTCGGGGATCGACGCCATGCACGGCGGCATGCAGCAGCTGCGGGACAACGTCACCTCGGTGTCGCAGTACATGGATCCGTTGCGCGGCTTCACGAACGCCAACCCGAATTGCGCGGGCGACGCCATCTGCTCACTGGTGCTCAAGGTGGTCGAACCCATGGATTCCGTGGTGGCGGCCACCGGCACCCTGACCGACAGCACCCGGCAGTTCGGCGCTGGAACCACGGACATGGCGAAGTCGCTGACCGGCGCGCAGGCATCGGTGCGCTCGATGCGGGCCGCGGTCGACCAACTCGGCGCCGTCACAACACAATTGACCAAGACTGTCGGTGAGACCCGCGGCATGTTCTCCGGGCTCACGGACTACCTGCGCGGGGTGCGGGCAGATTTCCAGGACAGTGCGTCCGGCGGCTTCTATCTGCCGCAGCGCGCGTGGCAGGACCCGCGCTTCCAGCGCGCGGCCGGGCTGTACTTCGCGCCCGACGGCCGGTCGACGCGGCTGCTCGTCTACGGCGACGGCAAGGTGTTCGGCACCGACGGGGCGCTACGCTCGCCCGAGATCCTGGCCGCGGTCCGCGAGGCCACGAAAGAGGGCACGCTGGTCCGAAACACCGTCTTTGTCACCGGTTTCGGCACCGGCACCGCAGAGCTTCGGGGCTATGTCTCCGATGACTTCCTGCTGCTGGCCGGTGTTGCCCTGGTGCTCGTGTTCCTGATCGTCCTCATCATGCTGCGCAGCCCGGTGGCGGCCGCGGTGGTGATCGGCACCGTCGTGGTGTCGTACGCGTCGGCGCTCGGGGTGAGCAGCTTCATCTGGCAGGACCTCTTGGGCAAAGACCTGCACTGGGCGGTGCCGTCGATCGCGTTGATCGCGTTGGTGGCCGTCGGCGCGGACTACAACCTGCTGCTGACCATGCGGCTGCGCGAAGAGGTGACCCGGCCGGACGCGGGTCTGAAGACCGGCATGATCCGGACGTTCGGCGGTACCGGCGGTGTGGTTACCACGGCCGGAATCGTCTTCGGCATCACCATGTTCGCCATGCTGTCCAGCGACGTGCTGAGCATCGAACAGGTCGGCACCACCATCGGCGTCGGCCTGCTCATCGACACCCTGATCGTGCGGACGTTCGTGGTGCCCGGCATCGCGGGGCTGCTCGGGCGGTGGTTCTGGTGGTCGCCGGTGCCGCTGGTGCGCGGCGTGCTGTCCCGGACGTTCACACGCCGGCCGTCGCGGCCCCGGCGGGACCTGCCGTTGATCGCCGGCACGGCCCCGGGCCGAGAAGTGTTGCAGGGCGCCGCGAGTTGAGCTCAGCCGGTCACCTTCGCGGTCAACGTGATCAGCTGGTCCAGCAGCCCTGCCAGTTCTCCGGCACGCCGCTCCAGCGGGGTGAAGCCGTCGGCGCCGAACTCGGTGAACAGCGACAACGACACCTGGGCGCGGACGTCGAGCATCTGGAAGTTGGCGACGATCTGCCGCCACTGCTCGACCGCACGCACTCCGCCGTCGGCGCCGTAGGACACGAAACCCACTGTCTTGCCGAACCATTCAGAACCGAGGGAGTCCACAGCGTTCTTGAATGCACCCGGGACACCGTGGTTGTACTCAGGGGTGACGAAGATGAAACCGTCGCAGGCATCGATCGCCGCGCTCCACCGCTGCACGTTCTCCGACTCGTACTGCTTCTTGGCCGCGGCGGGAACCGTCGCCGCGGTGAGCAGCGGCACGTCGAAGGTCTTCAGGTCGATGAGTTCGAACTGGGCGTCGTCGCGTTGGGTCGCCTGTTCGGCCACCCAGCTGCCGACACCGGCTCCGCTGCGCCCATCGCGAATCGATCCGACGATGATGCCGATTCTCATGAAGTGCTCCTCTTCTGCGTCGTGATCCCGACTCCGGCTCCTGACAGCCTGCCGAATTCGGGGTACCCGCGCGGAAGAATCGCAACCACTCACCCAATCAATGCCCGGCGTCGAACTCGACCGGCAGCGTCCGGGGCCCGCTGACCGCCATCAGGGGCTTCCACGGCGCCGGACCCGTACGGCGAATGTTCGGCATCCGTTGCGGCAGCACCGTGAGTGCTCTGACCAGTTCCAGCCGGGCGAGATGCGCGCCGAGGCAGTAGTGCACACCACCGCCGAACGTGAGCATCGGCGGTGCATCATGCCGCGTGATATCGAATTGATCGGGGTTGTCGTACACCTGCGGATCACGGTTCGCCGCAGCGGTATTGGCGATGACGAGCGAGTCCCGCGGGAAGAAGTACCCCGCCAGTTCCACGTCCTCGGTGACGTAGCGCGGCACGTTGAGGACGATCGGCGAGAACCGCATGACCTCATCGACTGACTGGGGTACCAGCTCGGGATGTGTTGCGAGGAGCGCCCATTGGTCCGGGTGATCGCAGAAAGTGTCCACCGCGGCGGCCAGCTGATTGCGGGTGGTGTCGGTGCCCGCCGCAAGGATTCCCATGGACAGCATGAGCAATTCGGCATGGCTGAGCCGGTCGCCATCGTCCTCGGCGCGGATGAGAGCGGACAGCAGGTCATCGGTCAGTGTGGTGCGACGCTCGGCGATCATCGCATCGATGTAGTCATCGAATTTCTGCCAGGCCGTGAGGATTTCCGATTCATGTGCGGCCACGTCCCACCAGAACATCTTGAAGACGTCGTCGGTCCAATCCGAGATCATCCGCCAGTCACTGCGCGGTACACCGAGCAGCGCGCAGATCACCGGGATGGGATACGGCTGGGCGACGTCGGCGACGATGTCGCAATGTCCCACGGCGGCAACGGAATCGACCAACTCGGCCAGGACGGCGTCGATCAGCGAATCCAGCCGGCCGACGGCCCGGCCGGTGAACGCTTTGCACACCAACTTCCGGAGCCGGGTGTGCTCGTCGCCGTCGAGACTGAGCAGCGCACTGCCGATGCGGTCCCACAACGGGCCGCCGGTGACGCCGCGCGGGACCAGCCCGCGCACGCCCGGCTGATGAAAGCGCGAGTCGCGCAGCACCGTACGGACCAGTTCGTAGCTGAGCACCTCTGGTGCGTGCGGCCCGATGGCTACGGACGACCGTTGGCGGACCTCTTTGATCATCCGGTGCGCCGTCGCCGGATCATCGACGGCTTCGTAATCGATGACGGGCAGGCTCGCGTCCAGGACGCTGACAGGGTGGCTGGCGGCGATGGTCATCGATGTCTCCCTCGGTTCCGATAGAAGTCACTATCGGGCCGAGCCGGGCACAACACATCAGCCGAACGGCGTAATTGACTACCTAGTCGAGCTGCACCGTGAGCTCGGCTCCGGTCGCCGCGATGACGTCGTCGACGCTCACGCCGGGGGCGGTCTCGCGCAGGATCAGCGTGCCGTCACCGGGCACGTCGATGACGGCCAGGTTGGTGATGATCCGGTCGACGACACCCTGACCCGTCAGCGGCAGCGTGCAGACCGGCACGATCTTGGGATTGCCGGCCTTGTCGGTGTGCTCCATGAGCACGATGACGCGCGAGGCGCCGTGCACCAGATCCATGGCGCCGCCCATGCCTTTGACCATCTTGCCGGGCACCATCCAGTTGGCCAGGTCGCCGGTGCGCGACACCTCCATGCCGCCGAGCACCGCGGTGTCGATGTGGCCGCCGCGGATCATGCCGAACGACAGCGACGAATCGAAGTACGCCGCACCGGGATTCACCGTCACGGTCTCTTTCCCGGCGTTGATCAGATCAGGATCCACCGCATCCTCGGTGGGGTAGGGGCCGGTGCCCAGGATGCCGTTCTCCGAGTGCAGCGTTACGTGCACGTCGCCCGTCAGGAAGCCGGGGATCAGGGTGGGCAGGCCGATGCCGAGGTTGACGTACTCGCCGTCGATCATGTCGGCCGCGGCGCGTGCGGCCATCTGGTCACGGTTCCAGCCGGTCATTTCGCATCCTCTCGCACCGTGCGCTTCTCGATCTGCTTGTCCTGCGGCCCGGTGTGCACGATGCGCTGCACGAACACGCCCGCCAGGTGGACGTCGTCGGGGTCGATCTCGCCGGGCTGCACCAGTTCCTCGACCTGGACGATGGTGATCCGGCCGGCCATCGCGGCCAGCGGGTTGAAGTTGCGTGCGGTCTTGTTGAAGACCAGGTTGCCCGCCGTGTCGGCGCGCAGCGCGTGCACCAACGCGAAGTCGGCGTTGATCGACTCCTCGAGCACGTAGCGCTTGCCGTTGAATTCGCGAATCTCCTTGGGTGGCGAGGCAACAGCGACGGAACCGTCGGCCGCGTAGCGCCACGGCAGACCGCCGTCGGAGACCGGGGTGCCGACGCCCGCCGGGGTGTAGAACGCCGGGATGCCGGCGCCGCCGGCGCGCATCCGCTCGGCCAGCGTGCCCTGCGGGGTCAGCTCGACCTCGAGCTCGCCCGACAGGTACTGGCGGGCGAACTCCTTGTTCTCACCGACGTACGAGGCGGTGACCCGGCGGACCTTGCCGAGGCCCAGCAGCACGCCGAGGCCGACGCCGTCGACGCCGCAGTTGTTCGAGAACACCTCGAGATCGGTGGCACTCGACGCGGCGATGGCATCGATGAGTTGGTCGGGGATGCCGCACAAACCGAATCCGCCGACAGCCAGCGTGGCGCCGTCACCGATGTCGGCGACCGCTGCGGCGGCCGAGGCGTACACCTTCGAGGTCATGACACTCCGTTCATCCAGTAAACGCGTGACCCACTCAACACGGCACGTCGCTGACAGGGCAAGTCTCTGCTCGAAGCAGGTCAAAAGTGTTCACAGGATGAGCATCGACGACAGGTGCGTTCATTCAATGAACGCCTAGGATGTGGTGATGACCGGTCCGAATGTCGTCGCCCGCGTGGGGGCGATGCTGCGGGCCGTGGCTACGGCCGAACCCGACGGCGCCTCCACCACCGAGCTCGGAAAGCTGGCCGGATTGGCCCGGCCGACGGCGCACCGGCTGCTCACCGCGTTGGCCGACGAACACCTGGTCAGCCGGGATCAGAAGACCGGCCGCTGGTCACTCGGTCCCGAGCTGTATCTGCTCGGGGTCGGTGCGGCCCAGCACCACGACGTGACCGATCAGGCGCGTGCCGTCGTGACGCGGCTGGCGCGCGAGACCGGTGAGAGTGCGTTCTTCTCCGCCCGCCGCGGCGATCAGACGGTGTGCGTGCTCAGCGAGGAGGGCAGCTTCCCGTTGCGCTCGCACGTCCTGCAGGTCGGTATCCGGTTTCCGCTCGGGGTGGCCAGCGCCGGCCTGGCCATCCTCAGTCACCTTCCGGCCGCGGACGTCGACGACTACTTCTCCCGCGAACAGCCCGAAACCAATTGGGGACCAACACATTCCGAGGCTGCCATCCGCAAGCGCATCGAGCAGACCAGGCGCGCCGGCTACGCCGTCAATCCCGCGCTGCTGGTGGAAGGCAGCTGGGGCATGGCGGCCGCGGTGTTCGACCGGCGCGGCCTGCCCGGCTGGGCACTGAGCCTCACTGGTGTCGAGACCCGGTTCCGCGCGGGACGTCGACGTGAACTGGGGCGGCTCCTTCTCGAGCAGGCTCACGAGCTGTCGGGCCGGCTGCAGGGGTGACCCCGCGTCGCCGTGCCGGTGGCGGTAGGCGATGGTGGACTGGTGACTGAACGCGCGCGCATCGACTTTCCGTCCCGCATCGGCGTCTGGTGGGCCAGCGACAGCTGGGCCATGCCGGACGCTCAGGCCGTGGCCCGCGACATCGAAGCCATGGGTTACGGCTCGCTGTTCCTGCCCGAGACCGTCGGCAAGGAATGCCTCACCGAGTCGGCGGCGTTCCTTGCGGCCACCGACCGGCTGGTGGTGGGTACGGGCATCGCCAACATTCATGTGCGCCTGCCGTCGGCCGCCGAGGCCGGTGCCCGCACGCTGACCGCGCTGTACCCGGGACGGTTCGTGCTGGGCCTCGGCGTCAGTCACGGCCCGCTGGTGGAGCGGGGGATGGGCGGCACCTATGAAAAGCCGCTCGCGACGATGCGCAGCTACCTGGAGCGGATGGCTGCCGTGCCGGAGGTCATCGAACCCGGGGTGGGCCGGCCGCCCCGGCTGCTGGCGGCGTTGGGCCCCAAGATGATCGAGCTCTCGGGCAGCCAGGCCGACGGCGCGCATCCGTACCTCGTCTTGCCGTCAGCCACCGCGACGACGCGGGAAATCCTCGGGCCGGACAAGTGGATCGTCTCCGAGCAGGCCGTGGTCGTCGGTGGTGATGACGCCGAACAGCTGCGCCGCGCCCACGATCACCTGAACGTCTACAGCGGCCTGCCCAACTACCGGAACTCGTGGCTGCGCCAGGGCTTCGATGAGAGCGACCTGGTCCGCGGCGGATCCGAGCGACTGGCCCGTGCCCTGGTCGGGATGGGCGGCGTCGAAGATGCCGCGGCCAAGGTGACGGCGCACCTCGACGCCGGCGCGGACCACGTCGTGGTGCAGGTGCTCGGCGAGCATCCGACCGCCGACCCGCGGCCGGGTCTGCGAGAGTTGGCCGCAGCCCTGGGGCTGTAGGCCGCCTGCCGGTTGGACCGGCCTGCCGGGGTGGGCTTCAGCCCGTCTCCGGTAAGGCGATCAACAGCGCCGCAGCGAAGGGATCTGCTGCGTCGGCCAATCAGTTTGTTGCACAGTCACTTTCGCCGCCCTGATCATCGCCGCTCTCGGGTGGGTAGAGCGTGGGGTGCCAGTATTGGTTGGTTCGGGGTTGGCCGACGTCGAGTAGTGGTGGTGGGGTCCAGTGGGCGCGGCCGTTGGCCATGGTGGTGCTCCAGCCGCCGGTGTCGGCGAGGCGGTTGTCGCAGCCGCAGGCGAGGGCGAGGTTGGTGATGTCGGTGGGTCCGTCATCGCGCCAGTCGGTGTCGACGTGATGGGCCTGAGAACGCGAGGCGGAGGCGGTGCAGTTGGGTTTGGTGCAGCCCAGGTCGCGGGCGAAGAGGGCGAATCGCTGCGCCACAGTGGCGGTGCGACGTGCTCGGCCCATGTACAGCAGCTGTTCACCGTGCTGGTCGAACACAGCAAGGTAGTGATCGGCACCATTGGTGGCGGCCATCTGCAGCAGATCCTTGATGGGGAGCTTGCTGCCGGTGTGCGTGAGCGCGACCCCGGTGCGCTGCTCCAAATCGGTCACAGTGCAGGTGGCCGCGATGGCAACGGGTAGGCCGTTGTGGTCGCCGAGGTCGGTTCCGAGGGCGATGCGACCCATGGCGGCGAGGGCGTCGTGGTTGCGTTGGTCGGTGCTGCGGGTGTCGTTGTCGATCTGGGCCTGGGTGGGGGTGCCGGATTGGCAGGGTGTGGGGTGGGCGGGGTTGCACATGCCGGGGGCGCCGAGTTTGTCTTGGACTGCTTCGAGGGTGGCGCGTGCTTCGGGGTCGAGCCAGCCGTCCACTTTGGACATGCCGTCGGGTTGTTGTTTGCCGATGCGGAAGCTGCGTTTGCGGGCTCGTTCGGCGTCATCGGGTAGGGGGCCGTCCTGATCGAGCAGGTAGAGCAGCGCCTCAGCCGCCGCCCGCAGTTCCTCGGGGGTCTGGTGCCGCGCCCCAGCAACCAGGGACTGCTCGAACTGTCCATTGGTGGTGGGGTCCACCCACCCGGGGAGTTTGTTGACGAACTGGCCGATCACCTTCACGTGCTCGGTGTTGATCATGCCCTCGGCCTGGGCCGCGGCGACAAACTCCCACAGCGGCGGCAACGGCTCCCCGGTCAACCCGGTGCGGGGCGCCAAATGCTGGGCGTCGCGGACCCGACGATTGGCTTCAGTGGTATCCACGCGTAACCGGATACGCAGCACCTCAGCCCAATTTTTCGCGCCAAGCTCTCGGGCCGTGACCTGAGACTGCGCCACAACCAAAATCCGGTGATCCACCGCCTCGGCCGCGCACTTCAGGGTTTCACGGCGGGACTGCAATTCCAACAATGTCCGCACATCCAGGCCGGTGTAGTCCAGGGACGCGAGCCGAGCGTGCGCAGCTTCGTAGGCGGCGTAGGCCTCCTCGACAGCGGCTGGATCGGTCAATCCCATACATCGAACACTAGTTCGAACCACCGACAAATTTCCGCAGTTTGGGACGCCTGTGCCGAAAGTGACCAATGAGGTCAAAATTGTTGCCCAACAAGACGTTTCACCAGCCGCAACGACTCCGGCGTTGCCGCGCCGAACTCGTCAGTCCTCGCGGAACCCGGGCACCCACTTGTCGACGATCTCGGCGTAGTTGATGGTCGCGTCCAGCTGCGCGGCAATGCCGAGCAGACCGCCGAGCACCCGGAACATCATCAGATAGTTGGGCGGCAGGTTCAACTGGCGGCTGGTCTTGAACGTGGCGGCGAACTGCTCGCTACGGATGTCCGCGGCGGTGGCGGCGATGCCCTGCAACCATCTGCGGCTGAAGTGGAAGCTCTCGTGACGCAACGGCTCGATGTACGGCAGCAGGTAGGCGTTGATCTCTTCGTGAGAGACGGTGGCCCCGGCGGGGATGAAGCCTTCCTCGCGCAGATACGCCGTCATCTCCTCCCACTTCTCGTCGCGCGCGAGCCGCAGAATGGGACCGGTCGCGCGCGGCAGACCACCCTCGTGAACCGCAACGGCACCGAAGTCCATGACACCGAACCGGCCGTCGTCGAGCAGCATGAAATTGCCGGGGTGGGTGTCCACGTGGAGCAGCCCGCAGCGATACGGGGCGCTGATGGTGACCTCGAGCAACAGGTGCGCACACTTGTTGCGCTCGTCTTCCGTGCCGCCCGCGATGATCTCGGAGAGCTTGCGGCCCTCCATCCATTCGGTGATGACAACCTTGGGTGACGACGCGACGACCGCCGGGACGTAGAACTGCGGATCGCCCGCAAAAGCCTTGGCGAACGCCCGCTGATAGTCCGCCTCGATGCGGTAGTTCAGTTCTTCCTCGGTGCGCTCGATGAGCTCGTCGATGATGCTCTTGACGTCGGCGCCCGGAACCACCTGCTTGAACAGTGTGGTCAGCATGCGCAACGTCTTGAGGTCGGCGCGCACGGCCTCGTCGGCTCCCGGGTACTGCACCTTGACCGCGACGCGGCGGCCGTCGCTCCACACCGCGCTGTGCACCTGACCGATGCTGGCGGAGGCAACGGGCGTGTCGTCGAAGGACTGGAAACGCTCACGCCACTTGGTGCCCAGCTGGGCATCGAGTACGCGGTGCACCTTCTCGGCGGGCAGCGGCGGGGCGTCGCTCTGGAGCTTGGTCAGGGCTTCGCGGTAGGGCTCGGCATACGCCGGTGGGATGGCGGCCTCCATGACCGAAAGCGCTTGTCCCAGCTTCATGGCCGCGCCCTTGAGCTCCCCCAGCACCTGGAACAGCTGTTCGGCGGCCTTCTCGACGAGCTCGGCGTTGACGTCCTCTTTCGACTTGCCGGCCATACGCTTGCCGACGCCCAGGACGGCGCGGCCCGCGATCCCGGCAGGAAGGGTTGCCAGTTTGGCGGCACGTCCCGTGCGGCCACGGCGGATTTCAGCCATGGCGTCGATCTTGTCTTTCTTAGCCGATCTTGACAACAGCCCGCTATGAAACCGGGACAACCACCAGTTCGTGCGGCTGGTTGTTCATCGACACGCAGCCGTCGTCGGTGACGACGACGATGTCCTCGATCCGGGCGCCCCAGTGCCCTGCGAAATACACACCGGGCTCGACGCTGAACGCCATGCCGGGCTCGAGCGTCAGGGCGTTGCCCGCCACGATGTACGGCTCTTCGTGGACCGACAGTCCGATGCCGTGGCCGGTGCGGTGGACGAAAACCTCGGCCAGTCCTTCGGCGGCCAGGACGTCGCGGGCCGCGGCATCGATCTGCTCGGCGGTCATCCCGGGCCGGACCGCGGCCACGGCGGCAGCCTGCGCGCGTTGCAGCACCGAATACTGCTGTGCCACCACGGGATCGGGTTCACCGATGCTGTAGGTCCTGGTGCAGTCCGAGTTGTAGCCGGGCTCGACGGGTCCGCCGATGTCGACGACGACGATGTCCCCGACCTGCAATTCGCGGTCGGAGCATTCGTGATGCGGGTCGGCACCGTTCGGTCCGGAGCCGACGATGATGAACGCCACCTCCGAATGCCCTTCGGCGACAATCGCTTCGGCGATATCCGCGGCGACGTCGGCTTCGGTGCGGCCCGGCACCAGGAACTCGGGCACCCGCGCGTGGACGCGGTCGATGGCCGCACCGGCCTTCGTCAGGGCGTCGATCTCACTGGCGTCCTTGATCATTCGCAACTGCCGCAGCACGTCGGTGGCCAGCACCGGCACCGCACCGAGGACCGACGCCAGCGGCAGCAGGTGCAGCGCGGGCATCGCGTCGGTCACCGCGACGGCACTGCCCGGCAGCGCCGCGGCGACCAGCGCGTAGGGGTCGTCGCCGTCGACCCAATCCTGCACTGCCAGGCCCAGTTCCAGGATCGCCGACTCCTTCAGCGACGCCAGCTCCAGCCGCGGCACCACGACCGTCGGCGTCGAACCATCTGCTGGCACCACGAGCGCCGTCAGCCGCTCGAAGGTCTGCGCCCGCGACCCCACCAGATACCGGAGGTCGTACCCCGGCGTGATGACGAGCCCGGCCAGGCCGGCGGCTTGGGCAGCCGCGGCGGCCGAGCGCAGACGCGCGGCATAGACGTCGGTGTTGAATCGACCAGCTGTCACATTCCCCGTCACTTCGCTCGCCCGCATAGCAATAGGCTAGTGCGATGCTGACCGACATCCGTGACAGGCGGGCCTGAACATGAACCAGCCGATCCTCCTGCTCGACGGCGCCAGCATGTGGTTCCGGTCGTACTTCGGGGTGCCGTCCTCGATCACCGCGCCCGACGGCCGTCCCGTCAACGCGGTCCGCGGCTTCATCGACAACATCGCGGCCCTGGTCACCCAGCATCGTCCCGGCCGCCTGGTGGTGTGCCTGGACCTGGACTGGCGGCCGCAGTGGCGCGTCGACCTGATCCCGTCCTACAAGGCACACCGGGTACTCGAGGAGCATCCGGACGGTGAGCCCGACCTCGAGGAAGTGCCCGACGATCTGACGCCCCAGGTCGCCATGATCATGGAGCTGCTCGACGCGTTCGGCATCGCCACCGCCGGCGCAGCGGGTTTCGAGGCGGACGACGTGCTGGGCACGCTGGCGACGCGGGAGCAGACCGACCCCGCCATCGTGGTGAGCGGCGACCGCGACCTGCTGCAGCTGGCCAGCGACGACGGACCTGGAATCAGGGTGTTCTATATCGGCCGCGGCCTGGCCAAGGCGGTGCTGTACGGACCCGCCGAGGTCGCCGAGACCTACGGTGTCCCGCTGGATCGCGCCGGCGCGGCATACGCCGAACTCGCCCTGATGCGCGGCGATGCGTCCGACGGTCTGCCGGGCGTCGCCGGCATCGGTGAGAAGACTGCGGCGACCCTGCTGCAGACCTACGGTTCCCTGGCCGCGATCGAGGCGGCCGCGCAGGACCCGACCTCCAAAATGGCTGCGGCGCAACGCAAGAAACTGCTGGCCGCGGCGGACTACATCACGGCCGCGCTGCCCGTCGTCCTCGTCGCGACCGACGCGCCGGTGTCCCTGTCGACGGAATCCGACGATCTTCCGCTGGCTGCCCGCGACCCGCAGCGTGTGGCCGACCTGGCCGGCAAGTACGGCGTCACCAATTCCATCGCGCGGCTGCAGAAGGCGCTCGACAAGCTGTAATCCGCCGGTTCATGCGACGAGTGTGCCGTCAGATCGCAGATCTGCTCGGTGGGGCGATCCAGCCGCACGCTCGACGGCGTAAACGACTCAGGCCGGAACCCCGGTGTCACATGTGACGTAGAGGTTCCGGCCTGGGCCTGGTGAGAGTTGAGGAGACGCTACTTCGGGCGGCCGACCTCGTAGGTGCCCTTGTCGTCCTTGAAGGTGACCTTGACGGTGCGCTTGGTGCCGTCGATGTTCACGTCGCAGTCGAACGTCTGCCCGGACTTGACCTCAGGGTCGCTGCCGTTGTTGCACTTGACGTCCTTGACGTTCTTGGCGCCGTAGCCGTTGGTCTCGTCGGTCAGAATCTTCTGCACGCCCGACTGCGCGGCGTTGATGTCGAGCTTGGTGGTGACGAAGAAGCCCGGCCACAGGAACCCGAGGACACCGACGACCGCGACGACGACCGCGGCCACGACCCCACCGATGATCAGCAGGGTCTTGCTGCTGGCCTTCTTGGCGGCCGGGGCGCCGAACTGCTGGTCGAACTGCTGACCCGCGGCACCCTCACCGAACTGCGGCTGACCGTAGGCGCCCGGCTGGCCGTACTGCGGCTGCCCGTACTGACCCGGCTGGCCGTACTGCGGCTGACCGTAAGCGCCCTGCTGTGGGTAGCCCTGCTGCGGGTAACCCGGGTACTGCTGCTGCGGGTAGCCCGGAACCTGCTGTGCCCCAGGCTGCGCGGCGCCGGGCTGCACCGCCGGGTACTGCTGCTGGTACTGCTCCGGGTTGTAGGCCGGCTGCTGCCCCCACGCCGGGGCGGCAGTGGTCGGCTGCTCGGCGCCGGACGCCGGCTGACCCCAAGCGGGCTGCTGACCTTGCCACTGCTGTGACGGATCAGTTCCCTCTGGACCGCTCATCGTCTCTCCCTCGGTGCTCTACTACTCGGACGTCATCCGAGCTGCTGGTCAACCACACTACCGGTGTCACCGTTCCTGGATGACCCGCACGCGGGGCGCGTGTCTGGGCATCGCCTGACCCGGCCGGCCTTAGTCTCGCGATATGACGGACCAAATCCGGCTCGGCAACGCCATCTTGACCCGCGTCGCGGAAACCCAGGTTCAGATCCCCACCACGCTGTGGCCGTCGACGCCGCCGGAGGCCTGGCACGCCGAGGCCGAGCTGCTGGCCCCCCGGTTCTGGAACCCCGAGACCGACCTGTTCCGGATCGCGATCCAGAGCTGGGTGCTGCAGGTGGACGGGCTGACCATCGTCATCGACACCGGCGCGGGCAATGACCGGCACCGGCCGCACATGCTGCCGCTCGATCACCTCAACACGCCGTTCCTCGACAACATGCGGGCCGCGGGCATCGACCCGGCCGACGTCGACGTCGTCCTCAACACGCACCTGCACACCGATCACGTCGGCTGGAACACCCAACTGGTCGACGGCGCCTGGGTGCCGACGTTCCCCAACGCCCGGTACCTGATGCCCGAGGCCGACTACCGGTTCTTCGCACCTGACAACCCCGAGACCACCGACGAGATGCGAACGGTGTTCGAGGACAGCGTCATCCCGGTGGCGGACCAGACCGTGCAGTTCCCCGGCGACTACCAATTGAGCGACTCGGTGTGGCTGCGGCCGGCGCCCGGCCACACGCCCGGATCGTCGGTGCTGTGGCTCGATGCCGGTAAGCCGGCGGTGTTCGTCGGCGACCTGACGCACTGCCCCATCCAGATTCCGCGGCCGGATGATCCGTGCGCGTTCGACGTCAACGCGGCCGAGGCGACCGTCACCCGCAAGCGGGTGTTCACCGAGGCATCCCGGCGGCGGGCGGCCGTGGTGCCCGCGCACTATGCCGGCCACGGCGGCGCCACCATCGTGGCGCGCGGCGACCGGTTCATGGTCGACGACTGGCTGGATCTCAGCCTGGCCTGAGCCGGCCCGCGATCACATGGAGTCGATGGCGACGACGCCGCGACGCACGGCCCCGATGGCCCGCTTGGCCGTCACCCGCAGCTGCGGCGCCGGCGCGGCGAGCCGCACCTGGTCCAGCAGGTCCAGCACCTGACGGCACCACCGCACGAAATCACCTGCGGGAAGCGCATTTCCGTTGCCGTTGTCGGACATCAACAGCGCCGCGGCCAGGTCGCCGTAGGTCGCCCAGCTGTACATGGCGGCGACAAAGCCGGCATCGGGTTCGCGACTGAACGGCAGCCGGTGCCGGCGCTCGTCGCCCCGGATGTCGGTCCACAGCCTGCGGGTCTTCGCCAGCGCGCGACGCACCTCGTCGGTCGCCTGCTCGGCGCCCGGCGGCACGGTCGGGCCGTCGCCGCGTGACTCGAACAGCACCGCCGACACCACCGCGGCCAGCTCGGCCGGGTTCAGGTCGTCCCACACCCCGCCGCGGAGGCACTCGGCGACCAGAAGGTCGCTCTCGCTGTAGATCCGGGCCAGCAGCCGCCCGTCGTCGGTCACCGCCGGCTCGCCGTCGGCGCCTTCGATGAAGCCGCGCTCGCTGAGCAGCGACACGATGCGGTCGAAGGTGCGGGCCAGGGAGTTGGTGGCCGCGGCGACCTTCTGCTGGGTCTGGTCGTTGTCGCGTTCGATGCGCAGGTAGCGCTCGGCGGCACGCACCCGGGCTTCGCGGTCGGGCAGCTGATGCGCGGGGTGACGGCGCATCTGCTCACGCAGACGGGCCAGCTCCGGGTCGATGTCCGGTGTCGCCTCGGTGGCGCCACGACTGCGGCGCACCGACGGCACATCGAGCGCTTCGGCCGCCGACAGCAGCGCCGACGCCAGGTCCCGGCGCACCTTCGGCTGCCGGTGTTCCACTCGCTTGGGCAGCGACATGCTGCCCAGACGCTGCGACGTTCCCGCGTAGTCGGCCGCGGAAATCCTTCCGGCCCAACGATGTTCGGTCAGTACCAGCGGGCGGGGGTCGTCGGCGTCGTACGCCGGCTCCAGCACCACGGCCAGTCCGCTGCGGCGGCCCAGGCCGATGGCGATGACGTCGCCGCGCTTCAGGGCGGCCAGCGCGTCGTTGATGCCCTTGCGCCGTGTCAGGCGACCGGCTCGGGACTGCGCCCGCTCGCGTTCGGTGATGCCGGCCCGCAGCCGCGCGTACTCGAGCACCGACTCCCAGTCGTCACCCTGCTCGGCTGCGATCTCGGCGAGCATCCGCTCACCGCGCTTGATGCCGCGCACCAGCCCGGTGACCGACCGGTCCGCCTGGTACTGCGCGAACGACTGCTCGAGCAGTCGGTGCGCCGCGGCCGGCGTCATGTGCTGCACCAGGTTGATCGTCATGTTGTACGACGGCGCAAAGGAACTGCGCAGCGGGAACGTTCGGGTCGACGCCAGACCGGCGACCTGGGCCGGATCGGCCATCTCGTCGGTGGCGTGCCACAGCACGACGGCGTGGCCCTCGACGTCGATGCCGCGGCGCCCGGCGCGACCGGTCAGCTGCGTGTACTCCCCCGGCGTCAACGGGGCGTGCTGCTCGCCGTTGTATTTGACCAGGCGTTCCAGCACCACGGTGCGGGCCGGCATGTTGATGCCCAAAGCCAGTGTCTCCGTAGCGAAGACGGCCTTGACCAGGCCGGCGGTGAACAGCTCCTCGACGGTGTGCCGGAACACCGGCAGCAAGCCGGCGTGGTGGGCCGCCAGGCCGCGCAGCAGGCCTTCGCGCCACTCGTGATAGTCCAGCACCGCCAGATCGGACTCGGCCAGATCGGCGCAGCGCCGGTCGACGATCTCGGCGATCCGGTCGCGCTCGGTCTTGTTGGTCAGCCGCACCGCGGACCGCAGGCACTGCTTGACCGCAGCGTCGCACCCGGCGCGGGAGAACACGAAGGTGATGGCCGGCAGGAGCCCGGCCTGGTCGAGCGTGCCGATGACGTCGGGCCGGCTGGGCGGCCGGTACATGGCGGGCCGACCACGATGGCCATCTCGGCCACGCCCGCGCGGCTGCCAGTCCATCAGCCGGTCCGCCTCGCGGCGATGCGCGATGTGCCGCAACAACTCCGGGTCGACGCGGGCCTTCCCCTTGCCGGGGGCCGCGCCCTTGGACAGGTCGAACAGATCGAAGAGCCGCTTGCCCACGAGCATGTGCTGCCACAGCGGCACCGGGCGGTGTTCATCGACGACGACGGTGGTGTCACCACGAACGGTCTGGATCCAGCCGCCGAACTCCTCGGCGTTGCTCACCGTCGCCGACAGGCTGACCAGCCGGACCTCGTCGGGCAGGTGCAGGATCACTTCCTCCCACACCGCGCCGCGCATGCGGTCGGCCAGGAAGTGCACCTCGTCCATGACGACAAAGGCCAGGCCGTGCAACGCGTGAGAATCGGCGTACAGCATGTTGCGCAGCACTTCGGTGGTCATCACCACGATGTCGGCATCGCCGTTGATCGCCTGGTCACCGGTGAGCAGGCCGATGCGTTCGGCGCCGTAGCGGGCCACGAGATCGTTGTGCTTCTGGTTGCTCAGCGCCTTGATCGGGGTGGTGTAGAAGCACTTGCGTCCGGCGGCCAGCGCCAGATGCACCGCGAACTCGCCGACCACGGTCTTGCCGGCACCCGTCGGGGCGCACACCAGGACGCCGCGACCGTTCTCGAGCGCCACGCAGGCCTCGGTCTGGAACGGATCAAGAGTGAACGACAGGCCGGCGGCGAAGTCACGGAGCTGCGGCCCCGGCTCGATCGGGGTCGCGTCCTGCGAGTCAGGTGGCGTCGTCATCGATGGTCAGCCGGGTCGGGGTGGGCACGGCAGATGGCGCATCGATGGGTTCGACCGGCCCGATCGGGGCGGCTTCGTCGTCGGGCACGGTCTCGGCTTCGCGCCGGGCCTTGCGCCGGTCGTGCAGCCGCGCCACCTGGATCGACATCTCCAGCAGCACGGTCAGCGCCAGCGACAGCGCCAGCATCGAGAACGGATCCGAGCCGGGCGTCACGAACGCCGCGAACACGAACAGACCGAAGATCAGCCCGCGGCGCCAGGCCTTGAGTTTCTCGTAGGTGAGCACCCCGACCAGGTTCAGCATGATGATCAGCAGCGGGAACTCGAAGCTGATGCCGAACACGATCAGCAGATTGATCAGGAAGCCGAAGTACTGCTCACCGGACAGTGCGGTGATCTGCACATCGCTGCCGACGGTCAACAGGAACGACAGGGCCGTGGACAGCACCACGTAGGCCAGGACCGCACCGGACACGAACAGCAGCGCGCCGACGCCGACGAACAACGACGCGAAGCGCCGTTCCTTCTTGTAGAGGCCCGGGGTGATGAAGGCCCAGATCTGGTAGAGCCAGACCGGGCAGGCCAGGATGATGCCCGCCGCCATGCCGACCTTCAGACGCAGCATGAACTGGTCGAACGGCGCGGTGGCCAACAGCCGGCACTCGCCGTCGGGGGCGATCGATGCCCGCGATGACGCCGGCAGCGAGCAGTACGGGCCGCGCAGCCAGTCACCGAGGCTGGGGAATCCGAAGAAGCTGTGGCCGTACCAGAGAAAGCCGACGACGGTCGTCAACAGGACCGCGATGACGGCGATCAGCAGCCGGGTCCGGAGCTCCTCGAGGTGATCGACGAGCGACATGGTGCCGTCAGGATTGACCCGCGACCGTCGACGGCGCGGGTCAAGCTTTCGGAAGATTCCAGATATTGGCACGTGAGTTGAAAGAGGCCGACCGCCGCGTGCACTGGGCCCGCGGCGGGATCACGGCAAAGGTCAGGCCGGGTGCTTGTCCGCGGCGTCCGGCGCGGCCTGCGGTGCAGGTGCCGGGTTCTCGACGCGCTCAGCAGTGATCGGACGCGGCGCAGGCTGCTGCTCCGTCGTGCCGTCCGACTGCATTTCCTTCAATTCGGACTTGAAGATGCGCATCGACTTACCAAGCGAACGCGCGGCGTCCGGCAGTTTCTTCGCACCGAAGAGCAGCACGAACACCGCGATGACGATCAACCAGTGCCACGGTTGCAAACCGCCCAATTTGGGTCACCTCCAGAAGTTGAGGCCGAGTCTACTCGCCAAGGCCGGGTTCATATGCCGCCAGCGCCGCTACCGCGGACTCCCGCACCCGGTCGGCGAGTGCCGGCGGGTCCAGGACCCGGACCGCCGAACCGAAACCGAGGACGAACCGGGCCATCCAGTCTGTCGACGCGTAACTCATGGTGGCTTCCCAGCTGCCGTCGGGAATCTCGCGCTGCACCGCCAGCGGGTAGTAGTCGAACATCCACGCCGCGGACTCGTCGATCAGCAGCGTCGCCACCGGGAGTGTCGGATCCGCGGTCTCCGCGGAGAACAGCGACGTGTCCGGGCCGGCCTGCACCGCGGGCGCCGGCGGTGCGGCGGGTTCGTCCAGCGCGGTGGCGTCGACGACGCGGTCGAAGCGGAACAGCCGCACCCCCTCGGCGGTGCGGCACCACGCCTCGAGGTAGCTGTGGTCACCGATCAGGGCCACCCGGATCGGGTCGACGATGCGCTGCGAGACGGTGTCATGCGACGCGGAGTAGTACTCGAGGGACAACGCGCGCTTGTCGCGGACCGCGGCCCGCACCGTCGCCGTCGCCTTGTTCTCGACGTCGCCGGTGACATCCGGGGCCGGTACCGCCGCGGCCGTCGCGCCGGCGGTCCCGGCAGCGGCCTCGATCTTGGCGATCACGCTGCGCGCCACGTCGGGATCCACCACACCGGGTACGTCGACCAGCGCGCGCAGCGCCATCAGCACACCGGTGGCCTCCGGCGAGGTGAGTCGCAGTGCCCGGTCCATCCCCGCCGAGAAGATCACCTCGATGGTGTCGCCCTCGAAGTCGAGGTCGATCAGTTCCCCGGGACCCCCACCGGGCAGTCCGCAGACGAACAGCTGCCAGAGGTCGGCTTCCAGCTGCTTGCGCGTCACGCCGAGATCAGCGGCGGCCTTGGTGTGGCTGACCCGCGGATTGGCCTGGAAATACGGGACCATGTTCAGCAGCCGCACGAGGCGGGTGGATACGTTGCTCACTTGTGAAGGCTCTCCCCCGCCTGCGCACGCAACCGACCGATCACGTTGTCCCGCAAAGATTTCGGCTCCAAGGCCACGGCATCGGCGCCGTAGCCGGCGACCTCCCGGGCCAGCCGGTCGACCATGCCGATGTCGATGACGATCTCGTCGCCGCTGCGCCCGCCGCGTGTACTGGGTGACGTGCTGACGGCCTGTCGGCGCAACGCCGTCGCCCGCCCCTCGGCGACCCAGATGCGAGCCTGCTCGCCGGCCGGCCACTCGGCGACCGCGCGGTGCACGATGTCCCGCAGGTTGACGCCCTCGGGCCGCGTGACGGCGTGGTCGGGTCCGACGGCGCGCACCTCGCCGGCGATGCGCGACACCCGGAAGGTGCGCGCGTCGTTGCGGTCGCGGTCGTGGCCGACGACGTACCACCGGCCGCGGTAGGTGACCACGCCCCACGGCTCGAGGGTGCGGTCGACGTAGGGCGAGCTCCGGTTGGGGCGGTGCGCGAACTGCACGGCACGGCCGGAGTCGATGGCGGACAACAGAATTCCCAGGGCCTCCTCGGAACCGCGCAGCCCCTGCGTGGTTCCGGTGGTGATCGCGACGCCGGCGTCGGGCGCGTCGACGTCCACGCCGGCCGCACGCAGCTTGAGCAGCGCGCTCTGCGTGGCGGTGACCATCTCCTGCGATTCCCACAGCTGGGTGGCGATCGCGACGACGGCCCGTTCGTCGCCCGTCAGCTCGACGGGCGGCAGCTCGTAGGCGGTGCGGTTGATGCGGTAGCCGTCGTTGACGTCCATCATCGAGGCGCGCCCGGTCTCCAGCGGGATGCCGAGGTCGCGCAGCTCGTTCTTGTCGCGCTCGAACATCCGGGAGAACGCCTCATCGGTCGGCGGGTCCTGGTAGCCGGTGACGTTGGCCCGGATCTGCTCCGCGGACAGATAGCTACGGGTGGACAGGAGCGCAATGACGAGGTTCATCAACCGCTCAACCTTGGACGTCGCCACGTCCAACAGACTAAGTGGTTGCTGTGCGCCGTCCCGTTACCGGCGCGCCCGCTGTGCGGGACGCGCCCGTCACATGCTGGCGATCAGCCGGTTCACCCGCTCGTCGACCGACCGGAACGGGTCCTTGCAGAGCACCGTGCGCTGCGCCTGGTCGTTGAGCTTCAGGTGCACCCAGTCGACGGTGAAGTCGCGCCCGGCTTCCTGTGCGGCGGTGATGAATTCGCCGCGCAGCTTGGCCCGGGTGGTTTGCGGCGGGGTGTTGACCGCCGCGTCGATCTCCTCGTCGGTGGTGATGCGGGCGGCCAATCCCTTGCGCTGCAACAGATCGAACACGCCGCGTCCGCGCTTGATGTCGTGGTAGGCCAGGTCCAGCTGCGCGATCTTGGGGTCGGACAGCTCCATGCTGTAGCGATCCTGGTACCGCTGGAACAACTTCCGCTTGATCACCCAGTCGATCTCGGTGTCGACCTTCGCGAAGTCCTGGCTCTCGACGGCGTCGAGCTGGCGGCCCCACAGGTCGACGACCTGCTCGAGCTGCACGTTCGGCTCGCGGGTCTGCAGGTAATCGACGGCACGCGAGTGGTATTCACGCTGGATGTCCAGGGCCGAGGCCTGCCGCCCGCCGGCCAGCCGCACGGCACGCCGGCCGGTCAGGTCGTGGCTGACCTCGCGGATGGCCCGAATCGGGTTGTCCAGCGAGAAGTCCCGGAACGGCACGCCCGCCTCGATCATCTCCAGCACCAGCGAGGCGCTGCCCACCTTGAGCATGGTGGTGGACTCGCACATGTTGGAGTCGCCGACGATGACGTGCAGCCGGCGGTACTTCTCGGCGTCGGCGTGCGGCTCGTCGCGGGTGTTGATGATGGGGCGTGATCTCGTGGTCGCGCTGGAGACACCCTCCCAGATGTGCTCGGCGCGCTGGCTCAGACAGAACGTCGCGGCCTTCGGGGTCTGCAGCACCTTGCCCGCGCCGCAGATCAACTGGCGGGTGACCAGGAACGGCAACAGCACGTCCGAAATCCGGGAGAACTCGCCGGCCCGCACGATCAAGTAGTTCTCGTGGCAGCCGTAGGAGTTGCCCGCCGAGTCGGTGTTGTTCTTGAACAGGTAGATGTCGCCGCCGATGCCCTCGTCGGCGAGCCGCTGCTCGGCGTCGACCAGCAGGTCTTCGAGCACGCGCTCGCCGGCGCGGTCGTGCGTGACGAGCTGCGCGAGGTTGTCGCATTCGGCGGTCGCGTACTCGGGGTGGCTGCCCACATCGAGGTACAGCCGCGCACCGTTTCGCAAGAACACGTTGGAACTGCGGCCCCACGACACCACTCGCCGGAACAGATACCGCGCTACCTCGTCAGGGCTGAGCCGGCGATGACCATGAAAAGTGCAGGTCACGCCAAACTCGGTCTCGATTCCCATGATCCGTCGCTGCACATAATCGAGCTTACGGGTTGGGAATGGGTATTAGGTGGGCAACAGGCCGGGCATCACGCAGAGATACCGGCGGCCTGCCGGGCGGCCCTGACGAAGGCGGTCTTGGTCGAGTCGATTCCGTCGAGGTATCCGCCGACCAGCGCGGCGTCCCGCAGCAGCACGAGCGATGCCGCGATCTGCTCAGGGTTGGCACGGCCGCCGGCCGCGTCCTGCAGCGCACCGCGAAACCAGTTGCGGTGCCGGGCGATGAGTTGCCGTACCGGGCTGTCCGGCGCGGGGTACTCGGCGGCGGCGTTGATGAACGGACAACCGCGGGTGTGGTACCTCGCGATGTCTTCGGCGATGCCGTCGATCACCAGCTCCAGCATGTCGGTATCCGGGCCGGCGGTGGCCGCGGCGTCGCGGAAGTAGCCGCGAATGGTCTCGTCCTCGAGGCCGAGGTACGCCTCGACGAGGCCTTCCTTGCCTGCGAAGTGGCGGTACATCGTGGCGCGCGTGACGCCCGCTTCGGCGAGTATCCGGTCGACGCCGACGGCGTGGATGCCTTCGCGGTAGAACAGCTCCGCCGCGACCCGGAGCAGCCGCTCACGTGGGCGCAGAGCCGGTTCCGCGGTATCCATAACCCCAGCATACTCGCGAGCTAGAACGTTCTTTCTGAATTCGGGAACACATCCCGGCCGTCGACGGTTACACCGAGCAGAACGACCGTTCTTTCTACTTCAAGGAGACGCCATGACCATCACCCCGACCGAACAGGCCGACATCGACCGCGCCAACCGCTCAGGACGGCAGCCCGTCGTGTTCGTCCACGGCTTGTGGCTGCTGCCGAACAGCTGGGACAACTGGCGGACGTTGTTCGAGGAGCAGGGCTTCGTGACCCTCGCCCCCGGTTGGCCGGACGACCCGGCGACCGTGGCCGACGCCCGTCGCGATCCGTCGGTCTTCGCACACAAGGGCGTCGGCGACATCACGCAGCACTACGCCGACGTCATCCGCGCCCTCGATCGCGAGCCCATCATCATCGGCCATTCGTTCGGCGGATTGATCACCCAGAAACTGGCGGGCCTCGGCCTCGCCAAGGTGGCGGTCGCGATCGACCCCGCGCCGTTCCGCGGGGTGCTGCCGTTGCCGCTCGCGGCGCTGCGCTCGGCTTTCCCCGTGCTCGGCAACCCGCTCAACCGCGGCCGCGCGGTCGGCTTGACCCCCAAGCAGTTCCGGTTCGGGTTCGGCAACGCGGTCTCCGAGGAAGAGTCGAACAGCCTCTACGAGAACTACTCGGTCGCCGGCCCGGGCCTGCCCCTGTTCCAGGCCGCCACCGCCAACTTCCACCCCGGCACCGAGGCCAAGGTCGACACCAAGAACCCGGAACGTGGTCCGCTGCTGATCATCTCGGGCGAGAAGGACCACACCGTGCCGTGGGCCATCGCCAACGCGTCCTACAAGCGGCAGCAGAAGAACCCGAACGTCACCGAGATCGTCGAAATCCCGGGGCGCGGCCACTCGCTGGTCATCGACAACGGGTGGCGCGACGTCGCCGCCACCGCACTGGATTTCGTCCGGCGCTTCTGACCCACCCGACCAGAAACGGCTCCGTCCGCCACCCGCAGTGGGTGGCGGACGGAGCCGTGCCGACTGGGCGGGATCAGAACGACGTATCCAGGTAGCCCGAGCTCTGGTTGGCCTCGTCGTGGTTGGAGAAGTGCTCGCCCAACACGTAAGACGAATGCGGATCGGTTCCGTTGGGGATCAGCGGATCAGTGTCGGCGCTGGCGATCGGCGCCAGCAGGAGGGCGCCGGCGATGCCGGCCGCGGCCATTGCGGGGGCGATGAACTTGATGGGGTTCTTCATGATCGGCGCTTTCTGTCGAAGGGCTCGTCCGCTTTCGGACTGACTCAATCGTCGGCTCTGACCAGGCAAAAGTCGCTACTGCAGGCACCCATTCCGTATTGCAGCCAGCCGGAAGACGCAGTTGGGTGCCAGCGCTGACGACAACGAGCGGGGCGACGACGAACCTGTCCGCATGATGATCAATCGACGGACGATGCTCGGCGGCGCGGGCGCAGTCGGGGTTGCGGCGATAGCCGGCGCAAGCGCCGACCGCGCGTTCTCATCCCCGTTGTCCCGCAACGACACTCAGGACGCGACCATGACCGACAACGCCGCCCGGTTCGGCAACCCACGCATCCCGGCCGAACTGAACACCGCGCAGCCGCACATGTTCCACCTCGGCGCCCTGGCGCCCACCCAGTTCGAGGGCGGCACGCTGCGCCAGGCCTACGAGGGCAATTGGCCGATCCTGACCGGGCAGGAAGCCAGCGTCGTGATGGTCACCCTGGAACCCGGCGGCATCCGCGAACCGCATTGGCACCCCAGCGCCTGGGAGATCAATGTCATCACGGCCGGCGTGGCGACCTGGACCCTGCTCGACCCGCTGGGGCACGCCGAGCAGTTCGAGGCCAACGTCGGCGACGTGGTGTTCGCGCCGCAGGGCTCACTGCACTACTTCGAGAACAAGGGCACCGAGAATCTGAGCCTGCTGATCGTGTTCAACGCCAGCACGCAGGAGGGCGAAGACGACATCGGCATCGGCGCATCCATCAGCAAGCTGCCGCCAGATGTTCTCAGCGTGGTGTTCGGCGTTCCCGCAGACACTTTCACCAAGTTCAAGAAGATCGACCAGTCGCTCACGATCATCAAGCGGCCGGCCCACTGAGCCGCCTCACGCCAGCGACAGGAAGAGCTTCTCCAACTCGGCCTCGGTCATCGGCTCACGGCCCTCCTCGGCGTTACCGGCCAGGCACTCGCGCAGCCCGGTGGCGACGATCTTGAATCCCGCCCGGTCGAGCGCCTTCGACACCGCCGCAAGCTGCGTGACGATGTCCTTGCACTCCCGGCCCTGCTCGATCATCGAGATGACGCCGGCGAGCTGACCCTGCGCGCGGCGCAGCCGGGCCAGAACGGCGGCCATGGCCTCTTCATCGCCGACCATGTCGCACCTGCCTTTCGTTGGTTCGCAGCCTGAGCCGCTATACCCCTCAGGGTATCAGCGCCCGGCCGGGACGGCGGCGCGCTCCCACAGCGCCCGCCACTCGTTCTCTTCGGTCTGCTTGTCGTGGTGGAGCAGTTCGGACGGCTCGGTCAGATGGATCGTCGGGTGCGGCGTCGCAAAGAAGTTGCCCTTGCCCTGAGCCGAGACATGGCCACCGACGTCGATGTAGCAGTAGCCCTCGCCCGACATCGCCGCGCCGTCGCCGACCCGCCCGAGATAGCGCAGTGCGTTGCGGGCCGCGGCCCTCGCCCCGTTCTTGGCGAAGATCGCCGCCTTGGGCAGCGGCCGCCCGGACTCCGCGGTCACGGCGGCCGCGTCACCGATGGCGAAGATGCCCGGGTACCCGGTGGCCATCTCGGTATCGACGGCGATCCAGCCCGCGCCGTCGATCGTCACGGCCGGCTCGTGTGGCGGGACGAACACCAGGAGGTCGAACTCGGCGGCGGCACCGTCGGCGAAGTGGACCACCTTGCGCTCGGCGTCGATGCGCGCGACGGCATGCTCGCCGTGGAATCCAATGTCATTGGCGCCCAGCATCTCCACCAGTTCCAGCCCGGCGTACGGGCCCGCCGACGGCATGGGCTGCTTTTCCGGGGTGTAGACCGCAATGTCGGTGGCGTCCCGGTGGCCGTTGTCCCGCAACAGGTCCGCAGCCAGAAGGGCACCCTCGTAGGGCGCGACGGGACAGCGGTACGGCAACGAGGTGACCAGGAAGACGAGCTTGCCACCCGAGAACTGCTGCAACGCGGCGTGCGCGGCAGCGGCGGCCTCGGCGCTGTAGTAGTGCACGGCGGACCCGGCGTCGACGGCCTCACGCAGGCCCGGCACCTTGTCGATGACGTTGCGGGCACCGGTGGCGATGATCAGCGCGTCGAAGGCGATCTCGTCACCGTCGGCCAGCGTCACGACGCGCGCCGAATGGTCGATGTCGGCGACCGTCCCGGTGACGGTGTTGACGCCGCGCAGCGCGGAGACGGTGGGCTCGATGGGCACGCTGCCCTCCGCACGCCAACCGCGCAGCACCCAGGGCAGGGTGAAGCCGAGGAAGTGCGAGAAGTCCTCGTCGACGATGGTCAGGTCGAGATCGTCAAGGGCCACACCGGATTCGGCAAGCTCCTTGACGACCGACAACCCTCCGATGCCGGCGCCGAGGATGACGAGCTTCTTGTCTTTCACGTTCCTACCTCCAGAACTTCATGCGGGACGGTCGATCGGATTTGGGGTGCCCGTCGCACCACTGGCCGGCGGGTACCGTGGCCTTGACGGCGTCGACGTGCATCCCGCAGCCCGACCAGGTGGTCTTGCCGCATTGCGAACATCGCTTGGCCTGGCACATGATTCACTCCCTTCAGTGGCCGCACGGGCGATCGAGCCGGTGAGCTGTTGCGCTCCTTGGCGATTCGATCCGATCAGACTCTCCGCCGCGGCTCGTACCCTTCCTTCATAGCATGCCCCCTGGGGTATGTGCCAGTGATCTTGTCACACATCTCACGACATCGTTTATACCCTAGGGGGTATGGTACGTTCGGCCTCGACGCAATACCCCACTGGGTATGTACAAGATCAGTCGCAGCCGTGGTCTATCGGCTGCTCCGGGCCGGCGACAACCGGCCCATCGGCGAAGGGAGACAACGATGCCGGCAGTCCTGGCGAGAATCTGGGTGCCCGCCGTGACCGCGGCGGCTGTCGCGCTGGGCGCGGTGGCCGTCACGCAGCTGCGTGGCGCGTTCGGCTCCGAACCGATCTTCACCGCAACCGGCAGCAGTGCCCAGCCACTTGCACCCACACACGTCAAGCGCGTCGTCTATGAGGTTTTCGGCCCCACCGGTACCGCGGGCAGCGTCAACTACCTCGACCAGAACGCCCAGCCGGTGCAGGCGAGTTTCCGCAGCCTGCCGTGGACCGTCGAGATCAGCACGACCGCGCCGGCCACGATCGCGAGCGTGGTGGCGCAAGGCGACAGCAACCGGCTCGGCTGCCGCATCACCGTGGACGGCGAGGCCCGCCAGGAGCAGTCCGCCACCGGACGTGATGCCCAGACCTCATGTCTGGTCAAGAACGCATGAGCGGCAAGACCTACGACACCCGCCCGGTGTACATGCGGTTCATCCGGCGGTTCGCCTGGCCGATCATCGTCGGGTGGCTGCTGCTGACAGTGGCCCTGAATGTGCTTGTGCCGCAGATCGAATCGGTGGCCCGAGAGCACGCGGTCACGATGTCGCCGCAGGACGCCCCGGCGTTGATCGCCGCCAAGAAGATCGGTGCGACGTACCGTGAGTCGGATTCCGACAGCATCGCGATGGTCGTCCTCGAAGGCGACGAGAAACTCGGCGACGAGGCACACCGCTATTACGACGGCCTGGTGCGGGCGCTGCGGGCCGACCCCGAGCACGTGCAGCACGTCCAGGACGTCTGGGGCGACCCGCTGACCTCGGCGGGCGTGCAGAGCCGCGACGGCAAGGCGGCCTACGTCCAGCTGAATCTCGCCGGCGACCAGGGCAGCACGCTGGGTAATGAATCGGTCGACCGCGTGCGGGAAATCGTCGAGCGGCAGACGCCTCCCCCGGGCCTGAAGGTCTACGTCACCGGGCCGGCGCCGCTGACCACCGACATGAACGAGGCCGCCGACAAGAGCATGCTCACGATGATGGGTGTGACGGGTGTCGTCATCATCATCATGCTGGCCGTGGCCTATCGCTCCGCGAGCACTGTCGCGCTGGTCCTGGTGATGGTCGGGTTCGAGATGGGCACCGCCAGGGGCCTGGTCGCGCTACTCGGCGATCACGGCCTGCTGAGCTTCTCGACGTTCGTGGTTGCCATGCTGTCCTCGCTGGCCATCGCCGCGGGAACCGACTACGCGATATTCCTGGTGGGCCGCTACCACGAGGCCCGCCAGGCCGGACAGGCCCCGGAAGCGGCCTACTACACCATGTTTCGCGGCACCGCCCACATCATCCTGGGCTCCGGCCTGACCATCGCGGGCGCGACGCTGTGCCTGCACCTGGCACGCCTGTCGTACTTCAAGGCGCTGGGTATCCCGTCCGCGCTGGGGCTCGTCGTGGTCGTCGCGGGCGCATTGACCGCCGCGCCGGCCGTGGTGGCGGTCGCCACCCGCCGCGGCCTGCTCGAGCCGAAGCGGAAGACCAAGACCACGGGCTGGCGGCGCATCGGCACCGCAACGGTCCGGTGGCCGGCGCCGATCTTCGTGGCGTCCCTCCTCGTCGCCCTCGTCGGAATCATGTTCATGCCCACCATGAAACTGAGCTTCGACGACCGCTTCTACATCCCACGCGACCTGCCGTCGAACGTCGGATACGACGCCGCCGAGCGTCACTTCAGCGCTGCCACGATGAACCCCGACATCCTGATGGTCGAGACCGATTACGACATGCGCAACAGCGCCGACATGATCATCCTGGACAAGCTGGCCAAGGACATCTTCAAGTTGCCCGGAATCGCGATGGTGCAGAGCATCACTCGGCCGTTCGGCGGGCCGACCGAACACACCTCCATCCCCTTCCAGGTCAGCGCCCAGTCCATTCCGATCCAGCAGAACCTCCAGATCATGAAGGACCGGATGGGTGACATCCTGAAGATGAGTGACGACCTCGGTGGCCTGATCGGACCGATGAAGCGGTTGCAGGCGCTGGTGGACCAGATGAGTGGCGCCACGCAGCACCTGGCGACGGACGTACACCAGATGCACACCACCATGGGCGAACTGCGCGATCATCTGGCGGACTTCGATGACTTCGCCCGGCCGCTGCGCAACTACTTCTACTGGGAGCAGCACTGCACCGACATTCCGGTCTGCGCGGCAACAAGATCCGTCTTCGACGCCATCGACAACGTCGACACCTTCAGTTCGGACATGGCCGCAATGGGCACCGACATGGACAGCACCGTGGCGCTGCTTCCCCAGATGAAGGCGCAGTTCCCGCCCATGATCGCGACGGTCGAGTCCATGCGCGGCACGCTGCTCACCCTGCACAGCAGCTTCTCCGGGCTGATCACCCAGATGTCCGCCATGACCGATACCGCAGGCGCCATGGGCCAGGCCTTCGACGCATCCCGTAGCGGCGACTACTTCTATCTGCCCCCAGAAGCCTTTGCCAATGCGGACTTTCAGCGCGGTCTCAAGCTGTTCCTGTCCCCTGACGGCAAGGCCGCGCGCTTCATCATCACGCACGCCGAGGACCCGGCCACCCCGGACGGTATCGCCGCGGTCCTGCCGACACTCGAGACCGCGCATCAATCGGTGAAGGGATCGGCCCTCACCGACGCCAAGTTCTACCTCGCCGGCACCGCCGCGATCTATCGCGACATCCAGTCCGGCTCGCAATACGACCTGCTGATCGTCGGCACCGCCGCGCTGACCCTGATCTTCGTCGTCATGTTGCTGATCACGCGGGCGCTGGTCGCATCGCTGGTGATCGTCGGCACCGTGCTGCTGTCGCTGGGTGCGGCGTTCGGGCTCTCGGTGCTGGTGTGGCAGAACCTGCTTGGCCTCGAGTTGAACTGGATCGCACCGGTTTTCGGGCTGATCATCCTGCTGGCGGTGGGCTCCGACTACAACCTGCTGCTGGTCTCCCGGTTCCAGGAGGAAATCGGCGCGGGACTGAAAACCGGCATCATCCGCTCGATGGGCGAGACCGGCAGTGTCGTCACCACAGCCGGTTTGGTGTTCGCCTTCACCATGATGTCGATGGCGGCCAGCGATCTGAGCTCCATCGGCCAGGCCGGTACGACCATCGGACTCGGATTGTTGTTCGACACCTTGATCGTTCGGTCATTGATGACGCCGTCGGTCGCGGCCCTCCTCGGCCGGTGGTTCTGGTGGCCGCTGCGACCCCGCCGCACGGCGGTGGTCGCAACCGAACAGCACTCCCCTGTGCCGGTGGGCTGATCAGTCGCCTCAGTCGCCCGGCGTCCGCGCCAAGATCGCCAGCAGCAGTTCGGCGCGGACCCGGGCGACGGCCAGGTCGACTCCGAGCAGCGCCTCGGCGGTCTCGATGCGCTTGCGCATGGTGTGTCGGTGCACGCCGACGGCCGCGGCAGCGGACTCCCAGTGGCCGTTGGCTTCCAGGAAAGCGCGCAGCGAGGTCAGCAGCCCCGTGCCGAACTCCGCGTCGTGGTCGAGAACCGGGGTCAGCACCGCCGCCCCGAGCGCAACCAGCACGTCCCGGCTCTCCCCGAATGCCAGCAGCGCGCTGCCGGCCAGCGCGGAGAATTCGAGCGGAGGCCGGCCGCATTCCGCGACGGACGCCGCCAGCCGGGCGTTGTCGACGGCCTCGGCCAGTTTGGTCAGCGGCTGAATTCCGCTGAGCCCCAGGCGGATGGTCCGCCGCAGCGACGCATCGATCCGCGCCACCAGCGCGGCAGCGATCTCGTCGGCCTCCGCTCCCGGCAACAGCACCGCCAGCCATTTGTCGGCGCCATGGACGAATGCGGACTGACCTGCCTGATCCAGCTGATCGTGGATCGCCGCGCTCACCTTCCTGAGCAGGTTGGCCGCGTCGGCATCCGTGTCCGAATCCGCCTGGACGACCAGCACTCTGATGCGGCCCCGGTGGTCGGCGGCCTGAGACAGCTGCGCCCAGGCCGGCTCCAGGTTGGCCTCGCCGGTGAGGATGAGGCCCAGCGACTGTTCGTTGAGTCGCTGCTGCGCTTCCTTCAACCGCACCGGTTTCTCGAAATCCAGCGCGAGCAACGAGTTCGCGTGGCCCAACAGCACCTGATCGACCGGGCTCAGTGCCGTTTCACTGACCACGCCGAGCACCCCGTGCGAGCGGCCACCGACGCGGATGGACTGCTGCGCGACGGTGACGCCTTCGGCCAGCACCGCGACGGCCGACGCGGCCCCGGGCTCGATGGCGTCGCGCACCAGGTTGACGGTGGTGACGTTGAGATTTCGCGGGTGGGACGCGATCACCGTGCCGGACGGATCCAGCACCACGACGCTGGCCCGCAGCGCCCGCCCCAGTTCGGCCGCAACCTCTTGCGGGCCGCCACTGACGACGGCCCGGGTGATCCGTGGCTGCGCCCGGGACGCCCGCAGCACCGCGTCGTACTGCAGTGCCGCGATGCGTGAGCTGACGCGCTGCACGACGGCCGCGAACGGCGTCCGCAACGGAATCTCCAGCAGCGGCAGCCCCAGCTCCTCCGCGGCGGCGACCAGTTCCTCGGGCACCTCGTCGAAGGTGAGCCCGATGCCGAATCCCACGCCGGCGACACCACTTTCGTGTAGGCGCTGGAGATAGTGCCGCCGGTCCGCAGACCCCGCCGGCAGACCGATGCCGGTGGTCAGCACCAGCTCCCCACCGGACAGCCATTTGGCCGGGTCAGCCAACTCGGTGGTCAGGACCAGACTGATCTCGCTACCGACGCCGCCGGCACCGCCGCGCAGCCGGATTCGCAGATCGGCCTGGTCCAGCACCCATCGCACCGGAACCGTCACCGGCATGAATGTACAGAATGTCGAAAAACCGCACTGAAAATCCCGAGAATGTCCGATGCTCAGGTGTGTGTCCTGGCGCACACTTGTGCAGCCAGTTGTCTGACCAACTTCACCCGAGGACGGCGCGATGTCGATCGAAACACTGCAGAACTACATTGACGGGCAATTCGTCGCGTCGTCATCATCGGAAACGATCGACCTGATCAGCCCGGTCGACGAAGCCGTCGTCGGACGCTCGCCGGTATCGAACCGCGCCGATGTGGACGCTGCGGTCACGGCCGCCGAACGTGCCTTCCAGACCTGGGGCCGCAGCACCCCGGGCGACCGGCAGGCCGCGCTGCTCAAGCTCGCCGACGCCATCGAGGCACATGCCGACGAGATCGTCGAGGCCCAGTGCCGCAACACCGGCCAGCCCAAGGCCATCGTGCACGCCGAAGAGGCCATCGCCGGCGCGAACCAGCTCCGCTTCTTCGCCGGTGCCGCCCGGATGGTGCACGGCCTGTCCGCCGGTGAGTACCTGGAGGGCTACACGTCGTACGTCCGCCGCGAACCGATCGGTGTCGTCGGCCAGGTGGCACCGTGGAACTTCCCGTTCCTGATGGCGATCTGGAAGATCGGCCCCGCCCTGGCCACCGGCAACACCGTCGTCCTCAAGCCCAGCGACACCACCCCCGAGAGCACCCTGGTCCTCGCGCGGCTGAGCAAGGGCATCCTGCCCGACGGCGTGCTCAACGTCATCCTGGGCACCGCCGAGACCGGCGCCGCCCTGGTGGAACACCCTGTGCCGGGACTGGTTTCGATCACCGGTTCGGTCCGCGCCGGCATCGCCGTGGCGGAGTCCGCAGCCAAGCAGCTCAAGCGCAGCCACCTGGAACTCGGCGGCAAGGCACCCGTGGTGGTCTTCCCCGACGTCGACATCGCCAAGGCCGCGGCCGGCATCGCCGAGGGCGGCTGTTTCAACGCCGGCCAGGACTGTACGGCGGCCACGCGCGTGATCGTGCACGAGTCCATCCACGACGAGTTCGTCACCGCACTCGCCGCGGCGGCGCAGAACCTGCGCCCCGGCCTGCCCGACGACCCGGACGCGTTCTACGGACCGCTGAACAACATCAACCACTTCAACACCGTGATCAAGAAGCTGGACAATCTGCCGCCGCACGCCACCGTCGTCACCGGCGGAAAGCGCCTCGGCGACAAGGGCTTCTACCTCGAGCCGACGATCATCAGCGGCGTCCACCAGGACGACGCGATCGTCCAGGAGGAGACCTTCGCCCCCGTCATCACCGTGCAGCCCTTCTCGACCGACGAAGAGGCCATCGCACTCGCCAACGGCGTGCGTTTCGCGCTGGCGTCCAGCGTGTGGACCAAGGATCACGCCAGGGCCGAGAAGTTCACCCGCGCACTCGATTTCGGGTGTGTCTGGATCAACTGCCACATCATGCTGACCGCCGAGATGCCCCACGGCGGCTTCAAGCAGTCGGGCTACGGCAAGGACCTGTCGATCTACGGCGTCGAGGACTACACCCGGATCAAGCACGTCATGAGCTCGCACGACTGATCCGTCCTCCCTTTTCGCCCCACCGACTCGACCCTTGCCGACAGGAGTTTCACCGATGCCCGACACCTTCCACCCCCTCGACCCGCTGACCGCAGCCGAATTCACCAAGGTCGCCGAGCTTCTCGCGGCCGCGCACGGCGTCGGAGACGGCTGGCGGTACACCTCCGTCGAGATGATCGAACCGGCCAAGGTCGAGGTGGCCGCGTTCGACGCCACCGGCACCGCGCCGGACCGGCGCGCGCTGGCGACACTGCTCGACACCTCGAACAACCGCACCTACAAGAGCGTCGTGTCGTTGACGGACGAGTTGGTGCTGTCGTGGGACCACATCCCGGGCGTGCAGCCGAACTTCACCGTGGACGAGTGGGAAGAGGCCGACGAGGTTCTGCGCAAGAACCCGGAAGTCATTGCGGCCCTGGCCAAACGCGGCATCACCGACATGAACCTGGTGTTCATGGACACCTGGACCTACGGCGACGTCGTGATGCCGGAGAAGTACAAGGACCGCCGCCTGGGCTGGACCGACACCTGGGTACGGGCCGCCGAGGGCGCCAACCCCTACGCCGGCCCCGTCAACGGATTCCACTGTGTCATCGACATGAACACCATGGAACTGCTGGAGATCGAGGACACCTTCACCGTCGATCGGCCGGAGATGATGGGTGAGTATGTGCCGCAGCACATTCCCGAGCGCATCCGCAAGGCCAGCACCCGGGAGCCGCTGCAGCCGCTGAACATCACTCAGCCCGAGGGCGTTTCGTTCACGCTCGAGGGAAATCTGCTGAAGTGGCAGAACTGGTCGCTGCGCGTCGGGTTCAACTACCGCGAGGGCATGACGCTGCACGCGGTGAGCTACAACGACAACGGCAATGTGCGGTCGGTGGCCAACCGGATGTCGTTCGCCGAGATGATGGTCCCCTACCGCGACCACTGCACCGACCATTACCGCCGAACGGCTTTCGACATCGGCGAGTGGGGCATCGGCTTCATGACCACCTCGCTGGAGCTCGGCTGCGACTGTCTTGGTGAGATCCGGTACCTGGACGCCGTGCTGCACAACAGCAAGGGCGAGCCGTACACCATCAAGAACGCCATCTGCATCCACGAAGAAGACAACGCCGTGCTGTGGAAGCACGTCGACCACCACGCCGGCGCCGAGGTGCGCCGCATGCGCCGGCTCACGGTGTCGTTCCACGTGACCGTCGCCAACTACGAGTACCTCACCTACTGGCGCTTCTACCAGGACGGCAACATCGAATGTGAGGTCCGCGCAACGGGAATCATGGTGGTGAGCAACTTCCCGGAGGGCCAGGCCCACCCGCACGGCACGCTGGTCGACAACCGCACCTACGCGCCGTACCACCAGCACTTCCTCGTCGCCCGCCTCGATCTCGACGTCGACGGCACCGAGAACACGGTGTACGCCAGCGAGACCGAGATCGAGCCGATGGGACCGGACAACCCCTACGGACTGTCGCTGCGCCAGCGCAACACCCCGCTGCGCACCGAGGCCGAGGGCAAGCAGGACATGAATTTCCAGACCCAGCGGGCGTGGAAGGTCGTCAACGACAACGTCCGCAACGGCATCGGCACCGCGCCCGCCTACAAGCTGGTGCCCGGCGGCGCCTTCCCCGCCATGTTCGATCCGAACTCCCCGGTCCTGGCACGCTGCCGGGCCATCGAGCACACCGTGTGGGTCACCCCCAACTCCCCCGATGAGCGCTGGCCCGCAGGCGAATTCGTCACGCAGAGCAAGGAAGACACCGGCCTGCCGATGTGGACCGAGGCGAACCGCTCGATCGAGAACACCGACGTGGTGCTGTGGTACGTCTTCGGCATCCACCACATCACCCGGCCGGAAGACTGGCCGATCATGCCCGTCGACACCGTCAACTTCTGGCTCAAGCCCGTCGGCTTCTTCGATCGCAATCCCTCGATCGACGTGGCACCGACGCCGCCGAAGGCCTGCCACACGTCCTCCAACTGTGAAGAAGGCTAGCCCGTGAGCAATCCACGAATCGCCGTCGCATATCTCGCAACTCCCGGCGGTGACGACGCCGTCGCCGTCGGCGAGCAGATCGCCCGCACCCTCGGCGCCGAGATCGATCTGTGCATGGTGCTGCCCAGCGACCGGTCGGCGCTCGCCACCACGCCCGGCGGCATCCTGCAGCGCGAAGCCGAAAGCTGGCTCGCCGCAGCCGCGGCCGGGGTCCCCAGCGACCTCAAGGTGACGACGCACCTGAGCTTCGACGAGTCCAGCACCGCTGGCCTGATCGCGGCGGCCGAGGCTGCCGGTGCCGAGGCCCTGGTGGTCGGTGGCGCCGGCGGCGGCATCGCCGGCTCGCTGTCGCTCGGCTCGGTGGTCAACGACCTGGTCCACGCGTCGCCGATTCCCGTGGTGATCGCACCCCGCGGCGCCCGGCTGAAGCACAACGACCGGATCCGGGAAGTCACCTGCGCCGTCGGCACCCGGCCCGGGGCCAAGCTGCTCCTGGACAGCGCGCTGCGGCTCTGCCGGGACACCGGGACGCCGCTGCGCCTGGTGTCGCTGGTCGCCGTCGACGACGCCGACGATCTGGAACTGGCACAGCAGCACGCGCAGAAGGCCCTCGACCAAGCGAAAGCTTTCCTGCCGGAAGGCATTCCGGTCAGCTCGCGCGTGGCCACCGGCGCAGGCGTCGAAGACGCCGTCAACAAACTCGGCTGGCATGACGGCGACGTGATCATGGTCGGGTCCAGCCGGCTCGCACAGCCCCGCCGGCTCTTCCTGGGATCGACCGCGGCGAAAATGCTGCGCGTCCTGCAGGTCCCCATGATCGTGGTTCCGAAAGATGAAGGGGCTGATAATGACTGAACAACTGGCCGATTCCGACCTCGCTCGCGTAGAGCGGGAAGAAGGCCTCGTCGCCAAGGGCCTCGCCGCAGGCAGAATCGGCACCTTCACCGGGGCCATCCTCGGTATCTCGACCGTGGCACCGGGCTACACGCTCACCGCCAGTATCGGCCTGATCGTCGCGGCGGTCGGGCTGAAGATGCCGGCCATCCTGATCGCCGGCTTCATCCCCATGTTCCTGACCGCCTACGCGTACCGTGAACTGAACTCGCGGGCACCCGACTGCGGCGCGTCGTTCACCTGGTCCACCAAGGCTTTTGGCCCGTACGTCGGCTGGATGTGCGGCTGGGGCATGGTGATCGCCACCATCATCGTGCTGTCCAATCTCGCCTCGATCGGCGTCCAGTTCGGCTATGAATTCCTGGGCAGCGTGCTCCACAACGAGAAGCTCGCGACGCTCTCGGCCGACAACGTCTGGGTCAACATCGGATCCACCGTCGCGCTGCTGGCCATCGCCACCTACATCTCGTGTCGCGGCATCACGACCAGCGAGAAGGTGCAGTACGTCCTGGTCGGCTTCCAGATGATCGTCCTCGTCACATTCTCGATCGTTGCGATCGTGCGATCGGGCGGGGCCGAAGGGCACCTGAGCTTCGACATCGATTGGTTCGACCCGTTCACCGGATTGACCATGAGCGCCTTCGTGATCGGGCTCATCGGCTCCATCTTCGCGTTCTGGGGTTGGGACACCTGCCTCACCCTCGGTGAGGAATGCAAGGACCCCACCAAGGTTCCCGGCCGCGCCGGCCTGCTCTGCGTCCTGTCGATTCTGCTCACGTACCTCCTGGTGGCGGTCGCTGTGATGATGTACGCCGGGATCGGAGACACCGGCCTCGGGCTGGGCAACAAGGACAACGCGGCCAACGTCTTCGGCGCGCTGGCCTACCCGGTACTCGGCAGTTGGGGCGGCCCGCTGCTCCTGCTGGCGGTATTCGCCTCGTCGATCGCCAGCCTGCAGACCACCGTGCTGCCGGCCGCCCGCACCATGCTCGCGATGGGCACCTACGGCGCCTTCCCCAAGCGGTTCGCCAACGTCAGCCCCCGCACGCTGTCGCCGGTGTTCAGCACCGTGGTCGCGGGTGTCGTCACCGCCGCGTTCTACACCATCGTGACGCTGCTGTCCGAGCGCACACTGCTGGATACCATTGCCGCCCTTGGCATCATGATCTGCTGGTACTACGGCATCACGGCGTTCGCCTGCGTCTGGTTCTTCCGCAAGGAACTGTTCCTCAACGCGCACAACGTCATCTACAAGCTGGTGTTCCCGCTACTCGGCGGCATCATGCTGCTGTCGGTATTCGTCAAATCGGTGCTCGTCAGCATGGATCCGACAGCCAGCGGCAGTGGCGCGGAGATCGGCGGCATCGGGCTGGTGTTCTACCTGGGCTTCGGCATCCTGCTCTTCGGCGCGGTGCTGATGCTCGTGATGCGCGCGTCACAGCCGGCGTACTTCCGCGGCGAGACGCTGACGATGGATACTCCCCCGCTGCCCTGAACGGGGGTCGACGCGCCCCGTCACGCTTCGGCGTGGCGGGGCGCGTTCTTTGTGAGGCAGTTCGCTTGTGCCCGTTCACCCTGCAACCTGGGCGCAAAAGACCGAGTAGCGGTGTGCGCAGGCACAGGATCAACGCCCAAACCAGGCATTCCCGCGTTCACCCTGCAACCTGGGCGCAAAAAGCCGAGTAGCGGTGTGCCTGGCTGCAGGGTGAATACCCGGGTGCACCAGACAAGTACCTCACTTCAATCACGATGCACTGCAAGCCATCCTGACCGAAGCGAGGTACCTGATTCGGCGGCTGGACGTCCCTGACGTCAATGACCACCCGCAGATCGCCGCATGATTGACCTCAGGGACCTCGTTGCGCCGTCAGGCGTCGTAGTCGATCGACACCGCCGGGCTGGTCGGATGCGACTGGCAGGTGAGGATGTAGCCGGCATCGAGATCACCCCGCCCGAGGGCGAAGTTCTGCTCCATGTCGACTGTGCCCTCGAGCAATTTGGCCCGGCAGGTACCGCACGCACCGCCCATGCACGAGTAGGGCGCGTTGCTCCCGGCTTGCAATGCACCTTCCAGGATCGTGTCGCCGGCCGCGAGGCCGAAAGTCTGCCGCTTCCCGGACAATTGGACGGTGACGGCGGCGGCCTGATAATCGCGGGCGGGCGCGTCGCCGCGGTCGAACCCGGTGAACAACTCCAGATGGATCCGCTCGGGATCGACGCCACCCTCGATCAACGTCTCGCGCGCGCCGGTGGACATCGCGGCAGGGCCGCACAGGAACCACTCGTCGACGGTATCCGGACGAAGATCCGCCGTGAGCCAGCCGGTCAGTCGCTCCGTATCGATGTGGCCGGACAACTCAGGGGTGTGTCGCGGCTCGGCCGACAACACGTGCCGGATTTCGAGGCGGTCGGCGTACCGGGATTCGAGACGGTCGAGTTCGGTGCGGAACATCGTGGTCTCTTTGGTTCGGTTGCCGTAGACGAGGGTGAAGCGGCTCTCGGTTTCGAGCTCCATGACGGTGGCAAGAATCGACAGCACCGGGGTGATGCCGCTGCCGGCCACCAGACCGACGTAGTGCTTGCGGTGCAACGGATGCAGCGCCGAACTGAAGCTGCCGGCCGGGGTCATCACCTCCAGGACGTCGCCGGCCTTGAGCTGATCGGCGACAAAACCCGAGAACGTCCCTCCCGGAATGTGTTTCACCGCGATCCGCAGCTGAGCCCGCGTGGCCGGCGCGCAGATGGAGTAGCTGCGGCGCACGCCCTCGCCACCCAGATCCGTGCGCACCGAGACGTGCTGGCCTGGTTCGAATCGGAACTGATCCTGAAGTGCCTCTGGAACGGCGAAAGTCACCAATGTGCTGTCGGCGGTGATCGGATCGACGGCAGCCACCGGAATCCGGTGGAACACCGCGTGCGGCGAACTCGAGCGCACCGGCATCCGCACCGGCAGCAGCCGACCGAGCTTGCCGTTGAGTTGCTTCCATTCCCGGAACTCGCCGGACTCGAGCGACTGTCCGAACACCGTGGAAATCGCGGCGTTTCGGTCCAGGTATGCCTCCTCGTTGCGGCGCCAGGTCTTGGTGTACCGATAGAACGGCACCGACGGGTGCAGGTGGTGCACCAGATGGTAGTTCTGCGACAGCATCAAGGGCGTGTAGAGCCACTCCATGCCGACGCGGGTTCTGGTCGCCCGGTAGCGGTCACTGCGCTGGGTGTCCTCCAGACCGTGGTGCGGCATCCAGTCGAACCACCACGCCAAGACCACCACTGCGATGCGCTGCGGGATGATGAAGACGACGGCGAGCGTCCAGAAGTGGCCCGACATGATGGCGGCGATCAACCCCGTCACCGAAAGGGCCACGCACGCCAGGGTTTCGGCGACCTCGGCCTTGGGGCGGCTGCGGATCTTGCGGATCAGATAGTTGCCGTAGGACACGTCGAGAACAGCCCAGCGGAACGGCAGTTGCCACGCCGGTCCATGCGAGGCGAAGGTGTCCGGATCGTTCTCGTCGTCGTTCGAATGCCGATGGTGCTCAATGTGAATGAACCCGAACGACGGAAACGAGATCAGGGGCTGGACGAACAGCACCGCCAACCGTCCGAACAAGCCGTTGACCCAACGGGTGGAACTGATCGCATAGTGCACGGCGTCGTGGACGACGGTGAACATCGTGAAGGTCACCACCGCGTTGACCACGATGGGCACCCACATCGGAGCAGCACCGTCCAGATAAGCGACTGTTGACGCGACGAATGCCACCAGTCCCGCCAGAAACAGCGCCACGGTCGGCCACGCCAACTTCGGTACCTGCTCACCGGGATCCGGCAAGGCCGCTCGCACGGCGGCTTGGCTGTCCGCCCGATCGGCCACTTCCACTGACGCCATTCGACACTCCGTCTGTCAGGCAACCCGCGTTGGTTGCGTCTGCCGAAAAACGCTACGGACAGGGCCGATGCGATTGAATGTTTCAACGGGACGCCGATTTGGTATTTTCGGACAGTGGGTATGACCCCGGTCTGGGCGGTGCCGCGGGGCACCGAAGGCGTCCGCATCATGGTGCAGGGCGCCATCGCGCATGGGATGACGGCCGCCGAATGTCTGGCGGGCAGCGGGCTGACCGAAGCCGACCTGGACGACGAGAACGCGGAGATCTGGGCGCACCAGGAATTCGACGTCATCCGCAATCTCATTGCCGGGCTTGGCGACAGCCCGGGCGTCGGCATCGAGGTGGGAGTGCACTCCACCCTGGGTCGGGCCGGCCTGCTCGGTTTCCTGATCCTGGCGAGCCCCAATCTGCGGCAGGGCGTGGAACTGATCCTGCCCTATCTTGCACTCTCCCCCACCCACCTCCGCTTCTCGGTGGAGACCGACGACGAGTACGGGTACCTCGTCGCCGATGACAGTGAATTACCCACGGATGTCAGGTCATTCATCGTCGAGCGGGACCTGGCCGGATTCGTCGCCGCGACGCAGGGCGCGAACCTGGCACTCACACCGTCGTGGGCAGAGACGACGCTCGACGCCGAGCGCGCCGCAAAGCTCGCCGAGCTGTGGCGGCTTCCCGCGTCCGGCGTACGTTCCGGCCGGCGCACCAACCGCCTCGCCGTCACCCATGAAGTGCTGGAGATGCCGTCGCCGCTCGCCGACGCCAACACGGCGCGCAAGATCGAACAGCAGTGCCGGGACTTGCTCGAACGCAGGCTGTCTCGCGTCGGCGTGGCGGGCCAGGTCCGCAGCCGGCTACTGCACAACCCCGGTGAGCTGCCGGCGATGCCGACCATCGCCGACGAACTGCACATCGATCAGCGCACCCTGCGCCGTCGGCTCGCCGCCGAAGGCACGTCCTACCGCGCATTGCTCGACGAGGTCCGCCGTCACCTGGCCGTCGAGCTGCTCCAGCAAGACCTGTCCGTGGAAGAGATCTCCCGGCACCTGGGGTACGCCGAAACAGCCAACTTCACCCACGCTTTCAAGCGCTGGGAAGGCACCGCGCCGAGCTACTTCCGCAGGCCGCGGTCGTAGCTCGGCGCCAGGCTCACACCAGAGCGGCCGCCACCGCGTCGAACGCGCGCAGCGTGGAGAACAGCATGTGCGCGTGTTGCGGCAGCGGCCAGCTCGACAGCTTGGCGGCCACCACACCCGCCGGCCGGTTGACGTAGATCATCTGGCCGTGGATGCCCAGACACAGCAGCACGTCGTTGCCCGGGTACGGGAACCAGACCTGGTTGCGGTACATACCGCCGGGCATCCGGTTGTCGCCGGGGCTGTAGGCGAACGCTTCACGCGAATCTGCGCCTCCCACAACGGTATCGGCGATCCACGCCGCGGGCAGCACCTGCTCGCCGAGCAGCGACACCCCGTCGTTCAGATACAGCGAACCGAAGCGCACCAGGTCGCTCAGGCACGCGCTGATGCCGCCGTCGAACATGCCGCTGCCCATCGAGTCGATGCCGATGTTGGCATCGTGGGCGGCGCCGAGCCGGCTCCACACCAACTGCGACATCAACTCCGGCATCCGGGCGCCGGCCGCGGCCTCGCAGACCCAGCCGAGCACATCGGTTTCGCACGAACGGTATTCGAACGGCCCGCCGTGCGGCCTCTTCTGCCGCAGCGTGAGCAGGAAGTCGTACATCGTGGCCGGGACGTCGGGATGGGTCCGCGGCGACCAGCCGATGGCCTGCTCCAGTACCCGCACCTCGGCGGCCGGGTCCAGGTAATCCTCGGAGAACGCGATGCCCGAGCGCATGTCCAGCAGGTGCCGGACCGTCGCGCCGTAGTAGCCCGAGTTGGCCAGCGCCGGAACGTAATCGGACGCCAGGGCGTCGACGTTGAGTGCTCCGGAACCGGCCAGCGCACCGGCCACCGCGGCGATCAGGGTCTTGCTCACCGACATCAGCAGGTGCGCCGTTTCGGGCTGCATGCCGCCGTAGTACTGCTCGGCGAAAACCCGGCCGCGATGCGTCACGATCCAGCCGTCGGTGGCGGTCGCCGCCATGACCTGCCCGACCGTCGAGGGCGTGCCGTCGGGCAGCATCACCCCAGTAGCCGAGACGTCGGAATGGGCCGACGGCAGCGGCGCCACCGGACCCGCACCGCGGGAAATGGTTGCGGTGGGCAGGAATTCAGCGACGTGCTGGAACGACCAGTGCAAGTGTGGCGCGGACTGCCAGTTCGCCAGTGAAATGACGGACGGCGTGCGGCCCGGGTCTGAACCAAGCACGGCCGCTCCTGTCGCACGACGCCGAGTGAGCCGGCGCGATGACCTCATCATAGAGACTTCACACTCCCGCCCACGACGGCCGGCGACGCCGCGGACTGCGCCAGCGGAACGCCGCGGTACAGCGCACGGATCGAATCGATCAGGTGCCGGGCTCGGATGGTCAGCGCCGTGCCGCCCTGCGCGGCATCCCACTGCAACCGGCCTTTGGTCACCAGCACGCCCAGATCAGCCCCCTTCCACCGGTAGTCACCGGCGGGATAGATCCGCAGGAAGAAGGCCTCGGACTCGTCCTGCAGCTGATGCCAGTCGAGCGCGGCCCGCCGGAACACCAACGCGCCGTCGGCATCCAGGGCGTAGTGCCCGGTCGCCGGCGTGCCGACCAACTGCTCGACGGTGTCGCTGGTCTCCTTGATGACCATCTGACTCCAGACGTCAGCGGACGCCAGCTGCTCCCAGCGTTCGTTGATCTCGTCGACATCGAGGTCGAAGTCGACGTCCATGTACTCCAGCAGGTGGAACAGGAACAGCGGGACGTCGGCGTAGGCACCGGCCGTCACATTGGTGATCGACGTGGCGCCGCTGATGCGGGGATTGAGCTCACCCAGGTACACCTCGCCGTCATCGGTGTCGACGAGGACGTCGACCTCGAAGTAGCCGCGGTAACCCTCGGCCGCCAGCCGGTCTCCGAGCCGTCGCACCAATTGTGTTGCCGCGGCGCGGCGTTCGGGGGTCAGGACATCTGCGTACATCTCGTTGCCGCACCATCCGCCGCGGTACGGCGTCAGCTCGGCATAGCCTGTCAGCTCGCTCATGAACGGGCCGACGACGGTGCCGCACCGGGTCAGCACCGCCTCGACGGCAACGGGCCGGTTGTTGATGCGGCGCATCACCTTGATGTCCTGCCCGACGATGTGCTGGGCGTGCTTGCGCCAGTCGGCCTCCGACGAGATGAAGAACGTGGTCTTGCCCGAGTCGCCATACGGCGTCTGGATCACGAGTTCACTGCCGAGGGCGGCCTTTTCGGCGGCCGCGGTGAGCTGCTCGTAGCTGTCGACGTTGGTCAGTACGTTGGGGACGCTCGGCGCACCGGCCTCGTTGCCCAGCCGGGTCGTGACGAGCTTGGAGTCCAGGTGCTCGCGCAGCGCGGCCGGCGGCAGGATCAGGTCGTAGCCGAGTTCGGCGCAGATCGCCTCGGTCTCGGCGTCGAAGAACACCATGGCCACCTTCGGCCGGACACCCGGCGCCAGGCCGCGCTGCATGTGCGCCCGCACCTCGGGATTGCGCAGCAGCCAGTTGTTGATCTCCTCACCGCTCTCGAACTCGCGGTAGGGCTTGTGCCTGGGGCTGAACACGTGCGGGTGCGAGCCGTCCCAGCCGTCGTAATAGGTGACGAACGAGAACCTGCGCACCCACCGGTCCAGGCCCAGCAGGTTGAACGGGGTGGCGCCGACGAAGTAGATGGGCACGTCGTTGGTGCGGAAGAAGTGCCGGACCTCGGACATGTTGCGCAAGTTCCGCAGATGCGGTGTCGGGGCCGGCGACGACGCGAACGCGGCGTCCGTCCCCACGCTCACCTCGGGCGCCGGCGCGGGCGACGGCACGACGGGGACTGCCCTGGCCTGCGCGGCCACGCGCTTGGCCGGCGCCTTCGCCGGAGTCTTGGCCGCAGCCTTCGTCGGGGTCCTGGCGGGGCTCTTGGCCGGCGCCTTCGCCGATGTCGTGGCCTTCGCGGCACGGGTGCCGCGGGCTGTGGTGCGGCGAGTTGGTTCGGTCACAGTTCACCCCTCGTTGTGATGTTGGCGGTGTTCACAGTGTGGTTTCGGAGCGACCGCCGCACACACGACAAAATGGCGTGCACTCCTCCAACCAAATCGACAACATGGACATGGTCATCGGGCTCTGGACGGCACAGAATCAGCAGTACACAAGCCGTTCGATCACCAGGAGCAACCGATGACCGACATCACCTATCGACTGGCGCAGAAGCGCAACATCGTCACCGCGCTGCCCGGTCCGCGATCGGCCGAGGTGTCGGCGCGCCGCCAGGCCGCCGTGGCCGGCGGCGTCAGCTCCTCGGCTCCGGTCTACGCCGCGGACGCCGACGGCGGCGTCATCGTCGACATCGACGGCAACTCGCTCATCGACCTGGGTTCGGGCATCGCCGTCACCAGCGTCGGCGCATCGCATCCCGGTGTCGCCGCGGCGGTGGCGCAGCAGGCAGCCCGCTTCACCCACACCTGTTTCATGATCACCCCGTACGAGGGCTACGTGGAACTCGCCGAGCGGCTCAACGCCATGACCCCCGGCGATCATGAGAAGCGCACCGCATTCTTCAACTCGGGCTCCGAGGCCGTCGAGAACGCCGTCAAGGTCGCGCGCCTGGCCACCGGCCGGCAGGCCGTCGTCGCCTTCGACCACGCCTACCACGGCCGCACCAACATGACGATGGCGCTGACCGCCAAGGCCATGCCCTACAAGACGCAGTTCGGTCCGTTCGCGCCCGAGATCTACCGGATGCCTGCGTCGTACCCGTACCGCGATGGCCTGACCGGCGAGGCCGCCGCCAAGGCCGCCATCAGCCGCATCGAGACCCAGATCGGCGCCGCGTCGCTCGCCGCCGTCATCATCGAGCCCATCCAGGGCGAGGGCGGCTTCATCGTGCCCGCGCCGGGATTCCTTGCCACCATTGTTGATTGGTGCAAGGCCAACGGCGTCGTGTTCATCGCCGACGAGGTGCAGACGGGCTTCGCCCGCACCGGTTCGTGGTTCGCCTCCGACCACGAGGGCATCGTCCCCGACATCATCACCATGGCCAAGGGCATCGCCGGCGGCATGCCGCTGGCCGCCATCACCGGCCGTGCCGACCTGCTGGACGCCGTGCACCCCGGCGGCCTGGGCGGTACCTACGGCGGTAACCCGGTTGCCTGCGCCGCGGCACTCGCCACGCTCGACGCCATGGCCGACATGGACCTGCCGGCCCGCGCCCGCGCCATCGAAGCGTCGGTCCTGCCGAAGCTGCAGGCCCTCACCGACACCGGGGTCATCGGCGACGTCCGTGGCCGCGGCGGCATGCTGGCCATCGAGATCGTCAAACCCGGCACCAGCGATCCCGATCCGGTGCTCACGAAAGCCATTGCGGCAGAGGCGTTCAAGCGCGGCGTCATCCTGCTGACCTGTGGCTCGTACGGCAACATCATCCGCCTGCTCCCGCCGCTGGTGATCAGCGACGAACTGCTCGACGAGGGCATCGCCGTCCTGAGCGACATCGTGCGCGAAATGGCGGCGGCCCGATGATCGACCGCACCACACTGCTGGAGTCCATGCCCACCGAGCTGTGGCTCGGCGGCCTGCAGGTCCCCGCGTCCACCGGAGCCCGGTTCGCCGTGCACGACCCGGCCACGGACGCCGTGCTCATCGAGGTCGCCGACGCCTCGCCCGCCGACGGCGCCCGCGCCCTCGACGACGCGGTCGCCGCGCAGGCATCGTGGGCCGCCACCCCGGCCCGCGAACGCGCCGAAATCCTGCGCCGCGCCTGGGAACTGGTCATGGAACGCCGCGACGACTTCGCCTTGACCATGACCCTCGAGATGGGCAAGCCCTTGGCGGAGAGCCAGGGCGAGGTGAACTACGGCGGCGAGTTCCTGCGCTGGTTCGCCGAAGAGGCGGTCCGGATCAACGGCCGCTACACGCAGTCCCCCACCGGCACCGGCCGCATCCTGGTCACCAAGCAGCCCGTCGGGCCGACCCTGGCGATCACGCCGTGGAACTTCCCGCTGGCCATGGGCACCCGCAAGATCGGCCCGGCGCTGGCGGCAGGTTGCACCATGATCGTCAAGCCCGCAGCCGAAACCCCGCTGACCATGCTGCTGCTGGGCCAGGTGTTCGCCGACGCGGGCCTGCCCGCCGGCGTGCTGTCGATCCTGCCGACCACCGATGCCGCCGGCCTGACCGGCCCGCTGCTGGCCGACCCGCGCCTGCGCAAGCTGACCTTCACCGGTTCCACCGGTGTCGGCCGGAAGCTGTTGGCGCAGTCCGCAGATCGGGTGTTGCGTACCTCGATGGAACTCGGCGGCAACGCCCCGTTCGTGGTGTTCGACGACGCCGATCTGGACGCCGCGGTCGACGGCGCGATGGCCGCCAAGATGCGCAACATGGGTGAGGCCTGTACCGCCGCCAACCGCATTCACGTCGACAACGCCGTGCGCGCCGAGTTCACCGAGAAGCTCGCCGCCCGCATGGCCGCACTGGCCACCGGCCCGGGCGACCAGGCCGGCAGCCAGGTCGGTCCGCTGATCACCGCCAAGCAGCGGGCGACCGTCGACGAACTGGTGCAGGACGCCGTCAACAAGGGCGCCACGGTGGCCACTGGCGGCAAACCCGTTGAAGGCGAAGGCTTCTTCTACCCGCCGACCGTGCTCGCCGACGTGTCGACCGACGCCCGCCTCCTGCGCGAGGAGATCTTCGGACCGGTCGCCGCGATCATCGGATTCGACGGCGAGCAGGCCGGCATCGATGCCGCCAACGACACCGAGTACGGCCTGGCCGCCTACGTCTACACGCAGGGCCTGGACCGGGCGCTGCGCGTCGCCGAAGCAGTCGAGGCCGGAATGGTGGGCGTCAACCGCGGCGTCATCTCCGACGTGGCCGCGCCGTTCGGCGGCATCAAGGAATCCGGCATCGGTCGGGAAGCCGGCAGCGAGGGCATCGAGGAGTACCTCGAGACCAAGTACATCGCCCTTCAGTAGTTGCGCCGCAACACCTTTCCTTCTACCCCCTGCAACCACACAGACATCCAAGTAAATAGACCGGAGTAGTCCTCCCCATGCAGAATTCCGCTGCCCGGGTGTCTTTCGACGCCGACGGGCTGAACAACCACGCCCAAATCCAGTGGCCCGCACAGCCGCCGCTGCTCGCCGACGTCTGCGCGATGTTCGAGTCCTTCGGCCTGCGCGTCGCCTCCTACCACCATTCCGATGACGCCGGGCACTGCTACGAGTTCGGCGACCTCTCGCTCTCCGACGCGACACGTGACCTGGTCGCGCAGGCCTGCGAGGCCGCCATCGCGGGCCGCTGGAACGTCGACCGGTATGCGATGCTCATCGCCGCGGCAGGCATCGATTGGCGCCGGGCGGTGCTTATCCGCGCCGCGTGCCGGTTCCTCCGGCAGACGGGGCTGGGGTTCTCCGAGGACTACATCGTCGAATCCCTCGTGGCCGCGCCCGATTTCGTGAACGCGCTGCTGACCCTGTTCGATGCCCGGTTCAACCCGGGCACCGACGCCGACATCGAGCAGGCGGATCGCGACGTCGCAGGCCTCGTGGAAGCCGCCACCTCACTGGACGACGACCGGATCCGCCGGGCGCTGCACGCCTTCGTCACCGCGACGTTGCGCACCAACTGGTTCCAGGTCGGCGCCGATGGTCAGCCCAAGGACTACGTGTCGTTCAAGATCGACTCGTCACGCCTGTCGATCACCGGACCCGTCGTGCCTTATCGCGAGATCTTCGTGCACTCCGACACCGTCGAGGGCGTGCACCTGCGCAGCGGCGCCATCGCCCGCGGCGGCCTGCGCTGGTCCAACCGTGCCGAGGACTTCCGCACCGAGGTGCTGGGTCTGATGAAGACACAGGCCGTGAAGAACGCCCCGATCGTGCCGACCGGCGCCAAGGGTGCCTTCGTCCTGCGTTCTGCCACTGTCGATCCCGCTGACGGTTACCGCACGTTCATCCGCGGCCTGCTCGATGTCACCGACAACATCGTCGACGGCACCGTCCGTCACCCCGACCGCACGGTGTGCCCCGACGGCGATGACGCCTACCTCGTGGTCGCCGCCGACAAGGGCACGGCCACCTTCTCCGACCTGGCCAATTCCATTGCCGCCGAGTACGACTTCTGGCTGGGCGACGCCTTCGCCTCGGGCGGGTCGGCCGGATACGACCACAAGGCCATGGGCATCACTGCCCGCGGCGCCTGGCTGTCGGTGCGGCGGCACTTCGCCGAGGCCGGTCATGACATCGACGTCGACCCGTTCACGGTCGCCGGCATCGGCGACATGTCGGGTGACGTGTTCGGCAACGGAATGCTGTTGTCCCACAACATCAAACTGGTCGCGGCATTCGACCACCGGCACATCTTTCTCGACCCGAATCCGGACCCCGAGACCTCGTACGTCGAGCGCGAGCGTCTCTTCCGCCTCCCCCGCTCCAGCTGGCAGGACTATGACCCGGCGCTGATCTCCGCCGGCGGTGGCGTGTGGCCGCGCACCGCCAAGTCGATCCCGCTGTCGGAGCAGGCCAGGGCGAGCCTCGGCGTCCAGGCCACCGAATGCACGCCCGACGAGCTGATCAGCGCAGTGCTGCGGGCACCGGTCGATCTGCTGTGGAACGGCGGCGTCGGCACCTACGTCCGCGCCGACGACGAGACCGATGCCGACGCACAGGACAAGGCGAACGACCGGGTCCGCGTCACCGCATCGCAGTTGCGCTGCAAGGTGATCGGCGAGGGCGGCAACCTCGGCCTGACTCAGCAGGCCCGTATCGCGTTCGCGCTGAACGGCGGCCGTGTCAACGCCGACTTCATCGACAACGCCGCCGGCGTCGCCACCTCCGACCTCGAGGTCAACCTCAAGATCGCACTGGACTCCGGCAATATCGCCACCGCACAACGCAATAAGCTGCTCGCCGACGCCACCGACGATGTCGCCGCGCGGGTGCTGGCCGACAACGCCGACCAGATTCTCGCGATCAGCATGGCGGCCGCTGAAGCAGGCTCGCTGTTGGAGCGGCACGTCCGGCTCATCAGCAACCTGCAGGACGTGGCCGGCGTCGATCCCGATGTCGAGGGACTGCCGTCGAAGCAGGAACTGGATCGCCGCCGTCTCGTCGGACTCGGACTCACCCGTCCCGAAATCGCCGTGCTGCTGGCACAATCCAAGAATCTGGTGTCGCAGGAGCTGTTGGCCTCCGACGTACCGGATCACGAGATGTTCGTCGGCCGCCTGGCGCAGTACTTCCCGGCCGGCATCGCCGAGCACGCCCGGGCCGAGATCGCGAACCACCCGCTGCGGCGCGAGATCGTCGCGACCTCGGTCGCCGGTGAGCTGATCAACCGCGTCGGGCCCGGCACCATCTACCGTATGCAGGAGCGGCTGTCGGTGAGTACGGCCGACGTGGCGATGGCGTACGCGACGGTGCGCGACATCCTCGATCTCGACAACCTGTGGTCCGAGGTGCTGACCGGTAAGTCCGATGAGACCCAGCGCATCCAGGCGCTGCTGGAGATCCGGGAACTGCTCGAGCACCTGACGTCGTGGGTGGTGCGTAACGGCGCGGGCAACCGCGACCGGGTGAGCGCCGCGGTCAGCCGGTTGATGGCCGTCAGCTCTTCTTGAGCTCCTCGGCGAACATCACGATGATGCCGCTGGGACCGCGGACGTACGTCAGTTTGTAGATGTCCTCGTAGGTCGCCACGCCACGCAGTGGGTGACACCCGTGGCGGGCGGCGATCTCGAGGGCCGCATCGATGTCGTCGACCGAGAACGCGACGCGGTGCATCCCAATATCGTTGGGGCGGGTGGGTTCAGACTCGTTCGCCTCGGGATGGATGTACTCGAAGAGCTCGATGCGGCCGTGACCGTCCGGTGTCTCGAGCATTGCGATGTTGGCGTGGTTGCCGTCGAGACCCACCGCGGTTTCGGTCCATTCGCCACTGACCGTGGCACGGCCGACCACCGTGAGCCCGAGGTCGGTGAAGAACGCGATGGTCGCGTCGAGATCGCGCACGGCGATGCCGACGTTCTCGAGTTTGATGGCCATAGCTCGGATGCTACCCAGCAGGGGCCGGCACCAAACGATGCCCGCGCCGGTCCCTGCCGACTAGCTGTACTGACCACGGACGTTAGGTACGGCGTGGCGTGGTGACATGAAGAAGACCTCCGAGTGAAGTGCGAGCTGTCGAGGAACGCACCAACTCATCTCGGAGGTCTTCATGTCCCACCGTAATGCTCCTTTGTCCGATACCGGGCGTCTGCGCCTGGCTCGCTGCGTCGTGGAGGACGGTTGGCCGCTGCGGCGAGCTGCCGAGCGATTCCAGGTCGCGGTGAGCACGGCGGCTCGCTGGGCCGGCCGCTACCGCGAACTCGGCGCTGCCGGCATGAGCGATCGCAGCTCACGACCGCACCACAGCCCC
>NZ_KB911465.1:0-90849 GCF_000383495.1 Mycobacterium sp. 360MFTsu5.1 | reverse complement strand
CCCATGGCGGCGAGGGCGTCGTGGTTGCGTTGGTCGGTGCTGCGGGTGTCGTTGTCGATCTGGGCCTGGGTGGGGGTGCCGGATTGGCAGGGGGTGGGGTCGGCGGGGTTGCACATGCCGGGGGCGCCGAGTTTGTCTTGGACTGCTTCGAGGGTGGCGCGTGCTTCGGGGTCGAGCCAGCCGTCCACTTTGGACATGCCGTCGGGTTGTTGTTTGCCGATGCGGAAGCTGCGTTTGCGGGCGCGTTCGGCGTCATCGGGTAGTGGGCCGTCCTGATCGAGCAGGTAGAGCAGCGCCTCAGCCGCCGCACGCAGTTCTTCCGGGGTCTGGTGCCGCGCACCAGCAACCAGGGACTGCTCGAACTGTCCACTGGTGGTGGGGTCCACCCACCCGGGGAGTTTGTTGATGAACTGGCCGATCACTATCACGTGCTCGGTGTTGATCGCGCCCTCGGCCTGGGCCGCGGCGACAAACTCCCACAGCGGCGGCAACGGCTCCCCGGTCAGCCCCGTGCGGGGTCCGAGATGTTCGGCGTCGCGGACCTGGCGGTTGGCTTCGGTGGTGTCGATGTGCAACCGGACGCGTAGCACCTCGGCCCAGTTTTTCGCCCCGATCTCTCGCGGGGTGGTTTGGGTTTTCAGGGCTGCGAGGATCTGGTGGTCGACGGCTTCGGCAGCGCATTTGAGGCGGTGCCGCTGGGATTGCAGGTCCAGCAGTTCGTGGACGGTCAGGGTGGTGTAGTCGAGGCCGTTGAGCGTGGCCGCGGCTTCCTCGATCACCGCGTGCGCGGTGAGGATCGTGTCACGGCCGATAGTCATATTCGAACATTAGTTCGAGCTACCGACAATGCACCGTGACGAATGAGGCTCTAGTTAACCATCGTGACCAGTGCAAACAAAGTGGCCAAAGATTTTCGAACCCCGGGCCCACTCAGCCCGCATCAGCTCTCGGCGGCAGCCTTGCGACGCTGGTACCAGTGCCAGATCATCGGCGTAATGGATGCGACGAGGATCAGGATGAAGATCGGCTCGAGCAGCTTCTGAACGATGGGGAACTGCCCCAGCCAGTAGCCCAGCAGCGTGATGCCGCAGCCCCACACGACCGCGCCGATCACGTTGTACAGCGTGAAGGCGCCGTAACCCATCCGGGCCGCGCCGGCGGTGATGGGCGCCAGGGTGCGCACGATCGGCACGAAGCGGGCCAGCAGGATCGCGAATGGTCCGCGCTCTTCGAAGAAGCTGTGCGCCTCGTCGAGGTACTTCTGCTTGAGGACGCGGGCGTCGGGCTTGAACATCTCGACGCCGATGAATCGTCCGATGAAGTAGCCGGCCTGCCCGCCGAGGACCGCGGCGATCGGGATGGTCACCAGTAGGAGCCAGATGTTGAAGTTGGCCTGGGCGGCGACCTCGGCCTGAGCGGCGGTGCCGGCGGCCAGCATGCCCGCGACGAACAGCAGGGTGTCGCCAGGCAGGATCGGGAACAGCACGCCCGACTCCACGAAGATGACGACCAGCAGCCCGACGAGCGCCCACGTGCCGAAATAGGCGATGAGCTTCACCGGATCCATGAAGTCCGGCATGAGCGACAGCGTGCTGATCATGGGGTCAACATACCGGTCTATGTTGGCTGTTCCCTTAACCGCACATCGCCCATAAGGTCGGCGCATGGCCACTCACAGGGCAGTTCACGTTGCGCAAGCCGACGGCCCGCTCGCACTCGCCGACGTCGACACCGTCTCGCCGCCGCGCGACCACGTCCGCATCGAGGTCGCCGCGTGCGGGGTGTGCGGCACCGACCGCGAGTTCCACGCGGGGCACTTCCCGGGACTTTCGTGGCCGATCACCCTCGGCCACGAGATCGCCGGCACCGTCGCCGAACTGGGCGACGGCGTCGAAGACTTCGTCGTGGGCGACCGGGTGGCGGTGGGCTGGTTCGGCGGCAACTGCAACCGCTGCGTCCCATGTCGACAGGGCCATTTCATGCAGTGCGTACGCATGGAGGTGCCGAGCTGGCACTACCCCGGCGGATACGCCGAATCGGTCACGGCGCCAGCGACCGCGCTGGCCCGAATCCCGGACGAGTTCTCGTTCGCCGAGGCCGCCCCGATGGGCTGCGCGGGCGTGACGACGTTCAACGGATTGCGCAAGACGCGCGCCAAGGCCGGCGACCTGGTCGCGGTGATCGGGATCGGTGGCCTCGGCCACCTCGGCGTGCAGTTCTCCCGGGCGATGGGGTTCGAGACCGTCGCGATCGCGCGCGGGCCGGAGCGTGAGGCCGCCGCCAAGGAACTCGGCGCCCATCACTACATCGATTCGAACGCCTCGGACGTCGCTGCCGAACTGCAGCGTCTCGGTGGGGCGACCGTCGTGCTCGCGACGGCCGCGAGCTCGACGGCGATGGCCGCCACGGTCGGCGGGCTGGCACCCGAGGGGCAGCTCGTGACGGTCGGCGTCACCCCCGAGCCCCTGCCGATCAGCCCGCTCGACCTCATCAACGGCGGCTTCTCGGTCGTCGGGCATCCGTCGGGCACCGCGCGCGATATCGAGGAGACGTTGCACTTCGCCGCGCTCACGGGCGTGCGGGCCGTCATCGAGGAACGGCCTCTCGCGCAGGCCGCCGAAGCGTTCGACCGGATGAACAGCGGCCACGCGCGCTACCGGATGGTCTTGACCGTCTGACCGCATGAGCTGACGGGTGTCCCCCGGTGCCGCACTTCAGCTTCGCGTGACTGACATACTGGCCCAGACTGCAGGTTCGCCGAGAGGAAAAACATGCCCATCGCCACGCCCGAGGTCTACGCGGAGATGCTGGCCCGCGCCAAGGAACACTCCTTCGCGTTCCCGGCCATCAACTGCACGTCGTCGGAAACCGTCAACGCGGCGATCAAAGGTTTCGCCGACGCCGGTAGCGACGGCATCATCCAATTCTCCACCGGCGGCGCTGAATTCGCCTCCGGTCTCGGAATCAAGGACATGGTCACCGGTGCCGTCGCGCTGGCCGAGTTCGCCCACATCGTCGCTGCCAAATACGACATCACCGTCGCGCTGCACACCGACCACTGCCCCAAGGACAAGCTCGACACCTACGTGCGCCCGCTGCTGGCCATCTCGGCCGAGCGCGTGGCCAACGGCCAGAACCCGCTGTTCCAGTCGCACATGTGGGACGGCTCCGCGGTGCCGATCGATGAAAACCTGACCATCGGGCAGGAGCTGCTCAAGCTCGCGTCCGCCGCGAAGATCATCCTCGAGGTCGAGATCGGCGTCGTCGGCGGCGAGGAAGACGGCGTCGAGGCAGAGATCAACGACAAGCTCTACACGAGCTCCGAGGACTTCGAGAAGACCATCGACGCGCTGGGCTCCGGCGAGAACGGCAAGTACCTGCTGGCGGCGACCTTCGGCAACGTCCACGGCGTCTACAAGCCGGGCAACGTCAAGCTCAAGCCCGAGGTGCTGGCCGAGGGCCAGAAGGTGGCCGCCGCCAAGCTCGGCCTGCCCGCCGGTTCCAAGCCGTTCGACTTCGTGTTCCACGGCGGTTCGGGCTCGCTGAAGTCCGAGATCGAGGACTCGCTGCGCTACGGCGTCGTGAAGATGAACGTCGACACCGACACCCAGTACGCGTTCACCCGTCCGGTGGCGGCGCACATGTTCACCAACTACGACGGCGTCCTGAAGATCGACGGCGAGGTCGGCAACAAGAAGGTCTACGACCCGCGCAGCTACCTGAAGAAGGCCGAGGCTTCGATGACCCAGCGCGTCATCGAAGCGTGTAACGACCTGCACAGCACCGGCCGCAGCGTCTCCGCGGGGCTGGGCAAGTAGCCAAAACTGGACACCGCCGACTGGCCGGTCATGACGCAGGAATCGCGAAACCTTGTGTCGTGAGCGGCCATTCGGCGTTCATGGCCGAGTGGCCGCGCGTCAAAAGCACCGTGCCCAGCACTGCGACGGCGGCGATGGCCGCGATCACCAGGACCAGCGCGATGACCCAGCCCCAGCTGCGCCGGTCCTTCGGCGGCTTGACGGCGCCGGGGATCACCTGCGGCGCGGCCGGCGGCATCAGTTCGGTTTCCGGGTCCGGCAGCGGCGTGATGATCTGCGTCTTGCCGTCGAAGCCCGACGGCGCGGTGAAGCGCCGCACCGGGATGGTCGGGTCGGTCGCGGGATCGGCGGGCTCGAAGATTTCGGTTGCCGCCGCGGCGTCGTCGCCTGTCGAGGCAGCGCGCTGATCGGCATCGCGACGGCCGTCCGGTCCCGTCGGGTTCGACATGGCGGCTGGGTTCGACATGGGGGTGACTGTCCTCCCGAGATCAGATCGCGCACTGGGGCCGATGCGTCCTGGAGCAGGCCGCGACGTCCTACCTGGAGCTTAATCTCCCGCCTGCGGGATCTCAGCGAGCGGCCGCACGGCACAATGGCGCCATGACGCGAATGGGTGATCTGCTGGGTCCGGAGCCGGTGTTGCTGCCGGCCAACTTCGAGGCCGAGGACGCTCTCGCCGCGGGCAAATCCGCCACCGAAGTTGCTGCGGCGCAGCCGACGGCCTCTGTTGCGTGGGCCGCTCTGGCCGAGGCCGCCCTGGCCGACGGTCAGACCATCACCGCCTACGCCTACGCCCGGACCGGTTACCACCGCGGTCTGGATCAGTTGCGTCGCAACGGCTGGAAGGGCTTCGGCCCGGTGCCGTTCGCGCACGAACCGAACCAGGGCTTCCTGCGCTGCGTTGCGGTGCTCGCGAAGGCCGCGGAGTCCATCGGCGAGCAGGACGAGTACCTGCGCTGCCTGGATCTGCTGGACGACTGCGATCCCGCGGCGCGTGCCGAGCTGGGTCTCTAACTAGTCCATCTCGCAGTGGCAGCCGCCGTCGGCCGGCGGCTCCACCTGAACGGTGGCGTGGTCCAGACCGCGGGCGGCCAGCACGGCGCGCGCCGACTCGAGGACGCGCGCCGAATCCCCGGCGGACGTCAGGTGCGCGGTGGCCATGTCCTTGCCGGGCACCAGGGTCCACACGTGCAGGTCGTGCACGTCGGTGACGCCGTCGACGGCGGCCAGCGCTTCACGCAGTTCGTCGACGTCGATGTGGCGGGGTGACGACTCCGACAGGATGCGCAGGGCGGCGCGAGCCAGTGCGATGGCGCGCGGCAGTACCCACAGCGCGACCAGGACGGCGACGACGACGTCGGCGTACGGCCAGCCGGTGGTGACGTTGACGATGCCCGCGATCAGGACGCCGATGCTGCCGACGGTGTCGGCGACGACCTCCATGTAGGCGCCCTTGACGGCGAGGCTGCTGTCGGCGTCGGAGCGCAGGAGGAGCACCACGACCAGGTTGGCGAGCAGTCCGGCGACCGCGACGACGATCATCGGGACGCCGGGAATCGAAGGCGCCGCACCCAGTCGCTCATAGGCCTCGTAGAGGATGAACGCCGCGACACCCATCAGCAGGGCGGCGTTGGCGACCGCGGTGAAGACCTCGGCGCGGTGCCAGCCGTAGGTGCGGGCCGCGGACGTCGACCCACGGCGGGCGAGCATGACGGCGCCCAGGCCCATGAAGATGGCGACGAGGTCGGTCAGCATGTGCCCGGCGTCGGCCAGCAGCGCGATCGAGTTGATCATCAGCGCGGTCGTCAGCTCGATGACGAAGAAGACGCTGAGTACGGCAGCGGCGATGATCATGCGGCTGGCGCGCGTGTTCGCGCCATGGCTGTGGTCGTGTCCGGCACCCATGCCAGCAATATATGCAGAACTCTGCATATGTCGCAAGACGCCCCGGGATTTGTGCACGATTTTCCGCGGTCAGCGCGGAAAATCGTGCACAAATCCCTGCTACCAGGCGGACCAGAAGCGGGTCAGGGCGCTGCCGATCATCGCCAGGCGCGGCGGCACGCCGGTCAGGCTGACGGCCGAGTAGACGACGTTGAAGAACAACCGGTTGAGCTCGGGGACGATCAGCAGCAGCATCAGGATCAGGAAGCCCCACTGCCGGGCGGGCAGCAGTTCGCGCTGCGTGTCGGCGCTCAAGTGCGGTTCCAGTGCGCCGTAGCCGTCCAGCCCCGGAATGGGCAGCAGGTTCAGGAACAGCGCCGTCACCTGCAGGAATCCCAGGAAGGCCAGGCCCGCCCAGAACACCGGATGGTCGCTGTCGAACAGCACCGCGGTCGCGACCAGCAGGATGGCGGCGAGCACGAGGTTGGCGAACGGGCCGGCCAGGCTGACCAGCGTGCGCTGCCGCGGCGTCATGTACTCGGTGCGCACGTACACCGCGCCGCCGGGTAGGCCGATGCCACCGAGAGCGATGAACAGGGCCGGCAGGCCGAGCGACAGCAGCGGGCTGGCGTACTTCGCGGGGTTCAGCGTGAGATAGCCGCGCAGCTCGACATCGCGGTCGCCGAACCGCCAGGCGGTGTACGCGTGGCCGAACTCGTGCAGGCACAGCGACACGGTCCAGCCCGCGATGACGAACACGAAGACACCGGCGTAGGCCAGCGGCCGAACCTCGGCGCCGCAGAACCACGCGACGGCACCACCGGCGACGGTCAGGGCCACGATCGCCCAGAAGACGGGGCTGGGACGGACGGCGCGCCGGACAGGCATGGTCATGACTGCAAACTAGCCGACCCGCAGCCAACCCTGGATATGGCGGTAGAACGCCGACCGCCGCGCCGGACGGGCGGCCGCCACGCCGTCGCGCTCAACCAAAACTCCGGTGCTGCCGAGTTGGGCGGCGCGGCCGGCGACCCAGCCCCGTCCCGGCCCCGAACGCCCGGCCCCGAGGGGCCGCGCGCGCAGCCCCGGCATGCCGGGGAGGGGCTCGATGACGACGCCCGCGGACTCGCCGTCGAACAGCACGGTGTCGTCGACGACGGCCTCTCCGGTGATGGCGTCGCCGCCCGACGGCAGCCAGCGTGCGGACCGGACGATCACCGCGCCGGTCTCGTCGCGAATGAGCGGAACACGTTGGGCGACACCGTCTCTGGCGCGGCGTGCGGCACCCAACCCGCCGCGCGTCAGGGGTGGGACGAAGCCGACCTCGACGTCGAGCCGGTCGTCGCGCAGCAGCCGGGCCAGGGTGGCCGACAGATCGGCGTGATCGCCGACGACGATCACCCGGACAGCGCCGTCGGGGATCGTCGGAGCACTGGCCGAGGGCACCGGGATGGCCGTCAGATCCGCCAGCGCGCGGGGTGTCCGACGGTCGCCGAAGACCAGCGCCACGACATCGCCTGAGGCCTCTCTGGCGGTCAAGGCCTCTCCTCTCGTCCTGCTGGGATAAGGTTGCTCACCGGCTGCCACTGTATTCAGGCAGGTAATGCGGGAGGCAAAACGATGCCGGCAATCGTGCTCATCGGGGCCCAATGGGGTGACGAGGGCAAAGGTAAGGCCACCGATCTACTCGGTGGACGTGTGCAATGGGTGGTCCGCTACCAAGGCGGCAACAACGCCGGGCACACGGTGGTACTGCCCACGGGGGAGAACTTCGCGCTCCACCTCATCCCCTCGGGCATCCTGACGCCCGGGGTCACCAACGTCATCGGCAACGGTGTCGTGGTCGACCCAGGTGTGCTGCTCAGTGAGCTCTCCGGGCTCGAGGACCGCGGCGTGGACACCTCGAAGCTCATGATCTCGGCTGACGCGCACCTGCTCATGCCGTACCACGTGGCCATCGACAAGGTCACCGAGCGGTACGCGGGCAGCAAGAAGATCGGCACCACCGGTCGCGGCATCGGTCCCTGCTACCAGGACAAGATCGCGCGCATCGGTATCCGGGTGGCCGACGTCCTCGATGAGGAGCAGCTGGCCGCCAAGGTCGAGGCCGCACTGGAGTTCAAGAACCAGGTGCTGGTCAAGATCTACAACCGCAAGGCGCTGGACCCGGCCGAGGTCGTCGAGAGCCTGCTGCAGCAGGCCGAGGGCTTCAAGCACCGCATCGCCGACGCCCGGCTGCTGCTCAACCAGGCACTGGAGCGCGGCGAGACCGTGCTGCTGGAAGGCTCGCAGGGCACCCTGCTGGACGTCGACCACGGCACCTACCCGTTCGTGACGTCGTCCAACCCGACGGCGGGTGGTGCGGCCGTCGGCTCCGGCATCGGCCCCACCCGCATCACCACGGTGCTGGGCATCCTGAAGGCCTACACGACCCGCGTGGGCTCGGGCCCGTTCCCGACGGAGCTGTTCGACGAGTACGGCGCCTACCTGTCCAAGACGGGCGGCGAGGTCGGCGTGACGACCGGCCGCGCCCGGCGCTGCGGCTGGTTCGACGCCGTCATCGCCCGGTACGCGACCCGCGTCAACGGCATCACCGACTACTTCCTGACCAAGCTCGACGTGCTGTCCAGCCTGGAGACGGTGCCGATCTGCGTCGGCTACACCGTCGACGGCAAGCGCACCGACGAGATGCCGATGACGCAGGCCGACATCGCCCGCGCCGAGCCGATCTACGAAGAGCTGCCAGGCTGGTGGGAGGACATCTCCGGGGCCCGCGAGTTCTCGGACCTGCCGGCCAAGGCGCAGGACTACGTGCTGCGGCTCGAGGAGCTCTCCGGCGCCCATGTGTCGTGCATCGGCGTCGGTCCCGGCCGGGACCAGACGATCGTGCGCCGGGACATCCTCGGGTGACAGAAGGGGCGAGCGAAGCGACGGGGAAAAGCGAAGGTTTCATCGACCAGCACGGCGGATTCCCACGATTCGAGGTTGCCGACCCGGGGCCCGGCTTCGGCCGCTTCCTCGAGGGCATGAGGCGGCTGCAGGACCTGGCCGTCTCGGCCAACCCGGACAGCGACACATGGGACGACGCCGCCGACCGCGTCGAGGAACTCGTCAAGCTGCTGAAGCCGTTCGAGGCGGCCGAAGGTGTCGGCCCGGCCATCCGGGTGCCGTCGCTGCCGGGCGCCGGCAGTCTGCTGATGCCGCCGTGGACGGTCACCAAGTTCTCGCCCGAGGGCGTCGAGATGGAGGTCGAGTTCAGCCGGTACCACGTGGGCGGCAACTACGCCGTGCACGGCGGGGTGCTGCCGCTGCTGTTCGACCAGGCCTTCGGCATGCTGATCCACGCCGTCAATCGACCGATGAGTCGCACGGCGTACCTGCACGTCGACTACCGCAAGGTCACGCCGATCGACACGGTGCTGACCGCCAAGGCCCACGTCACCGAGGTCGAAGGCCGTAAGACGTTCGTCGCGGCCGAACTGTTCGATCCCGAGGGCAACCTGCTGGCCGAGGCCAATGGCCTGATGGTCAGCCTGCTGCCCGGCCAGCCCTAGGGCTCGGCGCGCAGCGCGGGCCACCAGATGCGGGGGCCGATGAGCGTGAACAGCGCCGGGATGATGACGGTGCGCACCACGAAGGTGTCCAACAGGATGCCCAGTCCGACGATGATGCCCAGCTGCGTCAGCACGATCAGTGGCAGCACGCCGAGCACGCAGAACACCGCGGCCAGCACGATGCCGGCGCTGGTGATCACCGCGCCCGTCGCCGAGACGGCGCGCACGATGCCCTGCCGGTTGCCGAACTCGGGCGTCTCTTCGCGCGCCCGGGTCACCAGGAAGATCGTGTAGTCCACGCCCAGCGCGACGAGGAACAGGAACGCGAACAGCGGGGTCCCGTTGTCGAGCGCGGGGAAACCGAGCAGGTGCACGCTCGCCCAGCCGCCGAGTCCCAGCGCGGCCAGCGCGCTGAGGACCGTCACCGCCACCAGCAGGAGTGGGGCCAGGGCCGAGCGCAGCAGGACGTACAGGACGGCCAGGACGACCAGCAGGATCGCCGGGATGACGATCTTCCGGTCGTGTTGCGCTGCCGCCGCGGCATCGCGGGCCTGTGCGTCGGGGCCGCCGACGACTGCTTGCGCATCGATCTGGTGCACCGAGTCACGAAGGGCGTCAATCGTTTTGAATGCTTCCGGCGAGGCGGGCGCGGCAGCCAGGACCACCGACCACTGCGTCAGGCCCGACGCCGAGCGCCCGGCCGGCGTCGCCGACACCACGCCGGGGGTGCGGGTGATGACGTCGGCGACCGCGGGGTCCGATGCGATGACGATCGTGGGATTGGTCAGGCCGCTCGGGAAGTGCGCGGCCAGTGTGTCGTAGCCGGCGACGGACTCGGCCTGCACCCGGAACTGCTGGGTCTGGGACAGCCCGATGGGCAGATTCACCAGACCGACGCACAGCGCGGCCAAGCCGGCCAGCGCCACGGTGGCGACGCGGCCCGGCCTGCGGGACACCCCGGCTGCGACGCGGTGCCAGACGCCGCTCTCGGTGAGCGGCATGGCGTGCGAACCGGTTTCGGGGATGAAGGGCCAGAACAGCCGGCGGCCGAACAATCCGAGCAGCGGCGGCAGCACCAGCAGGACGAACACCGCGGCGACCACCAGGCCGGACGCGGCCTGTACCCCGAGGCTGCGGTTGCTCGGCGCCGAGGCGAGCAACAGAGTCAGTAGGGCCAAGACGACAGTGGCGTTGCTGGCGATGATCGCGGGGGCCGCGGCGCGCCATGCCACCCGCAGCGCGTCCCGGTGATCGCTGCGCCGGGACAGTTCCTCGCGGTAACGCGAGATCAGCAGCAGCGCGTAATTGGTCCCCGCGCCGAACACCAGCACGCTCGTGATGCCGGCCGTCGAACCGTCGGGGTTCAGCCCCGTCGCCGCGGCCACCGCGGTGCCGACGACCGCGCCCACCTGATCGGCGAACCCGATGACCAACAGCGGGATCAGCCAGAGGATGGGCGAGCGGTACGTGACGATCAGCAGCAGCGCCACGACCGTGGCGGTCACCGCGAGCAGCGTGAAGTTGGCTCCGGCAAAGGAATTCGCGATGTCGGCGCCGAATGCGGGCCCGCCCGTCACCTGAGCCCGCAATCCGTCGGGCAGCGCAGCCGATACCTGCGATCGCAGCTCATGGACCGCGTCGCGAAGATCGAAGCCGGACAGGTCGGCCGCCAGCGGCGCCACTCGCACCGCTGCCTTACCGTCCTCGGACACTCGAGCGCCCGCTCCGGCCGCGGTGACGTCGGCCGGACTCAAGGGCGCGCCGTCCGTGCGGGTGACGACGATGATCGCCGGCGCGGTCTCGCCGCCGGGGAACTGTGCGCGCAATGCGTCGGCGCGGGCGGATTCCGCGCCGGCCGGCACGGCCACCGGCGACCGTGACGCCGAATCCCCGGCGCCGAGCAAGGCCATGGCTGCGCCGGAGAGCATCAGGACGATGAGGGCCACTGCCCATGCGACTCGAGTGGACACTCCCAAAATATTTCAGATACTTAAACATTAAGCAAATGAACTTCATGGGCGCTATGCTCTCCGCGTGCCAACGCCGCTGGACCGTGCCGACCTGGAGGCGCAGATCGCCGTCGACGTGCGGGCACTGACGGCCGAATCCGACCAGATCGGCCGTGCTTTCGCCGTGCAGAACGACCTGGGCGCCAATGATTTTCGGGCACTGCTGCACGTGATCGTCGCCGAGTCCGCAGGGGCACCGCTGACTGCGGGCGAGCTGCGCAAGCTGATGGGCACCTCAGGGGCGGCCATCACCTACCTGGTGGAGCGGATGATCAGCTCCGGCCATCTGCGCCGTGATGCCGATCCCGCCGATCGGCGCAAGGTCATCCTGCGCAACGACGACAAGGGGCTGGCCGTCGGCCGGGAGTTCTTCAGTCCGCTGGCTCGGCTCAACACCCAGGCTTTGGCCGACCTGCCCGACGCGGACCTCGAGGCGGCGCACCGCGTCTTCGTGGCGCTCACCGGCGCGATGCGGGCGTTCCGCGACGAACCCGCCCCCGGCGAGCCGTGATCACACGGCCGACGAGGCCTTGAGGGCGTCGACGTCCGCCCTGAGCGCGGCCAGTGCGTCCACCACTGTCAGGTTCTGCCCGGCAGCGTTGTGACCGAGCTGCGGCCAGCCTTTCAGGTTCGGGCCGCGTAACTGGGTCTGGATGTCCTGCACGATGGCCAGGATCTGATTGAGGGTCGCGGTGTTCGGGTCCGGTTGAGTCACGGTTCCTCCGTTCAGCAGTGCGATGAGTTGGTCGAGCGTGCCCTGGAATGCGTTGCAGTCCACCGACAGATTCCCGACCAGTGCGGCATCGGTGAACTGCAGGATCTGCGGCGTGGCACCACCGTAGGGGAACCAGTAGCGCTGATTGTCGTTGCCGGGATAGAGGTTTGACGCGTAGCCGGTGCCGTTGACGTAATTCGACGCGATGAGGCCCGGTACCTGAGAGATGTCGGGCGAGCCGACCTGTTGCCAGTACCAATGCGGGATGTACGACAGCGAGATCGTCACCCCGACGGCATTGAAGGCATTGACCACGGCCCAGAAGTTGTGGATGTCACCGGAATTCGCTTCGAAGTCGAGCATCGCATACTGGCCACCGTTATTGCTGAGCCACGTCTGGGCCTGCGCCGCCGGGCTGTTGGTGGTGACGTAGTGATAGCCGATGTGCGGAAAGTGGTTGTCCCGGCACCACTGTGCGATCACCGGCCAGTACGGATCCCGGTAGTAACTGCCTTCGGACACCTTCTGCTCGATCCAGGAGAAACCCTGGCCGGGTAGCTGGGAGACGAAGGCGATGGCATCGGCGGCCGAGCGGAAGTTGTTGTTCGACGTGTCCGGTCCGTAGAGCGTCACAGTACCGTCTCCGGATTCACCGGCGTCCAGCTCGTCGTGCTCGCCAAAGCCTTTGTGTCGGCGCTGGATCCGTCGTGAGACTGCACCGTCCACTGCAACCGGCCGTCGGCGTCGTGCGTCGCCGTGGCGATCGCGCCCGCCTGCTCGTACACCTCGCCGAGGGCTTCGGGTTTGCCCGCCGCGTTCATAGCGAATCCTCGCCTTCTCCCGTAGAGGTATTGTCCCGCTTCGATTCTCGTTCTCGGCGGGCACTTTCCACGATAGCGCGATCCCCGCGGCCGGGTCGGGTCAGGCGTTCTCCAGTTCGGCGATCACGATCTTCTTCTGGCGCATCATCGTCTGCATCTGCTCGGGGCGGCCCAGTAGCTGATCCATCTTGGCGGGGATGATCTGCCAGCTGATCCCGAATCGGTCCTTGCACCAACCGCATTGCTCGGATTCCGGCACGTGCGAGAGTTTGGACCAGTAGTGGTCGATCTCGTCCTGGTCTGCGCATTCGACGACGAACGAGATGGATTCGTTGAAGGTGAACAGCGGTCCGCCGTCGAGGCAGACGAAATCGACGCCGTTCAAACTGAATCGGCCGCCCAGCACCTTGCCCGACATGCCCTTGAAATGTTCGTCAAGGGCCTCGTCCGGGTACTCCTCGACCGAGATGATCCGGGAGTTCGGAAACACGTCGACGTAGTAGTTCATGGCCTCGCGGGCCTGGTCGTTGAACCAGAGACATGGCTGGATGGCTGTCGGCACGTCGTTCTCCTTGTCTTTCAGTCGTTTTCGGTCAGGCAGCCAGCAGCGCGTCGATCTGGCCGAGGGCGCCGGTCATGCCCTCGACCATGCCCATCGCGGTCACCTTCTCGAGTTGTTCGAGGTCGGTGAACCGGGTGACGATCGTCATCCGGGTGCCGGTGTCGATCGCGTCGAACGACACTTCGAGGCGCATCGTGGGCATTTCGGGGTCAGGCTCGCCATCGGGCTGCGAGAAGCCGTCTTCGATGAGAAGCCGAGACGGTGCGTCGACCTCGAGCGTGGTCCACCAGCCCGGCGCCTTCTCGCCCTCGGGACCCGTCATGTGATAGCGCGACTGCCCGCTCGGGGTGAGCTCGTGCCGGGTGAACGTGGCCGGCCACGTCGGCGGACCCCACCAGCGTTCCAGCTGCCGCGGGTCTTCCCACACCTGCCAGACCCGCGCCGGTGGCGCGGCGAACTCGGCCACGAAGGTCATGGTGAGGGCTTGCGGGTCGGCGGCGCTGCTGATCACCGTCATCGGTGGTCCTTTCGTTTTGTGCTGCTTGATTTTTCGTGTGGTGGGTAACCGTCTTCGGCGAGGATCGCCTCGATGCTCGCGGCACGGTCGTGCCAGAGCGCCGCGTACCGCTCCAGGAGCACGCCCGCTCGGTGCAGGGTTTCGGGCACCGCACGCACGAGTTGTTCCCGGCCGCGGCGCTCTTTATGCACCAACGCGGCACCGGCCAGTACCGCGACGTGTTTCTGCACCGCCGCGAAGCTCATGTCGTAGCCGCGGGCGAGCGCGCTCACCGACTGGTCGCTGCGCATCGTGCGGGCGACGATGTCGCGGCGGGTGGCGTCCGCCAATGCGTGGAAGATCCGGTCGATCTCCGCATCGGTGAAGGCCTCAGGGGAAGTATTTACAACCATTTGGTTGTAGGTTAGGTGATGTTGTGAGGCGGGTCAAGAGTCTGTCGCCGAGAAGGACCAAATGGTCGCTCTTTGGCTGCAATAGCGACCATTTGGTCCTTCTCGGGCTAGGGCAACCCGGACCATCCCCGCTCGAGCAGCGCAGTGCGGGCGTCTTCGACAATCTCGACCCCGGAGTCCTCTTTGATGACATGGATGACGTGCCACTTCAGCCTCAGCAGTTCCCGGTTGGCCCAGACGTCTATCGAGTACTGGCGTCGATCAGTCAGGTGCTGGACGCCGTCGTACTCGGCACCGACCTTGAATTCCTCCCAGCACATGTCGATCCGGCGGACGTAGCGCCCGAACTCGTTGCGAACCACGTACTGAGTTGTGGGCGTGGGCAATCCGGCGTCGATGAATAACAACCGCAGCCGGCTTTCACGTGGCGATTCAGCGCCGCCGTCGACCAGAGGCAACGCCTTCCGTAGGCGAGCCAACCCCCGCGCCCCTGGGTGCTGCTTCGCGAGCAAGTGGACGCCTTCGAACCCGAACGGGGCAGCGTTCATCAATGCATCGAGCCGCGCGACGGCGGTGTCCCGGGGTAGGTGGCGAGCCAGGTCAAAAGCCGTGCGCACCCGGGAAGTGACGCGCACGCCACCGATGGTGACCACTTCGTCGTCGGCCAAGGAGTCGTGCCGGACGACGAGTCCACTCTGGCCTTTGCACAGTGCGACGACATCGATGGGCACATCGTCATCCACCCACTTCGCGCCGTGCACTGCAGATGCAGCGACCCCGCCTATGACGCCGAGTGGCACCGCGAGGGCGGCTCCACGAATCCGGTCGCGCAACTTCACTTGATGATGTCGAGGGACGTAGATGCCATGAAAGATCGGTCGGTAGCGGTGGCGCAATTGCGCTCGGGTCAACACGCCGGCGGCGATCGCGTCGCCCCCGACGAAGGGAATCAGCATGTCTTCTAGACGTGTGGGCGGGCTGATCGGCTCCATCGTGGATCGAAAGGGACCAAATGGCGGCTATGTAGTGCTGATCAGCAGCCATTTGGTCCTTCTCGGCGCTGGACCCGAGCCCTACTCCCGGTTGAGCGCTGCCTCTTCCAAATCCAGCCCGTGCAGCACCGACCGCAGCACCTCGTCGTCGATGTTCCCGGCATCGCGTTCGGCGATGTACGTCTCGCGCTCGGCCGCCAGCATCTCCAGCCGCAGCCGGCGCATGGCCGACGCCGGACTCTCGCCGATGTCGTCGTCACTGCGGCCGAGTCGCTCCCACACCGCGTTGCGGCGCCGGTCGTTCCAGTTCTGCAATATCTCGCCGACGTGCTGTTGGGCGCTGGAATCGCTGCTGCGCGCCAGCAATTCATCGAGCCGGTCGGCCGCTGCCTGCGCGGCACGACTCGACGCCGCGGCCTGTTCCAGGGCGTCCTGGTGGGCCTCGGCCTCGCTGCGCACGTCCAGCACGCGGATCAGCCACGGCAGCGTCAGGCCGTGCAACAGCAGCGTCCCGACCACCACGACGAACGTCAGGAACACCAGCTGCGGCCGCCCCGGGAAGGGTTCACCGGCCAGTGTCGTCATCGGCACACCGAATGCCGCGGCCAGTGACACGACGCCGCGCATACCCGCCCACGCCACGATGAAGACCTGCGACGGGGTCGGCGTGGGTTCTCGCTCACGGACGCCGCGGAACAGCATCCGCGGCGTGTAGGCCATGACGTACACCCAGACGATGCGGATGCCGATGACCGTCGCCAGCACCGCGGCCGACGCCACGATCAGGGTGACCGCGCGGATGCCGGTCAGCTCGTCGATGACCGTCGGCAGCTGCAGGCCGATCATCAGGAACGCGAACGACTCCAGTACCAGCTGGATCGACTTCCACACCGCGTCGTCCTGCAGCCGGGTGGCGTACGACGCCCGGGTCGCGCGCTGTCCGAGCAACAGTGCGGCGACGACCACCGCGATCACCCCGGAGCCGTGCGCCTCTTCGGCCAGCCAGTAGATGAAATACGGTGCGACGAGCCCGATGGCGCTCTCGACCAGCGGGTCATCCAGCCACGTCCGGATGAACTCGATGAGCCAGCCGATCAGGCCGCCGATCACGACACCGCCCGCCGCGGCGAGCGCGAAGGTGCCCAATGCGCCCTGCCAGGTCGCGGCGGCGCCGACGGCAGCGGCCAGCGCGACCTTGTACGCGGTCAGTGCCGTGGCGTCGTTGAGCAGGCTCTCGCCGCCGAGCAGCGTCATGATCTGGCGCGGCAGTCCCAGTCGGCGGCCGATGGCCGCGGCGGACACCGCGTCGGGCGGCGCGACGATGGCGCCCAGGGTGAGGGCCGCGGCGACCGTCAGCTCCGGGACGGTGTGAAACGCGACGAAGCCCACCACCAGCGTGGTGGCCAGCGGCAGTCCGACGGCGAGCAGCCCGATGGGGCGGACGTTCTTGCGCAGGGCCAGATAGCTGCTCTCCAGCCCGGCCGACCACAGCAGCGGCGGCAGCACGACGAACATGACCAACTGCGGCTGCATCTCGATGGCCGGGACGCCGGGGATCAGCCCGACGGCCAGTCCGGCGACGACGAGTCCCAGCGGCGCGGAGACGTCGTATCGGCGGGCCAGCGCGGCCAACAACACCGAGGCCACCAGCACTGCCAGCAGTGGGGCACCCACGTCCTCGAACCTCCTCGGTCAGCCAGCCCTATCCTTGTTCAACATGCTGGGGAAATGGATGCAGTCACGGGCAACGCGACCGCGCGAAGAAAATTCCCCGACCACCTGCACGCACCTCGCCGACGCTGTCGGCCAACCTGAACCGGAGCCGCAGACGCCCGGCCGCTGTGGTGACTGTGCGGCACTTGGGGAGGATACGTGGGCGCACCTTCGGATGTGTCTGACGTGCGGGCAGGTCAGTTGTTGTGATTCCAGTCCGCACCAACACGCCAACGAGCACTATCGCCGCACGGGCCATCCCGTGATGCGGTCGGTCGAGCCGGGGGAGAGCTGGCGGTGGTGCTACGTCGACATCAGGTTGGGTTGACGGGGAGAGTGGTCGACGGGGCGAGCGAGCGACGGGGGAGGTTGGTGACTTGGTGGATCGGACAACGGTTCTGGTTCTCGGCATCGGTGAGCTGAGCAGTGAACTGGTGCTGTCCTTCCAGCGGCTGGGGACGCGGGCGACCGCGGTGCCCGCGCCCACGGGAGGGGAGGCATTGCGGACCCTGATCGACCGGCACACCCCGCAGCTGGTGGTGGTGCAGTCCCCGGCGGCGGACCTCGGCGCCGACGTCGTGCAGGCATTGGCCGGGCTCGACGAAGTCGCGGTGTTCCCGACGCCGGCTGCCCTGCGGCTCGCCTCCGATCGCGAGGCGCTGCGCACCCTGGCGGCCGACGAGCTCGGGCTGCCGACGCCCCCGTTCTGGTTCGCCGGATCGGTCGACGAGCTGACCGCGGTGGCCGAGCACGCGGGGCTGCCCTTGACCATCACGCCGGTGACGCATCCGGGAACCGAGGGCGCGGGCCGTTCGGTGCTGTCGCGTCTCGAGGACGTCGACGTCGCGTGGCACCGTGCGGTGGCCGCGGGCGGTGAGCGGGTGATGGCCGAGACGGCCGTCGACGTGGCGGCCGAGTTCACGATGCTGACGGTGCGGACGCAGGGCCAGGCGGGCCCGGTGGTGCAGTTCTGTGAGCCGATCGGTCACCGCCGCGACAACTCTCATGCGGCCGGGGGTCCGCTGGAGTTGTGGCAGCCGCACGAGCTGTCGGAGTCGGCGCTGGACGCGGCGCGCTCGATCGCCGCCCGGATCGTGGGCAAGCTCGGCGGCACGGGGCTGTTCACGGTCGACCTGTTGCTCGGCGCCGACCCGGAGTCGGGGGCCGAGGAGGTGTACTTCGCGACGGTTCATCCGATGCTGACGGGCGCCGGCTTCGTGACGACGCGCTCACAGCGGCTGTCGCAGTTCGACCTGCATGCGCGGGCGGTCCTCGGGCTGCCGGTCGACACCATCATGATCTCGCCGGCGGCTGGTGAGGTCAGCCGCCCGTCGTCGGACCGCGCGGCGCTCGCGCGGGCACTGCCGGATGCGCTGGCCATCGCCGAGAGCGACGTGCGGCTCTCTGGCGAGGTGTGCGTGGCATTGGCGACGGCGCCGGACGTCGTGCGGGCGCGTGACCGCGCGCATCAGGTGGCCGCTGTGCTCAACCACTCGGCCGCGATCAACCAGACAGGGACGGCACCATGACCGAATCGGAATCGCAGCCGCGGCAGACGCTGGGCCCGTTCCTGGCCGCGCTGGCGCTGATTGTGGTCCTCGTGGTCATAATTGCCGTCCTGAACGCGATCGGGGTCTTCGGCCGGAATGATCCGACGCCGGAGCAGCTGGTGCGCACCGCGGTCGTCGGCCAGAACGACGGGCTGCAGCGCAAGGACTACGCGCGCTTCCAGACGTACACCTGCAAGGCCCAGGCCGGCACCGAGGCGGATGTGCTTGCCAAGCAAGAGGATTCGGCAGCCAAGAACGGGCAGCGCTACGTCGACGAGGTGCGCGACATCAAGTTCGACGGCCAGAAGGCCACCGCTGTGCTGATGTACCACTTCGACAAGACGCCGGATCAGAAGCCCACGGCGCCGGTGGTGCTGGTGAACGAGGACGGCGCATGGAAGGTGTGCTCGCCGGTCCCGAGCTAGTTTGTGACAGACTCGCATCCGTGAGCTACGCGGGAGATATCACGCCGCAGCAGGCCTGGGACCTGCTCAGTGAGAACCCCGAGGCGGTGCTTGTCGACTGCCGGACCGACGCCGAATGGCGCTGGGTGGGCGTGCCCGACATCTCCAGCCTCGGGCGGGACGTTGTGTACATCGAGTGGGTGTCGAATGACGGCAAGCGCAATACCAGCTTCGTCGACGACCTGCTGGCCGCGGGTGTGACGCCCGGCGAACGGCCGGTGGTGTTCCTCTGTCGCTCGGGTAATCGTTCGATCGGTGCGGCCGAGGCGGCGACGGCGGCGGGCATCGGCCCGTCGTACAACGTGCTCGACGGTTTCGAGGGCAACCTCGATGAAAACCGGCACCGCGGTGGCAGCGGCTGGCGCGCCATCGGACTGCCCTGGGTGCAGTCGTGAGGGGCGTGAACGCCGACGGCGTCCCCTCGGTCCGGGTCCCCGCACCGTTGCCCGACGGTGTCAGCCAGGCGACCATCGGCGTGCGCGGCGGCCTGCTGCGGTCCGAGTTCGAGGAGACCGCCGAGGCGATGTACCTGACCTCGGGGTACGTCTACGAGTCGGCGGCGGCCGCGGAGCAGGCGTTCACCGGCGAGATCGACCGGTACGTGTACTCGCGGTACGGCAACCCGACCATCCAGATGTTCGAGGAACGGCTGCGGCTCATCGAAGGGGCGCCGGCCGCTTTCGCGACGGCCACCGGCATGGCGGCGGTGTTCACCGCGCTGGGTGCGCTGCTCGCCGCCGGCGACCGGCTGGTCGCAGCGCGCAGCCTCTTCGGCTCCTGCTTCGTGGTGTGCAACGAGATTCTCCCGCGCTGGGGCGTCGAGACCGTCTTCGTCGACGGTGACGACCTGTCGCAGTGGGAGGAGGCGCTGTCGGTGCCGACCACCGCGGTGTTCTTCGAGACGCCGTCCAACCCGATGCAGTCGCTGGTGGACATCGCCGCGGTGTCCGAGCTGGCGCACGCCGCCGGCGCAAAGGTGGTGCTGGACAACGTCTTCGCGACACCGCTGCTGCAGCAGGGGCTGGAGCTGGGCGCCGACGTCGTCGTGTACTCGGGCACCAAGCACATCGACGGCCAGGGCCGGGTGCTCGGCGGGGCGATCCTCGGCGACAAGGAATTCATCTCCGGCCCGGTGCAGCAGCTGATGCGGCACACGGGCCCGGCGATGAGCGCCTTCAACGCCTGGACGATGCTGAAAGGCCTTGAGACGCTGGCTGTTCGGGTCGACTACTCGAACCGTTCCGCGCAGCGCGTGGCCGAGTTCCTGGAAGGCGTGCGCGGCGTGAACTGGGTGAAATACCCGTTCCTGCAGTCCCATCCGCAGCATGACCTGGCCAAGCGGCAGATGCGCGGCGGCGGCACCGTCGTCACCTTCGAGCTCTCCGCTGGGGCAGGAGGGTCTGCGAAGGACCGGGCGTTCGAGGTGCTCGACAAGTTGCAGGTCATCGACATCTCCAACAACCTCGGCGATTCCAAGACGCTGATCACCCACCCGGCCACCACCACGCACCGTGCGATGGGACCGGAGGGCCGGGCCGCGATCGGTCTGGGCGACGGTGTGGTGCGGATTTCCGTCGGGCTCGAGGGCACCGAGGATCTGATCGCCGACCTGGATCAGGCGCTGAGCTAGGGGGCTGGGAGATGTCCAAGCAGACGGCGGCCAAGAAGGCCCGTCGCAAGAAGCGGCAGACCACGCGCAATGCCAACTGGCTGCCCGACGAGGTGCACGCCGAGGTCGAGGCCGTCGGGCGGCTCGCGGGTGAAATCCTGCCCCGCGGTTGGGTTTTCGATTCGGACTACTCCAACGACGAGTACCTGATCTGGTACTACCCGCCGTCAGGGTTCGAATCCACCGAGGACGATCCGCGTGAGCTGGTGACGCGGATCTGGGTCTCCGATCCGGACCAGCCGCAGCTCATCCTCGTCGGCACCGAAGAGGACGGCGAAATCTACAGCTTCACCGTCGAGCAGTTGATGGCGAACCTCGATGTCATCGAGGCCTACCGCGTCGGGGAGCCGGTCCCGCAGTTCTGATCTGCCCGTCAACCGATCTGCGAGACCTGATAATGCGCGATCTGCCAGCCGTTGTCACCTTGTGTGACAAGGACACTCAGATTCAGGCTGATCACTTGACCGTCGGGGAGGGTGAAGTCGGCGCGGGTGTAGGCCAACACCACGCCCGCCGCGGGTTCGCGGATCTCGTTGATGCGGTAGTCGACCGTCAGTCCGACCGGCTGGGAGTCGTAGTAGTCGAAGACGCCCTGGCGCCCCACGCTGTACGGCCGAAGTCCCTGGAATATCGCGTCTTCGGTGAACACCGCGGCGACCTGATCCGGCCGGTGGGCGGCGATGCCCGCCTGCCACTGGTCCAGCACCTCACGAACCGCTTCAGCGCCCGGCACTTTGACCACCATCCACGTGCAGGATCTCGCCGGTGACGAACGTGGCGTTCTCCAGATACAGAACGCCGTCGACGACGTCGGAGATGTCGCCCATGTGGCCGACCGGATGCAGCGCCGACAGGAACTCGTGGGTCTCCGGCGCATGCATCGGGGTGCGGATGATGCCCAGAGCGACGGCGTTGGCACGGATTCCACGGCTGCCGTACTCGACGGCCAGTGCTCGCGTCGCGGCGTTGAGGCCGCCCTTGGTCAGTGACGCCAGGGCCGAGGGCACCTGCGAGTTGGCCTGATCCACCAGGCTGGTCGAGATGGTGACGACGTGGCCGCCGTCGCCCTGGGCTTCCATGGTCCTGATGGCGGCGCGGGTCAGTTCGAAGAAGCCGCGGGAGTTCACGCCGGTGATGGCGTCATAGTCCGCGTCGGTGTACTCGGTGAACGGTTTGGCGATGAAGATGCCGGCGTTGTTCACGACGGTGTCGACCCGCCCGAAGTGCTCGACCGCGGCATCGACGAGCTGCTGTCCGACGCCCGGCCGGCCGATGTCGGCGGCGACGGTCAGGACCAGGGGATCGTCGCTCTCGGCGATGGTCCGGGAGTTGGCGACGACGGCGTAGCCCAGTTTGCGATAGCCGGCCACCAGCGCTTCGCCGATGCCCTGGGACGCGCCGGTGACGATCGCGACGCGGGTTGTTGTGCTCATCGGGGTGGTTCCTCTCGGTTGATGGTGCTGCCCTTAACAACCGCGGCCGGCCCGCGTCGATGCCGCTGCCGCGGGACTTATTCGCTTTCTGCTGAGAGGTTCTGCCTACTACGCTGTCGACATGGAGCTACGGCAACTTCGGTACTTCGTCGCCGTTGCCGATGAGCTGAATTTCGGGCGGGCGGCCGAGCGGCTGCACATCGCGGGTCCGTCACTGTCCCAGCAGATCAAGGCGCTCGAACGCGATCTCAAGGTGGAACTTTTCGATCGTGACCGCCGGTCGGTGCGCCTCACGGCGGCGGGCGCGTCGTTGTTGCCGCATGCCCGGTCCCTGGTGGCAGAGGCCGACGAATTCCGCAGGCGGGCAATCGGTTTGTCGAACTCCGAACCGATCCGCATCGGCTATGTCAACTGGTGCCCGACCGACCTGGCCGAACGTGCGGCCGGCGTCGCGCAGCTGCGTGTGGACACCTGGGTGATGCCGTCGCACGCGCAGGCCGCGCGGGTCGCCGAGGGCATCCTCGATCTGGCCATCTGTTGGGTGCAGACCGACGATCTGGCCGACCTCAAACTGGAAGCCCGGCTGATGGGGGTGGACCGGCTGTTCGCGCTGTGCGTCGGCGCCGACGACTCGCCCGTGCGCGCGAAAGACACTCTGGTGCTGGTGGATTCGGACACGGCGAGTTGGGAGTCGTGGAACCGCTACGGCGAGCAGTTCGCCGCGGACACCGGCGCGCGGGTGATGCGCACCGACGACGGCGGCGTCACGGGCCCGACGTTCTTCGAGCACGTCCGCCAGCTGGGCCGTCCGGTGCTCAACAATCCCAGAGGACAGACCGATGCCCTGCCGCGAGACCTGGTGCGCCGTCCGGTGATTCAGCCGACGCCGTTGTGGACGTGGTCACTCGTGTGGCGGCGGGGAGAAGACAACCCTGCCGTTCACGCTGTCGTCGACGCGCTCACGCGGGACGCCGCCGCTCTGGGAATCGATGACGCGGCGTGGCTGCCGTCCACTGATCCACATCAGCAGCGCGGCCAGGGCGGCGAGTAGCACGACGGCAGCGCCGGCGAGCAGCGCCTGCTGAAAACCGTTGTGCAGCAGGGGTGCCACCGCGACAGGCCCGACGATCTGGCCGACGGAGTAACCCGTCGTCAGCAGCGCGACGGCGCCGGGGAACTGCAGCGCGCGGCCCGCGGCGAGCGCCAGGGTGCTGATGCCGATGAAGGTGCCGCCGAACAGGATGGCACCGGCGAGTGCCGCTGCGCTGTTCCCGGTTCCCGCCCAAGCGATTCCGGTGGCCTGCAGCAGCAACGCGGCGACGAGCAGTGCGGCATACGAGAAGCGGCCGGTGAACCGCGCCCACAGCGCGGCCGACGGCGCGGCGGCCAGGCCGACCAACAGCCACACTGCACTGCCGAGTCCGCCAGGTGACTGCTGCGCGACCGCGGCGACCAGGAACGTGCCGGCGATGATGTAGCCGACGCCTTCGAGGGTGTAGCTCGCCATCAGCAACGCCAGGGGGCCGCGGGCGCTGCCCTCCTGTCCCGCAGGTGCTTTCGCAGTGTCGCCGGAGGTGCCCGGATGCATGTTCCACGCGAACGCACTGAGCAGTGCGGCCAGGCCCGCCGCCGCCCACCAGGCGACCTGCCAGTCTCTGGTGGCGGGCAGGGCCGCGGACAAGGCGATGCCGATACCCACGCCGCTGAACGCCCAGCCGGCGTGGTGGGCGGGATGCCCGTGATCCATCAGTGTGTTGACGGCGATCACGAAGACCAGCGCGCTGGCGATACCGGCCACCAGCCGCAGGGCGCCCCACTCGACGACGTTGGTGCTCAGTGTCATCGCCGCGAGCGTCACGACCAGGATCACGAGGGACGCCCGACACACGGCAACGGACCGGGCCAGCCGCGGCGAGACGGCGGCGCCCACCGCACCGATCAGATAGCCGACGTAGTTGGCGGTCGCCAACTGCCCCGCGGCCTGTGCGGTGAGGCCGGCGTGGCCCGTCATCAGCGGGAGAATCGGCGTGTAGGCGAACCGGCCGATGCCCATCGCCGCGGCCAGGGCCGCCGCGGCGCGGGCGATCGAGAGCCAGGCGGACGTGGGCATGCCTCATGGTGCGTGGCTCCGGCCGGCGGTCGCCAGGACCGGTCTCCTTGCAGCTGTGAGGAATTGCCTCGCAGACGGCTCAGCCGGCCGGGAACGGCGCCTGTCCGATGAAATGTTCGGCCGAAAGGACGCCGGACAGCCGATCCTGGATCTCCGCGGAGAACCGCAACACGGCCGGCAGTGGCCGGTGATGGATGGCGGCGTTGGTGATCTTTCCCGCGGCGTCGCGGTCCAGAATGGTCACGCCGCGGATCTGCATGCCGCCGAAAGCCGTTGCCCGCCACTGCAGATAGCTCGTCGAGCCGGCCTGCGCGGATTCGGTGAACTCCAGGGTTTCGTAGATCGAGCTCGCGGTGGCCATCACCGTGGCGACGAGGTCTCTGCCCTGGACGGGTGCCGCCAAGGCGGTGGCGTCCAGCACGATGTCGTCGGCGAACTCAGCCGCGAACGTGGTCTGGGACTGCTGCGCGAAACCGTCCTGCCAGCCGCTCATTTCGTTGCTCCTGACGCGGACCAGGCCGCGGTGTCGATGGGGGAGAAGTCGGTCGGCTTCCCGTCGAGGCGGGCGGCCCGCCGGGTGCTGAGCGTCTTCACGACGTCGTCGGGCAGCGGCGTCGTGAAGATGTTGTCGATCAGCGAGTATTCGGCGGCCAGGCGGCCGAACGCGCCCAGCGCACCGACGTCGATGCGTCCGTTCGGCAGATAGAGCTCGTCGCGGATGTGGATCTTCGTCACCCGTCCCCACACGACGTGGTCGGGCAGGGGCGGCATCGGGATGATGCGGTCCACCTCACACTCGAACGAGATCGGCGCCTCGGCGATACGCGGCGCCGCGATGGTCTCCGATGCGGCCTTGTGCAGGCCGAGGGTGTCGAATTCGTCGACGTCGTGGTCGAATTCGAACGCGGAGCGGTGCACGGTGTCCGCGTTGTCGATGGTCGCGATGTTGACGACGAATTCGCCGGTGTCGCGGATGTTGACGAATGTGTCTTTCAGCGTCACACCATCGGACCGTGGTTGCAGGCTGATGGACAGCACCGGCGGGAAGCGGCCCACGACGGTGAAGAACGAGATGGGCGCGATGTTGCCCACGCCTTCGGTCGAGGCGGTGCTGATCCAGGCGATCGGCCGGGGCAGGACGCTGCCGATCAGCAGCTTGTAGCTCGAGGTGGGATCGAGATCGGCGGGATCGATGACCATGGTGGAATGCCTTTCAGGACAGGAGGGCCAGGGCGCTGTACCAGACCGGCCCGACATTGAGGCGGTCCGGATACAGGCGGATCATGTAGTCGAAAAACTCACGCGGACTGGGCTTCCCGGCCAGCAGGCGCTGGGCGTCGAGCAGGTAGTCACGGGTCTCGTCGATGGCCGCGGGATCATCGGGCAGGTTCTTGTTCTTGTGTCCCGCCACCACGGCGCGGGGGTGCAGTGCCGCGACCGTGTTGAGCGCGCGCAGCCAGGAGCGGATGCCACCGTGGTCGCTTTCCAGCAGGTACTGGTGCACGCCGTTGTAGACCACGTCACCGGCGACGACCAGGCCGATCGACGGCACATGCAGCACGGTGGTGTCGTCGGTATCGGTGTGGCCCACCTCGATCGGCACGAGGTGCTGACCCTCCAACTCGAACCCGTCGGCAGGAACCTCCTGGTAGACAACGGGGCTGGGCGGGATCATGCCGGGAAAGTCGACGTCCCACATCTGGGCGCGGCCGGCCACGGCCTGCTCGTGCATCTTGCTTATGGTGCCCGCGGTCGCGTAGGCGACCGCACCGGGAAAGCGTTGCAGCAGAACATCGGTGCCGAACCAGTGGTCGCCGTGGCCGTGCGTGGCGTAGATCGCGGTCAGACGTCTGCCGGAGTGCTGGATCCAATCGCCGACGCGGCTGATCTGCTCGTGGGTGAACGGCGGGTCGACGAGGACGGCGTCGTGCTCGCCGAAGATGAGAGTGGACGACACCGGGGAGGACACGATGGGGCTGCCGTCGGGCAGGCGCTGTTCGCGGTGGCGGCGCAGGCCGTCGTGCACCAGCACGTTGTAGTTCAAGGTGGTCATGCTGAGGTCCTTTCAGGCGAGGTGTTCGGTGAACCAGTCGCGGGCGGCGCCGCCGGCCGTCGGGAATTGGTCCAGGTAGGGGGCGAAGTGCCCGCCGGCGACGGTGACGAGCCTCTTGGGCTCGAGTGCCTGCTGGTAGGCCTGCAGTTCCAGGTCGGTCATGGTGACGGTGTCCCGCAGCCCGACGACCATGAGCAGCGGCGTGGGCGAAACCCGCGCGATCCAGGTACCCGGTTCGTACATGCGGGCGGCGCGCGACGACCGGACCGTCATCGCGTTGTCCCACACCCCGTCCGGCACCGGCTGGGTGTAGAACGAGATGGCCTCCGCGGACCGGTATGCGGCGGGCACTGTCGGGTCGTCACCGACGACGGCCTGCACCGCGGGCGCTTCGCCGCGGAACTGGCGGCGGTCGTCGTCGATGAAGGCGGCCTCCAGTGCCGCCACGTGTTCCGGGGCCACACGCCGCAGGCTCTGCTGATAGCCGCTGATGGTCGGGACCTGCGCCACGACGGCCCGTAGCCGACGGTCGGTGGCGCCCAGCACGATCGCGTGCCCACCGGCGTAACTGGTGCCCCACAAGCCGATTCGCGTCGGGTCCACCCACGGGTGGCTTTCCAGGAACGAGATGGCGCGCCGCCAGTCCGCGATCTGCACCCACGGGTCGACGTCGCCGCGCGGCATCCCGTCACTGGCGCCGAAACCCCGGTGGTCGTGCACCAGGACGACGAATCCGGCATCGGCGAACAATTCGGCGAACCGCGCCAAGCCGTGTTCCTTCACGCCGGCGAAGCCATGGGCCATCGTGATCGCGGGGTGCGGACCCGCGCCGTGCGGAACGAACAGCCAGCCGCGCAGCGTCACTCCGTCGGCCGCGGTGAATTCGACGTCCTGTCGTTTCATGGTCCACGCTCCTTGTCTGCTGATATCCACCATCAGGCCGGGACAAGTTCTGTGGGAACGCCGCCGTGATCCTGGTATTGGCAGGGTTAGGCTCGAGCGATGGTGAAGGGGAACGCGCTCGGCGATTACCTGCGGTCTCGGCGGGAACAGGTCCGTCCCGAGGATGTGGGATTGATCGCCGGCAGCCGCCGCCGGGTGGCCGGCCTGCGCCGTGAGGAACTGGCGCTGCTGGCCGGCATCAGTTCTGATTACTATCTGCGACTCGAACAGGGCCGAGACACAAACCCGTCTCCGCAGGTTCTCGATGCCTTGGCCCGTGCGCTGCAGCTCGACATCAACGGCACGGAGTATCTGCACAAGCTGGCCAATCCCACCGGAATCCGTTGGGATAAATCAGAATTGGAGCAGGTCGCCGACGAGCTGGACGAGTTGATCGATCAGTTCCCGATGCCCGCGTTCGTGGCCAATCGCTACCAGGTTGTGCTCGCCGCCAACCAACTCGCCTGTGCGCTGGCGCCGGGTTTCCGTCCGGGACAGAACATCTTGGCGTGGCGGCTCCTGGACCCGGCGGCCAAGGATTTCTTCGTCGACTGGGATGAGGCGACGGAGATCGCGGTCGGTGGTCTGCGCGAGGTGACCGGTGGTCATCCCGACGATCCGTATCTGCAGCGCATGGTGAGTGAACTGTCTTCTGCCAGTGCGCGATTCCGTGAGCTGTGGTCGCGGGCGGATGTCGGTTACCGGGCCGGTGTCACGCACGTGCGCCACCCGGTGGTCGGGGAGCTCTTCCTGCGCCGCAATCGGTTGAACCTGCCGCATTCCGGTGGGCAGCACGTGATCACGTTCCGTGCCGACCCCGATAGCGAGTCCGCGAAAGCCCTTGAGGCACTCAGGGAGTTGTAGGTCTCAGCGGCGCAGGTCGAGGTTGTGCAGGCGCAGGCTGCCGCGCGCGAGGAGGCTGCCGTTCGCGTCGGTGATCGTCACGTCCCACAGCTGCTGGCTGCGGCCCTGTTGTACCGGGACGGCGCGAACCGTGGCAGTGCCGCCGGTGGCGGAGCGGACGAAGTCTGTGCTGTTGTGCACCCCGACCGCGAACTGACCGCGATCGGCCACTGCGGCGCTGGCGCCGATGCTGGCCGCGGATTCCACCGCGGTCGTGTAGACGCCGCCGTGCACGACGCCCCACGGCGTGTGGTGCTCGGGGCCCAGCTCGATGGTGCCGACGACGAGTTGGCCCGTCGCCTCGGTCACGTGAAGGCCGGCGGCGGTGAGGAACGGGCCGCCGCTGTTCAGCTCCGCCAGGCTGAGTGCGGGTGCGGGTGCGGTGGTTTCTGTCATGACTGCTCCTCTCGCAGGGTTCTGCTCCGTGAGCACCACGTTCGCAGAATTCGTTCCGGCGAGCCTGGCCCCCGTGGCCCCAGGATGCGTGGGAATTCCCCCGAGGTCCTGGGTGCTTTGATCCGGCATGGACATGAAATTCGAGATCGCGGTGCTGCCGGTCGCCGACGTCGACCGGGCCAAGGCCTTCTACGAGAAGCTGGGCTGGCGGCTGGACGCCGACTTCGAGACCGGTGCGGACTTCCGGGTGATCCAACTGACCCCGCCGGGGTCGGCGGCATCGGTCATCTTCGGCACCGGCGTCTCTGACGCCGTGCCCGGCTCGGTGCACGGGCTGCACCTGGTGGTCGACGACGTTGTGGCGGCGCGTGCGGAGCTTGTCGGCCGCGGCATCACAGTCAGTGAGGTGTTCCACGATGCGGGCGGTGTCTTCCACCGCGCCGGGACGGCCGGCCGGGTCGATGGCCCCGACCCGGAGCGCCGCAGCTACGCGTCGTACGCCTCGTTCGAGGATCCGGACGGCAACGGCTGGGTGCTGCAGGAGATCACCACGCGGTTGCCTGGGCGCTGACGCACCTCGAAAGTGAGGTTATGTGTCGATACCGCAAGGGATTTGGCACACAACCTCACTCTCGGCGGTGTGGTCAGTCTTTCTCGATGACACCCTGCGCGGCGTGCGCGCGTTCGGTGTAGCTCTGCCGCTTGGCGGCGTCGAATGTCATGAAGACGGTGTCGAGACCGAGCTTCTTGTTCATCCAGCGCCGGCCGCGCGGGCCGAGCAGCTGCGCGGCCTGGGCGGTGAATCGGAGTGCGGCCGGCACCGAGACGTGCGTCTTGGGCTTGTCCAGGGTCTTGACGATCGCCGCGGCGATCTCCTCGGGTTCGACGGGCTTGACCGCCATGGTCTCGGACGTGCCCGAGATCAGTTCGGTCCGTGTGAACGGCGGCATGACCACCGACACCTCGACGCCGTGCGGCGCGACCTCGTCGGCCAGTGCGGTGGTCAATCCGACGACGCCGAACTTGGTCGCGTTGTAGACGACCTGCCCCGGCAACGGGATGAGGCCGGACAGCGACGCGATGTTGATGATGTGACCGCGCCGGCGCGCGACCATCTCGGGCAGCGCCAGCTGGCACCCGGTGAGGACGCCGTACAGATTGACTTCCATCGCCGACCGGATGGACTGCTCGGTCTCGTCGAGGAACGGGCCGATGGGCATGACGCCGGCGTTGTTGATCAGGACGTCGAGGTGGCCGGCGCCGTCGCTGCGGGCCTTGTCCAGGAACACCTCGAAGGATTCGCGGTCGGTGACGTCGAGCGGGTATCCCGTGGCCGGGCCCAGTTTGACCAGCTCAGAGACGGCCGACTCGAGTACTGCGACGTCCCGGTCGCCGATGACGACGCGCGCGCCGCGGGCGAGAAGGGCCTTGGCGGTGGCATAGCCGATACCTCGTGCGGCCCCGGTGATCGCGATGGTCTTGCCGCGGATGTTGTCCATGGCCGCAAACTTTACACGTGTCAAGTTTTGAAATGAAGCCCCGATTCGGCCATCTCGGCGGGCTAGTGTCGGGGCATGACGCGCGTGCTGCGGACTCAGGTTTGTGTAGCCGGTGGTGGACCCGCGGGTCTGGTACACGCACTACTGCTGGCCCGCGCCGGGATCGACGTCGTCGTGCTGGAGAAGCACAACGACTTCCTCCGCGACTTTCGCGGCGACACCGTCCACCCCACCACGCTGCGCGTCATGCACGAGCTGGGATTCATCGACGAGTTCCTGAAGCTGCCGCACACCAAGATCACCCGCGTCTGCATGGACGCCGACGGCACCCTCCGGACCTTCGGCAGTTTCGGGGCGCTGAAGGTGCTGCGGTTCCCCGAGCCCTACATCGCGCTCATGCCGCAGTGGGATTTCCTGGACTTCCTCGCGGAAAAGGCTTCCGCCTACCCGGAATTCACGCTGATCCGCAACGCCGAGGTGACCGACCTGATCATCGAGGACGGCCGCGTCGCCGGAGTGCGCACGCCCGAACTGGAGGTGCGCGCCGATCTGGTGGTGGCCGCCGACGGCCGCAAGTCCGCGGTGCGCGCGGCATCCGGGCTCGCCATGGCGAGCGCGCACAGCCCCATGGACGTGCTGTGGTTCCGGCTGGGCTGGCGCCCCGGTGACCCGCAGGAACTGTTCGGCGTCATCCGCAAGGGTCTGCTGATGGCGATGATCTATCGCGGCGACTACTGGCAGGTCGCGTACCTCATGCCGAAGGGCACCAATCCGCAGGGCGGCTCGCTCGACGACTTCAAGGCCCGGCTGGTGTCGGTACGGCCGCAACTGCGTGAGCACGTCGAGGACCTGAAGTCCTGGGACGACACCAGCCACCTCGACGTCCGCGTGGACCGGCTCAAGACCTGGTGGCGGCCGGGGCTCCTGTGCATCGGCGACGCCGCGCACGCGATGTCGCCGGCCGGCGGCGTCGGCATCAACCTGGCCGTGGCCGACGCCGTCGCCGCCGCCAACATCCTGTGCGGCCCACTGCGTAACGGCCTGCTCGCCGACTCCGACCTGGCCAAGGTGCAACGCCGCCGCGAGTTGCCGACCCGCATCATCCAGGCCGGCCAGGTGCTGGCGCAGGACCAGTTCATCGAACCCAACCTGGCCGGTGACCTGTCACCGATCAAGGTGCCGTCGTTCGTGGGAAAGGGCCCGCTGCAATACATTCCGCCGCTGCTGGTCGGCCGCGGTTTCCGTCCCGAGCACGTGCGGACCCCGGACATCCACTAGCGGCTCACCAGAGGCTGCAGAATCCAGGTCGCGCCGGCGATCAGGTGGATACGCTTGATTTGTGCTCACCGGTTGGACCGTCGGGTGTCTGCTGCTGATCGCCGCCGTGCTGGTGTTGGGGGCCGGTATGGCGGCGCGCACGTACGTCGCCAAGACGCCCCAGGATAGCCCGCATCGCCGGCGCGCACGCGCGGTGCGCTGGTCCACTTTCGGCAAAGTGTTCTACGGTCCCATCAACCGTGATGCCCAGGGCAACAACACCTTTGACGACGAAGAGCTCGATCACATGCTCTTCCTGCCCGCCGTCGTCGTAGCCGGCGGACTGCTCCTGGCCGGGCTGTTCGTACTGTTCCTGGAACTGGTCAAACACGGCGTCTGACGCCGGCGGGTGTCAGCGTCGCTGCAACGCCAGTTCAGCCGCCTCCCGCACCGGGCCCCGCCACGCCGGCCCGTGGCCGGGCAGCAGCACCTGGGTATCGAGCAGGCCGAGCGCGGACAGGCTGCGTTCGCACGCCGCCTGATCGTGATTGAACATCTGCGGCAGCAGCTGCGGGCCGCCCTTGGTGATGACCGGATGGCCGGTGACCACGGCGTCGCCGGCGACCAGCACGTCGCCGAACACGTACGAGCAGTGCCCGCCGGTGTGCCCCGGGCTCGGGATCACCTGCGGGCTGCCCGGCAGCGTCACCGCGACGTCCTCGGTGAGGGCCTGCGCGGTCGGGATGCCCTCGCGCACCAGCGCGCCCTTGCCGACGATCTGAAGCGACCACGCCAGGTACCGCGGGTTCCAGGCCCGCGTCAGCAGGTCGGCCGGTGAAACCTGTTCCAGATACTCGCGTTTGGCGTGGCCGACCTCGGCACCGTGGCAGAACACCGGCGTGCCATGGGTTTTGGCGAACCAGATGGCCGCGCCGAGGTGGTCGACGTGCGCGTGGGTGAGCAGGATCGCCCGGACATCGCCGGCCTCGAAGCCCAGGTCGCGCAGTGAACGCAGGACGTCGTCGCGCTGGCCGGGAAATCCCGCGTCGATCAGGATCACCCCGCTGTCGTCGCTGACGAGCGTCCAGTTCACGAGGTCGGTCTGGGCGAAGTGGACATTGTCGGAGATCGCGCTCAGGGCTGCCGCCATGACGCGAGTGTAGGCAGAGTAGAAATGGAATTGCGCCCGCGAGGAGCAAAAGGGCCGCGGCAGAGGCGACGAACAGGAACGGGACTCATGGCTGAACTCAGACTGGGATACAAGGCGTCGGCGGAGCAGTTCGCCCCGCGTGAACTCGTCGAGCTGGCGGTCGCCGCCGAGGCGGCGGGCATGGACAGCGCCACCGTCAGCGACCACTTCCAGCCCTGGCGTCACACCGGCGGCCACGCCCCGTTCTCCCTGGCCTGGATGACCGCGGTCGGCGAGCGCACCGAGCGGCTGATCCTGGGCACCTCGGTCCTGACCCCGACGTTCCGCTACAACCCGGCCGTCATCGCGCAGGCGTTCGCGACCATGGGCTGCCTGTACCCGGACCGGATCTTCCTGGGTATCGGCACCGGTGAGGCGCTCAACGAGATCGCCACCGGCTACGAAGGCGAATGGCCCGAATTCAAGGAGCGCTACGCGCGGCTGCGTGAGTCGGTGCGCCTGATGCGTGAGCTGTGGCTCGGCGACCGCGTCGACTTCGAGGGCGAGTACTACAAGACCAAGGGCGCCTCGATCTACGACGTGCCCGAGGGCGGTATCCCGATCTACATCGCGGCGGGCGGGCCGCAGGTGGCGAAGTACGCCGGCCGCGCCGGCGACGGCTTCATCTGCACCTCGGGCAAGGGCGAGGAGCTGTACAAGGACAAGCTCATCCCCGCCATGCGCGAGGGTGCCGAGGCTGCGGGCAAGAACCCCGACGACGTCGACCGGATGATCGAGATCAAGATCTCGTACGACCCGGATCCCGAACTGGCTCTCGAGAACACCCGGTTCTGGGCGCCGCTGTCGCTGACCGCCGAGCAGAAGCACTCCATCGACGACCCCATCGAGATGGAAGCGGCCGCCGATGCGCTGCCCATCGAGCAGGTCGCCAAGCGCTGGATCGTGGCCTCCGACCCGGACGAAGCCGTCGAGAAGGTCAAGCAGTACGTCGACTGGGGCCTGAACCACCTGGTGTTCCACGACCCGCGGCAGGACCAGCGCCGCTTCCTGGAGCTGTTCAAGACAGACCTGGAGCCGCGCCTCCGCAAACTCGGCTGACGCGCGGCCGGGCTCGATAGGCTGACGCAGTGCCAGACGCCACCGCGATCTACATCGCCTCACCCGAAGGCGACACCGGCAAGTCGACCATCGCGCTAGGGCTGTTGCACCGACTGGCGGCCACGGTCGCCAATGTCGGGGTCTTCCGCCCGATCGTGCGCGCGGGGTCCGACCGCGACTACATCCTGGACCTGTTGCTCGCACACAGCACCGCAGGCTTGGAGTACGACGACTGTGCCGGCGTCACCTACCAGCAGTTGCACGACGACCCCGATGCGGCGATCGCCGACATCGTCGATCGCTACCACCGCGTCGCGGACAAGTGCGGAGCGGTGGTGATCGTCGGCAGCGACTACACCGACGTCGCCTCGCCCAGCGAGCTGTCGATGAACGCCCGCATCGCCGTGAATCTCGGTGCGCCCGTGTTGCTCTCGGTGCGCGCCGCTGATCGCACACCCGCCGAGGTGGCCCACGTGGTCGAGCTGTGCCTGGCCGAGCTCGCGGCCCAGCACGCCCACACCGCCGCGGTGGTCGCCAACCGGTGCGCCCCTGACGAACTCGCCGACGTCGCCACCGCGCTGCAGCGCTTCACGCCGAAAAGCTATGTGCTGCCGGAGGAGCCGCTGCTGGCGGCACCGACGGTGGCGGAGCTGCGCGACGCGGTGCAGGGCACGTTGATCAGCGGTGACGAGGAACTGCTGACCCGCGAGGTCATGGGGATGATGGTCGCCGGGATGACGGCCGAACACTGTCTGGAGCGGCTGCGGGAGTCCATGGCCGTCATCACGCCGGGCGACCGCTCCGATGTGGTTCTGGCCATCGCCAGCGCGCATGCGGCGGAAGGTTTTCCGTCGATCTCCTGCCTCATCCTCAACGGTGGCCTGCCGCTGCATCCGTCGATCGCCAAACTGGTTGCGGGCCTTGGCCTGCGCCTGCCCATCGTGGCCACCGATCTGGGCACCTATGACACCGCCCGCGCCGCGTCGACGGCGAAGGGCCGGGTGACGGCGACGTCGCTGCGCAAGGTCGACACCGCGCTGGCCTTGATGGACGAGCACGTCGACGTCGCGGATCTGCTTGCCCAGCTGGCAGTTCCGATCCCGTCGGTCGTCACACCGCAGATGTTCACGCACCAGCTGCAGGACCGGGCCCGCGCGGACCGCCGCCGCATCGTGCTGCCCGAAGGCGACGATGACCGGATTCTGCGCGCGGCGAGCCGGCTGCTCGCCCGTTCGGTCGCCGATCTCACGATCCTCGGCGACGAGTCGGCGGTGCGGGCGCGGGCTGCCGAGCTGGGCCTGGACCTGTCGGCCGCCGTCGTGCTCGATCCGCGCACCAGCGACCTGTGCGACCAGTTCGCGGCGCAGTACGCCGAACTGCGTAAGAAGAAGGGCGTGACCCTCGAGCAGGCCCGCGAGATCATCCACGACGTCTCGTATTTCGGCACCATGCTGGTGCACAACAACATGGTCGACGGCATGGTGTCCGGTGCCGCGCACACCACAGCGCACACCGTCCGCCCGGCATTCGAGATCATCCGCACCGCACCCGACATCTCGACGGTGTCGAGCATCTTCCTGATGTGCCTGGCGGACCGGGTCCTGGCCTACGGCGACTGCGCCATCGTGCCGGACCCGACGTCCGAGCAGCTGGCCGACATCGCGATCAGCTCGGCGCAGACCGCCGCGCAGTTCGGCATCGAGCCGCGCGTGGCCATGCTGTCCTACTCGACGGGCGATTCAGGGACGGGCGCCGACGTCGACAAGGTCAGGGCGGCAACGGAATTGGTCCGCAAGCGGGCGCCGGAGCTGTTGGTCGAAGGGCCCATCCAGTACGACGCCGCGGTCGAGCCGTCGGTGGCCGCGACCAAGATGCCGGATTCGCCGGTCGCCGGCCGTGCGACAGTGCTGATCTTCCCGGACCTGAACACCGGCAACAACACCTACAAGGCCGTGCAGCGCAGCGCCGGGGCCATCGCGATCGGCCCGGTCCTGCAAGGGCTCAACAAGCCGGTGAACGATCTGTCCCGCGGCGCCCTCGTCGAGGACATCGTCAATACCGTTGCCATCACGGCGATTCAGGCTCAAGGAGCGAAATGAGCGGGCCGGTACTGGTACTCAACTGCGGCTCGTCGTCGGTGAAATACCGCCTGGTGCAACCGGCTTCGGGCGAGTCGTTGGCCGACGGCGTCATCGAGCGGGTGGACGATTACCCGAAGGCCCTGCAGGAGGTCTTCGATGCGGTGAGTGCGGCCGGGGTGTCGGCCGGCGAGATCGCGTGTGTCGGTCACCGCGTCGTGCATGGTGGCCGGCGGTTCTACCGGCCGACTCTGATCGGCGACGAGCTGATCGCCGAACTCGAAGAGCTCGCGCCGCTGGCGCCGCTGCACAATCCGCCGGGACTGCTGGGCATCAACGCGGCCCGCAAGCTGCTGCCGGATGTGCCGCATGTCGCGGTGTTCGACACGGCCTTCTTTCACAACCTGCCCGCGGCGGCCGCCGAGTATGCGATCGACCGGGATGTCGCCGACAAGTGGCACATTCGCCGGTACGGCTTCCACGGCACGTCACACCAGTACGTCAGCGAGCAGGCCGCGCAGTTCCTCGGCCTGCCCCTCGAATCGGTGAATCAGATTGTCCTGCATCTCGGTAACGGGGCGTCGGCGTCGGCGATCGCCGGTGGCCGGCCCATCGACACCTCGATGGGGATGACGCCGATGGAGGGTCTGGTGATGGGGACGCGCTCCGGCGACGTCGACCCCGGCATCATCATGTATCTGTCACGCGCCGCCGGGATGTCGGTCGAGGACATCGACGTCCTGCTGAACCGCCGCTCGGGCGTATCGGGATTGGGCGGCGCCACCGATTTCCGCGAGCTGCACAAGCGCATGGATGACGGTGACGAAGCGGCCCAGCTGGCCTACGACGTCTACATCCACCGGCTGCGCAAGTACATCGGCGGATACCTGGCGCTGCTGGGCGGAGCCGACGTCATCACCTTCACCGCAGGTGTGGGGGAGAACGACGCCGCCGTCCGCCGCGACGCGCTCGCCGGGTTGTTGGCGCTCGGCATCGAGGTCGACGAGGAGCGGAACCTCTCCGCGAACCGCGGTGCCCGGCGGATCTCCACCGACACCTCACCGGTGAGTGTGCTGGTCATTCCCACCAATGAAGAACTGGCCATCGCGCGGGCCTGCGTCGACGTCTGCCAGGTGGACTGAAGGAACCTGCCAGGGTGGGGGCGTAGCTTGCGCTCGTGCCCTTACTGACCGGGACGTTCGACCCCGTAGACGTGGTGCTGATGCTGCTCGGCATCGGTGCGCTGGTGCGGCTGCGCCGACGCATGTCGCGGGCCCAGCGGTGGTGCTTCGGCATCGCCATCGCGGTCTGGGCGGTGGCCACCCTCAGCGCCATCGCGCTATATGCGCCATTGCTGTTCTGGGTGCGCGCGCTGCAGGTCCTGTTCCTGCTGTACCTCGTGCCGTTCTTCCTCGCGCTGAGCCGGCCGGTCTCGCTGATGGGAGCAACGCTCGACCCCGTGCTGAATTCCGTTGTCGCGCGCGTACTTCTGTCACCCCCGGTGACCTCCGTGCTGATGCTGGTGACGCCATGGCTGCTGTACCTGACGCCGTGGTACGTCGCCTCGATGACCGGCCCGCTCGCGTCGCTGACGCGAATTGTCCTGCTGGGTATCGGTTTCGGCTACTTCTATGCCCGCCTGCAGGTCGACCCGGTGCCGCGGCGGTACCCGCCGCTGTTGTCCATCGGCATCAGTGTGGCCGAGGGTCTCGGGGACGGCATCCTCGGGCTGGTGCTGTGGCTGGGCCCGGTGATCGCCTACGACTACTACGCGGGGCTGCATCGTGGGTTCGGCCCGAGCATTCGCCAGGACCAGAGCTACGGTGCCGGGATCCTGTGGATTCTGGGTGACGTCGTGGGCGTGCCGTTCATCCTGCTGCTGATGCGCGCCTTGGGTTCTGACGAGCGGCGCAAGGCGGCGGAGGTCGATGCCGAGTTGGACGCTCCCGAGCCGGAACTCGAGGCGCCGTCGAGCGGCCTCTGGTGGCAGAACGATCCGCAGCTGCGGGACCGCTATCGCTGACCCGGCTCTCCTCTCTTGGCATGTTCGATCCAGAGCCGTCAACTTTCCCTGACCGTCAATGAAAGCTGACGGCGCCAGTTCGAATGTGTTGCAGGACAGACGGCACCCGCGCGGCGACACGCCGCCGCGCCGCTCGCACGCTAGAACGTACTGATCGGCCGCACGTTGTTGGCCAGGTCCACGAGTGCGTAGCGGTGCGCCTTGGTCGGCGCCACGCGGGCCAGCCCGCGCAGGGAGGCCTCCACGCCGAGCCGGAGACCGTGCTCGGTGAACGGGAAACCGAGGATGTGATTGGTGCTGGCGGTGTGGTCAGCCAGCCAGTCCAGAGCCGTGCCGAGGACCAGCGTCCGGATCTGCAGCACGCGCGGTTCGGTTTCCGGCAACGCCTCCACTCGCCGTGCGGCATCACGGATTTGGCGTTCGGTGATCTCGGCGGTGGTCGGCGCCGACAGCAGCGTGACGGCGCTGGTCAGTCGTGCCGTGGTGAAATGCCGTGAGGTGGCCGGAACTTCGTCGAGGGTGTGCACCGCGGCCTCGCGGTCTCCGGCCAGCGCCTGTACCCGGGCCTGGCCGAAACCGGCTGAGATGATGCCGTTGTCGGTGTTCCACACCGTCTGATAGAAGGCCCGCTCGGCCTCCGATCCGGACAGTTCGGCGGTGGCCGCCAACGCCACCTTCGGCGCCAGTTCGCCCGGCAGCGTGTTGAGTACCTCGGTGAAATCCTTTGTCGCGGACTCGTAGTTGCCGGACAACAGTTCGCCCACCGCGCGGAACCACACCAGCCGCCAGTGCCAGCCGATCCGGTCGGCCAGGTTCTCCAGCTTCCGGTTGGCCTTGGCCACATCGCCGAGGTCGAGCAGTGCGCGCACCTCCATCAGGGGCAGCTCGACAGACGTGGACAGGTCCACACCTTCCGAATCGAGGGACCCCTCGCGGGCTGCGCGCAGCGAATCCAGGGTTTGCACCGGCTGGCTCAGCAGACTGGCCGACAGCACGGCCGCACCGACGTCGGCCGGGTCGACCAGGGGCACCTGCAGCGCGCGGACGATCTCTGGCGCCGTGATCTTCTCTGTGTGTGGCTGCCCGTCGATGTACACGTCGGTGTGGGCCACCAGCATGTTGACCCCGAATGTCGACCGGGACGGGCTGAACACCGACGACAGCCCCGGCCGCGGCGTCCCGGTGTCCTGGGCGACGACCTCGCGCAGCACGCCGAGCAGCTGCCCGGACATCTCCTCGGCGCTGCCGAACCGCCGGCGTGGGTCCGGGTCGATCGCGCGGCGCAACAACCGGGCGAACGAATCGTATTGGAGCAGAATCGGATCGTCCTCGGGCAGCCCGTCGACGTAGCGGCCTTTGTCGGTCTTGAGGTTCAGCGTCAGGGCTGCGAGGGTGCGGCCGACGGTGTAGATGTCGGTGACGACCGTCGGCCCGGTGCGGACGATCTCCGGCGCCTGGTAACCCGGTGTGCCGTAGAGGAATCCGAACGAGTTGATGCGCGACACCGCGCCGAGGTCGATGAGCTTGAGTTGCTCCTCGGTGAGCATGATGTTCTCGGGTTTGAGGTCGTTGTAGACGAGCCCGACCGAATGCAGGTAGCCCAGTGCCGGCAGGATCTCCAGCATGTACGCAATGGCCTGTGCCACCGGCAGTTTGGCGCCTTTGGATGGCTTCAGTGAGGTGCCGCCGACGTACTCCATCACGATGTAGCCCACCGGGTCACCGTGCTTGTCGGCGTGCTCGACGAAGTTGAAGATCTTCACGATCGCCGGATGGGTGACCTCGGCCAGGAACTGTCGCTCGGCCATGGCGATGGCCTGCGCCTCGGCGTCACCGGAATGCACCAGGCCTTTCAGCACCACCGGCCGGTTGTTGACGTTGGTGTCCAGCGCCAGGTAGATCCAGCCCAGTCCACCGTGGGCGATGCAGCCCTTGACCTCGTACTGGTCGGCCACCATGGTGCCCGGACTCAGTTGCGGCAGAAACGAATACGCGGCGCCGCAGTGCGGGCAGGAGCCTTCCGACTGGCCGGGTTCGCCGTTCTCGGAGCGGCCGACCGGCTTGCCGCAGGACCAACAGAACCGTTTGGCCTCGGCCACCACGGGATCGGTCATCAACGCGGCGAGCGGATCCTGGTCCACCACCCGCGGCACCTCGACCAGACCGCCGCCCAGGCGCCGGACGGGGGAGACCCGGGTGGTCGCGGTGACGACGCTGGTCGCTCCCGAATCCCGTTGAGAGGGCACGGATCGCGCCTCCACCGGAATGCTGATCGAGTCGTCGAACAGTGGCCGGAACACCGCTTGCGTGCCCATCGGCCGCATCGTGGCCAGCGAATCCCACGTCACCTCGACGGCCTGGGTGCCCGGGTCGGTGTCGGGGCCCGAATCCACCGGGCCTGTCGTCGCTTCGCTTTCGGACATCAGTCGCTGTACCTCGGTACGGGCGGGTTCGGCGTCGAGCCCAGCACGGTCAACCACTTGCGGTACAAGGTGTTCCACGTGCCGTCGCGGCGAATCCGCTCCAACGTCCCGTTGACGAACCGCACCAGCCCGGTGTTGTTGAGGTTGATGCCGATGCCGTAGGGCTCCTCGGCCATGTTGGGGCCGACGATGTGCAGGTACGGGTCCTGCGCCACCAGGCCGGCCAGGATCGCGTCATCGGTCGACACGGCGTCGGCCTGCCGCTGCTGCAACGCCACCAGGCAGTCCGCCCAGGTCACCGCTTCCACGAGGACCGGCGGCGGGGTGATGCGCTGCAGGCGTGCCTTCGAGGTGGTGGCCTTCACGACGCACACCCGCTTGCCCGGCAGATCCGTGGCTCGGCGGATGTCGGAGGTGCGGGTGGTGAGGATCCGTTGTTTGGCCGAGAAGTACTCGGCCGAGAAGTTGACGAGCTTGCGCCGGTCGCAGGTGATGCTCATGGTCTTCACCACGATGTCGACGAGGTTGTGCTGCAGCGCCGAGATCCGGTCGTTGTCCGACAGGATCCGGTACTCGACCTGGGACGGGGTGCCGAAGATGTCGCGGGCCACCTCACCGGCGATGTCGACGTCGAATCCGGTGATCTGTCCGGTGATCGGGTCACGGAACGTGAACAGATTGCTGCCGATGTCGAGGCCGACGATCAGCCGGCCGCGCTCCTTGATGTTGGTGACGGCCGCCGCGGCGGCCTCGGGCGTCGGGAACGGCCGCAGGCTCGCGGTGCAGTCCGACTTGTCCTCCGGGCCCAGGTCCGGAACCGCGGTCTGCACCTCCATGCCCGCGGGTGTCGGCGGCGCGATGGTGATGTTCTGCGGCGCGACGGGCGGTGGGGCCTCGCCGCAGCCGGCGGCCACCAGCACCGTGACCATCGCCAGGACCAACCGGGAACGCATCGTGAAACTCATCGGTATTCACTCAACCTCGGCCACAGCCCGAGCGCCACTGCGAGTGCCGCAGCGAGGCTCAATGCCGCCGCGCCGACCGTCGCGCCGGACAGGGCCTGGCGCCCGTTCAGGATGTCGCTGCGCAGCTGCTTGCGACTTTCGTCGATGGCCTTCGAAAGGGCTTCGTCGAGCTTGTCGAAGGCCGGCGTCGAATCGTCTTCGCTGGTGCCCAGGGCCACTTGGGTGGCGGACTGGTAATTGCCGGTGGAGATGTAGGCGTTGATCCGGTCGTCGGCGGCGCGCCAGCGGCGGATCAGCTGATCGGCGCCCGACAGGTCGTTCTTGCCGATCGCGTCGGGGCGCCGCATGTACTCCGCCAGCCGCCGTTGGAGATCGTCGACGCGGTGGTAGTAGGACTGCTTGCGGACGCTCTCGTCGCCGCGCCGGATCAGCGACAGCGTCTCGTCCGCGCGGGCCTGCTGCGCCGTGATGGCCATGCTCGTCACGGTTTGCAGCGACGCGGCGGCGTTGCGGGCATGCCGGGTGTCCGTGGTCGAGATGATGAGGGTCGCCCCGATCCAGATGATCATGATCAGCACCGCCATGCCGCCGGCGACGAAACCGATGTTGACGCGACGGCGGGTGTGCTGGGCCAGCCAGCGGTTCGAGAAGAAGCCGAACATCAGCGTCGCCGCGACCACGAGGATCACCGGCGCGGGCACCTGCGACGAGCCGCTGGTCTCCGAGTTCACGCGCGCCGACGTGTTCTCGTAGAGCCGCTGGGCGTCGGGCAGGATCTGCGTCTGCATCAGCCACGAGGCCTCGGACAGGTACGACGAACCCACCGGGTTGCCCGCGCGGTTGTTGGTCCGGGCCGTCTCCACCAGGCCGGTGTAGACCGCCAGCTCGGCATTGATGTGCCCGAGCACTTTCACCATGGGTTCGTCGGTCAGGCCGCTGGACGCGGCGGTGACCGCGACCGCGGCGTCGGTGATGGCCTGCTCGTAGCGCTGCCGGACATCCACCGGCTCCGAACCCGCGATGAAGGCGGTGGCGGCGGCGGCGTCGGCGACCGACAGCGTGGTGTAGAGCTGGCCGGCCGCGAACGCCAGTGGCTCGGTGTGGTCGAGCACCGTGGTCAGGGCCTGCTGGCGGGCGTGGATCGTGGTCGAGGTCGCGAAGGCGCAGGCCAGGACCAGGCTGGCGAGCATCAACCCGATCAGCAGGATGCGGCCGGGCGTGGTCCACATGAACCACCATCGAGTGTGCGCGGGGGTCCCGGGCGTCCGAGACACCACGGGCTCGGTCGAAGGGTGCGCCAACTCCACCGTCACGTGTGCGCCGACCTCAACTTTCCTGACCCGTTGACCCTGCCGAACTCGTTTAATAGAAGTCTAAGAGCTTGCGGCGCGTAGGGGGTGGATTCCCGGTCGGCCCGGTGCCCAAATCTTCCGCGAAGTCCTTATTGTGGGTTTCGTGCAGGGCGACGGTGACGGATGGGTGCTCGCGGCTGACGGCTCCCACTTCTGGGGTCGCCACGGCGCGGCCGGACTTCTGCTGCGGGCGCCGCAGCCGGGTGGCGGAGCGGCGGTGCTGCTGCAGTACCGCGCGCCGTGGAGCCATCAAGGCGGTACCTGGGCACTGCCGGGTGGGGCGCGCGACAGCCACGAGACGGTCGAGGAGGCCGCGGTCCGCGAGGCCTACGAAGAGGCCGGCCTGCTGGCCGAACAGCTGACGGTCAGGACCACCGTCGTCACCGCGATCGCGCTCGGTGAGGTGTGGACCTACACCACGGTGATCGCCGACGCGCCCGAACAACTCGAGACGGTGCCCAACCGGGAGAGCGTCGAGCTGCGGTGGGTCTCCGAGGACGACGTCGCGTCGCTGCCGCTGCATCCCGGATTCGCCGCCAGCTGGGAACAGCTGCGCAGCGTGACGGCGGGTATCCCGCTCAGTTCGTAGGCAGCGCCTGCTTGAGTGCCCGGGCCGCCGCGGCCGGGTCGTCGGCAGCGGTGATCGCCCGGACCACGACGATGCGCCGCGCACCGGCGGCCACCACCTCGGGGACACGCGACAGGTCGATGCCACCGATGGCGAACCACGGTTTGTCGGTGCCGGTGGCGGCCGCCGCCCGGACCAGATCCAGGCCCGGCGCGGTGCGGCCCGGCTTGGTCGGCGTCGGCCAGCACGGGCCGACGCAGAAGTAGTCGACATCCTCGGTCACCGAGACCGCCAGCTGCTGCTCGTCGTGCGTCGAGCGGCCGAACAACGGATCCGGCCCGACGATCTCGCGGGCCAGCGGCAGCGGCAGATCGTCCTGGCCCAGGTGCAGCACGTCGGCGTGCGCGCCGCGGGCGATGTCAGCTCGGTCGTTCACCGCGAACAGCGCGCCGTGCCGGCGTGCCGCGTCGGCGAGCACCTCGAGCGCTTCCAGTTCCTGCTTGGCCTCGAGCGGGCCGAACTGTGCTTCACCGGCCGAGCCCTTGTCCCGCAACTGGATGATGTCCACGCCACCGGCGAGTGCCGCGTCGGCGAACTCGGCCAGGTCACCACGCTCCCGGCGGGCGTCGGTGCACAGATAGAGGGACGCGGACTGCAGACGCTGGGTGGCTTTAGACACAGCGCGACGGTAACGACTACCGTGGACGCCGCAACACGGGAGTCCCAGGACCGGGGGCTGAGAGTGGGGTCGCCTGCCCTTACCGTCACACCTGATCCGGATCATGCCGGCGAAGGGAGGAAGGGATCGTGCCGTCGAGCATTGCCGTCATTGGAGGCGGCGTCATCGGCCTCGCTGTGGCCCGGCGCGCCGCGCTGGACGGCTGGTCCGTGCGCGTGCACCGGACCGACGACCCCGGTGCGTCGTGGGTGGCCGGCGGCATGCTCGCACCGCACTCCGAGGGCTGGCCGGGGGAGCAGGACCAGCTGCAGCTGGGACTGGACTCACTGGCGTTGTGGCACGACGGCTTTCTCGACGGCCTGCCCGACGACGTGGTGACGGCGCGCGACTCGCTGGTGGTGGCGGTCGACCGGGCGGACGCGAGCGACGTGCGTACCGTCGCCGACTGGCTGGCGGCGCAGGGGCATCCCGTCACGGCAACCACCGCCGCCCGTGACGTCGAACCCCTGCTGGCGCAGGGGATTCGGCATGGCTTCCGGGCGGAGACCGAACTGGCCGTCGACAACCGGTTGGTGGTCGAGGGGCTGATCGCGCACTGCGACCGCCTGGGTGTGCAATGGGCCGGGCCGGTCGCGTCACTGGACGAGACGCGCGACGCCGACATCACCGTGCTGGCCAACGGCATCGACGCACCGGCACTGTGGCCCGGCCTGCCGGTGCGTCCGGTGAAGGGCGAGATTCTGCGGCTGCGGTGGCGCAAGGGCTGTATGCCGGTGCCGCAGCGGGTGATTCGCGCTCGGGTGCACGGCCGGCAGGTATATCTGGTGCCCCGTGCGGACGGTGTGGTCGCGGGTGCCACGCAGTACGAGCACGGCCGCGACACCGCGCCTTCGGTCACCGGCGTGCGGGACATTCTTGATGACGCCTGCGCGGTGATACCCGCGCTCGGCGAATACGAACTGGCCGAATGCGCTGCGGGACTGCGGCCGATGACCCCGGACGGCCTGCCGATCGTGGGCTGGCTCGATGACCGCACCCTGGCGGCCACCGGTCACGGGCGCAACGGTTTTCTGCTGTCCGCGTGGACCGCACAACGGGTTTCGGAACTGCTGGCCGGCGATGCGAGAGAGAAGGTGGCACTGTGCTGATCACGGTCAACAACGAGAGCGTGGAGATTCGCGAGGGCACCACGGTAGCCGAATTGATTGGCACACTGGGCTTTCCGGACAAGGGCATCGCCGTCGCCGTCGACTGGACGGTGCTGCCGCGGTCGGAATGGGACGACGTCCTGGCAGAGGGCGCCAAGATCGAGGTCGTGACGGCGGTGCAAGGTGGCTGAGGTCTGTACGTCGGCCGACGTCTTGCGCATCGCCGACCGGGAATTCGCATCCCGGCTCATCATGGGTACCGGCGGTGCGGCGAATCTGTCGATCTTGGAGGAGGCGCTCGTCGCCTCGGGTACCGAGCTGACCACGGTCGCGATGCGGCGCGTCGACGCCGAAACCGGTACCGGTGTACTCGATCTGCTGAACAAGCTCGGCATCGCGGCACTGCCCAACACCGCCGGCTGTCGTGGTGCGGCCGAAGCGGTACTGACGGCGCAGCTGGCGCGCGAGGCGTTGCAGACCAACTGGGTGAAACTCGAAGTGATCGCCGACGAGCGCACCCTGTTGCCCGACGCCATCGAATTGGTGCGCGCCGCAGAACAATTGGTGGACGACGGCTTCATCGTCCTGCCCTACACCAACGACGACCCGGTGTTGGCGCGGCGACTGGAGGACACCGGCTGCGCGGCGGTCATGCCGTTGGGCGCGCCGATCGGCACCGGGCTGGGTATCTCCAACCCGCACAACATCGAGATGATCGTCGCGGCCGCCGGGGTGCCGGTGGTGCTCGACGCCGGCATCGGCACGGCAAGTGATGCCGCCCTGGCCATGGAACTGGGTTGTGACGCAGTGCTTCTCGCGACCGCGGTGACCCGGGCCGCCGATCCCCCGATGATGGCCGCCGCCATGGCCGCCGCGGTCACCGCGGGCCGGCTGGCGTCGCGTGCCGGTCGCGTGCCCAAGCGGTTCTGGGCACAGGCATCCAGCCCGGCGCTATGACCGCGCGGTACGTCGCCCTCGGTAGTTCGATGGCCGCCGGACCCGGCATCGCGCCGGGCGCTCCCGGGGCACCGAAGCGATCCGGCAGGTCGGCGGTCAACTACCCGCACCTGGTCGCCGACCGCCTCGGTTACGACCTTGTCGACGTGACGTTTTCGGGTGCCACCACCGCCCACGTGCTCACAGAACGGCAGTTCGGCGAGCCGCCGCAGGTGGACGCGCTCGTCGGATCGGAGTCGTTGGTCACCATCACCATCGGCGGCAACGACGCCGGCTACGTGCCGATGCTCGGGGCCGCCTGCCTGCCCCGGTTCCTGCGGTCGGTGCCCCTCATCGGTGCGTTGCTGCGCGGGCAACTCGATGCGACGGCGCGGGACCAGGCCCTCGAAGCCGTGGGTGAGTCGTTGAAAACCGTTGGGCGAGAAGTACGTCGACGTGCACCGCAGGCCCGGGTGCTGTTCGTCGACTACCTGACGCTGCTGCCGCCGGCCGGTGTGCCTGCGCCACCCATCGGTGCGGCCGATGCCGATCTGGGCCGGCACATCGCCGCCCGGCTGGCTGAGCTGACGGCCGTCGCCGCCGCGGACACGGGATGTGAACTGGTGCCGGTCGCCGATGCCAGCCGCGACCACCACGCGTGGTCGGCCGATCCCTGGACCACGGCGTTCCACCTGCCGCTGCCGGGCCGGGTGGCGCCGCTACATCCCAATGCCGCGGGTATGCGCGCCGTCGCGCAGATGGTGATCGAACGCGTATCGTGCGCCTGATGGCGGTGCCATCAGGCAAGGGGGTTGTCCGGCGATGATCCAGCTGACGGGATTGACAAAGGTTTTCGGGCGCAAGCGTGCCGTCGATGATTTGACCTGTTCCGTCGAGCCTGGTTTCGTCACCGGTTTCCTCGGGCCGAACGGCGCCGGCAAGTCCACCACGATGCGCATGATCGTCGGGCTGGACAGACCGACCTCCGGCACCGCGACGGTGCTCGGCAAGACTTATCAGGACCTGAAGCATCCGCTGCGCAGCGTCGGTGCTCTGCTCGATGCCCGGCAGGTGCATCCCAACCGCACGGCGCGCGCTCACCTGCGGTGGCTGGCCGCCAGCAACAAGCTGCCGAAGGCCCGCGTCGATGAAGTACTGAACATCGTCGGATTGACCGATGTCGCGGGTAAACAGGCCGGCACATTCTCGCTCGGGATGTCGCAGCGGTTGGGCATCGCCGTGGCGCTGTTGGGTGATCCCGAAGTGCTGCTGTTCGACGAACCGGTGAACGGGCTGGACCCCGAGGGCATCAGGTGGATTCGGACGCTCATGCGCGACTTGGCATCTGAGGGCCGGACGGTGTTGGTGTCCAGTCATCTGCTGGCCGAGATGGCGAACACCGCGGACCGGCTGCTGGTGATCGGGCGTGGACAGTTGATCAGCTCGAGCACCATGGCGGAGTTCCTGACCAGCTCCGGGAGCGACACCATCCGGGTGCGTAGCCCCCAGCTGGAGCGTCTTCAAGAGTTGCTGACGGCGCAGGACGCGTCGGCGCAATTGGCGGACGGCGTGCTGCTGGTTCGCGGAATCTCGACGGAGCAGGTGGGGGAGTTGGCTGCCGGCCACGGAATCGTGCTGCACGAACTGGCCGCCCAGCAGGCCTCGTTGGAGGAGGCGTACATGCGACTGACCGACGACGCCGTCGACTACCGGGCAGTGGGTGCGCCATGACCATCAACGCCGAACGGATCAAGCTGCAGACCACGCGATCGCCGATCTGGCTCATCCTGGCGGTGGTGGTTCTGGGGCTGGGTTTCGCCGCGATCCAGGCGGCCGCGCTGGGTCCCCACGGGGTGCTCAAGCCGGAGCGGGCGGCCATCGGCGTCAGTGTCTTCGGGGTGCCGGTGCTGATGATCCTGTCCGCGATGTCGGTCACCGGTGAATACCGCTCCGGCATGATCCGCACGACGTTCCTGGCCACCCCGAACAGGGCGTGGGCGCTGGCAGCGAAAGCGATTGTGATGGCGGTGCTTTCCGCTGTCGTCACCGCGCTCATGGTGGCGGGTTCGATCGCGTTCGCGGCGTCATTGGTGACCGCCGAGCAGGGGGATGAGTTGTCCTTCGCGAGCACCGAGGTGTGGCGCGCCATCGGCGCAATGTCCCTGTATGCCGTGCTGGGAGCGGTTCTGGCGGTCGGTCTGGGTGGCTTGTTGCGGCACGCCGCGGCGGTGGTCGCGGTGGTGTTGCTGATGCCGTTCGTCGTGGAGCCGGTGCTCGGTGCGCTGCCTCAGGTCGGTGCACGAGTCGGGCCGTGGCTGCCCTTCGGGAACGCGTACACCTTCACCAAGACCCCCTGGTTCCAGACGTTCTCGTTGTGGTGGGGACCGGCCGGCGCGGCCTTGTATTTCGCCGCGGTTGCGGCGGCGGTGTTCATGCTGGCGCTCGTGGTGGTCACCCGCCGCGATCCGTAGGCAACGGCCGATTTCAGCAAATTCTGTTTCTTGGTACGGCCCGTATCGGTTCATGGGCCGGGTCTGGGCGTTTGGCGCCTTGGGGCCGGAGGTCTTCCCGGCGTGGCGCGCGGTGGTGCCGGGGCCCGTATTCGAGTAGCTGATTTACGTAACAGCTGACTCCTCCGGGTTAATTTCTCGCGAACGGCAAACATTTACGCAATCAGGTCAATTATTGCCTCTAAGCCTGCGGTTTGAGCCGTGGTCGGGGTCGATCAAGATCGGCTGGGCGTCAGCATTGGCGAAGCTGAGGGATTGCTGAAAATATGTCTTTGGTGTTATTTAGGCCAAAAAACAAGCCATCTACCTGCTTATATGATGGAAAGTGAGTACAGAACATACTGCTCGTACGTTAATTATCTGTTGCTGTAAATTATTTTTGATTCTCGATCTTGATTAGTCGAGAGCGTTGAATTCGGCTCTGTTCGTAAGAAATATTCCACCATGGTAGATATCACATTGCTTTCTCAGCGAACGTTGACTATTGGCAAATGCAGGTCCAACATTGGAATTCCGGCGGCATCGGGGCAGCCGGAGAGGAGCCTGATGATGAGTGAAAAAGATTCAACTTCGGCGGGATCCAAGGTGCGGCCGACGTACCCGGTTCGTCGAGCGGGGGCCAGGCTGCTCGCCGGCTCTCTAGCAATCACCGCTGGCGTCTACTGCCAGCTGCCAACCAACGACTACAGAGTGGAGCTTGCATCAGTGGGCTACGGGACGGTCGGCGACCTTCCCTTGGCTCCGAGTACGACGAACGGCCAGTCGTCGTCGTCTAACGGTCAGTCGTCGAGTTCGAGTGGCCAGTCGTCGTCTTCGAACGGTCAGTCGTCGAGTTCGACTGGTTCGAGTGGTCAGTCGACGTCGTCGACCTCGACTGGCAGTACGTCTTCGAATGGTCAGTCGTCCAGCTCGAACGGTCAGTCGTCGTCTTCTAATGGTCAGTCGTCGAGTTCTAACGGTCAGTCGTCTTCGTCGACGTCGACTGGTAGTACGTCTTCGACTGGTCAGTCGTCGAGTTCGAATGGCCAGTCCTCCAGCTCCAACGGGCAGTCGACCACGACGGGCAATACTGGTCAGTCGACGACGAACGGTCAGTCGTCCAGCTCGAACGGTCAGTCGTCGTCTTCGAATGGTCAGTCGTCGAGTTCTAACGGTCAGTCGTCTTCGTCGACTTCGACTGGCAGTACGTCCTCGAATGGTCAGTCGTCGTCTTCGAATGGTCAGTCGTCCTCGTCGAACGGTCAGTCGTCGAGTTCTAACGGCCAGTCGTCGTCCTCGAACGGTCAGTCGTCTTCGTCGACTTCGACAGGCAGTACGTCTTCGAATGGTCAGTCGTCGAGTTCTAACGGTCAGTCGTCGTCCTCGAATGGTCAGTCGTCGAGTTCTAACGGCCAGTCGTCCAGCTCGAACGGCCAGTCGTCGAGTTCTAACGGTCAGTCGTCGTCGTCCAATGGTCAGTCGTCGAGTTCTAACGGCCAGTCGTCCAGCTCGAACGGCCAGTCCTCGTCGTCGAACGGTCAGTCGTCGAGTTCCAATGGTCAGTCGTCGTCCTCGAACGGCCAGTCGTCGAGTTCTAATGGCCAGTCGTCTTCGTCGAATGGTCAGTCGTCGTCCTCGAACGGCCAATCGTCGAACGGCAATTCGAATGGCAACTCGTCGAACGGCAACTCGAACGGCAACTCGTCAACCACCGGCCCGTCGACGACCACGGCGAGTTCGACTACGGCAAGTTCGACCACCGCGAGTTCGACCACGGCAAGTTCAACCACGGGAACCCCTGCACCTGGGGGCAACTTGTTCAGCTTCCTCTTCAGTCTCCTGCAGAGCATCCTGGACTTCGTGGTGAACGTCGGTAACGGCATCTTGGGCATCCTGACTGGCGGAAACGTCCAGATCTAAGGTTTGCCGGTTCTACGATGCTGAGAATGTCCCGTTCGCGACGTTTGGCAGAAAAGTCGCTGGGGCGGCACGCCTCCCGCAGGTCCAACCTGCGGGAGGCACTCGCCAGCTTCGGCATCATCATCGTGCTGATGGTGGCGGTGGTCTGGACCATCCCCGCCTCGCCCATCAAGGACGTGATGATGCCGGAGCTGCAGCCGATAGCGCGCTTCACCGGCCTGGACCAGACATGGGGAATGTTCTCCCCGAACCCGCCGCTGTCGGTGCCGGAAGTGGAAACGGCTGTGCTCTACGACAGTGGTGCGCGGCGGGTGTGGAAACTCGAAGGCGACCGGTCACTGGTGGGCCAGTTCTACTGGGACCGGTGGCGCAAGTTCAAAGAAGCATTGATCAATGAGCCGGTTACCCGTCCGGCATATGCGATGTGGGTCGTCCGGAAATTGATGCAGCCGGGGGAGCATCCGGTGGGCGTGACCATCTTTGCCGATAGCCGAAAGCTTCGGCCCCCGGGTTCCAATGCTCCAGAAGAGCATGAGCAGAAGATCTTGTACGACTGGAAGTTTGGGCCCGCGTCATGATCGCTCCGGTGGCAATGTTGCGTGAATCGGGCCGCAGCGCGGTGCAGGGTTGGCGGAACTTCTGGTTCAGTATGGAGCCTGCCTACACGCTGGGGATCATTCGGATTGCCTTCGGTGTCTTGGCTTTCCTATGGTCACTCGAGCTCGGGATGGACCTGTACGACAAGTTCAGCGTCAACGGCATTGTGCCGCAGCCACCGACGTACGAATTCCTGTGGGGCGTGTTCTACCGCTGGCCGGGCGACACGGCCTTGCTGGCCGGCTGGATCGTGCTGATGGTGGCGTCGCTGGTCATGATCGTCGGCTGGCACACCAAGTTGGCAACCTTCCTGGTGTTTCTGATGATCATGTCGTTCGAGCGCCGCAATCCCTGGATCTTCAACTCGGGAGACGGGTTGATCCGCATCCTGTCACTGTATTTGGCGCTGTCGCCATGCGGTGCGGCGCTGTCGCTGGACCAGCGTCGTCACTTCGGATCCTTCTGGTCCGCGCAGGACATCAAGGTGTGGCCGCTGCGCCTGATGCAGGTGCAGATATCGATCATCTACATCACCACGGTCATCGCGAAGCTCCACGGTGACACGTGGCAGAACGGCAGTGCCGTTTCGTACACGTTGCGACTCGACGACATGCTGCTGCTACCGAGCCCGGCGTGGGTGTCGACCAGCCCGCTGATCGGCAACGCAATGACGTGGGGCACCCTGCTGGTCGAGTTCTCCATCGGCGTTCTTGTATGGAACAAGCGTTGGCGCACAAGAGTTTTGATTGCGGGCGTGTTCCTGCATCTGACCATCCTCCTGACCATGGTCGTGGGATTCTTCTCGCTGGCCATATTCGTGCTGTACCTGTCGTTCGTGCCGTGGGAACGGTCGAAGGCGCTGGCGGACGAGGTGCACAGGCGGCTCAGTTCGGCGACGCAACGTGTCCTTCGCCGCAAGGTCGATGCCGGCGCGCCTGAGCCTGCTGGCAGTCCGCCGCCTGTGGTCGACGCTGCTGCATCAACGGAATCGATTGCGGGTGAAGGCGATAACGATTCCTCGCCTGGCGGCCGGCATGCCGCGGCTGACGCTACGGCCGCTCCTGATCGGGTCAACGGCAACGTGGTCCTCCCGGTCCCGCAGCGCGACTGATCGGTCCGCGCGCCTGCCGCAGCCGCAACAGCAGCAAACGTATGCAGCCAACCTGTCGGCCAGCTTTCTTGCCGTCGGGATGGTGGCGTGCGGCGCTGGTGGCGCGCTGAGCTTCGACCGTATCGCGAAGCCGGCTGTGGTTCGATTTCCGGCTCGTGACTTTTTGAATCCGGGGTAGTCCGAAGGTATGAATTTCTGTGACGCCGCAAATACAGCAAATGCGTAAATAGTTACATGCGGGCATCGCATTGTTGGTTCAGGGGTGGCGCGCGTTCGCGGAATCAACGCGAGGCGGGTGGTTCTGTGTTGGCTGCTGAAATGCATCCATGTAGTCAATTGAGCAATGAATACCTAGTCTGAAGTGCATAGATGATCGAATGTCCGGCCTTCGCCGGCGCGCGTTCATCGCCTGTCGGTCGATGAATTTTCCGAGTGAGACAAATTTCCGCCGAAACTTTTGCTTGTAATCCGATGTGATTTTGGCGGCCGCTTCATCCTCCTTTATTGATTGTCCCGGTTTTGGCAAACATTGACTTACTTGCATAAAAGGATCACCATAAAGTCACCGACTGCATCGGGGTGGTCGGAAAAAGAGGTCTCATGATGACTGAAATCGACTTCCTCTCATCGCTATTCGATGGGCGTGTGGTGGTCCCGGTCCGTCCTGTGGGTTTGGGGACTGAAACTGCATCTTCAGCTAACTCATGTGGAGTGGGAGTCTCTGCGGTCGGTCGCGCGGTTGTGGACCCGCACGGCCTGATGCACGCACCTCGGAACGTGTTCTCGCGACATCGGTCAGGAGATCTCGATGGATAACGTCAGCTGCATCCGCGACGCATCATCACCCCTGGCGGTTCGGCCGTCGGTCTCGGTCGTCATACCGGCGCTGAACGAAGAGAAGAACCTGCCGCACGTCGCGGCGCGGATGCCGTTCGACGTGGATGAGATCGTCTTCGTGAACGGACGGTCGATGGACAACACTGCCGCGGTGGCGCGTGAATTATGGCCTGGCGCCGTACATATCGATCAAACGCGGACCGGCAAGGGTAACGCGTTGGCGTGCGGTTTTGCCGCTGCGTCCGGCGACATCATCGTGATGCTCGACGCGGACGGCAGCACAGACCCGGCCGAGATTCCGAGCTATGTGGGTGCCTTAATCGCAGGAGCAGACTTCGCGAAGGGTTCGCGTTTCATCCAGGGCGGTGGGAGCGAGGACATCACCCGGTTCCGTCGTCTCGGCAACAAGGCACTCAATGGTCTGGTCAACCTGCTGTTCGGGACCAAGTACACCGATCTGTGCTACGGCTACAACGCATTCTGGCGTCGCTGCCTGGATTCAATGCAGTTGCCCAGTATCGCCGGCGAATGCGCGCAGTGGGGCGACGGTTTCGAGATCGAGACTCTCATCAACGTGCGCGTCGCCGACAGCAAGCTGAACGTGATCGAAGTCTGCAGCCACGAGTACAGCCGAATCCATGGGATCAGCAATCTCAATGCCGTATCTGACGGGTTGCGTGTGCTCAGCACAATCGGCTCGGAATTTCGTAACCGCCGCGCCACCCGTAGTTCCGTGCCTGCCGGGCATGCGCGATTGCAGGCGGTGCAGCCTCCCGACGCGGGCGATCTCGCCTTCGTCCGTGGTGCGTGAGGACGTCCACGCAGGCGCAGTCAGCGCCGAGGTCGAGAGCGCATTTTCGCCCACTTCCACCGCTGCTTCCCGGCATCGGTCGAGCGGTACCGGAGGCAGTCGCTGCACAAGGCACATTCTGAGCCTGCTCGGTAGTGTTCGTGGCAGGCGCGGTCATGTCCGCAAATGCAGACGCCGCTTTGCGCTGAATTCAAGGCACCCCCAACTCAAGGGAATCTTCGCTTCGGGCTCTGCGGCTGTCAAGATGGTGTGCGTCAGGACAAGTGATGACTACACGTGCATTTGTTGCTGCCCATCCGCATACGGGAGGACGGCGTGAGCAGGTCTGGTGCGGCAGGACGGGGCGGGCCGCTGTGTATCGCCTTCTTCGCCGTGATCATCGCGATTGCCGGCTGCGGTCACCCGGGTGGCAACGGTGAGAAACCTGCGTTGGAGTTCGACAGCGTGCCCGCAACCGAGGCCCAGGTCATCGCAGCGGTGAAAGAGGCGGAGACCTCGAAACACCTTCCGGCGTGGATCACGCCGAACGAACTCGTCAAGTCGGCAGAAGACGACAGCAGTTTGTGGGCGCTGCCTGACTGCAATCCCGACTACGAAGTCAGTTCGCTCACCGATATCAATCCGTGCACCGTAGGGGCACCGGCGGGCGCACATACGATGGTGGTGATCGGCGACTCGAATGCGTCGATGTGGGCACGTGGGCTGGACTACGTCGGCCGCAGGACGGACTGGCGAATCATCGTGCTGGCCAAGGACAACTGCGGGCCCGCAACCATGACGTACTACCAGTGGCAACTCAAGCGCGACTTGACGGAGTGCAACGCATGGCAGCAGTGGCGGATGGATCAGATCAAGTCGTTGAAACCCGACATGGTGGTGTTATCCGGCTGGTACGACGGCGACAAGGGGATCGCCGGTCCCACAAGAACGTTCACGCCGGAGATGTGGCGGGATGCCCTCGTCGCCACCGTCCAGCAGATACCGTCTGACGCCAAAACAGTGTTGCTCGGGGATATTCCGCATATCACTGAACCGGCAGGCGAATGCCTAGCCCAGAATTCCGGCGACATTTCACGGTGTGCACAGAAGGCGAGCGACGTGGTTCCGGTGTACGCGAATGATGCTCTCAGGGACGCAGCTGCTGCCACGGGCGCCTTGTACGTCGACGTGACCCGTTGGTTCTGTGCACAGACGTGCCCGGCGGTGATCGCGGGCGTTGTCGCGTACGCCGGCATCTACCACACCACACACGACTATGCCCGTTACCTTTCGGGCGTGCTGGAGGGCGCGTTGCGTCCGGCGATGGGGTGACCTGTGCCCGCTGCGGCGTCAGAAGAGCCTCAGCGGTAATCCTGCGTGGGACTGCTCCGCGAGTACCACCGCGAGGATCGCGAGGACGAAAACCGGGAAGATGCAGAGCGATAGGAATGGGCGAGTCGACAGGTAACGAGATTTCCACACGGGCTTCTCGATCGACACGTAGCTGATCGCCGCCAATAGCACTGCGGCGCCGGTCAAGCCGACGCGCGTGAGTGCAGAAAGCGGCGTGGTCGCATATTGTTCGGCGATCGTGAACAGCGGCCAATGAATCAGGTAGAGGCTGTACGACAATGAACCGATCCACTGGAAACAACGGGTGTGCAGCAGAGCCGCTACACCGCGAGGCCCCGGTGACGGGCCAGAGAGGATGGCCAGGGCGGTCCCGAGAGCCGGTACAGCGACGAGAGCCCCCGGAAAGTGCGTGCCAGGGTCGAATTTGATTGCGGCCCAAGTGATCAACCCAACTCCGAGCCATCCCGCGGTGCAAGCCGACTGGGCGCTGATCCGGGCTCGCACCCAAGGGCCGAGAAGAAAAGTCAGGCAACCGATGCCCAGCTCGCAAGCGCGTGTCGCGCTCGAGAAGAATGCCGCGGTCCCATTTGCGGCTGTCAGATGGATGGACCATACGTATGAGGCGGACGTTAGCGCGACCATGACCCCGAAGAGCGTGCTGGTGAAGCGGTGGCGGCCCAAACGGAACGCCATGAGGCACAACGCAGGAAAGACGATGTAGAACTGCTCCTCGACTGCGAGGGACCAGTAATTCTGCAGGGGAGATGGCGGAGTTCGTGCGAGGGCATAGTCGGTGCCGATGGAGATGAAATGGTAGTTCGCCGCGAAGAACGCGACTGATACCGCATCTCTTCCGGTCGCGAAACCTCGGATGAATCCGAGGACGCCGTAGGTGACGAGCACCGTCACCACAGCGACGACGCCGGCGGCCGGCAGAATCCGCCGCGCACGCCTGGCATAGAACCGCGCCAACAACGTGCGCGCGCCCGAATCGCTGTCGCGCACCAGCACTCCGGTGATGACGAAGCCTGAGATCACAAAGAAGATGTCGACACCGACGAAGCCGCCCGCGAGACCGGGAACGTGGGCATGGCTCAGGACGACCAGTGTCACCGCCACTGCACGCATCCCGTGGATGTCTTTGCGGAACGAGGAGGTGCCGGAGCCCGTCGCACGTTGAGCGGTCGAGTTCTGGGCCGGACTCGCGATAACCGGCACGGCTGCGGCCGACGGCCCTGCGCTGCGGCTTTCTCTCGGTGCCACAAGACCTCCCATCGTGGCCCGCGCCTGTTGACATGGCGCATCAATTGCCCGAGGCGGCGGTAGAAGCCATGCTGTCACGCTACGATCGCGCATGTATCCGAATTTGCTGGAGAGGTCCGGGGGTGAGCCGTGACGGTGATACCTATCCTGCTGTACCACTCGATCTCCGACGACCCGGCGCCCTGGATCGCGCCCTACTCGGTTTCGCCGACGGTGTTCGCTCACCACTTGGAGCTTGTTACCGAAAGCGGGCGGACCGCGTTGACGGTTTCCGACCTGACTGCTGCGCTGGCAGGACGGACGCGGCTACCACGACGACCGCTGGTCATCACCTTCGACGACGGATTCGCCGACTTCATCGGTGCGGCAGAGGCGATGGCTACGCACCGCCTGCCAAGCACGCTGTACGTGACGACGGGCGCGTTAGAGGGGCGTGCCCCACGGCCGTCGAAAATGGCTCTCCCGTCGGCTCCCATGCTGAGCTGGGCCCAGCTGAATCACCTGCTGCAACTCGATGTCGAGATCGGTGCGCACAGCCACACGCACCGTCAGCTCGACACCATGCGGGCCGGTGACGTCGCTGCGGAACTCCGGTACTCGAAAGAACTGCTCGAGCAGGCGTGTGGTCGAGCGATCCCGAGCTTCGCCTACCCACACGGGTTCCAGAGCGACCGGACGCGCAAGGTCGTTGCGGCAGCCGGCCACACCTCAGCGTGCGCGGTCATGAATGCGTTCAGTTCGGAGTCGGACAACATCTACGCACTCGCAAGATTGACAGTGAAAGCGACCACCACAACCGAAGAGCTGCAGGGCTGGCTGGCGGGATCAGGGGCGCGAACAGCTCCCTATCCGGAAAGAATTCAAACGACGCTGTGGCGTTGGAGCCGCCGTCTGAGTGGTCCGCTGTCGGGCCTTGCGGTGATCGATTCGCGGTCCGAACGCTCCGGCGGGGGACGGTGATCGGATGACGACCGACGGTCGGGTGACGGCAGTGCAGCGGGCCGGACACGCGCTTCGGCGAGTCCCGGCTGTGTATCGGTCGGCGGCGGTCGGGCTGCAGGCCGTCGGGAGGGTTCGCCGAGCCGGCCAGCTCAACCGCTACCTGCGGGATACGCCTGCTGACAAGCGGAAGTTGGCACTGGGCTCCGGTGCCATGACCTCGACCGGCTGGCTGTGCACCGATCTGGTTCCGGTGAAACCGTCGGTCATGTATCTCGACGCGGTGCGGCGGTGGCCCGTGCCGTCGGCGTCGTTTCGATATGTGCTGTGCGAGCATATGTTCGAGCAGGTGCCATATGACGCTGGACTACGTTTGCTCGCGGAAGCGCGGCGTGTGCTGCATCCGGCAGGAGTTCTGCGCATCTCTACACCCGACTTGGATGTTGTTCGCCTGCTGCCTGATTCGCAGGACCCAGACGTGCAAGAGTACGTCCGGTGGAGCAACCGCACTTTCGGTTCGCCTGCCGAACGAAAGGAAGAGGACAACCCCGTTCATGCCTTGAATCGCGTGATGAGGTCATGGGGCCACAGCTATCTTTATGACGAAACAACGCTCAGGCATGCGCTGCAGCTCACGGGGTTTCGGCAGATACGACGTTGCCTACCAAATGAATCCGAGCACGCGGAGTTGCTGGGCGGGGATCGCCACGCCACTTTGATCGGTGAACTCCCGAACCGCGTCGAGTCGCTGATTCTCGAAGCCACCGCCTGAATGGTTCGTCGGTATGGCGGTTCATCCGAGACCCGCGACTTCCAGGTACAGCCGGTGTAGCTCGTCCGCGCAGTCATTCCAGGTCGGTAGTGCGGGCGGATCAGACCGGGGCGTGGCGGCAACGGCCAGTGTGGCGGCCGCCAGCTGCGCTGGTGGCGCATCGAGCGGGATCGTCGTCACCAAACCCGCACGGCCGAGCTCCGAGAGCCCAGAGGTATCGGCGACGAGTGCAGGTGTGCCTGCGCCGACGGCTTCCATGATCGCGACTGGATGGGCCTCGCATTCGCTCATCAGGCAAACCACATCAGCGTCAGAGATGAGCTTGCCCATCGACGAACGGCGATCGGGACCAAACGAACAGATCGAAACACGTTCGGCGACATCGAGTTCCCCGGCCATTGTCCTCAGCCGCGATTCGTAGGGGCCGCTGCCGACGAGCACGAGTCGAGCGTCTGGAGCCTGATCCAGGATGTTCGGCAGTGCTCGCAGGATACGTTGGTGACCTTTGTGACGCTCAAGCCTGCCGACCGACAGGATCAAGGGGCTGCCCGTCATGCTTTCCGCCGTTGGGTCAACCGGCAAGGGCTCGCACCCGTTTCTGATCAGTCGAATCGTGTTCTCCTCGATACCAAGAACTTTCGCGAAGAGCCGACGCTCATACTCTGAAACCGCGGCGAACGCCGCAGCTGACCGAAGTAGCGGCGCCATCAGGCGCCATTGCAATGGACGAAGTGACGCGCGCAGGGCCGACGGGTGGCCGCCGGTGTGGAAAGTCAGTATGGAGCGGACACCGGCGCGACGGGTGGCCGCGAGCGCGGTTGGGGCGACGAGCGAATGCACGCCTTGCACATGGACGATGTCGTACTGGCCGTGCATCAGGTGTTGGTACAAGCCTGGGGAAAGGTAGTAGTCGCGGGACCGTGGGTACGCGGGGAAGCGTCGGATTCGGTAGCCGGACAGGCTGTCGTCAGCGAGTTGGTCCCCGATCGGGTCGGTCGTAACCACTGTTACTTCCAAACCGGCTGTCGCCAGTCGACGGGAGACCTCGTGAACGTGGGTCTCGATTCCGCCCATCAGCGGTAGGGCACGCGTGGTCACCATGCCGATTCGTAGTGGCGCCCGCGGATCGGAAGTCATTGAGCCCCTTTTCTGCAGGAGTGCTGCATGAGCCACGGGTGACCGATGTTTCCTGTCCGATGTTATCGGCCTCGGCCTGCTTCAGGAGTCGGACCGGACTGATGCGGGCGGAATTCTGGAACATCGATTCTGTCTGGCTAGTTGTTTGCTCATGATTCTTCCCTGAAGGGAGTGTGTCGCGGTAGGCTAATGCAGAAATTCTCCGATGGACCAGCTTTTTGGTGCTATGTCCTCGTCGTCAGCAAGGTCATTCAATCGTTGGCGATGTCCATAGATGGGTTAGCTAGATCGGTAAGGGGATGTTCGAGTGGTTATGCGAGTTGCCGACAAGGTCGATCAGGCGCTGCAGGGCAGACTCCGCCGCATCTTTTGGCGTGTTGGTGCGGGCGAGCCGATTCGTGAGCGTATCGAGGACGCGCGTCTCCGGAAGCGCAATCCCTTTGCGATGGAAATCTCCTACGGGCGGGACGATGCAAGCGTGCTCGCAGCGTTGTGCGAATTGCATGGCAGCGACAAGGGCGAAGTGCAGAAGGGTGGCAAGGCCCGTCGGCGGAGCTGGCCGACCCATACCTACACCGACTTCTACGAAATGCTCTTCGGCCAGAAGCGCGAGGCCGTCCGTTCGGTCATCGAATGTGGGCTGGGTACAAACAACCCGAGTCGTGAGTCCAGCATGGGCGTCACCGGCACGCCGGGTGCCAGCCTCCGGGTCTGGCGCGAGTACTTCCCCCACGCTGATGTCGTCGGCATCGACATAGACAAGGACATCCTGTTCACCGAGGATCGGATCCGGACCTACTACTGCGACCAGACGGACGCCAGCAGCGTTCAGGAATTCAAGAGTGCCGCTGCCATCCCGGCCGGTTCGGTCGATGTCATCATCGATGACGGATTGCACAAGTTCCATGCCGGGAAATGCCTCTTTGAAAACACCTTTGATCTCTTGAAAGACGATGGCGTCTACATCATTGAAGACGTCACGCTGCGGGATCGTCAGGCCTACGACGAGTACTTTTCGGACTGCCGTCAGGACCTCGTCGTCCAAATCGTCAGGCTGCACCGCCCCGGTATCGCGCTCTGGGACAATTCTCTCATCGTCATCAGGAAGAAGTCATCAGCCTTGAATTCGCTTGGTGTGTAACGACTTCAGATCAGCTTGCATCGGCAGTGTTCACTGATAGACCTTGATCCAGTCAACGAGCATCTGCTTGGGCAGTACACCGGGTGCGAGTGCGCCGGCCCAATCGCCTCCGACGGCCAGGTTGAGGACGGCGAAGAACGGGGCGTCGTACACCCACTTCCAGCCCTGCCGCAGGTGGTTGGCGCTGAACGCCGCCACCTGATTGTCATCGATGCCCATGATCAATCGTTGTGACTGCTTGTACAGCCAGTACGTATGAAAGTCGCCGACCAGGTTGGGCGTCGATTTCGTCGACTGCAGCTGGACGTCGCCATCCGGTCCCGCTTGCTTTGGATCACCGGGCGGCCCGTGGATCGTGAAAAAGGCGGTTGAACCGTCGTTGACGAACTCCACGATGTCGATCTCCCCGCACGCCGGCCAGCCGGCACTGCGCAGAGAACTTCCGAGCATCCAGAATGCCGGGTGAAGACCCTGCCCCGCAGGCATTTTGATGCGGGCCGCGATCAACCCGTCCGTCAGCTGAACCTTGCCTTCCGTGTTCACTCGACCGGATGTCACGTGCCCATCCGTCGTGGTCGCCTCCAGCACGAGGTGGCCCTGGCCGTCCTGACGGACGTTGGCGGGGTCGGTCGTATATGCCTGCGTCTCTTTGCCGTATCCCCATCGGTTGCCCACATCGGTGTTCCACACCCGTGGATCCGGTGGAGCGTTCGTTGGTCCGTCGAAATTGTCCTCGGTGGATAGCTTGAGCATCGGCAGGAGGCTCGACAGCGTTGTGGTGTTGATCGGATTGGTGGTATTCGGGTCGCTGGGTGCTGAATCGGCCAGGCACGAGGACGTCAGCATGGTCACCATGGCGAGCACCAGAACGCGAAAGAGCATCGGCGTCTCCTGCCGTCTAGTGTCCGACGATGGTGTCGTAGATGCCGAGCGCTACGAAACCCACAACCAACAGCCACATGAGAACTGTTGATACCAAGGCGGTTCTCGAAATTCTGCCACTCATCGATGACTCCTTGTGCGTCTCGGCGGACACGCTCACCTGCGCGGCGGGGCGTATTTGAATGCCAACGTATCTTCGTCTTCGATCACCCGAGTCCAGTTCGGTCGTTGGGAAAGTTGTTCGACGAGGCTTTCGAGCGCGCCAGGAGGGAAGAGACCGATGTACGCGTTGTAGGCCCAAACCTGTTCGGGCAGAACAATGTAGAGCGCACCGTTTGTGGGTACTGCCTCGAGATTGTCGATTGCCTCCGGAGTCGGTTGGCCCTTGAGCAGTGAAGTCCGGAGGTCGTCCAGCGGATTGTCGTAATTGCCTTGTGCCAGTGCGAACCTGACGTAGTCCGCGCTGCTGCGCTCCGGCCAGCCTGCGGGCGGCGCCATGACTGTAACGGTGATGCCGGGTTCATTCCGAGCGAGTAGTTCGCGGCTCTGTTCCAGCTGGTGGCGGGTGATGGTGATGTACGTCCAGCTGCCGTAGTAGCCCTGCATGCCGGCTGCTGCTGCAATGGTCATTGCCAGCCATGCCAGGATCAGCACACCTATTCGCTGCGGCGGCCGATAGTCCAGCGCTCTGGTGATGAACGGTGCGACCAATGCGCAAGAACCCAACAATGAGTAGAGGAACACCCGGAGAATCGCTTCGCCGCCGTAGTTGAGTCCCAAGATCAAGGCGAGGGGCGAAAACGCGACCAGGGCCAACTCCCACGGCGGACGGCCGCGCCGCCAGATCAGCACGAAGCAGACGGCGGCACCCACCCAGACCGACATCGACAGGCCCTGCTCGATGATCACGCTGAATACACGCCCATCTGAACCACGCCCCTGCCCAACGGCTTTGGTGTTGTTGAACGGGTTGAAGCTGGCGAGGCCACCATTCTGGAGGATCACGTGGTGCCGAGGTATCAAGTACGCCGCCAAGATGGCGAGGTAGACGAGCGCGAGCCATCGGGGCCGCAATTGTTTGAGCACCGCAAGAGCAACCGTCACGGCCACCACCCACAGCGGCGTGAGTTGATGGGTGGGCACCAGTACCGCGAAGACGGGCACCGACACGTAACCGGCGGCGGGCAGGCTTCTGGAGCAGGACAGCAGCACGAGAACCGATGCGCACAGGACTATCGCAGTGGCTTGCGGCGAGTAGTAGTCCTGCCCAACCCAGTTGACGAGTAGCGCGAGCATCCCGGCAACCAACGCCGAGCGGATGCTGGCATTGAAACTCAATGCCAGCGCTGCCACCAGGACGATCAGCAGGGCGTCGCTGACGATGCCGAACCAGTGCGCGGTGACATCCAGGTCCGACTTCGTGATCGAACTGAACCACGCCATTCCTGCGAAAAAGCCCGGCCACTGGTTGTAGACGTCCACGCCCGTTGGCGGGAGCGCATGGTTCTTGAGTATGTAGTCGACAATCCCGATGTGCTTGTACGTCCACGTGTAGATGGGCACTTCCGTGATCATCGGAACGGTGACCCGATCCACGATGAGCGCGACGAGGATGGCGACGGCAGCCATGATTTCGCGATGCACCACGATCGCGACGACAAAGCCGGTGACGGTGAGGACGAGCGCGAGCAGGAGCAGCACGCCACTCTGGGAAAACAGGAGTCCCCACTGTCCTGCGGTCACGCGGCGTAAACCCGGTAGTGCCAGCGCCCAAATGCACAGCGCCACAATCAAGATCGATGGCACGACAAATGGGCCGGTGATCCCGCCCAGGCGCGGCGGCCGCACCGATTCGCCCAGCCCGAAGTTCACATTTTGAGCCGCAACGGTTTTCGATGGTGTCGGGATGTCGCTGTCGTTTCTCAGCTGCCACAGGCGCAGCAGACCGACCGCGGTGACCAGCACCGAGATCATCACACACGACGGAGTCGGCGCCCAGATTTTCAGCCAGTTCATCGAGGTCGCCAGCGCGATGACGCCGGCCATGCTCAGCCCTATCACGCCGGCGGTGGCCGCCGGTCCCGGCAGAGCCAGCCAGCACAGTGCCGCGCTCCCGATACCCGCCAAGGAGAAGACGGTGAGCAGCATCGCCTGTAGCACCGGAGCGGTCGGTATCGGCGACAGGGCTCCCGCGGCACCGGCAAGCACCGCCAATTGGGCCAGTATCTGCGGTTGGCGAGCCGCGGCCGGCATGGAGCGGTGTCGGCCCTGCCCCGGCCGCAACGACGGCCGGCGCATCTGGTCGGGTTCTGCGCTAACGGGAAGCCCCCTCTTCGCCCTCGAGGCACGGGCTGTCAGGGTTGCTGAACTTATCGGCGCGGACACAGCGCTTTTCGCGACTGGGCTGGGGTGAGAAGCCGGCGGGCCACTTCGTCGTGTTGTCGTAGTAGATGTCGTAGAGCATCGCGGCGTCGAGGTTCGACGCACCGGTGAGATCGGCGCCGGCGAGGTCGGCTCGGCTGAGGTTCACCTTCCCGTGAACGACGAAACCGACGTCGGGCGTGCCCTCCTGCGCAATCCATGTGCCGTTTGCGTCGCTGAAATCGATGCCGGTCAGCACGGCATTGCTCAGATTCGCCCCCGCCAGTTTTGCCCCGGCGAGGTTGGCCCCGCACAGCCGCGCGCCGTGTAGATCGGCGTTGGTTAGGTCAGTGTTGACCAGGCTGGCTTCGCTGAGATCGCCATCGACGAGGATCGCCTCGATCAGGGAGGCGCCGGCGAGGTCGACATTGGGTGTGAGCACGACACCGACGAGACGGCCGCCGTCCATGTTGGCCCGCGCGAAGTTCGTATTGGGCAGCTGCAGGAACGCTAGATTCTGCCCCGAGAGATTGATGCTCTCGAACGATTGTCGGACAGCGGCACTCAGATGACGCGACGGTGGGCACGGGACTCCGCCTGCGTTCGTCCCGCCGGTCTGAGCGGCGGCCGATTGCCGTTGCGAATTGGCGTATTCGCGGACGAACCGGAGGTTCTCGAGCACTTGGGCCTGGTTCTGGTCGGCTTCGTGCTGAACGTTGTCGCGGTCGGCCCGGCGATCATCGACGATCGCCATCGCGCCGACTACTGCCACCACGATGAAAAGTGCGGTGGCCGTGGCGGGGATCCACCACGGCGGATCCGGCTTCGTGAAGAAGCTCCACATCCGCCGGAGTGGATTGGGTTTGGTCACGGGCCGCCCCATTTCATGCGCTGTTCTTCGACGGATGAAACGCCGGCCGCCCGTTGGTGAGGATGCCGACGGCGCCGATGAATCCTGTTGCGGTCGAAGCGATGGTCAAGCCCACGGCGGCACCGACCGCGCCCCATTGCGTGGTGCACCACATGATGAGCGGTATCGCCAGGGCGGTCCCGAAGGCGTTGGTGATCAGGATCGAACCTGTGCGGCCCATGGCGCGCACGACCGAAGACCAGATGACGAACGGGACGCGCGCGACGGACCCGACGGCGAGGATGATCAGAACAGAAACGACAGGCAGATGCTGGTACTGCGAACCGAGGATCGCCACGACCGCGGGCCCGGCGACAATGAGCCCGAGGGCGGTGACGATCGCAATGGCCTGTGTGATGAGCCACGCCCGGCGCCCACGCTCCCACAACCGCTCGGGCGATGCGGACAGCCCCGCGGTCAGCGCGGTGCCGACGCCGCCTGACACCAGTTCGAGTGACAGTGAAAACGAAAGTGTCAGTGCGACAACGGCGCCCTGCGTCGCTCCGGCTATCCACGTCGTGAGGAACGGCAAGATCAGGAACACCCCGTTTGCCATCGCGCTGCCGGCGCCGTCCCGAATGGAGAAGACCGCGAGGTCCTTCCGGGTCGGGCCACCCGACATCGTGGCCGGTGAGTCGGTGGTGAGAGTCGTGAGAAGGCGCGGAATCACGATGCCCAGGGCCATCGCGCTGACGACGGCCGATGACACGACGGTTGCGAGGACGGCGGGATGCGAAACGTATGACGCAAGCAGAATGACCAACGCGATCTTGGCGATGCTGGCTCCGAGGTTCTGCCCGAGCAGTTTCGGTGTTCCGCCGAGCCCGACGAGGGCGGAGTCCTTCAGGATGTAGGTGGCTGATGCCACGGATCCGATCGTTGTCCAGCAGACGGCAGTCGCGAGGTCCAGATGAAGTGTCGCGGATGCGACGATGCCCATCGCCGCACCGATCACCGTGGAAAGCAGCCCGACGATGAAGTAGCCGTCAGCGAGTCGTTTCTGCCGGTCGCAGCCCGGGGCCGGCAGCAGGGCCACGAACGAGTTTCCGGTGCCGGTCGCGGCGACGATCCCAGCGGTCGATATCAACGAAATCAGGGCGGTGTCGACGCCGAGTCGCTCGGGCGACATCACTCTCGCGGCGATGGACCAGAAAATGATTCCGGTGGCAGCGGTAATGATCCAGGTGGTGATCAATGCCGCGGAATGGACGGCCACGTGTGTATCCGGAAAGCGGCGGACGACGTCGCGAAGTTGCACACGCAGGCTGGTCATTAATTACAACCAATCCGTAAATAAATTGCATGAACGCGATTTGCCGCAGTCGATTCCGCTCGCGGTAAGCGTCCCGCGGCGCCGTGCCGCCTGATGCTGCCTGGAGTTTGCTGTGTTCATCCGACCCCGTTATCGCGTTGCGGCTGACCTTACCACCGGGCGTGGCGCGCGAGGGGGTGTAACGAAGGGCTGCACGGCGGCGGAATGTGCACATGAGCATCTTCCGTCACATTTGCCAGTATCTCCCAATTGTTGCTGTTTGTAGCTACTATGTGATCTGCAGTAGTAGCCAGGTTGTTGTGACGGCCACGGGTCCCGATCAGCACGCAGCGTTAGCGCGACGGTTGAGGATGGCTGTGATGGAAGACGGCGGTGGTCGTCGATGCTGAGCGCCGACCCTGATTTGCCAGTATCTGAGGCAGGCTCGCGCGTCCGTGACGTATCGCTGTCCATCATCGTTTGCGCGTATACGACTGACAGAATTGCTCAACTCACCAATTGCGTCGATGCGCTGCTGCTTCAGATGCATTCTGACGATGAAATTGTTGTGGTCATCGATTACAACACTCAACTGTACGAAACCATGGCGGATCGATACGGCGATCGCGTCATTGTGAACACGCGCGTGCGCGGGCTGTCCGGTGCCCGAAATAGTGGCATCGCTCGTGCGAGCCGCGACGTACTGGCTTTCGTGGACGATGACGCCGAGATTCAACCGGGTTGGGCCGACAAGCTGCGCGCGCACTACCGCGACCCCGAGGTCGCGGGCGTCGGCGGCTATGCCGAACCGGTGTGGCCCGCGGCCGGTCGGCCGGAGTGGTTCCCCGTCGAGTACGACTGGGTGGTCGGTTGCAGTCATCGCGGTCTGCCGGTCTCGGTTACCCGTGTCCGTAATTTCATCGGCTGCAACATGTCCTTCCGCAATTCCGTGTTTGCGGAAGTCGGGGAGTTCAATGTGGACGTCGGGCGGCTCGGGTCACGTCCGGTCGGCTGCGAAGAAACGGAATTGTGCATCAGGCTGTCGCAGGCACGACCGGCGGCAAGGCTGCTGTTCGATCCTGCGATATCGGTCCGGCACTCGGTCACGCCGGAACGCGCCCGACTCCGATACTTCCTGGACCGCTGCTTCTCCGAGGGGCTGTCGAAGCATCGGGTGAGCGGCATGGTCGGGTCGTCCGATGCGCTGAGTACCGAACGTCGTTACGTCACAAGTGTTTTGCCTTCGGCATTCCTCGGCGGATTGCGGGATGCCCTGGTCGGTCGTGGCAGCCGCCGCGCTGCCTGTGCGCGCAGTGCGGTGGTGCTGGTCGGCCTGCTTGTCACGACGATCGGTTACGGGTACGCGATGCTGCGGTCGCCGGACGACGACGAGGCGACCACGCGTGAAGACAGGCGCGACGGCGCGGGGACTGTGCCGGGGGGCCACCATCTTCCGCTGCGCGCCGTCAGCATCGAAGAGCTTCCACTGGCACGCACCGAGATTGAGCTGAGTGATCCGCCGACGGAGGTCTTGCTGGCAAACGTGCGCCGAGCGCACCAGAATATCTACGCGCTGATCAGTCTGCATGGGCATCCGCTTGGCACGGTGATCCTGGACGGTGCGAAAGGCGTTGCCTGGCAGGCGCACACCGCCGTGGTGTGGGAATCGTTGCACGAGCAGATCAACGCTCATCTCGCCGCAGACGGCCTGCCATGCGTGGCCACTATCGAGGCCCTCGGCGCGCAGACCTCAGCGGTGCCGCGTTGCCTCCGCGATCGCGCCGACGTTCTGGCCGATCCGCCGGCGATCACTGTCATCGTGGCCACTCGGGACCGTCCGGACACCCTCCGAACCTGCCTGCAGACCTTGCTGGCGGTCGACTACCCGACATTCGAGGTGTTGGTCGTCGACAACGACCCCAGCAGCGATGCGACGCAGACGCTCATCGCCGGCGAGTTCGCCGGCCGAGTGCGCTACGTACGAGAGGATCGACGCGGCCTGTCGTGGGCGCACAACCGGGGGCTCGAGGAAACAACAACGGACATCGTTGCTTTCGCCGACGACGACGTCATCGTCGATCCCGGCTGGCTGACGGCCATCGCTGAGGGATTCGCTTCGGGTGAGGACGTCGGCTGCGTGACGGGTCTCATCCTGCCGTCCGAACTCGAGACGCCTGCCCAGTTGAATCTGGAATGGCATGGCGGATTCTCGAAGGGTTTCGCGCGGCGTACCTACGACATGCGGGGCAACCGCCCCGACGATCCGTTGTTTCCCTTCGCGATCGGGCGGCTGGGGTCGGGGGCCAATATGGCCTTCGATACCGATGTGCTTCGCCGGCTCGGCGGCTTCGATCCGGCGATCGGGATCGGAACGACAGCCAAGGGCGGAGACGACCTGGCCTCGTTCTTCCGCGTGGTCGTGCGGCACCAACTGGTGTATCAGCCTGCCGCGGTGGTGTGGCATCGGCACCCACGGGAGATGTCGGCCTTGAGCCAGCAGGCTTTTCGGTATGGCGTCGGTTTCGGTGCGTACATGACCAGTGCGATCGTGCACGAGCCCAGGATGCTCGGAACGCTGATGCGTCAGCTGCCTGCGGGCGTCGCCTTTGCCGCTTCCTCGATGTCGTCGCGCGATCGCAAACAGTCCGACGACTGGCCGGTCGAACTGGCTCGCTGGGAGAAGCTCGGCATGTTGTCCGGTCCGTTGGCCTATGGCGTGAGTCGTTGGCGATCCCGCAGAGCGAGAGTTGGGACATCGACATGATCAGGTATGCGCTGGTTGCCACGGCGGCCAAGGGATTCTCGCTCACCTCACAGACCCGGACGGCGTACCGCCGCCTCGGGAACGCCGTCGAGACCCGGCGGCGGATGCGCTCCGGCCTGCCCGACCGCTATCTCGACAGGGCGATCGCCCTGTCGGACCTCATCGCGGTGCACCAACCCGTCGTCGTGGGTGATCGTGTTCTCGAGTTGGGCACCGGCTGGGTGCATTTCGAGTCAGTACTCGTCAGATTGCTCGCCGACGTTCGACCCACGATGTTCGACGTCGATGACATGCGGTTGTGGCCGGTGTTCCGGCACTACCTCGTCAATCTCCGAAAGGTGCTGCCCCGGTTGAACTTACCGGATGGGCGCCGGCCGCTGGCGGCGGAACTCATCGACGATCTGCTGGCTGCGGAGTCGTTCGACAGCGCCTACCAGGTGCTGGGGGCCGAGTACTGTCTGCAGCGCGACGCCTCCCTTGCTCCACTCCCATCGGAGTCTTATGGCCTGGTGGTCAGCGCCGATACTCTCGAGCACGTGGACCGCGGCGTACTGCCGCAAGTCATCCGGGAGACCTACCGGCTGCTGCGGCCTGGTGGGTATGCGATTCACCAGATCGACCTGGCCGATCACCTGTCGTATTTCGATCCGGCGATGCCGGCCAAGAACTACCTGCGGTATTCACCGAGTACCTGGGAGCGGTGGTTCAACAGCACCGTTCAATACGTGAACCGGGTACAGCGGCGACAGTGGGATTCGATCTTCACCCAAGCCGACTTCGAGATCGTCGACTGCGGCATCATCAACGAACCACTTCGCGGTATCACGGTGCATTCCGAGTACGGGTTGAGCTCGGGCGACGCGGAGGCGACCCTCCTTCGATACGTGCTGCGACGACCCGACTAGCCGGGTGAGCCCAAGCGCGTGACGTTCACGCTACGGTGGTGCCCATGGTCCGCACCCGCGTCGCGCTCGCGCTCGTGCTGGCGGTCGGCATCTCGGGGTGCGGCCGATCGGAGCCTACGGCTGATGACTTCGCCAGGGAGCTGTCGAAGAGCGTGACGGTCGAGGCGACGACCGGTCACCTGGCCAAGCTGCAGGCCATCGCCGACGCTCACGGTGGGAACCGGGCGTTCGGCACACCTGGTTACGACGCGAGCGTGGACTACGTCGCGGATGCGCTGCGCGCCAAGGGTTTCGACGTCGCCACCCCGGATATGGAAGTCAAGGTCGCGTACAACAACACGCCCGAACTGACGGTCGCCGGCACCCGGATACCGGCGCGGGCGCTGGAGTATTCGGTCGGCACCCCCGGTCTCACCGCACCGCTGGTGCCGGTCAAGGGCGGTCCCGGATCAGGCTGCAACAGTGCCGATTACGACGGCCTGCCGATCAAGGGTGCGGTCGCGCTGGTGGACCGTGGTACGTGCCCCTTCGCGGTGAAGGAGGCGACCGCGGCAGTGCACGGCGCCGTCGCGTTGGTGGTGGCCGACAACAAGGACGACGTCGACGACGCGGGCGTCCCCGCGCGCGGGGGCACCCTGGGCGCCAAGGCGACGGTGAAGATTCCCGTGGTGCTGATCCCGAAGGCGGCCGGGGCTCGACTGCGGGCCGCGCCGGGGCCGGTGACCCTGAAGCTGGACGCCGGTGTGCGGGTTGAGCACACCCGCAACGTGATTGCCCAGACGAAGACGGGGTCCGAGCATGACGTCGTGATGGTCGGCGCGCATCTGGACAGCGTCAAGGACGGGCCCGGGATCAACGACAACGGGTCGGGCGTGGCCGCGGTCCTGGAGACGGCATTGCAGTTGGGCAGCGCCCCCAAAATCGCGAACGCGGTGCGGTTCGCGTTCTGGGGCGCCGAGGAGGAGGGCACGATCGGCTCTGAGCGCTACGTCGAATCCCTCGACGTCGAGGCGCTCAAAGACATTGCGCTGTATCTGAATTTCGACATGCTCGCCTCCGAGAACGCCGGCTACTTCAGCTATGACGGCAACCTGTCCGGCCCGCCACGGCCCGACGACCTGGTGGCGCGTATCCCGGAAGGCTCGGCGGGTATCGATCGCACCTTCACGGCCTATCTGGCCGGTGCCGGGAAGCCGCCGCAGGACTACCCGTTCAACGGGCGGTCGGACTACGACGCCTTCACCAAGGCCGGTATTCCGGCAGGTGGGCTGGGTACCGGCGACGAGGAAAACATGAACGACGAGCAGGCCCGACTCTGGGGCGGTACCGCCGGAAAACCTTTCGACTCCAACTACCACAAGAAGACGGACGATTTGGCGCACATCAACCGCACGGCAATGGACATCATGGGCCGTGGAGTGGCTTTCGGGGTGGGTCGGTACGCCCAGGACTTGGGTGGACGCAACGGCGTTCCGGTCCGCGATGACCGGACCCGGCACGTGGTCTCGCCATCATGAGGCGCGTACTGGCCGCCGGTCTGCTGACCGCGGTGCTGGCGTCGTGTGCCCCACCGCCGCAGGCGCCGGCCCCACCGCCACCGCCGGCCCCTGACCTCGCCCGCGACCTGGCAGGCAAGGTGGGCACCGACGGCATCTACAACCATCTCAAGAAGTTCGCCGCCATCGCCGCGGCGAACAAGGGCACCCGGGCCGACGGCACGCCCGGCTACCAGGCCAGCGTCGACTACGTGGCGAACCTGCTGCGGGACAAAGGGTTCGACGTCCAGACCCCGGAGTATGTGCGCGTGGAACGGGGTGCCCCCGGCAATCCCGTGCTCGACGTCGGCGGCCGCCGGTGGGGGATCGTGCAGGCCTCACTGCTGACGTCCACGGCGCCCGGCGGCCTGACCGCACCGACGCTGCATCCGGTCAAGCCGGCCGGCTGCGCGCCGGACGATTACGGCACGCTCAACCTGCGCGGCGCCATCGCAGTGGTGGACGACGCGGTGTGCTCGGTGGTCGACAAGCAGAACGCGGCGGTGGCCCGCGGCGCGGTCGCGGTGCTGGTGGTCAGCCCGCCAAGCGCGAACGGTGCCCCGCGCGGGCTGTTCAGCCCCGGCTACTACGAACACCTCAACACGCCGGTCGGCATCATCGGCAAGGACGCCGATGCCGTGCTGCTGAAAACCAACACCCCGGTGAAGCTCACCCTCGACGCCAAGAACACCGGTGTGAAATCGCGAAACGTCTTGGCCCAGACCAAGACCGGCGACCAGCGCAGCGTCGTGCTGGCGGGTGCGCACCTCGACAGCGCGCCGACGAGCGCGGGCATCAACGACGCGGCAACCGGGGTGTCGGCACTGCTGGAGACCGCTGCCGCGCTCGGTGGTTCGCCGAAGATCGAGAACGCGGTGCGGTTCACCTTCTGGGGTTCGGGCGCGGTGGGCCAGGAAGGCGCCACCAAGTACGTGCGCGCGCTGGCTGCCGAACCGCTGAATGACATTGCGCTGTACCTGGATTTCGACATCCTCGGCTCACCCAACGCAGGGTTCTTCACGTTCGACGGCGACCAGTCCGGTCAGGCGAACCCCGAGATCCCCCTCGACGCGGTGCCGGCCGGCTCCGCCGGCCTCGAGCGCACGCTGGCCGGGTATCTGTACCTCGCCGGCAAGCGGCCCGCCGACATGACGATGGATCTGGGCAGTGGCTACGGTCCGTTCCTCACCGCCGGCATTCCGGTCGGTGGTATCTCGACGGGGACGTCGCAGCGCAAGACGCCGATCCAGGCCAGATTGTGGGGCGGGCAGGTGGGCGCCGCCTTCGATCCCGGTTATGGGCCGACGGGCGACACCGTCGAGCAGCTGAACCGGTCCGCGCTTGCGGTGACCGGGCCGGCCGTCGCGTTTGCGGTCGGTACCTACGCGCAGTCGCTGACCGGACCCAACGGCGTGCCGCTGCACGACCAACGGCACCGGCAGGCAGGCAAGTAGCCAAAGCTCACAGCGAGCTCATAAGCGGAATCGCCATTTCTGTGGGTTCGCTTGCCAGGTTGCCGGGTTAGTAATGGTGCCCATGAAAAGCACTACTCGTCGTTGGTCGGCCGTGGCCGGCACCGTCACTGTCGTGGCCATGGGCGGCCTGACCGTCGCCTGCGGCTCGCAGGGCAACAACGCTCCGGCCACCGTCACGGTCACCCCGTCGAGCACGACGACCACCACGACGACGGCCAAGGAACACCACAGCGGTGGTGGCGGCAGCGCGGGCGGTGGGGGTCAGCAGCAGGCACCGGCACCTGCGCCGGAGACGGTGACCAATACCGAGACGGCGACCCAGACCGAGACCCAGACGCAGACCGAGACCTCGACGTCGGTCCAGACCTCGACGGAAACGTCGACGTCGGTGCAGACCTCGACGGTCTACCAGCCGCAGCCGCGCGAGCGCGGTGGCTTCAACTTCGGGCCGCAACAGCAGCACTGACCAGGCCCTGAGTTAGGTCCGTCACTGCTTGTATGCAAACTTGCATGCAAGTTGCTACCGTCGTCAGGTGGCCATCGATCAGACCCCCGCCAGCGAGCGCGCCTACCGTGACACCAAGAGCAAGATTCTGGTGGGCGCGGTCAAGGGTGGGCAGCTGCTGAGCGAGGTCGAAGTCGCGGCGGAGCTCGGCGTCAGCCGGACCCCGGTGCACGAGGCCTTCCTGCGGCTGGCGGCCGAGGACCTGCTGGACCTGCTGCCCCGGCGGGGCGCGGTCGTCGTCCCGATCCCGCCGCGTGAAGCCACCGACCTGCTCGAGATGCGCCTGGCCCTGGAGGGCAGCGCCGTGCGCCGGCTCTGCCGCTCCGAGGCCACCGCGCAGGCGGCGGCCGCCGAACTCACCCGCCTGATCGACCAGCAGCGCGGTGCCGCTGCCGACCTCGTGCGCTTCGCCGAGCTCGATGATGCCTTCCACCGGCACATCGTGGACGCTGCGGGGAACTGCATCGCACAGCGGTTCTACGGCTCGCTGGGGGACCGGCAGCGCCGCATGATGGCCGACGCCGTGCAGGCCGACCAGACCCTCGTCGCCCGGCTCATCGCCGAACACGCCGAGCTGGCGCACGCCGTCGGGACGCGTGATGCCGCGGCGTTCGATGCCCGCCTGCTGGCGCACCTCGAGTCGACCTACGAGGTGGTGCTGCGATGAGCCGCGCACGTATGAAGCCGTGGCTCGCTGTCGCGGTCGCTGTGTTCTGTATCGGTTGGGGCGGAAATCAGTTCACCCCGATGCTGATCGAGTACGTGCACCGCGCCGGCTACTCCCGGGTGGACGTCGACGTCCTGCTGGGCGCGTACGTGCTCGGCCTGATCCCCGGGCTGCTGGTCGCTGCGGCCATGTCGAACCGCTACGGTCGGCGCCCGCTGATGATCGCCGGGCTGATCAGTTCGGCGGTGGGCAGCCTCATTCTCGCGACCGGCGAATTGGGCGGATTCCCAGCACTTTTCGTGGGCCGGCTGCTCTGTGGGCTCAGTGTGGGCGTCGCGATGGCTGTCGGCTCGACCTGGATCGCGGAGCTGTCCGCGCCGCCGTATGACTCGGCCGCGACCGGCGCCGGAGCGCGCCGGGCGTCGATCTGGCTGTCCCTGGGCCTGGCGATCGGCCCGTTGTGCTCGGGCCTGCTGGCGCAGTTCGCGCCGCTGCCGTTGACCCTGACATACCTGGTGCAGGCGGCGCTGTGCGCGCCCGCACTGTGGCTGGTCCTGTATCGGACGGTGGAGACCCGGAGCGCTCGCGTCAGCGGAGACCTGTTGTCGCAGTTGCGGGTTCCCGCCGCGACGCACCGCCGCTTCGTCCGCGTGGTGGCCCCGATGGCACCGTGGGTGTTCGGCTCGGCGGCCATCGCGTACGCCATCGTGCCGGCGCTGGTCGCCGACCGGCTGGGCTCCTGGGCGCTGCTGTACACCGCCGGCCTGACGGTGCTGACGCTGGCCTGTGGCGTGCTGGTGCAGCCGATCGCCAGGCGGCTGGACGACCATTCCAGCGCCCGTGCCGTGGTGGTGTCGATGGTGCTGATGTCGGCGGGCGTGTTCGCCGCGGTCGCCACCGCCGTCACGCGCTCACCGGCCGTCGCGGTGCTGGTGGCCATGCTGCTGGGCAGTGCGTACGGCATCGCCATCGTGTCCGGGCTGCTGGAGATTCAGCGCATCGCCAAACCGCACGAGCTGGCCGGGGTGTCCGGCGTGTACTACTCGCTGGCGTACGTCGGGTTCCTGCTGCCGGCGGTGCTTGCCGCGCTGGCCCACTACGTCAGTTACCCGGCGATGCTCACCGTGGTCGGCCTGATGGCGGCGGTGTGCACGGTGATCTGCGCGGCCGGCTGGTCAAAGCACCTGCCGGCGCGCGCCTAGACCGGGATTTGTGCACGATTTTCCGCGCCAACCGCGGAAAATCGTGCTCAAATCACTAAGTCAGGCGCGGTTGCGGGCGACGTTGGCGGCCAGGTAGAGGACGTACCCGATGACGCCGACGGTCGCGATTTTGCGGGTCTGCGGCACGATCAGGCCGACGCCGAGCGCCGTCTCGATCGATCCGTTGACCTTGAGGTGCTTGTCGATGTCCTCCGGGAACGCCGTGGCGGTGATGCCCTTGAACAGGTCGGGCTTGACGAAGTGCGCCAGTCCGGCCAATGCCAGGCCGATCCCGGCCAGCAGGCCCTTCTTTCCAGCGGTGTTCTCAGCGGCGTCGGTCACCTGTGGTCCTCTCTGATCACAAAATCTTGTAGTCGCTCAACGGAAATTCGGACGCTTCCCGGATTGCCGTCTCGGTCGACGACGGGCGTAGCAGCGTGGGCTCACCCGCGGGATTGAAATAGTACGAGTGGGCGCTGGCGCAGTTGCCGAGCGTGAACAGCGAGTCGCCGAGCAGTTCGGTCATCCGGTCGAGGAACGCCGTGTTGGCTTCCTCGGTGACCTCGAACGTCGTCGCACCGCGCGCCCTGACCTCGGTGAAAAGCCGGTCCATCAGCCGCATCTGGTACTCCATGGTGTTGAAGAAGTTCAACCCCAGGAACGCGTACGGGCTCGCCAGGCTCAGGTAGTTCGGGAAGTACGGCATCGACACGCCCTGATAGGCCTGGAAACGCGTTTCGCGCCACCACTTTCCGAGATCGCGGCCCTCGCGGCCGATCACCTCGATGGCCGGGAAGTTGGCCTCCCACAGGTCGAAACCGGTTGCGAGCACCAGGGTGTCGATCTCGACCTTGACGCCGTCGTTGCCCAGGATGCCGTCGGCCTCGATCCGGTCGATGCCGGCGTCCTGCAGGTGCACGTTGGGGCGGTTGAAGGCCTGGTAGTAGCCGTTGCTGAAAGTCGGCCGCTTGCAACCGAAGTCGTAGTCCGGGGTCAGACGGCGCCGCAGGTCCTTGTCGCGGATGACGAAGAACCGGTGCATCTTCGACAGGTCGGAGGCCGAGATGTTGAAGCGGCCGCGGAACATGCCGTAGTGCCGGACCCCGACGGACACCATGACTTCGTAGATCGAGTCGGTGAGCCAGCGAAGCGCGCGCTGCGTCAAGGGGAATCGCGCGAACAGTTTCTTGGCCCGGGCGCCGAAGCGCGGGTCGATCTTGGGCACCACCCAGATGGGCGTGCGCTGGAACACCGTCAGATCGGCGGCGGTCTTGGCGAGCTCGGGGATGAGCTGGACTGCGGTGGCGCCGGTGCCGATGACCGCGATGCGCTTGCCCGCCGGGTCGTAGTCGTCATCCCAGTCGGTGGTGTGGATGACGCGGCCGGCGAAGGTCTCGATGCCCGGAATCGCCGGGATGTTCGGCTGCGACAGGAAGCCGGTGGCGGTGATCAGGTAGCGGGCGCTGAGGGTTTCGCCGTCGGCGACGCTGACGCGCCACAGCGCGGCTTCCTCGTCCCAGCGGGCGCCGTTGACGACGACGTTGAACCGGATGTGCCGTCGCACGTCGTACTTGGCCGCGACGTCGTCGGCGTACCGCTTGATCTCCGGGCCGGGGGTGAACAGGCGCGACCAGTTCGGGTTGGGCTCGAAGAAGTACGAGTAGGTGGTCGTCGGCACGTCGACCGCGAGCCCGGGATAGTGGTTGACGTACCAGGTGCCGCCGAGGTCGTCCTCGCGCTCCAGGATGGTGAAATTCTCGATCCCGAGGCGTTTGAGCTGGATGGCCGCACCGATACCGGCGAACCCCGCGCCGACGATGACCGCGTCGAACTGCTGCGTCGTCATATTCAGACGGTACCTCAGGTACCGCCTGGAGCAATGAGTCCAATGGCCCTAGTAACCGCTAGCGCGGGGACATCCAGGGTCTTGGATCCCAGGTCATGGCGGGCCCCGGTGATCTCGATGAGCTCGGTGGGCGCCGGGATCAGCTGGGCTGCGGCCGTGAGCTCGGCAATGCTGCCGAACGGGTCGGCCGTGCCGTGCGTGAAGACCGTCGGGACCTCGATCTGGCCCAGGTGCTCGGTGCGGGCCCGCTCGGGCTTGCCGGGCGGGTGCAGGGGATAGGAGAACAGCGTCAGGGCCGCCAGGTCGGCGCCCTGGGCGGCCACCATCGACGTCATCCGGCCACCGTAGGAATGGCCGCCGGCGATCACCGGACCGTCGGTCAGGGTGCGGGCCAGCTCGATCGCCTCGACGATGCCCTGCTGGTCCGACGCCGCCGAGTTGGACGGCGGCCCCTTCGGGCGGCGCCGCCGGTAGGGCAGGTTGTAGCGGATGGCGAGCCAGCCGTGGCGAGCCCATTCGTCGCAGATGCGGACGATCAGTGGGGCGTCGCGGTTACCGCCCGCGCCGTGCGTGAGCAGCACGACGCCCGTCGGCGTCCCGTCGGGTTCGTGCGCGATGCCCGCGATGTCCTCGAGACTCATGCCTGCAACCTGAACAGCGCGTTGACCGGACCGTGGCCGTGGCCCAGCGGGTAGGCCGCCCGCAGGCACTCGGTCACCCAGCTCTTGCCGAACGCCACCGCGTCGGGCACCGAAAAGCCGTGCGCCAGTGCGCAAGCCGTCGACGCCGCGAGCGTGTCGCCCGCACCGTGGTCATGACCGGTGTCGATGCGCTCGGTGGTGTATTCGTAGAACTCGCTGCCGTCGTACAGCAGGTCCGGGCTGTGATCGCTGGACCGCAGATGACCGCCCTTGACCAGGGCCCACTTCGGGCCCAGGTCATGCAGGGCCTTGGCGGCATCTTTCTGGGTCGACGCGTCGACCACGTCGATGCCGGTGATCAGCCGGACCTCGTCGAGGTTCGGGGTGACCAGCGTGGCGATCGGAAACAGCTGGGTACGAACCGAATTCAGCGCGCTGGGGTGCAGCAGCGGGTCACCGTGCATGGACGCGCACACCGGGTCCACGACCAGCGGGATGTCACCGTCGAGGCTCTGCCACGTCTCGGCGACCGCGCCGATGATGTCGGCCGAGGCCAGCATGCCGGTCTTGGCCGCCTGGATGCCGATGTCGTCGGCGACCGCGGTGATCTGCCCACTGATGATGTCGAGCGGCAGCTCGTGAAAACCCTTGACCCCCAACGAGTTCTGCACCGTCACCGCGGCGACGGCGACGCACCCGTGCACGCCGAGCATCGCGAAGGTACGCAGGTCGGCCTGGATGCCGGCGCCGCCGCCGGAGTCCGAGCCGGCGATGGTCATCACCCGCAGCGGCGTTTCGCCCGGCGGGGTCAAAGGCAGAAGGTTCACGGACGCATCACGACGTCAAGGGTAGATACACCCGGTTGCCGTGGTCAGCGAACTCCTGGGATTTCTCTGCCATGCCCTGGGCGATCTCGTCCGCGAAATCGGGCGCGACCCCGTCCGGGTAGGCGTCGCGGATGTCCTGCGTGATGCGCATCGAGCAGAACTTCGGACCGCACATCGAGCAGAAGTGCGCCGTCTTGGCGGGCTCGGCCGGCAGCGTCTCGTCGTGGAACTCGCGGGCGGTGTCCGGGTCCAGCGACAGCGCGAACTGGTCGTGCCAGCGGAACTCGAAGCGCGCCTGCGACAGCGCGTTGTCGCGGTCCTGCGCGCCGGGGTGGCCTTTGGCCAGGTCAGCGGCGTGCGCGGCGATCTTGTACGCGATCACCCCGTCCTTGACGTCCTTGCGGTTGGGCAGGCCCAGGTGTTCCTTCGGGGTGACGTAGCAGAGCATCGCGGTACCGGCCTGGGCGATGATCGCCGCACCGATGGCCGAGGTGATGTGGTCGTACGCCGGCGCGATGTCCGTCGCCAGCGGGCCCAGCGTGTAGAACGGGGCCTCTTCGCAGAGTTCCTCTTCCAGGCGCACGTTCTCGACGATCTTGTGCATCGGGACGTGGCCCGGGCCCTCGATCATCACCTGCACGCCATGGGATTTCGCGATCTTGGTGAGCTCGCCGAGGGTGCGCAGCTCGGCGAACTGCGCCTCGTCGTTGGCGTCGGCGATCGAGCCGGGACGCAGACCGTCACCGAGGGAGAAGGTGACGTCGTAGCGCTGCAGGATTTCGCAGAGCTCTTCGAAGTGCGTGTAGAGGAAGGACTCCTGGTGGTGCGCCAGGCACCACGCCGCCATGATCGAGCCGCCGCGGGACACGATGCCGGTGACGCGCTTGACCGTCAGTGGGATGTAACGCAGCAGCACGCCGGCGTGCACCGTCATGTAGTCGACGCCCTGCTCGCACTGCTCGATGACGGTGTCGCGGTACAGCTCCCAGGTCAGCTTGGTGGGATCGCCGTTGACCTTCTCGAGCGCCTGGTAGATCGGCACGGTCCCGACGGGGACGGGGGAGTTGCGCAGGATCCACTCGCGGGTCTGGTGGATGTCCTTGCCGGTGGAGAGGTCCATGATCGTGTCGGCGCCCCAGCGGGTGGCCCACACCATCTTGTCGACCTCTTCGGAAATGGAGGACGTGACGGCCGAGTTGCCGATGTTGGCGTTGACCTTCACGGCGAACGCCTTGCCGATGATCATCGGCTCGAGCTCGGGGTGGTTGTGGTTGGCCGGGATGATGGCGCGGCCGATGGCGACCTCGTCACGCACCAGCTCGGCCGGCACACCCTCGCGCTCGGCGATGAACGCCATCTCGGCGGTGATCTCGCCGTTGCGGGCGCGCTGCAACTGGGTGCCGCGGTCCTTGACGACACCGGGACGGGCGGGCAGGCCCTTCTCCAGGTCGATGGTGGCGTTCTCGTCGGTGTACGGGCCCGAGGTGTCGTACAGGTCGAGGTGGTCGCCGGTGGTCAGGTTGACCCGGCGGAACGGGACCTTTCCACCGTCGGGAAGCTCCCGGTAAACCTTCGTGCTGCCCTGGATGGGGCCGCAGGAAAGGTCGTTGAATACAGCAATTGCAGACATCTGCTTACTCCCTACGCCGGCATTACCCGGTCAGGTTCATACGGTCGACGGCGCCATGAAGCCGTCCTCTCAGCGCACCAGGGTGTGCGCTCCCGCGCGGACGCTGTTCACCGTAGTCGATGCGCGCCGGAAGGCAAGGGTGCGTTGCGGGCCGGTGAGCGGGACGGAATTGTCATGCGGTCGTTTGTATAGCTAACATATGTTTTTCTGATATTGGAGCGAAGACCGACTGATGACGACTGAAGCCGAGCTCACCGGGCAGCGCGACACCGCGCTCGCCGCCACCGCACGCCGCCGTGTCCAGATGGACCACGACCACCCGCACTACAAGTGGGTCGTGCTGTCCAACACCACACTGGGCATCCTGCTGGCCTCGATCAATGCGTCCATCGTGTTGATCTCCCTGCCGGCCATCTTCCGGGGGATCGGGCTGAACCCGCTCGCGCCGGGCAACGTCAGCTACCTGCTGTGGATGCTGATGGGCTACCTCGTGGTGACGGCCGTGCTGGTGGTGCCGTTCGGCCGCCTCGGTGACATGTACGGCCGGGTCCGGATCTACAACATCGGTTTCGTCGTCTTCACGCTGGCGGCCGTCGCGTTGTCGTTCGATCCGTTCCATCTCGGTGGCGGCGCGGTGTGGCTCATCGCCTGGCGCGTGATCCAGGGCATCGGTGGCGCCATGCTGATGGCGTCGTCGTCGGCGATCCTGACCGACGCCTTCCCCGCCAACCAGCGCGGCATGGCCCTCGGCGTGAACATGGTTGCCGCCGTTGCCGGTTCGTTCCTCGGTCTGCTGATCGGCGGGTTCCTCTCCGAATGGGAGTGGAAGGCCGTGTTCTGGGTCGGCGTCCCGATCGGCATCATCGGCACCATCTGGAGCTACCGCTCGCTGCACGAATTGGGCTCGCGCAGTCCGGGCCGGATGGACTGGGCAGGTACCGCGACGTTCGGGGTGGGCCTGACGGTGCTGCTGCTCGGCATCACGTATGGCATTCAGCCGTATGGTGATTCGCCGACGGGCTGGACCAGCCCCGCGGTGCTGGGATCGATCGCCGTCGGCCTGCTCCTATTGGTCGCGTTCTGCATCGTCGAACTCAAGGTCGAGTCGCCGATGGTCGACATGCGGCTGTTCAAATCGGCGACGTTCGGCATGGGCAACCTCGCCGGCCTGATGTCTTCGGTCGGCCGCGGCGGGTTGCAGTTCATGCTGATCATCTGGCTGCAGGGCATCTGGTTGCCGCTGCACGGCTACGACTTCGAATCGACGCCGCTGTGGGCGGGTATCTATCTGCTGCCGGCGACGGTCGGCTTCCTGGTGGCGGCACCCGTCGCCGGAACCCTGTCCGACCGGCTCGGTGCCCGGCCGCTCGCGGTCGGCGGCATGCTGCTGATGGCGGCGACTTTCGTTGCGCTGCTGATCATCCCGGTCAACTTCGACTACTGGCAGTTCGCCGTCCTGGTGTTCCTCAACGGCGTCGGCGGCGGCATCTTCACCGCGCCCAACGCGGCCGCCATCATGTCGAGCGTGCCGGCCGCGCAGCGTGGTGCGGCGTCCGGTGTGCGGTCGACGTTCTTCAACGCCGGCAACTCGCTGTCGATCGGCATCTTCTTCTCGCTGATGATCGTCGGGCTGGCCAACACGTTGCCGTCCGCGCTGTCCAGCGGCCTGCAGCAGCAGGGGGTTTCGGCCGACGTCGCGCAGCAGGTGGCCGGGCTACCTCCGGTCGGCAGCCTGTTCGCGGCCTTCCTCGGCTACAACCCGATAGCCGAGCTGCTGGCCCCGTTCCACACCCTGCAGCAGCCGGGCGTCAACGCAGGCACGCTGACCGGCCAGACGTTCTTCCCGCAGCTGATCACCGAACCGTTCCACTCCGGGCTGGTCGTGGTGTTCGGCGCGGCGGCGATCATGATGCTGCTGGGCGCCGTGGCGTCGATGTTCAATCCGGGTACGTACGCCACGGAGCCCGGCGCCGACAACGAGGCGTGACGGCCGATCAGCGGTCGAAAATGGCTGTCAGATAGTCCGATTCGGGTAGTGACTGGCACGCCAGCCGGACGCCGATGCCGAGTTCGTAGTCGTCGAGGGTGTCGTTGACGCGCATGCTCACCTCGCCCTGACGGAGGGTGTACGCGCACGCGCCGCAGTTGCCTTCACGGCATGCGTAGGGCGCGTCGATACCTTTGTCCAGCAGGGTATCGAGCAAAACCTGGGTCTTGGGCCAACTGATCTCGTGGGTATCGCCGTCGATTTCGACGGTGGCGGTGGCGGACTCGCCGTCCGCGCCAGCATCGCTTGCCGGCTCCGGCGCGGCGAAAGCGTCCGTGGTCAGGGAGACGAAGACCTCGCGGTGCACGTGCTCGCGGGCGACGCCGGCGTCGTGCAGGGCGGCCGCGGCCACGTCCATGAATGCTGCTGGGCCGCACAGGTAGGCGGCGGTGTCGGCACCAGGCTTGGCAGGCAGCAATGTACGCAGCCCGGCCGGGGTGGGCAGGCCCGATTCCGACTCGAGCCAGTGGGCGACGGTCAGCCGGTCGGCATGTGCCGCAAGCAGTTCCGTCAACTGAGCGTTGAAGATGACCGACTCGCGGTCGCGGTTGGCATAGACGAGTGTCACCCGGCGGCCGGTCTGCAGGAGCACGGCGCGGATCATCGAGATGACCGGGGTGATGCCGCTGCCGGCAGCGACGAAGATCAGTTCGCCCGCTGCCGGGCGGACGGTGAAAGCGCCTGCGGGCGTGAGTGATTCCAGCGTCATTCCGGCCTTGGCGTGGTCGCACAGCCAGTTGGAGGCGAGGCCGCCCGCGGTGCGCTTCACGGTCACCTTCAGGTGCTCGTCGGTGGACGGACTGCTCGAGAGCGAATAGCACCGCGAGACCGCGCCGCCGTGCGCCGGGATGCGCAATGTCAGGAACTGGCCGGCCTGGTAGGTGAACTGGTCACGCGCGTCGTGCGCGGCCGTCAGGACCAGTGACACGGCGTCGGGGGTCTCGGTGATCACCTCGACCACGGTCAACTCGTGTGACCTGGACGCTGTCGGAGCGGTCATGGATAAGCCTTCCGTCGTAGGACCAGGTCAGATTGTCGTCAATAACTGTGCCATTGACAAATGGCACAGTTAGTGGTGACCTATTCGGCGTGACGGAAACTGATCGGGCAGCGCTGCCCGAGGTACCCAGCCGCGCAACGTTGCGCTCCACGCTCTCGGCCACCGTGACCCGCTGGACGCTCGGAAATCTGACCAGCGTGATCCCCATGAACACGCCCGGCGTCTGGTTCGGGCGCGGGCTGATCGCCACGATCATGGAGGTCGCCGGCTCCATGCCCGGCGGCACCCGAATCATCCCGGTGCGCACGCCGCACCTGCGGGGCGAATGGGTCCTCGGGCCGGGTGTCGAATTCGGCCGCCGCGCCGGCTACTACGTACACGGCAGCGCCTACGTCATCTGCTCGGCGCGCACCCACCGCAAGCTGGTGGCCCGCCTGTCCGAGGCGACCGGACTGCCGATGTTCGTCGTGGACTACCGCCTCGCTCCCGAGCACCGGTTCCCGACCGCGGCAGAAGATGTCGAAGCCGGATACCGGTGGCTGCTGTCGGAAGGCTACGCGGCCTCGGACATCGTGATGGGCGCCGACTCCGCTGGTGGCCACCTGACCTGCGACATGCTGCTGGCGCACGCCGGCGACCCCGACTTCCGGCCCGCGGGCGTGGTGCTGTTCTCGCCGCTGATCGACGTGACGCTCGGGCTGGCCTTGGAGCAGGAGAAGGCGTCGTACCGCGATCCGGCGATGTCGGCCACCGCGGCTGCGCGCATGGTCGGGCTGTACACCCAAGGGCAGAACCTGGCCGATCCGCGGCTGCGCCTCGACTTCGCCAAGGCAGATCAATTGCCACCCATGCTGATTCAGGTCGGCGGCTTCGAGATGCTGCGCGCCGACGCCCGCTACCTCGATGCCGAACTGCGCCGCGCCGGCGGTGCCAGCACGCTCGAGGTCTGGCCCGGCATGGTGCACGTCTTCCAGGCCCTGCCGCATCTGGCACCCGAGGCCGGCCCGGCACTGCGCCGTGCCGCGGCATTCATCGCCGATGCCTACAAGCGATCCAACGAGCTCGAAGAGGTGTGCTGATGATCGGCCTTGACACGATCCTGAATGTCTTTCGCGGCCAGCGCCGCTCGGACAAAGCGAAGGCGGTGGTCACCGGCGCCGGCAGCGGCATCGGGCGGTCGTTCGCTCTCGAGCTCGCGCGCCGGGGCGGCGAGATCATCTGCGCGGACATCAGCCTGGAGCGCGCGAAGGAGACCGTCGCGCTGATCGACCAGCTGCCGACCGGCAAGGGGCACGCCGTGCAGTGCGACGTCGCCGACCGCACCGCCATCGAGCTCCTGGCCAAGCAGGCGCAGGAGATCTTCGGTGGCGCACCGACGCTGGTGATCAACAACGCGGGTGTCGGCATCGGCGGAAAGCCGGTGGGCGACATCGGTTTCGAAGACTGGGACTGGGCGCTCGGCATCAACCTGTGGGGCGTGGTGTACGGCTGTGAGGTCTTCACGCCGCTGCTGCGCGAAGCCGGCCGGGGCGGCATCATCAACGTGGCCTCGGCCGCCGGGTTCGCCGCCGCGCCGTCGATGGCGGCCTACAACGTGTCGAAGGCCGGCGTGATGTCGCTGTCGGAAACCCTCGCCGCCGAGCTCGACGGCACGGACGTCGCCGTCACCGTCCTATGCCCGACGTTCGTGAAAACCAACGTCTTCACCGACGGCCGCATCACCCCCGGCTCGATGAGCCTGAGCCAGCAGCTGGCTCGCTGGACCGGTCTGTCCGCCGACAACGTCGCCGCCCGCACCCTGGACGCGCACGACGGCGGCCGGCTCTACGTGGTGCCGCAGCTCGATGCCACCGTCATCTGGCATCTCAAGCGACACTTCCCGGCTCTGTACGTCCGCGGTGCCGGACTACTCGGCCGCGTACTTCCCAAAGACTGAAGCTTCCCCAAGGACTGAAAGGAACCCACCATGGCAATGGATCTCGATGAGATGCTGCAGCGGATCAAGGACAAGCAGTGGGCCCTGGCCGACATCGACTGGGACGCACCGGGTGCCGAGCTGATCGAGCCGGAACTGTGGGCCAAGCTCAAGCCGTTCATGACCGACCTGATGTGGATCGAGAACGTGGGCGCCCGTGGCTTCGCCGCGCTGGCCCGCAAGGCGCCGACGCCGACGCTCAAGAGCATCTACGAGCACTTCCACGCCGAGGAGCAGAAGCACGCCAACGCCGAGCTCGCGCTGATGCGGCGCTGGGGCATGCTCGAGAACGACGAGGTGCCGCCGCCGAGCGTCAACGTGCAGCTGGTGATCACCTGGCTCGACAAGTTCTCCGACGGCATGTCGCTGTCGATCCTGGGCACCGTCATCCCCATGCTGGAGGTGGCGCTGGACGGCGCACTGATCAAGTTCATCACCGATGAGGTCAAGGATCCGGTGGCGCAAGAGGTCTTCAAGCGCATCAACTCCGACGAATCCCGCCACCTGGCTGTCGATTTCGAGGTGATGGACATCCTGGGCCACGCCGACATGCGCAAGCTGGCCGTCGACTTCGTCGGTAGCTGGATGAACCCGGCACTGGTCGTCGGCACGCTGAGCTACTTCCCGCTGCTGAACAAGATGCGCGACAACATCGTCGCCATGGGCGTCAACGAGGAGCGCCTGTACCAGGCGATGCGCCGCTTCCAAAGCGTCGGTGAGCGCAGCGCTTTCGCGCGCCGGGTGCCGATGTACCGGTTCGTCTCATGGCACGCCAAGAAGGTCATCGACCGCACGTCGAAGTACCACTGGCTGGCCGACTCGCTGGTGGTCGTCACCGGCGCCATCCCGATGCCACTGGTGCGGTACACGCCGAGCTGGTCGGACGAGATGACCTACGAGCCGGTCGCGTAAAGGAATTCACCAATGACACTCTCTGTAGCCATCATCGGTGCCGGGTTCGCCGGCATCGGCGCCGCCATCCGGCTCAAAGACCAGGGCATCACCGACTTCGAGATCTTCGAACGCGGCACGCGCGTCGGCGGCACCTGGCGTGACAACACGTATCCCGGTGCGGCGTGCGACATCCCGTCGCGCCTCTACTCCTACAGTTTCGCGCCGAACCCGGACTGGTCACACACCTACTCCGGCAGCAACGAGATCCTCGGCTACATCGACAACATGGTGGAGTCGTTCGGTATCGCGCCGCATATCCGCTTCGGCCACAACGTGACCGGCGTGGAGTACGACGAGGTGGCGGGGGAGTGGACCGTCAACTTCGAGGGTCGCGAACCCGTGCAGGCGCGCGCCGTGATCGTCGCCTCGGGGCCGTTGGCGAACGCCAGCTTCCCGAAGATCGAAGGCATCGAGACCTACGAGGGCCACAAGATCCACAGTGCCCGTTGGGATCACGACTACGACTTCGCCGGCAAGAAGGTGGCGGTCATCGGAACCGGCGCCAGTGGCGTGCAGATCGTCCCGGAACTGGTCAAGGTCGCCAAGTCGGTCAAGGTGTTCCAGCGCACGCCCGGCTGGGTGATCCCGCGCATCAACGGGTCGACCAGTGGCTGGCTGAAGCGCATCTACAAGGACGTTCCCTTCGCGGAGAAGCTCGCCCGCTCGGCGTGGTTCTGGGGCCATGAGTCGGTGGCGCTCGGTGTGGTGTGGGACAGCCCGTTCACCCGGGTCGTCGAGGCGCTGAGCCTGGCGAATCTGCGCCTGCAGGTGAAGGATCCGTGGCTGCGCCGCCAGCTGACCCCGGACTTCTCGGCCGGCTGCAAGCGGCTGCTGATGACCGCCGACTACTATCCGGCGCTGCAGGCCGACAACTGCAAGCTGGTCACGTGGCCCATTGCGCGGTTGTCGCCCAAGGGTATTCGGACGGTCGAAGGCATCGAGCACCAGTTCGACGCCATCGTGTTCGCCACCGGCTTCGAGGTGTCCAAGGCCGGTACCCCGTTCCCCGTCATCGGCATCGACGGCCGGGAGCTCGCCGCGGAATGGAGCCGGGGCGCGTACGCCTATCGCAGCGTCGCGGTATCCGGTTACCCCAACCTGTATTTCACCTTCGGACCCAACTCCGGCCCCGGCCACAGCTCCGCGCTGGTGTACATGGAGGCGCAGATCGACTACATCGTCGAGGCGATCTCCAAGCTGCTGCAGTTCGGGTGGAAATCGCTCGACGTGCGACCCGAGGTGCAGGCGCGCTACAACGAGGACATCCAGCAGCGACTGCAGTCCACGACGTGGAACTCGGGCTGCCAGAGCTGGTACCTGACCGAGGACGGCTTCAACGCGACGATGTTCCCCGGGTTTGCCACCCAGTACGTCAACCAGCTGAAGGCGGTCAATCTGCACGACTTCAAGATCACTGCTGAACAGACCAGCGGTGCTTCGGTCCTGACCGCATAGAATCCGCTGGTGGCTGAGTACCGGATCGACGACCTCGCACGCGAAGCGGGGACGACAACCCGGAACGTCCGCGTCTACCAAGAGAACGGCCTGCTGCCCCGGCCTCAGCGCCGGGGCCGGGTCGCGATCTACACCGACCGGCACCTGAGCCAGTTGCAGGCGATCGTCCGGCTGCTCAGCGAGGGCTTCACCGTCAAGCACATCTTGAAGTTCCTCACCGGCCTGCAGCGCGGTGAGGGGCTCGTCGAGGTGCTGGACCTGTCGGAGCTCGAGGAGCTGGTGATCTCGCCGTGGTCGAACCCCGAGGCGCAGACGATGACGCGCCAGGAGCTGGAGATGCAGCTGGGCCGCCTCGATGGCGCGACGCTGCGCCGGCTCGTTTCGGGCCGGATCATCGAGCCGACGGACGACAAGGATTCCTACCTCGTCCCTGACCGGCGGGTTATCGACGACTTCGCCAGGCTCATCTCCCGCGGGATGCCGTTGGCGGCGATCCTCAAGACCACCACGGCGGTCGACAAGAAGCTCGACGAAGCGGCGCGGGCCATGACCCGGGCCGGGCACACCGAGGTGGTTCGGCAGCGTGGGACTGGCTGGTATCCCAGCAACGACGTCGAACTTGCCTGGGCCGCCGACCTCATCGATGCCATGCGCCGTGTATCTCGCCGTTCTGCGCACGCTAGCCTTGACCGCGCGTTAGATGAAGCGGTGCGTGCCGAGCTGCGGCAGTACCAGCAGGAGGCCAAGGACAAGGGGGCCCCTGTCGAACGGAAGGCGTGAGTCATGGCGCAGGCAGGCGAAGCGGAGAGTGCCCCGGGCAAACGGCGGCGTGGACCGAAGACCCTCGTTCAGGCAGTTTTCGCGTTGATGGACGACGTCGCCGAGCTTCGCAAGTCCGCGCAGTACATCGCCGACAACATCGCCAAGCTGAGCGAGAGCGCGGCGGGCATCGACCGGCATGCGGAACTGATCGCCAGCCAGATCACCACCCTGACCGAGGCCGCGGCGGGCATCGACACCTCCGCCGAGAAGATCGCCCACGGCGCCAATTCCATCGCCGCGACCCTGCCGAGTCTGCAGCGGCTCGCCGAAGTGGTGGAGCCCCTCGACAACACGGTCGCCCGACTCGGGTGGTTCGTCGACCGGATTCCCGGCGGAAAACGAAGCTAGTCGTCAATTCCTGTTCTCGCAGAACGGAATTCGTCCTGGGTCGTCAATATCGACACCCGTGCGGATCGGCTATTGCCAGCCGCCGGACATCGGAGGAACGTATATCGGTGGACCGGCGGTGCCGCTGGGGCGCTGCCCCGAGATAGAGGGGGTGGGTCGTGTACGCACGCTCTACCACTATTCACGCACAACCCTCGGCCATCGACGCTGGAGTTGCTCATCTCCGGGATGAAGTGATGCCCCAACTCCAAGGCCTCCAAGGGTTCGTGGGCATGTCGCTGCTCACCGACCGGCAGTCCGGCCGGTGCATCGCGGTGACCGCGTGGGAGTCCGAGGACGCGATGAACGCTGTCGCCGAACAAGTTCGGCCGATCCGCGAAAAGGCAATCCAGATGTTCGGCGGCGCCGCCACCGTCGACGAGTGGGATATCGCGATATTGCACCGCGCTCGCCAGCTGCCCGAAGGCGCATGTGCGCGCGTTACGTGGGGGCATGTCGACCCGGCTCATGCTGACGCCGCAATCGAACACTTCAAGATGAACATCGTCCCCGACAGCGAGGCCCTCGAGGGTTTCTGCAGCACGAGCCTGCTGGTTGATCGGAACACCGGCCGCGGGGTGTCCTGCACGACGTTCGACAGCCGGGAATCCATGGAGCGCAACCGGGATGGCGCGCGCACGATGAAGCAGATGCGCATGAAGGAAACGGGTGCGGCCGAGCTGGATGAGGCCGAATTCGATGTGGCCTTCGCCCACCTGCGGGTGCCCGAACTGGTTTAGCCACAGTCGCCGAACCGACCCGAGGACCGCACTCGAACGGTGTCGGGTCGTGTTCGGCTGCCTCGTGGGTGCGAGCCAAGAATCTCCCAAGCGCCGGGCTGCATGCTTCGTTCACCAATCAGCAGCAGATCGACGGCAGCGTCGACGAACAGAAAGGTCGAGTTCACATGACGCGACGAATCGCACGACTGGCCGCGGCGGCACTGCTGTCCGGTGGGATGAGTCTGGCCGCCTTTGGATTCAGCGCCGGCACCGCCCACGCAGAACCCTCCTCGGGTACCTGGTGCCCGGGCCAGCCGGTCCCCGGCGGCTTCACCGAGGTTGACTGGGACTGGACGACCTGCCATCGGTACAACTTGGTACACCGCGGAATGCCACCTCAGGTCGTCGGCATGACCGCCGAAGACGGCTGGTACGGCGGTCACCCCCACTACCGCACAGTCGCGGGCGAGAACACCAACGCGACCTGCCAGTTCTTGGGGTGCCCGTAGCTACGGCCGGCGGGGTGGTCGTCGCCCCCCTGCTGCCCGACGACGGCCGCTCGCGATGGTGAAACCCATTGTAAGCGGCCGTTTTCCGCATTTCAGAACGGTGCGGGTTCATTCCAGCCTTCTTCTGCTGCCCGGATCTTTTCGTGTTCGATGCGGCGCGATTGTTCGTCGGCGATGCGTTCTTCGTTGGCCGTGCGGGCTTGGTTGACGCGTTGTTGGCGTTCTTGTGCGCGGGTGCGTTTGCGTTTGGGCATGCAGTGGCCGCGCGCGGGGCTGCGTGGCGGTTGTTCGCTGATCTGGGGTGTTCCGGTGGGGTGGGCGAGTTGTGGGTACCAGTGGGCGCCTTCGGGTTTGGTGATGTAGGTGTGCCCGGTGGGAGCGGTCCACACGACGGTCCCGTCGGGGAACTGCTGATCGCGCCAAGGGTGGAAGGTTTTGAGTAGGTGGTGGAACCGGCACAGGCATTTGAGGTTTGACGGGTGCGTCGGCCCCGCGGGATAGGCGGTCGTGTGGTCGATGTCGCAGGCGTCGGCGGGCCGGTCGCAGTCGGGGAATCGGCAGGTCAGGTCCCGGCAGCGGACGAACTCGGCCAGTTTGGCCGAGGGCCGGTAGCGGGGTTCGGCCGCATCCGGTGGGATGTCGACCTGGCGGATGATGGCGCCGTCGGCGAGTCGTTCGACTTGTTCGGCGGGGATCTGCCCGTAGCCGGGCAGGAACCCGGGGGCCTGCCCGTTCACTGCTTGCGGTGTGGCGATGACGTGGATGACGGCGCGGGGGCCGACGGTCGCCGCCGGTAGCTCGGCCGCGGCGGCGGGGCAGTCGTCCTGTCCGCACTCGCAGCGCAACCGGCCACCGCGGGCGAGGGCATCGATGGCCGCGGCCCGGCGTTGATCGTGGCTGCGCGGATCATTGCGGCACACGCTTTTTGCGAGGTCGTCGAGGGCCGCGTCGAGTACGGCGGCGGTCGCGGCATCGAGCGTTCCGCAGACACTGGCGGCGCCGGGGCCGCAGGCGCGGATGTCGAGGTACCGGGCTTGTGACGGGGGTTTGGGCGGGTGCACCCCGGCCTGGTCGGAGGCGGCGATGATCGCGTCGATCCGTTGTTCCATTTTCGGTTTCGACAACCGCCCCCAGGCCACGATCTTGGCGGCGAGGTCGGCGTCGACCTGTTGGGCGACGTCGTCGTCGATGATCAGGTCGGTGCGCGCGACGATCATCGCGACCATCACCGCATCGATCAGCCCTTTCGCGTAGACGGCCGCGACTTTGGGTAGGCGGGTGCGCAGCATCACCGCCCGCTCCACCTGGGCCTGCGCCCGTTTGCGGGACACCCCCAGCGCGGCGGCGACCTCGACCACCAGGCCAGAAAAACCGTCGATCGCCCAGTACCGTTTTTCGATGTCGTCGTCGGGAGCGCGCAGCTCCCACAGGTCGCCGATCGCGGCCAGGCGGCGGGCGCCGGCGGCGTTCTCCTGGCGGGTGGCCAGGGTGATCGCGTCGACCGCCGCGGCCGCGGCGTGGGGATCACTCATAGTTTCGCTCATACGTTCGAAT